>NZ_JBVIOL010000060.1:0-1166 GCF_055578825.1 Streptomyces sp. NPDC032822 | reverse complement strand
ACGCAGGGGAAGTAGCCGTAGACGACGGCGGCTTCGAGGAGGTTGTCGGTCTGGAGCTGGTCCAGGAGGCCGCGCAGGCGGGGGCGGCCTTCGGTCTCGACGAGTTCGTCGTAGGTGGGTCCCGGGCCGGTGCGGGCCTGCTTCAGTCCCCACTGGCCTTTGAAGAGGGCGCCTTCGTCGAGCCAGGCGGCGTATTCCTTGAGCTGGATGCCCTTGATGACGCGGGTGCCGGTGAAGGGCGGGACGGGCACCGGGTTGTCGGTGGCGACATCCGAGCGCACGGTGCCGGTTTCTTCCGGCTGTTCCTCCACGGTGGCCTGCGCGGTGGTGGTTTTGACGCGGCGTTGTTTGAGTTCGGGGAGTCTGGCGCCGGGGATGTTTCGTTTGACGCCGATGAGGGCGTCCATGAGGCGCAGGCCTTCGAAGGCGTCGCGGGCGTAGCGGACTTCGCCTTCGTAGAGGTCGTGGAGGTCGTGTTCGACGTAGGCGCGGGTGAGGGCGGCGCCGCCGAGGATGACGGGGTAGTCGGCGGCCATGTTGCGCTGGTTGAGTTCCTGGAGGTTCTCTTTCATGATCACGGTGGATTTGACGAGGAGTCCGGACATGCCGATCACGTCGGCGCGGTGTTCCTGGGCGGCTTCCAGGATCGCGGAGACGGGTTGTTTGATGCCGAGGTTGACGACGGTGTAGCCGTTGTTGGAGAGGATGATGTCGACGAGGTTCTTGCCGATGTCGTGGACGTCGCCGCGGACGGTGGCCAGCACGATGGTGCCCTTGCCCTCGTCGTCGGTCTTGTCCATGTGGGGTTCCAGGTGGGCGACGGCGGTCTTCATGACTTCGGCGGACTGCAGGACGAAGGGCAGCTGCATCTGGCCGGAGCCGAAGAGCTCCCCGACGACTTTCATGCCCTCCAGCAGGGTCTCGTTGACGATGTCCAGGGCCGGACGCTGGGTGAGGGCCTCGTCGAGGTCGGCTTCCAGGCCGTTCTTCTCACCGTCGATGATCCGCCGCCGGAGCCGTTCCTCCAGCGGCAGTGCGGCCAGTTCCTCGGCCCGGCCGGCTTTGAGGGAGGTGGTGGTGGCGCCCTCGAAGAGGGCCATCAGTTTCTGCAGCGGGTCATAGCCCTCGGCCCGCCGGTCGTGGATGAGGTCGAGGGCGGTGGTGAC
>NZ_JBVIOL010000059.1:0-1176 GCF_055578825.1 Streptomyces sp. NPDC032822 | reverse complement strand
CTGCGGGAGTTCGTGACGGCGTCGGAGACGTTGCCGTTGCTGGTGGAGCGGGAGCGGGCGTTGTTCGGCTCGTGGTACGAGTTCTTCCCCCGTTCGGAGGGCACGCCGGAGCGGCCTCATGGGACGTTCCGTACGGCGGCCCGGCGGCTGGAGGCGATCGCGGCGATGGGTTTCGACGTCGTCTACCTGCCGCCGATCCATCCGATCGGCCACACCTTCCGCAAGGGCCGCAACAACACCCTCTCCCCCGGCCCCCACGATGTGGGGGTGCCGTGGGCGATCGGTTCGCCGGAGGGCGGCCACGACGCCGTCCATCCCGACCTGGGGACCATCGAGGACTTCGACGCCTTCGTGGCCCGGGCCCGCGAACTGGACCTGGAGATCGCCCTCGACTTCGCCCTGCAGTGCTCCCCGGACCACCCCTGGGTGCACAAGCATCCGGAATGGTTCCACCACCGCCCCGACGGCACCATCGCCTACGCGGAGAACCCGCCCAAGAAGTACCAGGACATCTACCCCATCGCCTTCGACGCCGACATGGACGGCCTGATCGCCGAGACCCTGCGCGTCCTGAGGCACTGGATGGCCCACGGGGTACGGATCTTCCGCGTCGACAACCCCCACACCAAACCCGTCGTGTTCTGGGAACGGGTCATCGCGGACATCAACCGCACCGACCCCGACGTGATCTTCCTGGCCGAGGCGTTCACCCGCCCCGCCATGATGCACACCCTGGCCCAGTCCGGATTCCAGCAGTCCTACACCTACTTCACCTGGCGCACCACCAAACAGGAACTCACCGACTACCTCACCGAACTCTCCGGTCAGGCAGCCGCCTACATGCGGCCGAACTTCTTCGCCAACACCCCCGACATCCTGCACGCCTACCTCCAGCACGGCGGCCGTCCCGCCTTCGAGACCCGCGCCGTGCTGGCCGCCACCCTCTCCCCCACCTGGGGCATCTACAGCGGCTACGAACTCTGCGAGAACACCCCCCTGCGCGCGGGCAGCGAGGAATACCACAACTCCGAGAAATACCAGCTCACCCACCGCGACTGGGAGACAGCCGACCGCGAAGGCCACTCCCTGACCCCCCTGATCACCCGCCTCAACACCCTCCGCCGCACCCACCCCGCCCTCCGCCGACTCAGGAACATCCACTTCCACACCACCGAC
>NZ_JBVIOL010000058.1:0-1464 GCF_055578825.1 Streptomyces sp. NPDC032822 | reverse complement strand
GGGGGGGTGCCCCTATGGGTTTCGTCAAGCTGATGGGGCGGGCTGGGGTTCGTAGAAGGTGCCGTCGCGGAGCATGGCGAAGAGCACGTCGGCTCGTCGTCTTGCGAGGCAGAGGAGGGCTTGGGTGTGGTGCTTTCCCTGGCTGATCTTCTTGTCGTAGTAGGTCCGGGAGACCGGGTCGGCCAGAGCTGCGAACGCGGACAGGAAGAAGGCCCGTTTGAGCTGCTTGTTTCCGCGGCGGGATGGTTGTTCGCCGCGGATCGAGGAGCCGGAACTGCGGGTCGTGGGGGCGAGGCCGGCGTAGGCGGCGAGGTGGGCGGCGGTCGGGAACGAACTGCCGTCACCGACGTCGATGAGGATGCGGGCTCCGGTCCTGACGCCGATCCCCGGCATGGACGTCAGGACCTTCGAAAGAGGGTGGTTCTCCAGCAGTTCCTCGATCCGGGTGGCCAGGAGTTTCCGCTGGTCGAGCACTGCTCGGAGCGAGTTGGCGAGGCTGGGGACGATCAGAGCGGCCGCGTCGGTGCCCGGGACGACGACGGTCTGTTCGTCCAGCGCGGTGAAGATGTCTTCGACGAGCCGCTCGGCCATCCGCGGAGCCTTCGGACGTATCAGCGCAATGAGCCGTCGGCGTCCGGCTTTGCGGATCTGGGCCGGGGAGCCGAACTGGTCGAGGAGCGTGAGCACGGCCGGGTGCTGGACGCGCGGGCCCAGGACCCGTTCCAGCGACGGGTGGATCTGCGTGAGCAGGCCCCGCAGGCGGTTGCTGATGCGGGTTGCTTCGCCGGCCAGGTCGTCGTCGAAGCCGACGATCATCTCCAGCTCGGCGATGGTCTCGTCCTGGAGGTCGACCGAGCGGAGTGTGTGCGGCATGACGCGGGCCGCGTCCGCGATGACGAACGCGTCGCGGGCATCGGTCTTGGCCTCGCCGGGATAGAGGTCGGCGATCCGCCGCATCGTCAGGCCGGGCAGATAGGCAACCGGGCAGCCCATGTCGCGGGCCACGGCCAGCGGCAGGGCGCCGATGGAGGCCGGCTGGTCGACCACCACGAGCACGGTCCCGTGCTTGGCCTGCAGTTTGCCGAACACTTCGCGGAGTTTCGGCTCGCTGTTGGGCAGGCGCTTGTCGAAGGCTTTCTTCCCGGCCGGGGTGACGGCGGTGGCGTGGTGTTCACCTTTGCCGACATCCAGGCCGAGGAAGGCGCCGATGTCACTGACGTCGATCACGTGCATCCTTCGGTCGTCCTCGCCCGGCCGTCCCACGGCACCGATCGCCACATCCACATTACGAAGAGCCTCCCGGCCTGCGAAGAAGCCGGTGGTCATGCCCCTAATCAGCGGTCTGTCGATGCCTCCGGAGCCGGTGACACCACCCCCCAAGACATGCGATCGACAGGGGGAGAAAGTCATGCCAACTCCGAAGGCCGGGCGCCCCATTGCGGGGCTACCAAAAAGGTAATGGGG
>NZ_JBVIOL010000057.1:0-1490 GCF_055578825.1 Streptomyces sp. NPDC032822 | reverse complement strand
GTGACTCCTCCCCCGGCTGAAGCCGGGGGCTTCTCGCTATGCCGGGTTGGCGTTGCGATGGACCAGCCCGGCCCGTAGAACGTTGATGGCGCCCACTGTGTCGGCGTGGGCGGTGTGGCCGCAGGCGACGCACTGGAACTTTTCCTGGGTGGGCCGGTTCTCCTTGGCGGTGTGCCCGCATTCGGGGCACGTGCGGGAGGTGTTGCGGGGGTCCACGGCGATCACTTCCCGTCCGGCGCTTTCAGCCTTGGCGTGCAGGATCGTCAGGAACACCCCCCAACCGGCATCGTTGATCGACTTGTTGAGCCCGGCTTTCGCCGCTGCCCCGTTGGGCAGGAACACGCCCGGCTGATCGGGGTCGGGCTTCGGTGCGGGAGCCCTGCTCATGTTGCGGATCTGGAGGTCTTCATGCGCGATCACATCGTGTGCGCGGACCAGGCCGAGGGCGGTCTTGTGTGCGTGGTCCAGACGCCGGCGCCGTACCTTGCCGTGCTGTTCGGCGACTTCCTCCACCGCGCGCCGGTGGTTGGCGGTACGGTCCTTGGCCTTGCGGCGCGGGAACCGGGACAGGGCCTGCTGCGCGGCTTCGAGTTTCGCGGCGGCCTTGTGCCCGTGGCGCGGATTGGGGACGAACTCGCCGCTGGAGTCGGCGAGGAAGTTCGCGATGCCCAGATCGATCCCGACCACGCTGCCGGTCGCGGGCAGCGGCTCCGGCTGTTCCTGTTCGGCGGCCAGTACGACGAACCACCGACGGCCCTCACGCTTGACCGAGACGGTCTTGACCCGGCCGCTCACGGCACGGTGCTGGTTGACTTTCACATGCCCGACACCCTGGAGGCGGACGCGGGTGGCCGCATCGTGCGGGGTGGAGTCCCACCGGCAGCCGTCGCCGTCCTTGGGGAAGTCCACCGTGTCGAACCAGTTCACCCCGCGAAAGCGCGGATAGCCGGGCGTCTCACCGGACCTGACCCGGCGGAAGAACGCGGTGAACGCCTTGTCCAGGCGGCGCAGGGTGGCCTGCTGCGAGCTGAAGGACCAGCGGCCCTGACGCTCCGGGTCGAACGCCCGGACGTCCTTGAGCTGCGCCGACTGCATCCCGTACGTGACGGTGGTCTTCGACGGATGCCGCCAGGCGTCGCGGCGTTCCTGAAGCGCCCCGTTGTAGAGGGAGCAGTGATCCCGCAGCATTTCGGACAGTGCCTGGGCCTGGCGGACGGTGGGCCGCAGGAGGAACTTGTACGCACGGATCATCCAGCCCACCCCCTCCGGTCGAGTTCGCTTGATCCTACTACACTTGGCGTATGTCACCGCGCTGGGAACCAGATCCCGATATCCGACGGGGAAACCATGTCGTTTTCCACCTCCACGCTCACTTGGTGTTTGTCACGAAGTACCGGCGGGAGATCTTCAACGGCGAGATGCTGACGCGCTGCGAGGCGATCATGCGGGACGTGTGCGAAAGCTTCGGCGCGGAGCTGCGGGAGTTCAAC
>NZ_JBVIOL010000056.1:0-1500 GCF_055578825.1 Streptomyces sp. NPDC032822 | reverse complement strand
GCCTAATGGGAGCTACGGAATCGGGGAATGCTCGGTTCCGTAGCCGCCAGCAGGTGAGCACTATCGCTGCCGGAACCGTTCGAGTTCTGTGTTCAGACCGTGCCCCTGCTGGTGGTCGGGAGGCCAGACCGCTGATGGGATGGCGTGCCCGCCCGTCAGGGCGTGAGCACTGAATCCATTAGGCCGCGTGCCGTGCCTTCCGCAGGCTGCACCGCTGTGTGAAGTACGTGACTGGGGAGGGTCTGTTGCTGCTGATCGGTGATGACTGGGCCGAGGACCACCACGATGTCGAGGTCCAGGACGAGACCGGCCGGAAACTGGCCGCCGCGAACCTGCCCGAGGGAGTGGCGGGCATCGCCAAACTGCACGAACTCGTCGCCCGCCACGCTGGTGGGGACCTGGATCCGGGCGAGGTGGTGGTCGGGATCGAGACCGACCGCGGCGCGTGGGTACAGGCCCTGACCGCCTCCGGCTACCAGGTGTTCGCGATCAACCCCCGGCAGGTCAACCGCTTCAAGGAACGGTATGCCTCCTCCGGAGCCAAGAGTGACAAGGGCGACGCGCACGCGCTCGCCGACATGGTCCGCATCGACCGGGCACAGCTGCGGCCGGTGGCCGGGGACAGCGAGGCGGCCCAGGCCGTCAAGGTCGTCGCCCGCGCCCACCAGACCCTCATCTGGGAACGCACCCGTACCTTCCAGCGGCTGCGCAACATCCTGCGCGAGTACTTCCCCGCTGCACTCAACGCCTACGCGGACCTGACCCTCACCAGCACGGATGCGCTGGAACTGCTGATCAAGGCACCCACCCCAGCAGCTGCCGCGAGGCTGCCCCGCACCCAGATCACCGCCGTCCTGACCCGTGCCCGCCGCCACAACCGGACCGTGAAAGCGGCCACCATCCAGACTGCTCTGCGCGAAGAACAGCTCGGCCTGCCCGAACAGGTCACCACCGCCTACGCAGCAACCGCCCAAGCTCACGCCCGTCTGATCATCGCGCTGAACGAGCAGATCGCCGCGATGGAAGGGCAGGTGAAGACCCATTTTCTGGCGCACCCGGACGCTGAGATCTACCTCTCGATGCCCGGCATCGCAGAGATCACCGGTGCCCGGGTGCTCGCCGAGTTCGGAGACGACCCCACCCGCTATGCCTCCGCGAAGGCCCGCAAGAACTACGCCGGCACCAGCCCCATCACCCGGGCCTCCGGCAAGAGCCACACCGTCCAGTCCCGCTACGTCCGCAACAACCGCCTTGCCGACGCCCTCCAGCGCCAGGCGTTCTGCGCCCTGCGCACCTCACCCGGTGCCCGCCGCTACTACGACAAACAACGCGCCCGCGAAGCGGGCTACAACCCCGCCCTCCGCCAGCTCGGCAACCGCCTCGTCGGCATCCTCCACGGCTGCCTCAAAACCCGCACCCACTACGACGAAGCGACCGCCTGGTCACACCACGCCCACGCCCCTGCCGCTTGACCTCAAACGACATGGGGTGTCTGAACAC
>NZ_JBVIOL010000055.1:0-2275 GCF_055578825.1 Streptomyces sp. NPDC032822 | reverse complement strand
TGTCGGCGGCGGTTGAATCCTGACCCGGTGTGGGCGGTCGAGTTCTGACCCACCGGGTCTGGGTTGCCGGTGTTCAGTCGGTGTCGTGTGTGGCGGTGGGGACGCGTCCGAGTTGGCGTCCGCGCATGCGGTAGGAGTCGCCTTTGAGGGAGTGGACCTCGGCGTGGTGGACGAGGCGGTCGATCATGGCGGCGGCGACGGTCTCGTCGCCGAAGACCTCGCCCCAGCGTCCGAAGGGTTTGTTGCTCGTGACGATCACGCTCGCTCTCTCGTATCGGTTCGAGACCAGTTGGAAGAACAGGTTCGCGGCCTCGGATTCGAAGGGGATGTAGCCGACCTCGTCGACCACGATCAGCGGATAGCGGGACAGTTTGGTGAGCTCGGCCTGGAGGTGTCCGCCATGGTGGGCGGCGGCCAGGCGGTCGACCCATTCGGCGGCGGTGGCGAACGCGACGCGGTGGCCGGCCTGGCAGGCGCGGACCGCGAGTCCGATCGCCAGGTGTGTTTTCCCGGTCCCCGGCGGTCCCAGGAAGACGGCGTTCTCCTTGCCGGTGATGAAGTCCAACGTGCCCAGATGCGCGAGCTGTTGGCGCGTTATGCCGCGCAGATGGGTGATGTCGAGTTCCTCGATCGTCTTGATCGCGGGGAAGCGGGCAGTGCGGATGCGGGCCTCGCCGCCGTGGGACTCGCGTGCGGAGACCTCCCGCTGGAGGCAGGCGACGAGGAACTCGGTGTGTGTCCAGGTCTCCTTCAGGGCGCGTTCGGCCAGGCGTTCGGCGGCGTCCAGCAGGGCCGGGGCCTTCATCGCCCGGGCCAGGAAGGACAGGTCGGCGGCGGTCTGACGGCCGGTGCGGGGCCCCGCCGGGGCGGTGGTCTTGGTGGTGGTGGGCATCAGGAGACCTCCGGGTCATCGGCCTGGCCGCCGCCCTCGATGAGGGTGAACATGCGGTCATAGGAGTCGAGTTGGCGTTGTTCGACCTCGACGAGATCGCTTGCGGTGGCGGCGTTGTGCCGGCGGGCGGCCTGGGCCCGGGAAGCGTGGTGGTGGCGGTAGTCGCCGCGCAGAACGGCGGCGGCGTGGGCATGGACCGGGTCGGTGATGGTCTGCTGCTTGGCCCAGCACCGCGGATGGCGGGCGACTTCCGCCCCGCCGGGGGCGAGGGTCACGACGACCTCGTCGGTGTCGGTGCGGACCTGGACCTTCTTGCCGATGGCGAGGGGGTGCACGGAGTAGTCGCAGGTGTCGACGCGGATGTAGTGGTCGCGGCCGATGCGGGTGGCGAAGCGCCACCAGCGTGGCGGGTCGACGGGCGGCAGGGTGAGCATCTGGGCCCGGTCGGCTTCCCACCGGTCGACGGGGCGGGCGCCGAGGGTGCGGTGCTGGCGCCGGTTGGCGATGGCCAGCCAGGTGGTCAGCTGGGTGGTGAAGTCGTCGGGGCCGGTGAAGGTGCGGCCGGGCAGGAAGCTGGTCTCCAGGTAACCGTTGGCCCGCTCCACCAGCCCTTTCGCTTCTGGATCGCGGGGTCGGCAGAGGTGGATCCGGGTGGCGAGCAGGCCCGCGAACGCGGCGAAGTCGCCGGTCACCCTGCCGCGGCCGATGCCGGCCTCGTTGTCCCAGACCAGCATCCGCGGAACCGCGTTCCAGCCGGTCAGCAGCTTCCAGTGGCCGTCGATCAGGTCGCCGGTGGTGCGGGTGGGCAGCATCCTCGCCGTGATGATCCGCGAGTAGCCGGAGACCATCACGAGCACCGGCGGGTGGCCGGACTGGCCGTAGCCGAGCGGGATGTCGGCCGGCGGGAACCACAGGTCGCACTGGGCCAGCTCGCCGGGCTGATAGGTGGTGCGTGAGACCGGATCGACGGGCAGATAGGCGGGCCGCAGTTCGCGTACGCGTTCTTTGAGGACGGTCATGCCACGGTCCCAGCCGATCCGCTCGGCGATCACGGTCGCGGGCATAGTCGGGGTCTGCTTCAACAGTTCCCGGATCTGCGGCTCGACCGCGTCGACCGCCGAGCCCTTCGCCGCCCGGGAGTAGACCGGCGGCCGGTCGGTGGCCAGGGCCCGCTTCACTGTGTTCTTCGAGATGCCCAGCTGCCTCGCGATCGCCCTAATCGGCATCTGCTCGGCCCGGTGCAGCCTGCGGATCTCTGCCCAGTCCTCCACGGAAATCACCCTCTTCTCCTGACCTTCGATCAAGATCAGGTTGGTCAGAAGACCACGAAGTGGGTCAGTTTTGATCCGCCGTCAGAGGGTCACGATTCACCCGTCGCCGACA
>NZ_JBVIOL010000054.1:0-3396 GCF_055578825.1 Streptomyces sp. NPDC032822 | reverse complement strand
AGCCGACGTGCTCTTCGCCATGCTCCGCGACGGCACCTTCTACGAACCCCAGCCCGCCCCATCAGCTTGACGAAACCCATAGGGGCACCCCCCCCAGCGAATAGCCCTCACCGCCTTCGTTGCCGTGCCCGCGTCGGTGTCGGAGAGGTAGGTCGGGGCGATTTCGAGCATCAACTCGCCGATCGCGTGCGTGGTGGCGGCGAAGTCGTCGTCAACGACGCGCAGCGTGGAGAGCGTGGGATCCGCCGGCGGATCGGCGGGGGCGGAGCGGATGTTGCGACGGCCTCGCCGACCACGGCACGCACGGTCGGCTCATCAAGGACCTGGGGGCCGCTGTAGGCGAGCGTGCCGAGGTGGAGGGTGATCACGTCGTCGGCGCGGCTGGAGACTGCGATCAGGGTGCGTTGGGACCGGAAGCTGACCCGCAGCACAGTGAGCACGCGCGCGTTTCGGCAACTACAAGCTGCGACCGCCGTTCCCGCAGCTACAGCCTTCCCCGGACTCCGTCGCGGACATCGATCCGGGAAACCTGGATCCTCGGCACTGGGGCGCCACAGCCATCCACAGCTGCAGTGTCTGCGACCGCCCGATCGAACAGAGCGGACTCCCTCAGGTGTGGATCTCACTGCGCGTGGCCACTGACGTACTGCCCCTGCTGGTCAGCGCCTGCTCGGCGGCGTGTGTCGCCGCCCTGCCCGGCAGTGCTCGCGACTACATCCCCACACCTCACGAGGGTGGTCGAGTCGATCAGCCGGCATCCGACTGGGACTGACCAGCCGAACCTAGCCTCACCCTCCGGTCGGTCGAGAAACGACCACGATGGTGTGGCGACGGGTAGAACGCCTGCGCGGGGAAGCTGACGCTCGCGATGGGGAAATATATGACCACAGCCAGGCCTTCACGCTCCTGGCAGAGCATCCTGACCCCTGCAGGCAGGGCCCTCGTCAAGTCTCCTAGTCGGAGTTCTGATCGGCCTCCGTCGTCGGCAGCGACATCAAGCCCGACCCCTACCGGAGTTTTAGCGATCTTCGACGATGAAGCAGGCCCGCTGGTAGAGCTCGTCGAAGGTGATGATCTCGACGTCCTGGATCGATGTCCGGTACAGCTCGAAGGAGTTGATCTTCTCCGGGTTCACGGCGCCGTTATCGGTGAACTCGCGCAGGCTCCCGATCACCACGACCTGCCGGGGCCGGGTGGTGGACAGTTCAACGTCGGTCGGGGTGCCGTCGTCGTCGTAGATGCGGGTGAGGAACTCGCGGGAGATGAGCTGCTGGGCCTTGCTGACGGTCTTCTGTACCTGTGCCACGCCTCCGCCGAGTTCTTTCGATGCCTGGTAGACGCCCGCACGGTATGGGGTCTTGGCGAGCAGCTCCGTGTCGTGGGTCTTGATTTCGCAGAAGAGCATGCTGCTGATCAGGCCTTTGGAACGCATGATGGCGTCGATGCGTTTCCCGGCTCCGCCGAAAATGTTGGCGCCGGTGGTGATGCGTTCCAGTTTGCCGTCGCCGATGGATTCGCAGGCGATGAGGTTGAGCCCGTAGCCAAAGATCCACTGGTTCGTCTCGAAAAAGTCCTGCCAGACGGCCTCTGCCCCGCGCGTCGTTGCCAGGCTCTCTTCCTGCTGGAAGTAGTCCGGATCGTTCAGCAGCCGCTCGAACCTCTGGAGCTGTTCCTTGCGGTTGCCGATCAGGCGGATGTCCTCCTCTGTGAGCCCGCTCCCGATGGCTGTCCTGACCGCACCGAGCACTGTGGTCCGGTCCTGGCCGGTCAGCAGCTGGGCCAGTTGGGCCTCGTCGCCGGCCACGAGCTGGGGGGAGTCGCCGGGTGTGCTCAGGCCGGTGCAGCCCTGGAGGAAGTTGATGACTTTCCAGAAGTTCTCGTGGACGTCCCCGGTGTCGACGAGTGCCTTGACGGCCCGGGTGGACCCGGCCTCAGGCACTGTCTGTGTGGCGGAGACTTCCCCGGCCTTCTTCTTGTCCTTCTTCCAGAGCTTGATCCTCGGGGTGAAGGTGTCGCCCTTTTTGATGATGGTGACGCTGCACAAGGTCGCTACCTGAGGCCGGTCGTCGAGGATGAAGTCGGTGATCATCCGGCGTGCGCGGGTGTCATAGAGATAGTGGAACCCGCTGCTGTCCTGTGAACCGCGGATCTCTAGGTCGGTGAAGTCCCTGCTGGTGACATCGAACTCGGTATTGGAGAAGGGCAGTCGCAAGCCTCGAACGATGGGCGTGGCGGGCGCAGCGGCTTGGGTCCGCCAGTCCGGTGGGATGTTGGGCAGCGGCCGGGTATCGCCTTCGACCACGAGGTCCTGGACGTCGATGCGCCCGAGCTGGGTGAGCACGGACTGCAGTGTTCGCCAGATCACCTCCTTCGCTCCCGGGGTGCAGGTGGGCAGGAGTTCGCGCTCCAGTGTCAGGACCGCCTCGTAGGTGTCAGCCGTCCAACCGTCACCAGGCATGGGGTTGAAGAAGCCGCCGTCGCGGCGCAGAGTCAGGACGGCTGTGCGCAGCAGGTCGCGTGCTGTCTCCTCGCCGGCGCAGTCCAGGAGGCTGTAGGTCTGCCCGAGGACCAGGTCGAGCTTGCCTGTGTCGTCGTCGTTCAGCGGCAGCGGGATCAACGGGCCGGTGGGCGGAAGTCGGACCGCTGTGTAGATAGGGCGGCCGGAGAGGAAGTCGTAGGAACGCAGGCCCCATCCGTCCGGTGCCAGCAGCCGGTTCAGCTCTTCGACCTGCTTCGTCGCCGCCTCGACGTCGGCCGCGACCTCGGGATGGACGGTTCGTGCCAGGAAGGCGAGCAGCACCTCGTCCGGTCCGTCGGAGAGCTGCAACCGAGGGTCCTCGAAGATCCAGTCGTCGTCCAGGTCGTAGTTGTTAAGCCGGTGCTGCTGGATGTCGGCGCGGACAGTCGGGAGCCGGCTGTTCTCGGGGGGAGGTTGGTCCAGGTCGTAGAGGTGCTCCAGGAACGTGACCTCGTCCAGTTTCCCCCACCAGGGGCTCGATATCTCGCGCAGGTAGTTGAAGATGTCGTGCCGCGTCACCGTTGTAATCGATGGCTGCGCGTGTGCCGGGGCGAGGTCGCTGGACGTCATGTGTCCAGGATGGATGGCAGGGAAGTCAGGTGCCGGTCGATCGGGGCTTTCCATCTCCAGGACGAGACGTCAGGCACCGCTTCCCGTGGCGCGCAGGGCCCTGGCCGGCCAGCAGGCCGACGGCCGTCTCGCCGTACGGGCGGGTAGACAGGCAGCATCCCTGGCTTCGGTGTCGACGTGGCGAGCCGTCTACTGGATGGGCTGGTGCTGTGATTGTCGGCGGCGGTTGAATCCTGACCCGGTGTGGGCGGTCGAGTTCTGACCCACCGGGTCTGGGTTGCCGGTGTTCAGTCGGTGTCGTGTGTGGC
>NZ_JBVIOL010000053.1:0-3587 GCF_055578825.1 Streptomyces sp. NPDC032822 | reverse complement strand
ACACCAGGGACCGTTTGCCGTGGACGACCTCGTCGTGGGAGATCGGCAGGACGTAGTTCTCGCTGTACGCGTAGACCATCGAGAAGGTCATCTCGCCGTGGTGGTACTTGCGGTGGACCGGCTCGTGGCTCACGTAGTCCAGCGAGTCGTGCATCCAGCCCATGTTCCACTTCAGGCCGAAGCCGAGGCCGCCCGTGTCGGTCGGGCGGGTCACGCCGTCCCAGGCCGTCGACTCCTCGGCGATCGTCACCACGCCCGGCACCCGCCGGTAGACCGTCGCGTTCATCTCCTTCAGGAAAGCCACCGCGTCGAGGTCCTCGCGGCCCCCGAACACGTTCGGCGTCCACTGTCCCGAGTCGCGCGAGTAGTCGAGGTAGAGCATCGAGGCGACGGCGTCCACGCGGAGCCCGTCGATGTGGAACTCCTCGCACCAGTACACCGCGTTGGCGACCAGGAAGTTGCGCACCTCGACCCGCCCGAGGTCGAACTCGTACGTCCCCCAGTCCGGATGCTCGGCCCGCCGGTCGTCCCCCGGCTCGTAGAGGGGCTCCCCGTCGAAGCGGGCCAGCGCCCAGTCGTCCTTCGGGAAGTGGGCCGGCACCCAGTCCATGATCACGCCGATCCCGGCGCGGTGCAGGGCGTCGACCAGGTACCTGAAGTCGTCGGGGGTGCCGAGCCGGGCGGTGGGCGCGTAGAAACCGGTGACCTGGTAGCCCCAGGAAGGGCCGAAGGGATGCTCGGTCACCGGCATCAGCTCGACATGGGTGAAGCCCAGATCCCTGACGTACGCGGGCAGCTCCTCAGCAAGTTGACGGTACGTCAGTCCCTTTCGCCAGGACGGCAGATGGACCTCGTACACCGAGAACGGCGCCTCGTGCACCGGCACATCGCCGCGCCCGGCCATCCACTCCGCATCGCTCCACTCGTAGTGGGAGGAGGTGACGACGGACGCCGTGTTCGGCGGGACCTCGGTGCGCCGGGCCATCGGGTCGGCCTTGAGGAACCGGCCGCCGTGCCGGGAGGTGATCTCGAACTTGTAGCGCGCGCCCTCGCCGACGCCCGGCAGGAACAGCTCCCACACCCCGGACGAACCCAGCGACCGCATGGGAAAGGCCCGCCCGTCCCAGAAGGTGAACTCCCCTGCGACCCGCACCCCTTGGGCGTTCGGCGCCCACACCGTGAAGCGGGTGCCGGTCACGCCCTCGTGGGTCATCGGCTCGGCACCGAGCGCCGTCCACAGCTGCTCGTGCCGGCCCTCGCCGATGAGATGCAGGTCGGTCTCGCCGAGCGCGGGCAGGAAGCGGTACGGGTCGTCCACCTCCTGTGTCCCTTCCGCGTACACCACCAGCAGCGTGTACGCGGGGATCGCGTCGAGCGGAAGCACACCGGAGAAGAGACCGTCGCCCTCCGAGACCAGTTCGCTGGGCTCGCCGTCGACCACGACACCCACCGCACGGGCGAACGGGCGCAGCGCCCGGAACACGATCCCGCCCGGCACCCGGTGGGCGCCCAGCAGCGCGTGCGGGTCGTGGTGGGCGCCCGACAACAGGCGGTCGCGCTCGGCGGGATCGAGGGGCGGGGCCGTACCGCACCGAGCAGGTCCGGAGGGCTCGGGCAGCGAAGGGTCGTCGCGCAGGGCCACGGTCAGTCTCCTCTCACGGCGAGACGTTCGATCGCCGCCATGGGTACCGGGAGCCAGTCCGGACGGTGTCTGGCCTCGTACAGCACTTCGTACACGGCACGGTCGGTCTCGTAGGCGCGCAGCAGACCGTGCTTCTTGCGTGGATCCCAGCCGGCGCGGGCGGCATACCCCGCGCAGAACGCCTCCCGGCAGCGGAGCGCCCATTCCGGACGCCATGGACGGCGCTGCCGGGCCGCGTAGTCGAAGGAACGCAGCATGCCGGCGATGTCCCGCACCGGCGAGTGGGCACTGCGCCGCTCGGCGAGCGGCCGGGACGGCTCGCCCTCGAAGTCGATGACGAACCACTCCCGGCCCGCCCGCAGCACCTGGCCCAGATGCAGGTCGCCGTGGATGCGCTGGGCCCGCGGTCCGGTGTCGCAGGTGGCGAGCGCGCCGAAAGCGGCCCGCAGACCCGGCACGAAGGGCTTGAGCGCCGGCACGCAGTGTGCTGCGGAGTCCAGCCGCTCGGTCATCGCCGCCGCCGTACGGCCGTTCTCGCCCTGGGTGCCGGCGGGGAGGGCCGCGGCCAGCGCGAGATGCACCTCGGCCGTGGCCTGCCCCAACTCGCAGGCCTGCGTGGTGAAGTCGGCGCCGGTGGCGAGCGCGCCCAGCGCCAGCGTCCAGCCGTCCGAGGCGTCGCGGAGATACGGCTGGAGCACCCCCAGCGTCGCCTCCTGCGGCTGCGTCGTGCGGAACCAGGCCACGGGCGCGGGCACCCGCCGGCAGCCCTGCCCGGCCAGCGCGCCGGGCACCTCCAGGTCCGGGTTGACCCCGGGCTGGATACGCCGGAACAGCTTCAGGATGTACGCGTCGCCGTACACCAGCGAGGAGTTGGACTGTTCGGCGTCCAGCAGGCGCGGTGGCAGCCCGGCGGGTACCGCCGCGGACGGATCGCACTCGAAGCGCAACGGACCGGCCGAGCCCGGGTGCCGCAACCGCTCCAGGAGGAGCTGCGCCGACCGGGGGTCGTGCAGCGCGTCGTACACCGTCATCCCGGCGAACGGGCCCCGCTCCGCACGGCCGATGAGCGCCCGGCCGAGCCGCGGCGACAGATGCTGCCGCACGCCGAGCAGCAACTGGTAGCAGTCACCGGCCGACGCGCCACCGCCGGGCGCCGGCACGGGGGCGTGGCCGGTCTGCACCAGCAGGTGCAGACAGCCCGGGAACAGCTCGGTCATCGACAGCAGGGTCAGGTCGGTGACGGGCCGGTCCTTGCCCGCGAACCAGCGCTGGCGGGGCAGCCAGTCGCGCAACAGGCCGCCGAGTGACTCCATCGGGTCGGTGACGAGCGGACGTCTGGGGCGGAGGAAGGCGGTGTTCGGCATGGTGACGCGTCCTTTCGTCGGCACATGTTCGGAGTCTCGGCACACGCTCAGAGTCGTCGACCGATGGGGGATGCGTCCGGGGAGAGCCGGAACCAGTAGAAGCCGTGGCCGCCGAGGGTCAGCAGATACGGCAGTTCACCGATGGCCGGGAAACGGACCCCGCCGAACAGCTCGACCGGGTGGCGCCCTTCGAACTCCCGCAGATCGAGTTCCGTGGGCTGTGCGAACCGGGCGAAGTTGTGCACGCACAGCACGAGGTCGTCCTCGTACTCCCGCAGGAACGCGATCACCGCCGGGTTGGAGGACTGCAGTTCCGTGAAGGTACCGAGCCCGAACGCGGGGTTCTGCTTGCGGATCTCGATCATGCGGCGGGTCCAGTGCAGCAGCGAGGAGGGCGACGCCATCGACGCCTCGACGTTGGTGACCTGGTGGCCGTACACGGGGTCCATGATGGTCGGCAGACACAGACGGCCGGGATCCGCCGTGGAGAAGCCGGCGTTGCGGTCGGGGGTCCACTGCATGGGTGTGCGGACGGCGTCGCGGTCGCCGAGCCAGATGTTGTCGCCCATGCCGATCTCGTC
>NZ_JBVIOL010000052.1:0-3889 GCF_055578825.1 Streptomyces sp. NPDC032822 | reverse complement strand
ACACCAGGGACCGTTTGCCGTGGACGACCTCGTCGTGGGAGATCGGCAGGACGTAGTTCTCGCTGTACGCGTAGACCATCGAGAAGGTCATCTCGTGGTGGTGGTACTTGCGGTGGACCGCCTCGTGACTGATGTAGTCCAGTGAGTCGTGCATCCAGCCCATGTTCCACTTCAGGCCGAAGCCGAGGCCGCCGGTGTCGGTGGGGCGGGTCACGCCGTCCCAGGCCGTCGACTCCTCGGCGATCGTCACCACGCCCGGCACCCGCCGGTACACGGTGGCGTTCATCTCCTGGAGGAACGCCACCGCGTCCAGGTTCTCCCGGCCGCCGTGCTCGTTGGGCGTCCACTGTCCCGGCTCGCGTGAGTAGTCGAGGTAGAGCATCGAGGCGACGGCGTCCACGCGCAGCCCGTCGATGTGGAACTCCTCGCACCAGTACACCGCGTTGGCGACCAGGAAGTTGCGCACCTCGCGGCGGCCGTAGTCGAACTCCAGGGTGCCCCAGTCGGGATGGGCGGACCGGAGCGGGTCCTCGTGCTCGTACAGGGGGCGGCCGTCGAACTCGGCCAACGCCCAGTCGTCGCGCGGGAAGTGGGCCGGCACCCAGTCCATGAGGACGCCGATCCCGGCTCGGTGCAGGGCGTCGACCAGGTACCTGAAGTCGTCGGGGGTGCCGAGACGGGCGGTGGGCGCGTAGAAACCGGTGACCTGGTAGCCCCAGGAGCCGCCGTAGGGATGCTCGGCGACCGGCATCAGCTCGACATGGGTGAAGCCCAGATCCCGTACGTAGTCCGGCAGTTGCTCCGCGAGTTGACGGTACGTCAGCCCCGGTCGCCAGGACGGGAGATGGATCTCGTACACCGAGAACGGGGCCTCGTGGACGGGCGTTTCCGCGCGCCGCGTCAGCCAGGCCGCGTCGCTCCACTCGTAGCGGGAGGAGGTCACGATCGACGACGTGCTCGGCGGGACCTCCGTGCGGCGCGCCATCGGGTCGGCGCGCAGCGTCCGGGAGCCGTCGGCGCGGGTGATGTCGAACTTGTACAGCTCGCCCTCCCCGATGCCGGGCACGAACAGTTCCCACACGCCGGTGCCGCCGAGCGACCGCAGCGGATACGCGGTCCCGTCCCAGAAGTTGAACGTGCCGGCCACCCGCACGCCCCGCGCGTTCGGCGCCCACACCGTGAACCGGGTCCCGGTCACGCCCTCGTGGGTCATCGGCTCGGCGCCCAGCGCCGTCCACAGCTGCTCGTGCCGGCCCTCGCCGATCAGGTGCAGGTCGAGGTCGCCCAGCGCGGGCAGGAAACGGTAGGCGTCCTCGACGTCCTGGACCGTCCCGTCGTAGGCCACGAGGAGCCGGTAGGCCGGGACCTCCGGCAGCGGCAGCAGGGTGGAGAAGAACCCGTCCCCGTCGTCGTGCAGTGCGGCCCGCAGCTCCCCGGCGACGACCGTGACGGACCGCGCGTACGGCCGGAAGGCGCGCACGGCGATCCCGCCGGGCACCGGATGGGCGCCGAGCACGCCGTGCGGATCGTGATGGGTGCCGGAGAGCAGGCGCCCGCGGTCACCGGCGTCCATGGCGGGCGAGGCCGGAGGGACCGGGAGGGCCGGGGACGCGGGGGACGCGGGCGACACCGACGAGACCGCGGGTGTCTCCGGCGGCGGAACGAGGCCCGGCGGAGCGACGTCCTTCGGGCCGGCCTTCTTCGCGGACCTGTCCTTGGCCGGCTTGTCCTTGGCCGGGGTGTCTCTCACCGACGAGTCTTTGGCCGAGGAGTCCTTGGCCTTGTCCTTGGCCGGCTTCTTCTTCGGGTCCGGACCGCTGGACGGAGTGCGGGGCGTCACGGGTGGAGCCTCCTCGGCGTCACGTAGTTCTCGATCGCGGCCATCGGCACGGGAAGCCAGTCGGGGCGGTGGCGGGCCTCGTAGACGACCTCGTAGATCGCCTTGTCCGTCTCGTAGGCCCGCAGCAGCACCGGGTCGGTGCGCGGATCGACGCCGCTGACCTCCGCGTACCCCGAGCAGTACGCGGCCCGGCAGGTCTCGGCCCAGCCCGGCACCGGCGGGTCGGCGGAGTGGGCCGCGTAGTCGAAGGAGCGGAGCATGCCCGCGACGTCCCGGGCCGGCGGCTGCGGCATCCGGCGCTCCGCGAGCGGCTTCGACGGCTCGCCCTCGAAGTCGATCAGCGACCACTGCCCGGTGGGCGAGCGCAGACACTGGCCGAGGTGCAGATCGCCGTGGACGCGCTGCGCGGTCCAGGTACGGCCCTCCGCCGCCAGGTCGGCCAGCGCGGTGAACGCGGCGCGCAGACCGGGCGCGTGCGGCCGGAGCGCGGGCACCGCCTGCACGGCCGCCTCCAGACGCTCGATCATGCCGTCGACCAGCGGCTGGAGCTGGTGGGGGCCGAGGGTCACGGTCGGCAGCGCCCGGGCGAGCGCGGTGTGCACCTCGGCGGTGGCCCGCCCCAGCGAGCGGGCCTGCGCACCGAAGTCCTCGTTCTTGGCCAGCTCCCGCAGCGCGAGTTCCCAGCCGTCGGCCGCGCCCTGCACGAACGGCTGGAGGACGCCCAGGACGTACGGCTGCTCCCCGTCCAGCTCGGCCCGCAGCCACCCGGTCGGCGCGGGCACCCGGGGGCAGCCCTCCTGGGCCAGGGCCAGCGGCAGTTCCAGGTCGGGGTGGGTGCCGGGCACGACCCGGCGCAACAGCTTGAGGATGAACGTATCTCCATAGACGATCGACGAGTTGGACTGCTCGGCGGTCATCACCCGCGGCACCAGTCCGTCCCGGATCTCCTGCCCGGGGTCCCGGTCGAAGCGCAGCCCGCCGATGCGGGCCCGGGTGCGCAGGGCCTCCAGGAGCAGTTCGGCGGGCCGGGGGTCGTACAGGGCCTCGTACGCGGTGTGTCCGGCGAGCGGGCCCTCTTCGATGTGGCCGATCAGCGCGGGCGCCAGCCTGGGGGGCAGCGCCTCGCGCGTTCCTATGAGGAGTTGGTAGCAGTCCCCGGGGTGCGGGGCGGCGCCGAGTGCCAGGGGCTGGTGGGCGCGCACCAGCAGGTGGTACAGGCCGGCCTTCGCCGTCGACGGCAGCAGCTCGGTGGCCGCCACCAGCGAGAACCCGGTGACCGGGCGTCCCTTGCCCGCGAACCAGCGCTGCCGCGGCAGCCATTCCCGCAGCAGGGGGTCCAGGGACGCGAGGAGGCCGGGACTTGTCGTGGCGGTACGGGTGACGGCTTCCGACATGGCGCGTCCTTTCCCCTCTTCTTGGTTCGCCTCCGGGGCGCTCCGTGCGGGGTGTTACTGATGCGTGCCCCGGGCAGGGCGGGGGAAACCGCCCCGCCCGGGGTTCGGCCGGGCTCTTCGCGCGCCGCGGCCCGCTGTCCTACCCGGCTTCCTTGCGGAGCCGGAACCAGTAGAAGCCGTGCCCGCCGAGGGTCAGCAAGTACGGCAGATCACCGATGGCCGGAAAACGGACCCCGCCGAACAGCTCGACCGGGTGCCGTCCGTTGAACGCGCTGAGGTCCAGCTCCGTCGGCTGCGCGAACCGCGAGAAGTTGTGCACGCACAGCACGAGGTCGTCCTCGTACTCCCGCAGGAACGCGATCACCGCCGGGTTGGAGGAGGGGAGTTCCGTGTAGGACCCCAGCCCGAACGCGGGGTTCTGCTTGCGGATCTCGATCATGCGGCGGGTCCAGTGCAGCAGGGACGACGGGGAGGCCATCGACGCCTCGACGTTCGTCACCTGGTAGCCGTGGACCGGGTCCATGATCGTGGGCAGATAGAGCCGTCCCGGATCGCAGGACGAGAAGCCGGCGTTGCGGTCGGGGGTCCACTGCATGGGTGTGCGGACGGCGTCGCGGTCGCCGAGCCAGATGTTGTCGCCCATGCCGATCTCGTC
>NZ_JBVIOL010000051.1:0-4385 GCF_055578825.1 Streptomyces sp. NPDC032822 | reverse complement strand
TGACCTTCGATCAAGATCAGGTTGGTCAGAAGACCACGAAGTGGGTCAGTTTTGATCCGCCGTCAGAGGGTCACGATTCACCCGTCGCCGACAGTGATTCTGCGTTCAGGGCGAGCGTTCCTCAGTGTGCCCTGTTTCCGCAGTTCAATCCCGATTGTCGGACCCTCCCCGTAGCGTTGTAAGTCCTACACGTGGCGGATACGGGGAGCGCCGATGGACGACGACCTTCAGATCGACAGCGACGAAGACCTCTTCCGTAACCCCGTCTACTACGAACCGGCCGGCCGCAACCTCGACCTGGACCGCCCCGACCTCGGCGTCCCGCAAGGCCAAGACCTCCTGAACGTGCTCCTACGCATGCGAGGACGTGTCCCCGTCGAAAAGCGCGGGCTCATCTGCCCCGACTGCCGAGACCTCCGCAGCCGGCGCGTCCCCATGTACCTCGTCCAGCGTGACGGCGTATGGCTTGCCTCCCACTATCGGAAACCAGGGGAGAAGCCCATCAGCCACGAGTCCGACGAGCACCTCGCCCGCAAAGAACGCGTCGCGAAGGACTCCGAAGATCACGGCTTCCACGCCGACATCGAGTCGCAGACCCCAGACGGGCACGCGCGCCTCGATGTGCGCATAAGCGGCGCCAACGGCATCGTCCTGGGCTACGAGCCTCAACTGAGCGCCCAGACAGCCCGCGGAATGCGGACACGGGAGAGGTTCAGGCGCCGCGGCGGTATCCAATCGGTCTGGGACTTCGCCGACCCCGACCACGCCGGCATCGGCACCGTCCCCTACGTCCGCACGCCCAACCTGCCAGCCTCCGTCATCCGCGTGCAGAAGAACCCCATCGCGGTCCAGGACGGCAACTTCGTCCTGGAGGAGGGCCAGTGCAGTCAGAACGGCGCACTCACCCGGTGCCCGGAGAAGCCCTACGACCCGGAGAACCCCACCGACACCGGGTACTGCGGGGGCTGGCACCGCGTCCTCGTACCTGCCCATCAGTCGAGCACCTTCACCGGAGAAGGCGGCCTGACCCTCACCCGCTTCATCGTGGAAGCTGCGGCCGGCGAGCGGATCCCGTTCCAGCGCGGCGGCCACCACGGCTGGCTCCCCGCACAACAGTGGCAGCAGTACATGGAAGCGAACGGACCCGCCCCGGACACCAAAGAACGCCAGCCATCCGTACGCCAAGGGAACCGGCGCGACAAGTGCACCGAGGACCGTCCAGCCTCGGAGGTCCGGGCTGAACAGAAGCAGAAACCAGGCAGCCGCTCGATCGTCCTCGAGTCCCGCCCACCGGAAACCAAGGCCGCCAGGATTCCGCTCGACGCCTCAGGCCAACCGATCCCGCTCTGCCGCTTCGGCTGCGGTAAACCCGCGAGCCTCCAAGGACCCGAAGGGCTACCAGAGCACTACTCGTGCCGCAGGAAGCATGAGACGTGATAGATCGGCCGCTGCACCCCCCTTCGCCAAATCGCCCTCGCTGACCGTAGCCGGGCTGCAGCATGACGCCCCGCGGAGCTGTGACCGGATGTGCGACGACGCCCGCGCCAGCAGCACCAGATCAGTCCGATGGGACGTCTATGTCGTTCCAGGACCAGGCCCGGGGGCGGGTCCCGTCGGGGTCGCGGCCGAACGGGTCCTCTTCGGCGGGCGCCGGCTCGCGCACGGCCTGCCGTACGCCGTCACCGGGCAGGTGGGTGAGCAGGGAGTCCGCAGGGTTGGCCGTGTGTTGGCTGCGGCAGGATGCGCTGTCCTGCCCTACACAGCCGGCGAACCGTACGCGACGCCGCTGCTGCACCCTGTGGCCGACGTCGAGGGATCCACCGAGCAACTGGCCCGCGTCAAGGCAGGCAGCCCAACGCGGATGCAGCATCCCGGTGACGCCGCCGTAGCCAAAGCCGGGAGCTGCCGCCGACAGGATGCCTGTTCAGGGCCGGCCTTCAGCAGCCCGATCGTCACTTGTCCGGCGCGTCGTCGTGGACGGCCGAACACGCCCGGGCCGCATCGATGCGCTCCGCGTGCCAGCGTCTGCGGAACGGCTTTCCGAACCGCTGGCACGCCGCGCCAGGGACGGCGTCACAGGCCGGACAGGGCTCTTCCCTGACGACGTCTTCACGCGAGTCGGACGCCAGCCAAAGATCGCGCTGCGCCTCGTCCATCTTCCGCTGCGCCGCCTCCTGCTGCTCGGCCGCGAATCTCTGTTCAGCCTGCGTGGTCCGGTCAAGCAGAGGATCGTCCAGCAGCGCGCGGAGATCCCCGTCCAGGGGAGGCTCCGGCACCCTCGGCCTGTGGAAGCTCGTCGCCTCGATGACGAATTCCTTGGGCCCCTGAACACCGCCCAGCTGGCGCCGCGCACGGTGAAGAGGGCGCGCGACGGTGCCTCGCTGACTGCGGCACAAGGCCGCAGCGGGAGCCAGGCAGTGGGGGCAGGCCACCGAGAGAATGCTGATCAGGCCCAGCCGCCGCTCTTCAGTCTGCCGCTGCCGCTGTTCCTCAAGCTCCTTCTTCTGCTCGGCTTCGGCCTCCTGCCGCATGCGCTCCCGCTCCTGATCCTCGTGGCTCAGGTGAACCCGGCACGGCTCGCGGGTGATGTCCCACCGGCACGGCTCGCCACTCTTCTTGGGCTGCCCGCAGAGGTGGGGATTGTGGAGGTCCAGGGCCCGGCCAATCCGCCAGGGAGCCTGGAACGGCGCCGCGCAGCCGTCGCACAACGGCTCCTCATCGGCATCGACCGGAATGGCCTGGTAGCGGTACCCGGCCACCACCACCACGAATTGGGAGCGGGCACACGCACACGCCACGGGTTCGCCCGCGCAGAGGTCGTCGGTTGTCACCCCCTGCTAACCGCTGCCGGACGCCAGGCAGATCTGCGGCATCACCAAAGCCACCCGGATGGCCCAGCGAAGGTGCCGTAGGACTGCACCCGTCACACCGACTGGGAGCCCGTTGATCGTGCTCGACTGGCGGCCGAGACGGTGCCGCTGCACCGATCCCGTCTGATCAGACGCGGGCATCGTCCGTAGTAGCCGCAGGCCGTCAGGAGCGGGAACCGGTTATGGCAGCCGGCCCGCTCTGCGAGCGTGGGGTCTTCTCCCCCACCTTCTTCACCTCGATGGTGCGGGGGTCGACGGCTTCGCCGGGGGCCCCTTCGCGGTACAGGCCACCAGGGAGGCTGTCGCGGTCGTGCGGGAGGAGGAAGAACACGCGGCGCTTGTACAGGCCGCTGTCGGGGTCGGGCTCGGCCTGGTCGTCGAGGAGGGCGTAGCCGACCATGCGGCCATCGCGCGCATAGGGGGGTTTGGTGTTGCGGCGCCGCGTCTTGTCGAGGGCCTGGCGGACGTAGTCGAGGTTGTCGGGGTCTTCCAGCCACACGACGTGCTCTTCGTGGGTGAGATCGCCCTCGGTCAGTAGCGAGCTCATGGCTGTAGCCCCTCCTTCGTCTGCGGAACCCGATCGCGGCCCGCCGTGTGATGTGGTGAGCCGCCCGCTGCCAGGCGTGGCCCTGCGGGTCCATGGTAAGTCGGCCGGCTGCGGGCGGGTAGGCACTGCCGGACCTGCTGGTGGCCTCGGCCGGTGTGCGGCAGTTCGCCACAGGGGCGCGGGAGTTGGTTCATGACGGGGCATCCAGCAGGGCGAGGCCGGGGTAGTACTTGCGGCCGTTGGATTTGATCATGTCGGCGGGTGAGGCGAGGCCGACTTCCTGCCGGACGCGGGTGGCGAAGGCGCGGGTGCCGGCGGGGCGGATGCCTTCGCCGGTGCTGCACCAGGACGCGTAGGCGGTGTACAGCAGGCCCTGTTCGACGCGCAGGTCAGGCTGGGCCTCCATGTCGCGGGTGCAGCACTCGGTGAGGAATCGGCCGATATGGTCCTCGGTGTTGGCGTACGCGCTGGTGGCGATACGGACGCGGTCGGGGCCTTCGAGGTTGTCACGGGTGGTGAGGTAGCGGCGGGCGCCCTCGATGAGCCACTGCAGGATGCCGGGGCCCTCGTCCCGGACGAGTACGAGCGCCAGGTTGTCGATCTTGCGGTGATCAGGGACGGTCCGCTCGAAAGGCAGCAGACGGATGCGGCGCCAGAACGCGAACCCGCCCGTGGAGACCTCCGGGCGGTGGTTGCCCAGCAGCCACAGGTGGTGGGTGGGGCTGAAGGAAAAATAGTCCTGCCGCATCCTGCGCGCTTTGATCTTGTCTCCGCCGGTCAGCAGCCTGACGCGGGCCTCGTCGAACTTGTCGTTGGGCTTGAGTAGGTGTTTTTGAACGTCGTCTTCTCAACTTGCCGCGCCCTCTGCCGATGTCCGTTCTCATCCAACCCAGTCGTCGTGCTCATCCGGAAGGGGTCCGCTGGCCAGGCAATGCCGGGGTTCTGCAACATACTTGTGGTGCAGTCGC
>NZ_JBVIOL010000050.1:0-3406 GCF_055578825.1 Streptomyces sp. NPDC032822 | reverse complement strand
AGAGGGCAGGGTGATGGGTGGCTGGTCGTTGTTTGAGAACTGCACAGTGGACGCGAGCATCTGTGGCCAAGTTTTTAAGGGCGCACGGTGGATGCCTTGGCACCAGGAACCGATGAAGGACGTGGGAGGCCACGATAGTCCCCGGGGAGTCGTCAACCAGGCTTTGATCCGGGGGTTTCCGAATGGGGAAACCCGGCAGTCGTCATGGGCTGTCACCCATACCTGAACACATAGGGTATGTGGAGGGAACGCGGGGAAGTGAAACATCTCAGTACCCGCAGGAAGAGAAAACAACCGTGATTCCGGGAGTAGTGGCGAGCGAAACCGGATGAGGCCAAACCGTATGCGTGTGAGACCCGGCAGGGGTTGCGCATACGGGGTTGTGGGATCTCTCTTTTACGGTCTGCCGGCCGTGAGACGAGTCAGAAACCGTTGATGTAGGCGAAGGACATGCGAAAGGTCCGGCGTAGAGGGTAAGACCCCCGTAGTCGAAACATCAACGGCTCGTTTGAGAGACACCCAAGTAGCACGGGGCCCGAGAAATCCCGTGTGAATCTGGCGGGACCACCCGCTAAGCCTAAATATTCCCTGGTGACCGATAGCGGATAGTACCGTGAGGGAATGGTGAAAAGTACCGCGGGAGCGGAGTGAAATAGTACCTGAAACCGTGTGCCTACAAGCCGTGGGAGCGTCGCTGTATGTGCTTGCACATACAGTCGTGACTGCGTGCCTTTTGAAGAATGAGCCTGCGAGTTTGCGGTGTGTTGCGAGGTTAACCCGAGTGGGGTAGCCGTAGCGAAAGCGAGTCCGAACAGGGCGTTTCAGTAGCACGCTCAAGACCCGAAGCGGAGTGATCTAGCCATGGGCAGGTTGAAGCGGAGGTAAGACTTCGTGGAGGACCGAACCCACCAGGGTTGAAAACCTGGGGGATGACCTGTGGTTAGGGGTGAAAGGCCAATCAAACTCCGTGATAGCTGGTTCTCCCCGAAATGCATTTAGGTGCAGCGTCGTGTGTTTCTTGCCGGAGGTAGAGCACTGGATAGGCGATGGGCCCTACCGGGTTACTGACCTTAGCCAAACTCCGAATGCCGGTAAGTGAGAGCACGGCAGTGAGACTGTGGGGGATAAGCTCCATGGTCGAGAGGGAAACAGCCCAGAGCATCGACTAAGGCCCCTAAGCGTACGCTAAGTGGGAAAGGATGTGGAGTCGCACAGACAACCAGGAGGTTGGCTTAGAAGCAGCCACCCTTGAAAGAGTGCGTAATAGCTCACTGGTCTAGTGATTCCGCGCCGACAATGTAGCGGGGCTCAAGCGTACCGCCGAAGTCGTGTCATTCATGCAATAGGGCCAACGCCTGTATGGATGGGTAGGGGAGCGTCGTGTGCCGGGTGAAGCCGCCGCGTAAGCGAGTGGTGGACGGTTCACGAGTGAGAATGCAGGCATGAGTAGCGATACACACGTGAGAAACGTGTGCGCCGATTGACTAAGGGTTCCTGGGTCAAGCTGATCTGCCCAGGGTAAGTCGGGACCTAAGGCGAGGCCGACAGGCGTAGTCGATGGATAACCGGTTGATATTCCGGTACCCGCTGTGAAGCGTCAAACATTGAATCAGGCGATGCTAAGTCCGTGAAGCCGTTCCGGACCCTTCGGGGAATGGAAAGTGGTGGAGCCGACGGACCAGACTTGTAGTAGGTGAGTGATGGGGTGACGCAGGAAGGTAGTCCAGCCCGGGCGGTGGTTGTCCCGGGGTAAGGGTGTAGCCCGAGTGGTAGGTAAATCCGCCATTCATTAAGGGTGAGACCTGATGCCGAGCCGATTGTGGTGAAGTGGATGATCCTATGCTGTCGAGAAAAGCCTCTAGCGAGTTTCATGGCGGCCCGTACCCTAAACCGACTCAGGTGGTCAGGTAGAGAATACCGAGGCGTTCGGGTGAACTATGGTTAAGGAACTCGGCAAAATGCCCCCGTAACTTCGGGAGAAGGGGGGCCATCACTGGTGAGGAGACTTGCTCTCCGAGCTGGGGGTGGCCGCAGAGACCAGCGAGAAGCGACTGTTTACTAAAAACACAGGTCCGTGCGAAGCCGTAAGGCGATGTATACGGACTGACGCCTGCCCGGTGCTGGAACGTTAAGGGGACCGGTTAGTCACATTTCGGTGTGGCGAAGCTGAGAACTTAAGCGCCAGTAAACGGCGGTGGTAACTATAACCATCCTAAGGTAGCGAAATTCCTTGTCGGGTAAGTTCCGACCTGCACGAATGGCGTAACGACTTCTCGACTGTCTCAACCATAGGCCCGGTGAAATTGCACTACGAGTAAAGATGCTCGTTTCGCGCAGCAGGACGGAAAGACCCCGGGACCTTTACTACAGTTTGATATTGGTGTTCGGTTCGGCTTGTGTAGGATAGCTGGGAGACTGTGAAGCTTGGACGCCAGTTCAGGTGGAGTCGTCGTTGAAATACCAGTCTGGTCGTGCTGGATGTCTAACCTGGGTCCGTGATCCGGATCAGGGACAGTGTCTGATGGGTAGTTTAACTGGGGCGGTTGCCTCCTAAAGAGTAACGGAGGCGCCCAAAGGTTCCCTCAGCCTGGTTGGCAATCAGGTGTTGAGTGTAAGTGCACAAGGGAGCTTGACTGTGAGACCGACGGGTCGAGCAGGGACGAAAGTCGGGACTAGTGATCCGGCGGTGGCTTGTGGAAGCGCCGTCGCTCAACGGATAAAAGGTACCCCGGGGATAACAGGCTGATCTTCCCCAAGAGTCCATATCGACGGGATGGTTTGGCACCTCGATGTCGGCTCGTCGCATCCTGGGGCTGGAGTCGGTCCCAAGGGTTGGGCTGTTCGCCCATTAAAGCGGTACGCGAGCTGGGTTTAGAACGTCGTGAGACAGTTCGGTCCCTATCCGCTGCGCGCGCAGGAATATTGAGAAGGGCTGTCCCTAGTACGAGAGGACCGGGACGGACGAACCTCTGGTGTGCCAGTTGTCCTGCCAAGGGCAT
Organism: Streptomyces sp. NPDC032822; assembly: GCF_055578825.1. Taxonomy (NCBI): domain Bacteria; kingdom Bacillati; phylum Actinomycetota; class Actinomycetes; order Kitasatosporales; family Streptomycetaceae; genus Streptomyces; species Streptomyces sp. NPDC032822. The sequence continues at coordinate 407 of NZ_JBVIOL010000050.1, read as the reverse complement.
GGCTGGTTGGCTACGTTCGGGAGGGATAACCGCTGAAAGCATCTAAGCGGGAAGCCTGCTTCGAGATGAGTATTCCCACCCCCTTTGAGGGGTTAAGGCTCCCAGTAGACGACTGGGTTGATAGGCCGGATCTGGAAGCCCAGTAATGGGTGGAGGTGACCGGTACTAATAGGCCGAGGGCTTGTCCTCAGTTGCTCGCGTCCACTGTGTTGGTTCTGAAACCACGAACAGCCCCACACCCACAGCCTTATGGTTGGTTGGTGTGGTGCGGCGGTTCGGTTTCATTGTGTTTCGGTGGTTATAGCGTGAGGGAAACGCCCGGTTACATTCCGAACCCGGAAGCTAAGCCTTACAGCGCCGATGGTACTGCAGGGGGGACCCTGTGGGAGAGTAGGACGCCGCCGAAC
>NZ_JBVIOL010000049.1:0-5449 GCF_055578825.1 Streptomyces sp. NPDC032822 | reverse complement strand
CCCCCCAAGACATGCGATCGACAGGGGGAGAAAGTCATGCCAACTCCGAAGGCCGGGCGCCCCATTGCGGGGCTACCAAAAAGGTAATGGGGGGGCGCGACTTCGTCGAGCAGCATTCCGTCCAGGATCGGTTCAGGCGAAGTCGAGTGCCATAGTGCCTCTTCCGCCTCGTTGAGCAGCCGGTTCCCCTGCTCGTCCACCAGCGGCACGAGCGCGTCCATTCCGGCGGCCGCCATCTCCTCCGGCGTCCAAAACTGCAGGTAGCAGACACGGCAGAAGAAACCGATAGGGCGGGCCTGCCCGGGGCTGCCTTTCATGATCAGACTGGGGGCGCCGGTGGTGAGTACCCCCAGATTGCGGCAGGCCGGGCACACGCGGGGCAGACACATTATGTGCCGGTGGATATGCACAAAGGCCGTCCGGAACGACTTCAGCGATGCGTATTCCTCGGCGGCGCTCGCTGGCAGCCCGTCAAACCGTTGAGTGAGCCGGTGGCGGGCCTGCTCGACGAGCCGCCTGAAGTGCCGGTCGGCCTTCTCCACCGCATCACTCAAGGTGAGTTCGATCAGGTTGTGCCAGGTGTTCCAATACAGTGCTGGAATCTCCTGGGCGAAGTGGAGCAGGTGGTTGCTGGTCCTGGCGAAGACGGTGAGTGCGTCGAACGTGCTGTCGTGGTCAGCTGCCAGATGGGCGACGCCGTTGCGTAGTTCGATCAGCTCGTCCAGTCCTGGGTCCTTGCGGGGAAGCATGTCCAACCTGCGGAGCCGCGCGATGGCCTGTGCGGCTCCGATGGTGCGAACCTTCTTACTTTTCTCCACATCGGTCTTGCTCTTCTCGACGTCGGTCGTGCTCTCCTCCACACCGGTGAACTGAAAGAGAGCGTCCTCATTTCCTCGCATCTCCAGGAGCAGGAAGGGGCTGCGGTGGGCAAGAGTGGCCTTGGCCAGCCGCTCGATACTGACGCCCGCGTGGAGCAGGAAGACTTCCTCGTCTTCGGCTGCATGCGCGTCCAGTGCTGAGCGTGCGAAATGCCGGGCACCCGGAAGTAGCTGGCGGACGACATCGTCGATGTTCACGCCATCACGCTAGCCCTGGATTTCGCACGTACCGTTTTGCACGGCCAGAGCGCCCGGAGTATCCGGATACGTCCCCACGGCTGGGGCCTCCCTGGGCGCCACACGCTCCACGCAAGTGGCTTCTGGCCTCACTGAAGCGGTAGGTGTGAAATCCAGGTCTAGATGACCTCGAAGCGGTCGTCCAGCTTCTCTTCTCCAGGATCCGGGGGATCTCGAACGAGAGCTCCTCCGCCCGGAATTCGGCTGGCCACGGGCTCACCGTGTGCCGGTAGATCCGGACGTTGTTGTAGGTGATGCCGATGTCCTCGGCGTACTGCTCTATCGTCTCCCGGGCCCTGGGTAGATCCTTGCGGTCCTCGGCCACGATCTGCTCGTACTACGCCCTGGAGACGTTCCCGACCCTCATAATCGTGGGCATGGTGTCCGCCGCCAGGGGGCCGAGGGCTGCTCACGCTCTGCTTTCCCTTCAAATCCCTTTGCTCTTTGTCGTGTTGACGGCGCCGCCAAGTCGTGACTGACTGTTAGTACGCCAGGCATTTCAGGTGAATTGACGGCATCGCATTGTGGAGGTGTGTCCTGCCGCCCCGCCTCCGCTACCCGACCGTCGACGAACTGGTCTCAGGGGCCACCGCGCTCGTCGCCCGCCATCCCGCGGATGCCCGACTGCGCCGGGTGGGCACCTCCCGCGCGGGTACCCCCCTGTGGCTGCTTTCCGTCGGTCACGGCAGTCGCCAGGCCCTCGTCGTCGCCGGCCCGCATGCCAACGAGCCCGTGGGCGGCGCTACCGTGCTGCGGCTGGCTGAACGCGTTCTGGCCGACCCCCGGCTCACCGAGGGCGCCGACGCCACCTGGAACCTGCTGCTCTGCCTCGACCCCGACGGCCTGCGCCGCAACGAGGGCTGGCTGAGCGGCCCGTACACCCTCGGCCACTACTTCCGGAACTTCTTCCGGCCCGGTTTCCTGGAACAGCCCGAGTTTTTGCACGACGGTGCTGCGGGCGCCGCATTGCCCGAGACCCGCGCCCTGCTCGCCCTCCAGGACGAGCTGCGGCCCTTCCTGCAGTGCTCGCTGCACGGTATCGACGTCGGCGGCGGGTTCGTCGAGCTCACCGACGACTTGCCCGGCCTCGCCCAGCGAGTCGCGCACGCTGCCGCACGCCTCGGTATCCCACGCGAACTCGGGCCGTACGACACCTTGTACTGGCCGGCTCTGGGCCCTGCCGTCTACGGGATCCCCCCGCCCCGCCATGCCGACCTGACCACCGCCATCACCGAGGCCACCGTCGAGTCCATCTGGTATCACCCCTACAGGCATGGCACGGTGACGGCGATCGTCAACGCTCCTATGTGGGGCGTGGCTGCCGTCGAGGACGGCAGCGTGCCCGTTGACGTGGCTGGCGTGCTGCGCATGGTCAGCCACACCCTGCGCCACGACGCGCGGCTCCTGGAGGGCATCCTGGCGCGGATCCGCCCGCACGTCTCGGCGGCCCCGGACGCGGCACGCCTGCTCGCCCCGGTCGAGGACTATTTGCTGGTCTGTCCTGGACTCGCGGATGCCTGGGACCCCGATGTCATCGGCAGTGCCCGCCCGTTGCCCCCGCTCAGCATGGCCCATCTGGCCGCCCTGCGCATCGCGGGCCGGCGTCTCGCCCTGCGCACGGCCGGGATGCTGCATCAGCTCGTCATCCGTGCGGGCCGCGACCCGGCCGGTGCGCTGCCCGAGCTGGACCGGCTCGTCGATCTCTGGTGCGCCGACTACCACGACGGCTGCGGGGCGCGCTGGATCCCGGTCGCGCGCCAGGCCGAGTACCAGTCACGGGTCGTAGTGCAGGCCTTCGCACTCGCTGTCCGAAAGAGCCGCCCTCGGCTCCGCGCCGCCGTCCCTCGGCTCCGCGCCGATGTCCGCGCCCGAGCGCTGTCCCACCCCCACTGCCAGGTCCGTATCACCCTCCTCGACGGCTCCTCTCCCACCGTCCTCTTGCTGCGCGTAACCCCCACCGAAGACCACCCCTGGTCCGAGCCCGCGGAGTCCCAGCTCCCCTGGCTGACCGCCACCGCCGTCCCACTCACTTCGGTCTCCGTGGAACCGGCCACCTGCCTCCTCCGCCCCTCCGAAGAACAGACGGCACACGGCGCCGAGTTCACCTTCACCGCCCACCGCCCTGGCCTTCACGTCATTCGCTTCACCATCGCTCTGGAAAGCTCCGGCACGGTCCTACAGCAGGTGGAGACAGAACTCGAAATCCTCGACGGCGACAGCCCGCAGGGCGCTGCCGCCCCGCAGGTCGTCTGGGGCGGGGGCGATATCGGCAGCGGCGAGATCACCTGGGGCGGTATCAGGCGATGAGCGCGGAACTCCCGGTCCGCGTCGTCCAGGATCCCAGTCGAGGCTTCAGCGCCCTGCCCGACGAAGTGGCCGAAGGCCCCGACATCACCGTCTGCCTCGATGTCCTGGCCGGTGACCGGATCAGGGCCCGGCTTTACGGGCCCGCCGTTCCGGCGCTGTACAGCACCGAACATCGTGCGGATCTCACGGCTCGCCCTGCCGATGTACGCGTGGCTGCCGCCCGCCTGTGCCGGCTGTGGAAGGAGCTCCTCGTCGACTTCACGCCCCCTGCGGACGGCCAACCTGCAGCGGAGTTCCCGTACGCCTCCCTGGTGGACCTGCGGACCCGCCCGGCAGGGGAGCAGTACGAGATCGTGGAGGAACTGGCTCTGACAGGGCAACAGTTGCTCTTCGGTACTCTCCTCGGCGGCCCCGATCCACGTGTCCACCGCTTCCGTGACTACTTGGCGGAGGCCCTGTCCGCGAGCGAAGGACTGCGCGTCCGTTTCGACTCGGAGCTGTACCTGCCCTGGTCCATGGTGTGCCTGCGCCCCCAAGACGTGCCGACACCGGCCGGCGCCCCGAGTCACCCGGAGCCGACGGCCGTCTATCCCCGCTTCCTGGGACACCGGCATCAGATCGAGCAGACCGGCGGTGCCTATCCCTGGCTCAGCGGCCGTCGGGAGGCGCCGGACGTACCCGCCGTGAGTCTCAACCACGACGACCTACTTGACCGCAGGGGCCATACCCGGGCCGCGGAGGTCGCCGCGCTCCTGGCCAAGGACACCCATTTCGTGGAACGCACGACGCGTTCCGAACTCCGGCGGGCGCTCTCGGACGCCAGCCTGCGCGAGCACCTGATGTACTTCTGGTGCCACGGCCACTTCATACCGAACGGCGCTCATCCCCCCTCCCTGGCCCTGAGGCTGACCGCCCCGAGTGCCATGGTCGACGCGCACACGGTGCGCGAGTGCCGACAGCACGTCGGGGACGGAAGCCCCTTCCAACCGTTCGTGATGCTCAACGCCTGCCACGCCGGAGTGCCCGCAGAGGGCGGGGACCCTGCGTTTCTGGGCGGGGCGCTGATTCACGCCGGGGCGCGAGGCGTGCTGGGCCCGCAGATCGAGATGCCGCAGGTGTTCGCCGCCGAGTATGCGCTGGAGTTCCTGACCCGCTATCTGCGCGGCAGCCAGACGGCAGGCGAGATCACTCGCGCCGTCACTCGGCACTTCGCCGACGAACTGCACAATCCACTCGGCCTCGCCTACGCCCTGCATTGCGGCATGGACACCCGCCTGGAACGCGCAGAACCCGCGGAGACCTCTGCATGAACCGGAGTCCGGACATCCACGTCGTCGACCTTGGCCCGGACGGCCGGCTCCTCGAAGAGACCTCCGCCGGCCCGCGCCCGGTCTCCGCCGAACGCCTCCACGACCACTTCGCCGAGGAACTCGCCCCTCCCAGTTGGGCCACCGACCTGCTCGTCTACGTACACGGCTGGCAGACCAAGCCGGAGTCCGCGACCGCCGCGGCCGGCCGGCTCCTGGCACTGGCAGCGGCGCAGTACCGGGCTTCCCTGTACCCGCGGCTCACGCCTTGGCTCCCTTGGATCGTCCTGATCCGCTGGCCCTCCCGCTCCCTGCCGTCCCTCGGCGGCTACCGCCGTATCCGCGACCGCGCCCGCGCGATGAGTACGGAGGGCCACGCGGCCCGCGTCGTCGGCCGCCTCCTCGGCTATCTGGATGCCCATCGTCCCGATCCGGCCGCTCCGTCCGTGCTCGCGAACCGCGAGGGCCAGTACCTGCACCTGGTCGGCCACTCTTTCGGCTGCCGGCTCTTGTGCGAGGCGGTGCAGTGGGCGGCGGGCGAGGAGCCGCTCACTCTGGGGTGGAGTACGCCGGAGCCGCACGGTCGGCCCTTCACCGCCGACTCGGTGCTGCTACTGCAGATGGCTGCCCCCCCCATTACCTTTTTGGTAGCCCCGCAATGGGGCGCCCGGCCTTCGGAGTTGGCATGACTTTCTCCCCCTGTCGATCGCATGTCTTGGG
>NZ_JBVIOL010000048.1:0-6437 GCF_055578825.1 Streptomyces sp. NPDC032822 | reverse complement strand
GAACCATGCCGTACCACGGCAAGAGATCCCGAAATGATCACTAGATACACACGTCAGCGCATCCATTCACCTAGTGATCGTTAGCAGATTTGTCACACAACACCGGCGTTCCTGGTGGCTACAGGACGCCTCCGTTGGCACGAATGTTCTGGCCCGTCAGCCATCGTCCGTCCGGCCCCGCAAGGAAGGCGACCACGTCCGCCAGGTCCTCGGGCTGGCCGAGGCGTCCGAGCGAGGTCATTCCGATAACCATCGCCAGCTTCTCCGGCTCGTTGGACGCGTTCAGAAGATCGGTGTCCGTGGCACCGGGCGAGACGGTATTGACCGTGATGCCGCGCGCCCAGTTCACGTGAAGCTACCAAGGTCAGCTGTTCGAGGGCCCCCTTGCTGGCCGCGTAGGGGGCGTTGCCGGGTGCGGGGAAAACGGTGTTGAGGGTGGAAATATTCACGATCCGCCCGCCGTCCCGCATGTGCCGTGCAGCGTAACGCACAGTGAGAAAAACCGACTTTGCGTTGACAGCCATCACTCTGTCGAAATCAGCCTCGGTCGTCTGCGCGATGGGCACGACTTCGGTATGCATAGCCGCGTTGTTGACCAGAATGTCCAGGCCGTCGAGCTGACGTTCAGCTGCAGCTAACAACTCCTCGGCTGCGCCGGATTCGGCCAGATCCAGCTGAACCGCAATGACCTTCCCGCCAGCCTTCTCAGCCCGCCGCACAACCTCATCCGCAGCATCCCCATTCCGCGCGTAGTTGAAGACCACAGCCGCTCCCTCCCGCGCGAGTCACAGCACGACAGCCCGGCCAATCCCCCGCGAGCCTCCGGTAACGACAGCTGCCTTGCCTGTGAGCACTGCCATATTCTCTCCCGCATTGACGACTCGCCTGTCACGAACGTCCATACCCACCAAGCGGCCCCAGAAGAGCAAAGGCCCCGGTGGCTCTGTTCACGGGAACGGGCAGCACTTCTACGTCGGTTCGGGAGGCGTTTGGCGGTCGCAGCCTGGCCGGAATGTTCACGACTTTCGACAGCACCTGGTCCTGGGGAGGCGTTCTCGGTTGACCAAGGACGCGTGGCCGGCAAGAGCCCGCAGCCGAGCGGGGGCGCGCGGTGCTGGGCTACGGGTGCATCTGCCACCAACGGTCCGCCTCAGAGCGAGCCACTTCGGCGTCGTACTGACCCGCGTCGAAGCGGAGCCCGGGCAAAGGGTTGGGCACGGGGGTGTGCGCCTGCGACGGAACCTCCCAGTTCGACCACTGCACGATCTCCCCGAACCGCTGCACAACCACGGTCAAGAAGCCGCAGCAGCCACCGGTGCAGTCAGGTTCCCCCAACTCCAGGCGGCGCGCCTCGCCGGTCGCCCGGAGAGGGCTGGGGCGGCCGGCCGGCAGCGCATCAGCCACGTACGGTCCGCGGCCGCCTTCACCGACCGCCTCTTCGACCAGATCCTCGCCGTTGACCCAGAACCGCACCTGAGCAGCGAACCGGAGTCCCGGCGGCAACACCCTGATCTCCAAACGACCGAACATCAGATCAGCCTACGGGGCGCGCTGACGCCGGCGCGTGGCCCAGTCGACGCCCACCTCCACCCGGCCGGCACGCAGGTCCACAAGGTGCCTTCCGTTCTCGTGAACATCAACTGCGGCCCGGGCGGGGCGCCCACCGAAGTAGTGCATATCTGCCGTCGAAACTCATGAACATAGCCAGCCCCGGGGCACACCGACCGATGAAGCATCTCTCGTTCGTTCAAGGAGGCACCGCAACCTGAGCCGGCACTCACGCCCTGCGTGGGGCTGTGGACCTGTACACCCGATTCGTGACCTGGCAAGCCGTTCGCCGCGACTGTCGGCTGACGGCCAGGCAGGCCCCGCGGTTCCAGGAGTACTTCGACCCCTCCACCGATATCGTCGCGCCCGCCCTGCACACCCTGATGGGCGCCGGTGCCGCGGTGCTGTTCGGCACCACGGGACAGATCAGCGGTGAGTACGCTGCTCTGGTCGTCGCAATACCGGCCCCCATGCTGCCCACCCAGCTCACCCGCGTCCAGACGGTGAACGAGGCAGTGACGGGCCAGCGGCGGCCGGCCGAGGCGACGGAGACAGCCACGGAGCCCGGGGTGTCGTCGGCTCCTGGCGCCGGGAGCGCGGGCGGCGCGGAAGGCCTCAGCACCGCAGAGGCCCCGCGTGCCACAGCCGCCGGAACACCGTCCGCTCCCCTGCTCCGCGCTGAGCCCTCCCCGTCCCCCGCCGGCCCGGCCCAGCCCTCCGCTTCGCCCGAAAGCCCGCTGTCCCCCGAACGGCAGACTTTCTTCACCCAGGCCGCCCGGCGCAGTCGCTCGCACACCAGAGCCCACACCCGGCGAGCATCCAGCTAACCGAACGCAGCACCCGGAGCCCACACGCCTCGAAGACGCTTCCTTCCCCGCGGACTTGGCCAAGAGGACGGGACCTGGCCGCAATGGCCCAGCCACGCCACGATGGCGGCAGGGGCCAGCGATCAGGGAGGAAGGGCTGTGAACAGCATTCCGCAGCACCTGCTGAGCAAGGACCGCCAGGAATACAAGCGGATCCTCGATGAAGCGCTGCCCTCCGCCCCACACCGCCCTGAACTCGCCGCTCTTGGCCAGCGACTCAACCCCGAACAGCTGCACACCATGGCACTCAACGCCACCGCACTCATCACGGCGGCCGCGGCGACCGAGTACCAGCACCACGTGAGGATCCGCGAGGAACTACGCCAACCAGCGCCGTCCACCCCCACGTCCACGGGGTCGGCATCCGTCCATGCCTCATCCGCTTTCCCCCACTCCGGCACCCGCCCGGCAGCCGCCGATGCGGCCGGCCTCAGCACCGGGCAAGAGGGCCACCGCCTGATCCGCGGCGCAGCCGCCGCGCCGCGGTGGGCCAGGATGCCCTACGGCCGCCGTCTGCTGACGGCGGTGCTCGGCCTGCATGTACATCCGGAGGAACCGGCAGCAGCGGAATCGGCGACGGCACGCACGCTGGCCCATATGACGAGAGAGGCGGGTGGATCCACGAGGCTGCCGGTCCATGCCGCTCCCGCCGCCGCCCTCTCCGCAGCCGCCGCCGCGATCTTCTTCCTCTCCGGTCTTGCCCAGAAGACGTTCAGCGCCGGGCCGGCGTCTGCCCGGGCCATGACGGGCGCCGGATAGGTGTTCGGATCCGCGACTATGGGCATCATCGCCCTCGGCATGATCGCCCTGGGGGCCGCCTCCCCGCGCAACCGCTCCTCGCCCGATGCCGGACCGTACGGCGAGATGAGCACAGAAGTGGCGCAGGCCAGAGAATCCTGGCGCAAGGCCCTCCTGGAGCGCGGCATCCTGCCCTTCCTCCAAGAGGCACTGGCCGATCCCGGCACCGCCGCCCGGCACCGTACAACACGCCCGGCACCGACCAGCGCCACACCACAAACACCTCGGATACCACCGCCCCGGTCTCACCAGCCCGGACCACAGCACCCCCCACCCACACCCCAGCTTCACCAGCCCAGACCACACAGAGCCCGAACACCAACCGGAGTGACACACACCCAGGTCACCCCCCGCCAGAACAGACCCCCACCCCCTCAACCGCCGCCCGGTCCCGCGCGGCCGGGGGCAAGTTGACCCTCTCGTACCGCAGGCCTGCGGCAAGGCGCCCAGCAGCTCATCTGCTCAGCTTGCCGTTTAACCTCTGAGGGCAGGGGACTTGCTGGTCTATGAATTGTCGGGGCAGTCAGCCGCGGTCCAGGTCGCGACGAGATCATGGCAGACGACGGTGAGTGAGCCGTTCCAGAACGCGATCTCGTGACTGCAACCCTTCTGGTGGGGCAGGACCTCGTCGAGGATCACCGTCCCGACGGTCACCCAGTCGTTGTCCTCGATGCTTCCGCCATCGAAGCTGGAGACACCTGCGTAGCGGATGACCAGGTCTTCGTCGTGCTTCCAGCAGTTGTGCCGGAACTGGATCTCCAACTGCTGGTCATCAGCTCCGACGCCGCGGATGTGCTGGACCTCCAGATCCTTCACACACCGCTTGCTGGACAAGTCGTAGTGCTCTGGCGCAGTGGCGAATGCCCGGGCCCCGGCTGGCAGATCGTCAGCCAGCGACGGCAGATGCTCCAGGTATCGAGCCGGGGATATGACGCCTGACAGGTTGCCGACCTGTGCATCCAGATTGATGTATTCCATCGTCCTTCGTTCCCGCTCGTGGCCCTGTTGGCCGACGAATGGTCGCACGACTTTCATGCTGGTGGCCCAGAGATTCACGCTGCCGCACTCGGTTCAGAGCTGCGTCTGGGTTTGGTGCCGACCTTGTGGTGTGCGGGTCGGGTGTATGACTCGCCGGTGGCGAGGACTCGTCCGACGTCGTAGCGGGTTGCGGGCCGCCGGTTCTTCGAGCCCAGCGGGCGGCCGTGGCCGGGCCGTGACGGGTTCGGTGCACCGGCTGGTGTGCCTGTCTTCGCGTGCAGGTTCCTGAACCCCCGCCGGACCCGGGCCGGGGTGAGCCTGTTCGGTTCCGCCGGCCGCTCCCATGGCCGACGTAGATCCTGGGCGAGTGGGCGGGCGAGACGGAGCTGAGCGTGTGCGGCCAGGACGAGCCAGGTCCAGCGGTCTGCCGCCGCCGAGTCCCGCAGCTTCGGCTTGGTCCAGCCGAGAGTCTGCTTGAGCAGTCGGAAGGTGTGCTCCACGTCGAAGCGGCGGAGGAACGCCTGCCAGCACCGGTCGACCTCGGCGGGGCCGGCGCCGGTGCCCGACCACCACAGCCAGACGGGCTTGTTCACCCCGCCGCTGGGCAGCTTCGCGACCGTCAACCGGATCACGGTGCCCTCGATGACGGGCAACGGTCCCTCATGGTCGAGCCACGCCGCCCGCCGGGTCAGCCGGGGGTCCAGTCGATCCCATGCCTGCGCGGTCGCCGTCCCGTATCGGTCGGTGTCGGTGACGGTCACCGCGGTGACCTCGCCCCAGGTCTCGGGTCGGCCGAAGACGAACTCGCCGCCATGCTTGGGCGGGCGGCCGCCTTGCGGCGGGCAGATCCACGGCACCGGGACGGGCTTGCGCATCACCCGATCAGAGCGGAGGCGCCCCAGCACCTCGACCGGAAGATCGACCAAGAGGTGCGCGATTCGGGATGCGTCGTAGCCGGCGTCAAGGACGACCAAGACATCAGGATCGCCCTGCCGCCACTGGCCGGCTTCCACGACACGTTCGATGACGTCGCGGACCTGGTCGGCGGTGACGGCGGCCAGGTCCGCGCCGGGCTCCCGTCTGACCGCGTCCAGCAATGCCGTCCACGAGGTACGGCCGGTTTCCAGGGCAGCGACGATCGAGTACGGCCAGCCGGGAACCATCTGGTGCTTGCCCAGGCCCCGGCCGAAGGTATGGCAGAAGGAGCGGTCCGAGCACGTATCAGCGTCCGGCCGCAGCCACGGGGAGACGTCCACCGCCAACACCAGGCGGCCGTCCCCGGCCCTGGGCAAGGGCGCCCCGGCCAGGGCCCGCCGAAGCCAGGCGACATCGATCCGGCCCCGGTTCAGACCGGAGTACAGGGCGCCGTGGCCCCTCCGATGCTCGGGCGCGAGGGCGAGGTCCACGAGAGTACGGACCGGCCCATCGGAGCACAGCAGCGCATCGCACAGCTCAAACAGCGCGTCACTTCTGGAGACCATGCATGCGTACAGCTCCGATCGGAACTCCACCACCCCTGTGAACGCGTCTCGTTGATGCTTGGGCTCGACCAGTTCCACGATCCCGGCCTCCGTGCCGCAGCGACCCTGCCCCAAGGATCGTTTCCCAGCCCCTGATACGTCCGGTGAACTGGGAAGACTCCGGACAAGCTCGAGCCCGTTCGATGCCCAGACGTTAAACGACAAGCTAAGGGCCTGCCGCTGTTCGTCATGGTCACCCCGGCCGACATGACCGACCGCAACGCGGCCAAGGAAGTGCTCTTCCGGCTCCGGCTGATGCACCCCGAAATCACCATCGTCTGGGCCCACTCCGCCTATGCCGGACAGCTCGTGACCTGGGCGAAGACCTTCCTGAACCTGACGATCAAGACCGTCAGCCGCCCCAAGGACGCCTCCGGGTTCGTCGTGCTGCCCCGGCGCTGGGTCGTCGAACGCTCCCACGCCTGGGTCATGCACGCCCGCAGGCACGCACGCACGCGACTACGAACGGCTCATCCAGCACTCGGAATCGCTCATCACCTGGGCCGCGATCACCCTCATGACCAGGCGCATCACCCGCAGAAGCGGGCAGCCGCCCTCCCGCGAAGCTCAACGGGACTGATCGTTCTCAAGGGCAGGGCCATCACCTTGGCCCGCACCGGCCCGAAACCGCAGCCTAATGGGAGCTACGGAATCGGGGAATGCTCGGTTCCGTAGCCGCCAGCAGGTGAGCACTATCGCTGCCGGAACCGTTCGAGTTCTGTGTTCA
>NZ_JBVIOL010000047.1:0-6719 GCF_055578825.1 Streptomyces sp. NPDC032822 | reverse complement strand
GCGCGCGGTCTGCTCCGCAGACACGCCGCGCCGCCGCTACGCGGCGGAAACCAGCTTCGCTCCGCGAAGCTGTCGCCACTCCGTGGCGAAGCTGACCCACTCCGTGGATCAGCAACCGGGTCGGAGGCATGGAGCGCTGATCGCTCCGCGATCCACTCTCCATGCCTCCTCGGCTCTGTTCGAAATCGATAACTCGCCTGTCGGTTGAGGTAGGTGACGGGTAGTCATCCGCTCCGCGGACAACTACCGGCTGGCTAGCAGCGGGTGTGCCGTTGCTGCTGCACGGCTCCGTGAAACAGGTCCGGGCGGGGACCAGGCAGTGTGGCCACCCTCCATGGGCCGACCTGGTGGACGCTTCCCCCACGAGTTTGATGGAAGCAAAAAACTATGGATTATCTGAGATGCTGGTCTCCCCTTCTTCAAGGGATGCGGTCCGGTGTCCAGCCAGTCCTCTCCAGCAACCGCGTCTGATAATCCGCGAGTTGGCCAGACTCCCGCCCCCCACTTTGTGGCTGAGTCGCTGGCCGACAAGTAGGAGGGCCCTGAACTACGTAACAGCCACGAGTGGGGCGAGTTCGGCGTACCTATGCGTCACTCACCTCATCCATAACTTGATCCCCAGGGCCCTTCGAGGCCGCTGTCCTGGCATAGAGCCAAGCAAGGTCGTGCAGTCGGTAGCGTCCAGGATCGAGCGGGGTGACCAGTCCGGCATCCACCAGGTCTTCAAGAAGGTCCTCCGCTGCATCAATGCCGCAACCGAGCATGCTGCGTGCGGAGTCCAGCGAGATGAACGGGCTGGTGTGCGCGCCGAGTACTCGGAAGGTGTCGGCTTGTTCTGCCTTGAGCTGGCGATAGCTCAGGTCAAGCGTCGCCCGTACGGCCAGATCTCCGGCCCGGAGCTCGTCCAGCCGGTTTCGTTCGTCGGCGAGTTTGGCGGCCAGGACCGCCACGGTCCAGGTGCGCCTAGCTGCAAGGCGGGACGCCGCGATGCGGATCGCCAGGGGCAGGAAGCCGCATGCCTCGACCACATCAAGGGTCACCGCCCGCTCCTTCTCCACCCGTTCCTCTCCCACGATGCGCGCGAAGAGTTGGAGGGCTTCCTCTGGTGACATCACATCCAGGTCCACCATGTGCGCCCCTGCCAGGTCCACCAGCTGTACCCGGCTCGTCACCAGGGCCGCACAGCCCTCCATTCCGGGCAGCAGTGGACGAACCTGCGCCGCGTCCCTCGCGTTGTCCAGGAGCACCAACACACGGCGGCCGTCGAGCACCGACCGGTACAGCGCCGCCCGCTCTTCCAGTGTGTCCGGGATCGCCGAGCCCGCTGTGCCCAAGGCGCGCAGGAACGCGCCCAGTACCGTCTCCGGCTCCGCCGCCCGGTCTCCTGTTCCCTGAAGGTCGACGTACAGCTGGCCGTCGGGAAAGTGGGCACGGGCCGCGTGCGCCACATGCACCGCGAGCGTTGTCTTGCCCACGCCGCCGATGCCGGCGAGTAGGGAGACCGCCATAATCCGGCCCTCGGCCGAGGCCAGGACGTCTTCAAGCCCTGCCACGACGGATGCGCGCCCGGTGAAGTCGGGTACCGTTGCTGGGAGTTGGGCGGGGCGTATGACCGACGTGTGGGGCTCAAGCCTTCCCAGAGACGGCTCCGCCAGGCCCGGGTCCGCCTGCAGAATCTGCTGCTGTAGTTCCTTCAGCCCCGGACGCGGGTCCACTCCCAGCTCGTCCGCCAGCAGGCGCCGCGTGTCCGCGTACACCGCCAGCGCCTCCGCCTGGCGCCCGCTGCGGTACAGCGCCAGCATCAACAGCTCGCGCAGGCGCTCGCGCAAGGGGTGCGCCGCTGTCAGGGCCGTGAGCTCGGAGACCACCTCCGCGTGGGAGCCCTGTTCTAGGTCTATGTCCAGGCGGGACTCGAGGAGTTGCAACCGCCATTCCTCAAGTCGGACCCGCTGTACCTCCGCGTAGGGGCCCGGCAGTCCCGCCATCACTTCGCCGTCCCACAACGCCAGCGCGCGGCCCAGCGTCTCCCTGGCGTGGCTCAGGTTTCCCGCCGCCCTCGCCTTCTCTGCCTTGGTCACCAGCTCTTGCGCCATCGCCAGGTCCAGCGCGTCCTCGCCCAGCGAACGGATCGCGTACCCGCCCGACTCACTGACCAGGACGCCTGGGTCCAGGGCCTTCCGCAGACGCGAGGCGTAGGTCCGTACCGTCGCTAGTGCCTGTGCCGGCGGCTCGTCGCCCCACAGTGCGTCGATCAGTTCGCCCGCAGTTGCCGTACGGCCATCCCGCAGCAGTAGCGCGGCCAGCAGGGCCCGTTGCTGGGGGGAACCCGTGGGTAGTGGCTCTTCCCCGCGCCAAGCGCGCACCGGTCCGAGCAGGCTGAAGCGCAGTCTCGGTGCCCGAGTCCGGGCTGGAGATGCAGCGGGTGCTGTCCGCTGCGCGGGTGGGATCGCCTTGCGGGGGGCATGTCCGAGGACGCGTCTCCATGCGTCGCCCCACAAGCGGTGCTCTGTTTCAGTGACCCCGCAAGCGACCAGGAACCCGATCAGTTGATGCTCGTCGCGCGGCACCGTCTGCCCCTGCACGATGCGGTGAGCGGTGCTGTGTGGCAGCCTTCCCCACTCCCCCGCCCGTTGCTCCATGTCGCGCACCGTGGGCCGGCCGGCCCACGCGTAGAGCTCCTGTAGGCCGGCCTTGAACTTGCCGATGGTGTCGAGATACATCGGACTCGGCGCCGGGCGAGCGTCGCCAGACCCATAGTGCCCACCTCTGCGAGCCTTCCTCCACAGTTCCATCGCCACATCGACCGGAGCAGCGCAGGCCCGCGCGTAGGCCTGGACGGCATGCGCGCTGGGCACGCCGTGTCCTGATGCCGCACGCTGGAGCGTCGTGGCGTGGCATCCTGCCCGGTCCGCCAGTTGGGCGTAAGACCATCCTCCGGCCGCGCGCTGGGCGCGCAGCCAGTGGGCCAGTTTCTCCAACGCCCCGTTGGAGGTGGCTACCGGTTTCTCCCTGCGCCCCACGGCCGGTACGCCTACGGTGTCGGAATCGCGTTCGCCATCCGCACGATCAGTGGCCACAGCCGTTGCCCTGTGCCCCGCAGGGCCAGCAGTGTGCCCGCTGCGATCAGGCTGGCGCCGCTCAGCACCGCCAAGATCGATGATGTGTCCAGGCCGCTGCCTGCCATCACGCAGGCCAGTACGGTGATGACGACGATCACCACGGCATCGGGTGTCGAGAGCCTGTGGTGGGGTGCGCCGTTTACAACGCACCCCACCACGCGAAGTGTGTGGGGCATGTCCTGCCTCCTGAGTTCGACGCCCGCGCTAAGGGCGCGTCGGCGTGTTGCGGGCTCCAGGTTCGTCGCTCAACTGGTGTTTGCCGTCACCGAGATGAGCACCTGCATCGTGGCATTGCCCCCTCGCGCCAGGCGAGCCCTCCACGATCGTTGATGCGCTGGTGTCCACCGTGCGGAGCGTCGGCATCAATCGCCGTTGGGGGAAGTCGTGGCTGTGAGCTGGGGAGAGGCATCGTGGAGCGCCCATGGGACCATGCCCGTCCGGGGGTAAATGCGGGGCTATCCCAAATTGGACTGTGCCAGCGATCGTCGTCGCTGGGCGTCGGCTCCGCGCCATTACCGCGATCGACGGCGCCCTGGCCTGGTGATACGTGCTTGGCCGGGATGGTGGTCGGCTGAGAGGCAGCATGGGGCCTGCGGGTTCATCGAACATTTTGGGCTTCGCGAGAAGCTCTCTTCGTCGGAATCGTCCGGCTACTCCTGAGAGTTGCGGGCTCCACCCATGCGATCAGGAACCAGCGGGTAGGCGTTGCCGCGTCAACCGCACAGGATCGGCGCTCTGACCTGGAGCGCCGATCCTGCATGTCCCCGTGCCCGCCGCTGCGTTGTGGACACGGAGCCTTTTACGCCTGCCGTGGCGTGGGCCGGTGAAGACCCTCTCGGGGGGTGTCTGGCTTGAGGGCGGATGCTCTACTCGGATTCCTGGGTGGTCCAGTCCGCTTGGAGGATCTCTGCCATCAAGCGGTTTTGTTCTTCGGTGAGTTGGTCGGCGTTCCGTTTGGAGCGCGCCTTGCAGAGCCACGGTCCGATCATGATGCGTTCTCCGTCGACCTCGACCCATTCGCGGGCGCCGGGTGGGCGGTTCCAGCGTTCGATGAAGAGCCGGAGGATCTGTGCGGTCTGCTCGAAGGACCGACGCGGCCGCTTGGGTGCGGGTGGGCTCGTCGGCCTTGTAGGGGTCAGGGGGACGGCTGTCGGGGTGAGCTGGAGGCGGGCCAGGAGGTCGCGTTGTCCGGGGGCGAGCTGGTTCCAGGTGGAGAACTGGCGGTGCAGCCAGCTTCCTACCTTCACCTCGGCGATGACCGTGTCGCGGCGCAGTGTGGTGGGGCTGTGTCCGGCTTCGATGTGGCGTCGCAGGAGGTGGTATTTGCGGTGCCAGTCGGGGCCGTGCGGGAGAGTCCAGTGGGGGTCGAGGGCGGCGAGCTGGGCGTGGCGGTCGGGGTGGAGGCGGTTGTTGCGGGCGAGGGCTCGTTGGCTGATGAGGAATTGGCCGCCGGGTTGGTGGAGGGGGATGGCGAGGTGGCCGTGTTCGGTGTGGAAGTTGGTGATGGTGGTGAGGTGGCCTTGCCAGGTTGCTTCGTGGTCGTCCCAGATCATGCCGAGCGCGTCAAGTTCGGCAATCCAGTCCTCGGTGAGGAGGTCTTGTCTGCGGGCGGTGCGCTGGCCGTCGATGAAGGTGCCGAGCCGGTAGCCGTAGGCGTCTTCGTAGTCGGTGGGCACGCGTAGGTGGTGGTGTTCGGCGTGGAAGCGGGTCGCGGCCGCCAGGCCTGCACGGCGTGGGGCGGAGGGGGTTGCGTTGTCGGCGGGCCAGGCGATCAGGTCCATTGCGCGGGCGATGGTGTCGGGGTCGAGGGTGAAGTCGAAGCGGAAGCGGCGTGCGAGGAGGGTGCGGGTGCCCTGTTCGAGGCGGTGTTTGGCGGTGGTGCGGGGGGCGCGGGCGGCGATGGTCTGGTCGTGGTGGCGCAGGGCGGCGGTGACGAGCCAGAGGGCTTCGTAGGGGGTGCCGAGGAGGTCGGTGGGATCGGCGCCGTGGGGGATGTAGGCGGGGATGACGAGGCTGGCGGTCTTCGTGGTCTGGGTGGGGGGTTTGCGCAGGGCGCGGCCCAGTGCCTGGACGATGCGGCGGACGCTGGCGGTGCGGTCGGCGAAGACGACCGCGTCGACGGCCGGCAGGTCGATCCCCTCCCCCAGTACCTGGGAGTTGGTCAGCACGGCGCGGTCGGCGATGGCGAAGTCGCTGAGGATGTCGTGGCGCTGGCCGGGGGTGTGGGTGCCGTTGATCGACTGGACCACCAGGTCGCTCGCCCAGGCGGGGCGTTGGTCCTCGGCGAGGGTGCGCAGGGTGTGGGGGAACTGGCGGGCGAAGTCGGTGGCGTCGGCGACCTGTTGGAAGTACACGATCACGTGGTGGAGGTCGTGTTCGGTCATCGCTTTGAGGACCGCCAGATGCAGTGCGGTGGTACGGCGCGCGGTCGGGCCGAAGCCGGAGTGCGCCTCGGGGGTGGTCAGTACGGTGCGCAGGTGGGTGTCGGTGATCGTGGGGACGACCAGTTGGTAGTCGGCGAGAACTCCGTCTTCGATGGCGTCCGCGTGACTGTAGGTGTGCAGGCGGGGGCCGAAGGTTTTGACGTCTGCCATGGAGGCGACGAGGGCCGGGGTGTCCCAGGCGGGGGCGGTCGCGGCGGTGCGTCTGGGCTGGGGGCGGGTGGTGGGTGCTTCAGTGAGGCGGGGCGGCTCCCATTCGTAGGGGGTGGCGGTCAGGTAGAGACGGCGGTCGGCGCGGATGCGGGTGTGGTCGTGCAGGACGGTCCAGTCCTTGTCCCAGCTTCCCGCGGTGCGGTGCGCTTCGTCGACGATCATGAGGTCGAAGGTCGGCACGGGAGCGCGGGTGTGCTGGGTCTGTTCGATCTTCGGGAGGGAGTCGAGCGTGACGAAGACGGTGGCGTGCTCGTGCCGGGCCAGCCAACTCGCCAGGAACTCCGGGTTGTTGGTGCTGTGGACGCCGGCTCCGGCCAGGACCGGGTGTTTGGCGGCGGCCAGGGACGAGACTGCCATCATCGGTTCCCGGTGTCCGTCGTTGCGGGCCGTCTGGGCCCACTGGGAGATGAGGTCCAGGCTCGGCACGGCGATGAGTAGGCGCCGGGCATCAAGAGCCTCGGCGGTCCGCAGCGCGGTGAGTGTTTTGCCGGTGCCGCAGGCCGACACCATGTGTCCGCGGGTGTGTGCGCGTGCCAGGTGACGTGTCGCGCTGTCGACCGCCTGCTGCTGGTCCGGGCGCAGGGAGAGCCGGGCGGGGCGGGCGCGGGAGGCGGCGACGAGGGAGATCTCGGCGATGGGCTCCTCATAGGGCATGCGACAAGATCCTCAGTACGCGATGGAGCGGTGGCCGACGAGATCCATCGTGTCGTGTGTCCTTCGCTGAATGGTGTTGCAGGAGGGCGGGTCGGTCGGTGTGGATCGTGTCCGTGCAACGCTAGGGGATGTCGTGGGGCTGGTCCGGGCCTAGGCGAACAGAGCTTCTACTAGGACCGCTTGGAGCATTCTGTCTGCTAGGGCCTGTGTGAGGTCGTGATCATTCTCGGGTTCTGGTCCCGTGCGGGGACGGGACCTGGTAGGACGCTGGGTGTGACACGTACGCAACTCA
>NZ_JBVIOL010000046.1:0-6951 GCF_055578825.1 Streptomyces sp. NPDC032822 | reverse complement strand
TGTTGGCCGGTGGCCGGTAACCGGCCAACGCGGGTCCGCCCCGGGGGCGGACCCGCTTTTCCTGCCCTGCTCCGCAGAAGCTTCGTTTCCTCCCCGGCTGAAGCCGGGCGTATCCACGAAGAAACGCCCCGATGGCATTCGCCTCCGACCAGCCCACAGCCCGCCCCGGCTACCCGCCAACCGCCATCCACAGCCGCACTTCCGCACGGCTGCCCGGCGCCTCCCCATCGGCGTACCTGAAGCTCTACGGCAACGCCGACCGGGCTTCCGAGGTGCTGACCTCTCATCTGCCGCGGCTGCTGATCGGCTTCGGTACGAGGGCGCCGGACTTATGGTTCACCCGTTACGCCGACCCCGACAGCCACGTGCGCCTCCGCCTGAATCTGCGGTCTGCGGACGCCTTCGGCGAAGCAGCAGAACGCGTTGCGACATGGGCATCCGAACTGCGCAGTGAGGGCCTGATCGACCGAGTGCAGTGGGACACCGAAGCCCCGGAGAGCGGCCGGTACGGATCAGGAACCGTCCTGGAAGCCGCCGAGCGGTACTTCACCACGGACTCCGCCGCAGCCCTCGCACAACTCGTCCTGCCCCTCGCCGACAGCCACCGGCCAGCCCTCACCGCTGCCAGCACGGTCGACATCGCCACCAGCTTCCTCGGATCCCCACAAACAGGCTGGACGTGGTTAACGAACCACTTCCTCAAGAACGAAGGCGAAACCGCCCCACGCGACGTCCAAGCCCTGGCCGTACGCCTCAGCGCTGCCCCCGACACCGCAGCCAGCACTTTCCGGGAAATCCCGCGAGGCGCCCACGTCGCCGACGTGTGGGCGCTGCGCCGTACGCACCTGTCGGCCTACCGGCAGGCCCTTGAAGAGGCCGGACACGATCCCGTCAGTGTTCTGCCGTCCCTGCTCCACATGCACCACAACCGCGCCGCGGGCTTCGGCGCCGGCGCCGAAGCCACCTGTCGCCGCCTGGCACGCACTGCCGCGCTGTCCTGGATCACCCGCTCACAAGGAGCCCCGCAGTGACCGCCGCCCCGCCTGGCACAAACCCTGCCACCCGGCAGTCTCTCGCACACGGCCCTCTCGGGGCCGCCCTTCTCGACGTCGAGCGGGCCGCCGCCGGGCTCACCACGTTCCAGGTCGTGCACCGCAAGCTCGCCGTCGCGGGCCCTCTCATCGACGGAGATGACGCCAACCTGTTCCTCGGCGCCCCCGCCATGGCCTTCGTCCTGCACTTGGCCGCCGACAAGAGCAGCTGCTACAGCGGCGCCCTTCACACTCTGGACAACGTCATCGCGGCCCACACCCGGCGTCGCGTCGACGCAGCGCACGCACGCATCGACCACGGGCGACAGACAGCCTTCGCCGAGTACGACCTCTTCCGGGGCCTGACGGGGATCGGTGCCCTCCTGCCGCTCCGGCAGCCCCACGGCCAAGAACTGCAGCGCGTCCTGGAGTACCTGGTCCGGCTCACTGAGCCAATGGCCGGTTCCCAAGGACGGCCGCTGCCCGGCTGGTGGGCCGGCCATGCCCCGGCCGACAACGAGGCAGCCACCCCCGGCGGACACGCCAACGCCAGCCTTGCCCACGGCATCACGGTTATCTAGGGTTGCAAGTGACTCTCGCAGGTCAGCGGGAAATATGTCCTTCTGTCACATGAGTTACGTGGCTGACTCTTGGAGCGTACGGCCCTGCTCAGGGCCTCGCCAGAGGGAGGTCGGGCATCTGCGGGTGGCGCAGGTACTGCCCGCCGTCGTAAACATGCAGCCGAAACGTTTCCGGGCTCGGCCGACCCGCCGCGTCGTAGGCGCTCAGGACCGTCTCAATGCAGTCCCACAGCTTGACCGGACCGCCTTGTCGTACCTGCCAGGTTCCGTTGTGTGGGGTGAGGGTAGCGGCGGATCCAGTGATGACGTCGACGAGGTGCACCACCTCGCCGACCATGGTCATCTGTGCGTCCGGCGCGGCGCTTTGGGCGAGGAACCGCAGATGGAAGGCTTCCTTTGTGGTGGCGGTGATCCGCTCCGGGCTGTGCTTCGCCGTGTGGCCGGTCTCGGGGAGGCCGGCGGCCCAGTGGGCGGGGTTCCCGAACGCCGGGGCGGCGTGCGTCCGCGCGGACATGAAGGAGACGGTGCCGCTGAGCAGTTGGCCTTCGGCGGTGCCGTCGTCCCCGACGGTCAGCAGGACGCGGGCGTATCCGTAGAGCCAGCCGCTGAGGGTGAGGAGGATTTTGCCTCCGGGCCGGGTCTGGGCGATGAGGGCCGGAGGGACGGCGCGGAAGGAACAGGCGGCCACGATCCGGTCGAAGTGCGCCTCGGGCCAGTACCCGTACAGCCCGTCGGCGACCGCGAGCGTAGGGGTATAGCCCAGGCCGAACAGTGCGTTCGCCGCCGTCTCCAGGCGGTGCGGATCCACCTCGATGCTGGTGAGGTTGGCGGAACCGAGGCGTTCGCACGCAAGCGCGGTGGAGTAGCCGGTCCCGGTGCCGATCTCCAGCACCGTGTGCCCCTCGGTGACATCCGCGTCCGCCCACATCCGCAGCACGAGCGACGGCAGGGTGGACGATGAGGTCGGGGCCCCGCCGTGCCGGACTGTCGGCTGTTTCCAGTCCACTTCGTCGCCGTCGAACTGCGTGATCAGCGTGGTGTCGGAGTATGCGGCGGCCAGCCACCGGCCGTAGTCGAGTTCGGCGGTGACTGGCTCCCACACGGTCATCCCCTGCCCGTTGCGCTTGTCGGCGGGCAGGTAGAAGCCGGGTACGAACCGATGCCGGGGCACCGTCTGGACCGCCTGGTGCCAAGCCGGATCGGGGAAGACGTCATCCGTGGCGAGGGACTTCGTCATGGCCTCGCGCAGGCGGGCCGCGTCGGTCTCAAGGTCAGCGGGCATGGCCATAGGCCACCGCCTCCTTTCTGCTCAGGATGTCGGCGAACGCCTCGGTGATAGCGGGGGCTTCGGGCAGCCAGCCCCATTGCCCGTTCGGATTGCACTCAATGGCCGTCCAAGATTCGGGCAGGTGTTCGTCTCCGGTGAGGGCGAAATCGAAACAGCCGAAGGCCAGGCCGAACGAGGCCAGGTAGCTGTGCAGCGCGGCCTCGATCGGGGCCGGGACGCTGACAGGTGTGTGGATGAGGTTGTTCCAGTCGCCTCGGCGCCAGTCCAGGGCACCGTCCGGCGCTTCGACCCGGCTGGCGAACACCTGCTGCCCGACCACGGTGACCCGTGCGTCGCCGGTCTTGGGGATCTCGGCCTGGAACAAGTGCGGCATCACGGTGAGCGAGTCGTCGAAGGTGTCCGGATCGACGCGCTGGGCCCAGATCGCTCCGGCGTGCCCGTCTTCACCTGCGAGCAGGCCGCGGAACGGTTTGTAGATGATGCGGTCGTGCTCAGCGGCGAACTTCCGTGCCTGCTCGGCGTCGTTGGTGACGAGCGTCGCCGGGATGGTGAGACCGAGTTCGGCGAACCTTTGCAGTTGGGCGGGCTTGAAGTCCGCACGGCTGACGGCGGCCGGGTGGTTCACGTAACGAGCGCCGCGCAGGTTGTGCAGGATACCGCCGAGGCCGTGCCGAGCCTCGGCGGTGGCGAAGTCGCGCTGCTGGGCGGGCAGGTGGGCGAACCGTGCGGAGTACGGAGTGGGGCGGCGGTAGTACACCGCCGCCACCTCCCGCAGTTCCACCTCGCGGCTTGCCGTACGCAGCCGCCCGCCCCATACCGATGCCCCGGCGCCGATGCGGGCGCCGAAAGTCAGTTCGGGCCCGATATCGGCCGGGTCGACCCGGGCGACGGGCACCTCGCGCTCGTTGAGTGCGGCGATGACCAGGTCGGCGGTGACGTCTTCCAGGGACGTGACGACCAGAACGAGGGGAGCCACTGGTCAGTCCGACTCGTAGTCGGTGGTGTTGTCGTCCTGGCTCTGCGGCTGCGGATTCTGCCCGTCGCCGCCGCCGGACACCGAGGCGGTGCCCTTGGTCCTGTTGGTGCCATGCTTGCCCATCTCCACCACCTGGCCGGCGGCGTCGGTGTAGCGGGCGGTCTGCGTGGCCCCGTCCAGCGTCACTGCCGCGTACGGCGGCGGACCCACCGGCAGCCGGTCGGTGACCAGTCGCATCGCCCACGGAGCCTCGGGTGCAAGTGTCACCATGCGAAATCCCCTTCCCTCACATCAGGCGGGTAGCCGGACGGCTCCCGCCTGAACAGAATCTGCCCACCGCACGAGCTCTGACCAGTAGCGTAGGTGTCGCGAACTGTCGCGGAATAGCCACGCTCCGTGACATCACGTCGGGAGGGCGAGCACCCTATGGCCAGTAGGACCAGCAACCCGCACCTCGCCCTGTGGATCGCTGCGACCGGCCTGTCTCACGGCGAGATTGCCCGCCGGGTCGCCGCCGAAGCGGTTCGCCAAGGTCACCGCCAGATCACCCCGGACGCCACCCGCGTCCGCCGCTGGATCGACGGCGAACGCCCCCGCCCGCCGGTGCCCACTTTGCTCGCCGCCGTACTCTCCGAGACGGTCGGCCAGCCGCTCACTCCCGGTGATCTTGGCCTCACGGCCGTCGGAGCGGTTCTGGATACGATCCAAGTCCCGCCGCTGACCGAAGCAGCCGCCCAGACCCTGGCCGGATGGACGCAGATGGACCTGATCATGGACCGCCGCGAAACCCTCAAGCTCGCTGTTGGGGCCCCGCTGATCCTCGCTGCCGAGCGGATGCTGGGGGGCACAGCCCGGCCCTTGAACCGCGCCCACCAGGGATTCGACACCGACACCGTCACCGCGCTCGAAGAGGTCACCGCGTTCTTCACCCGAGCCGACGCCACCAAGGGCGGCGGACTGTACCGCTCCGCGATCGTCGCCCAGCTCGCCGAAGTCGCCCGCCGCATTCAAGACGGCGTTCCGGCCAGCCTGCGGGCCCGGGTCTTTGCCGCGACCGCCGACCTGGCCGCGCTCGCCGGATGGGTCAGCCACGATTGCGGCCGGTATGCGACGGCACAGCGCTACTGGAGCTACGGCATCTACGCGGCGGGCGAGGCCGGGCAGCGCGACCGAGGAGTGGAGATCGTCACCCGCATGTCGCACCAGATGATCTACCTCGGTCGCCCGCGCGATGCCCTCGACCTCCTCGAAGTGGCCGCCGCGAAGGCTGACCGGCCTGCGGCGAAGGCCCTGGTCGCCTCGCAGACCGGCCGGGTGCATGCGGCCCTCGGCGATGAGTACCAGGCCGAGACACATCTGGGCACTGCCGACGATCTTCTAGCAAACGGCCTGGGCGAGGTGCCCGCGTGGGTGGCGTACTTCGACGCCGCCGAACACGCCGGCGCCCGTGCCGTCTCCGCCCGCGACCTCGCTGCACTCGGCCGTCCGCACGGTCCCGCGAGCGTCTGCTTCCACGACGCGCTGGAGCTGCGGGCCCCTGGCTTCGACCGGGTCCGCGTCATGGACCGCGTCGGGCTGGCCGCCGCGCTGTTCGACGAGGGAGAGGTCGAGCAGGCCGCGCCTGCTGCGCAGCAGGCGCTGGACGACGCTGCCCGTATCGACTCGGCGCTCGTGGCCTCCCGGCTCAACACCCTGCTGGACGCCGCCCGCCCTTACCGCACCCCCTCGGTCGAAGAGGTCCGGGGACGGGCGAGAGACCTCGCCGCCGCCAGGCCGACAACGGTCGCGGCCTGAGACCATCGGAATCATGGGCAAGCACCGCCGACCCGGGCCACCGAACCAGCCGTCCCGCGCCACCACGCACGTCGACCCCGCCGATCCCTTCACGCCGTACGAGAAACGGCGCCGCCCGCCCTTGGATCAGTACCGCCGCGACCGACCGCTGCACGGCGGTGCCAGCCACCTCCGGCCAGACGAGCCCAGGGCCCTGGAGGAGTGGGATGGCTTCTCCTACGCTCCTGCCGGGACGGCGCCCGACCTCGCGGCGGCCCAGGCATGGGTGCATGCACTGGAATTCGGCACCGTGGACGGCGAGGAGTAGAAGACGCGCTGAGAGGTTCACGTCATGGGGCGTCACGGTTCTGGTCGCGCATCATGTTCCGCAGGGCCTGCCGGGCGGAGATCAGGTCGTCCTGGGCCTCGGTGAGTGCAGTCTGCAGGCCGTCCCGGTCCGCTTCGGCGAGGGTCAGCTTGTGGGCAAGCTCCTGGTTTGCCGCGGTGAGTTCGTTGATGCGAGTGACGAGTTCGGCATGGCCAGCCTGGCCGACTTGCTGTCCAAGTCCGCGCTAAACCTTTGCCTTGAGCCGGTCCCGCTCCTCTCTGAGGCGCTTCAGCTCAGCTCGTGCCAACTCCAGGTCGACGGCGAGGCTCGCAGCACTGGCTGAAGTGCCGGACTGCCGTTCGCGTCGCTGACTCCCCTTCTGGCCCTTGCGGGCAGCCTCGATGTGCTCGCGCACGCCCTCGGCGTAGACGAGCCAGTTCGAGACTCCAGCGTTCCTGGCCACGCCCAGGAACGTGATCGGCTCGCCTTGCGCCTTCATGTCCTCCACAACAGCGAGGACCTTGGCCCGCTTGGCCAGGCTGTCCTGCTTCCGCGCCTCGCGCAGCACATCGGCCGGGGTGCGCTTGGCGGTCATGCGCTGGCCCCATCAGCAGGACGGACCATGGGCATGGGCAGCGGCACCCGCCCGGAGCGGGCGACCCCCGCGCGCAGGCGGCGCAGGACCTTGCTGGCTTCCTCGACCTCGTGGCGTTCTTCGTCGGACATGGAGTCCATCTTCGCCTTCATCTTCCCGATGACCCGCAGGTAGTCGGCGATCTCGCCCTACATGCCCTTGATCGTGTATTCGGCCGCGCCCATGGCGCGGGCCACTTCCAGGTTCGCCTTCAGGCTGCGGACCTGGTCCTCGATAGAGGGGAGGTGACTCCTCCCCCGGCTGAAGCCGGGGGCTTCTCGCTATGCCGGGTTGGCGTTGCGATGGACCAGCCCGGCCCGTAGAACGTTGATGGCGCCCA
>NZ_JBVIOL010000045.1:0-7017 GCF_055578825.1 Streptomyces sp. NPDC032822 | reverse complement strand
CGGCGGCTGCTCACCCCTTCTCATACACAGGCCAACAACCCATCAGACACCAACATTCCAAGGGCAGTTGCAGCATTCTGTTAGGCGTTCTAAGGCCCCTAACGGGCCACGATCGGATTCTCTGGTCACGTTCCCTCTCCGTCACGATCCGGTGCGGTATACGTGTGCAACCGCAAGGCTACGCATATGCATGACAACTCACCAAGAGGATCCGGGCGTTGTCTTCCGGCCCATCCGCCTCCTGGGTCTGCGCGAAGGAATGCGCATCCCTTCGCGCAGACCTGGGGGAGGGGCGCCGGGTCTGCGCAACCGGACGGAAGGCTGGCCGTGCAGACCGTCATGGGGCGGTACTGCGCAGCCTGGCAGCGCCGCGCCATACCGGCCTGACCTGCCCTGCGCAGTGTCCGGCCTGGCCTGCGCAGTCCGCTGCGCATCGTGGTTGGGGTCTTGGCCACTGTGCAGTCGCGAACTCGTATCAACAGGGGCAGTTTTCCTGAACGACGCCCAGCACTTGGCCGCAACTTCATTCTCGTCCAGTGCTGTGACCGAATAGGTTCGCGGGGTTCCGTGGTCGTGACGGTTGGATGTGCGGTGACGTCCGATCCGACCGCTGGAGGCGCGGTGGCCGGCCTGTCCGTGTGCGCAGACTGACCGACCAGGAGCCACCTCGACCTCGACGACCCGGCCGGGGCGCTCGCCTCCCTCTAGAAGGCCCGGAGCACGCTCAACCCCGACGAACGGCGCACCCGCGCCCTCGTCCTCACCCGCGAGTCCACCGCGCACTTCCGCACCGGCGACGCGGAGGCCGGCGCGGCCACGGGGCACCAGGCGCTCGCGATGGCCCGCGACCTCCAGTCCGCCCGCCTCGACGAGCATCTGCACACCCTCGCCGCCGAACTCGACGCCGATCCCGCCCCGTACCCTCAGGACCTCAAGGTCGCGGTGGCGGATCTAGCGAGGACGGAGACATGACGTGAGCGGACAGGTTCTCGTGCTGTGGGACATCGACCGGACGCTGCTGTACGTCGGGGACATCGACCGGCAGGTCTACCGGGAGACGTTCCACGAGGTCACCAGCCGTACCGCCGGATCCCTCCCCAAGCGGGGCACCGGCACGACCATGCCCCTGGCGATCCTGAGCATGCTGGTGGAGAACGGCTTCGCCGAGGGCGAGGCGGCCACCCTGCTGCCGGCCATGGTCGAGCTCCTGCCGCAGGTCCAGCGCCGCCACCTCGACGACATCCGGCGCGACGGTGTCCTCTTGCCGGGGGTAGTCGCCGCGCTGCGGGCGGTGCGCGACGAGCCGCGGTTCCTGCCCACGATCGTCACCGGGAACCTCAAGCCCAACGCGCTCCTCAAACTCGCCGCCTTCGACCTGACCCGGCACGTCCATCCGGACATCGGCGGGTACGCCTCGGACGACATGCACCGCCCCTCCCTGGTCGGCATCGCGCAGAAGCGGGCCGAGGCGCTCACGGGCCAGAGGTTCGGCCGGTCCAAGACGGTGATCATCGGAGACTCGCTCGAAGACGTACGCACCGGCCGGGAAGGCGGCGCCTCGGTCATCGCGGTGGCGTCGGGGACGACATCGGCCGACGAACTGGCTTCGGCCGGCGCCGATCTCGTACTGGAGGATCTGACCGATCCGCAGCGGGTCGTCGACTCGATTGGAGGCCTCACCGGTTGACCGCCTCGAATAGCGTGCGGGTGCGTCAGTTCGGTGCTGCACTGAGCACGGGATCGCGTATGAAGCTGGGGCTGTACCAGTGCTGTGGGAGAAGGGAGTTCAACGCAGTTTCAGATCCCCTGGGCAAGCGGCGGGCGTACTCTGACCCTGCTTAGCTTGTCCGGGCGGGACAGTGGGGGATCCTCGTTGGCCGAGAGCCATATATGCCGTTCATGTGGCCAGCGCATCACTGAGCCTCCGTCAACTTGAAGTTGCAGTTCAAAGGGCTGGTGTGACCGGTTCTCGGGGTGCTCACGCTGGTCGTGGGCGGCTGTCTGCGGAGCAGATCGTCTGTCAGCGGTTGACTTCGAGGTTCGTGAGAACGAGCAAGGCGCGCAGGAGGCGGGTCGCATGGGCGGGGTCGGTTCGGAGCTTGGTGAGGGTTCGCCAGTTCTTGAGGTTGGCGAAGCCGTGCTCGACCGGTGCACGTCCGACGGCGAGGACGCGGTTGGCGGTCTTCTGGCCGGGTGTGAGCTTGTGGGTGCGGCTGGCGTGGAAGCCGGTGATGATCACGGGGTCGCGTACGTCGTTGTCCAGGCCGCGGAAGCCGAGGTCCGTCAGCGCTCTGAGAGGGTGGTATGCGGCGAAGTACTCGCCGACCGTCCGCGGGCGGGAGCGGATCCGCGGGGCGTCGTCCTCCTGGTCCCAGCGGTCGACCATCGCGTTCAGTTCGGCCAGTGAGCCGACCTCGGGGACGGGGACGAAGTGGTTGCGCCGGAAGTAGCCGATCTGCCCTTCCACTCCGCCCTTCTCGTGTGCTCCTTCGATGCAGGGACGGCAGTAGAAGACCTCGATATCGAAGTGCGAGCGGAACGCGGTCCACCGTTCGGTCTCCACCCGGGCCCGCTTGAAGCCCAGCACTTGGGCGACGGCCGAGTTGAGGTTGTCGTAACGGACCTTGCCGGACGGCACCCTTCTAATATGCGGGTCTCGATGTCAAGCCATAGTCGAAAGAGGAAGCCGCCCGTGAGCACTGAGCCGCTCCGCAGCCTGCGCTATGTGGATGACATCACCCGCGATGACGTCCTCACGCTGGAGGCGTTCATCTACTCCCAGCTTCGGCCAGTCCAGGACGCGGCCGGCGAGACCGGGGACACGTTCTGCGCGTTGCGTTCCCTGGAGATCCTGGTCTGCGACTCGGCAGGGCTCCTGCTGGCACTCCTCGACCGGAGCGGACGTGGCCAGGAGGAACGGTCCACCATGCTCCGCGAGTGGAACCGGTTGTGGACCACCGCGAGCTGGTGGAACTACCGCAACGGATATGACACTGACCGCTGGAATCGCCTGGATCACGTGGACGCCGCTGCCGAAGCCTCACACCATGCCGAGATTGCAAGAGCTCAAGCAGGCACTGGGGAGGCCCAGTGAACAGGCTCGATTTGGCGAGTGGAGAGTGTCAGGAGGCTTCTCCATCGAGGCGGCTGAGGAGTCCGTCGAAGATCTGCTCGCGTGCGACCTGTCCCTTGGTAGCCGCGTCGTCTCGTTGGCGTTCGAGGGTGGGCCGGAACTCGATCGTGGTGACGAAGAAGGTGCAGGACTCGCAGATCGGCTCGAAGTGGCAGTCCATCTCGACGGGGCGAGCGCAGTAGCCGTTGCCGAGCATGCGGCGGTGCATCTCCCGGCGAAGCTTGGCCATCTCCGAACCCTCGGCGTCGGCCGGCAGCTGGCGCGGGGCGTCGTAGAGCGCCTCGACCTTCTCTGAGACGGCGAAGTACTCGTCGGCGACGGTCCGGTCGGCGATCCGGGCGTAAACACGTGTCATGGACAGCGACTTGTGTCCGAGGAGGGCGGCAATTGCTTCCAGAGACATGCCCCGGTTGATCGCGTGGGTCGCCAGAGTGTGCCGCAGCGAGTGCAGGTCCAGCTCCGTCGGCAGGTCGGCGGACCGGCGCGCTGTCTCGAAGGCGTCGTTCAGCCGTCTCAGGGACTTCCGGTCGCGGCGCTCGGTGATCCAGAACGCCGGGTGCTTGCCCGGCACGAAGGCGGGGCGGACCTCGCTGACGTACTGGCCCAGAACGTCCACGATCCAGTCCATCTCCGGGACGGTCAGAACACTGCGGCGCTTGGGAGGGCCGCCCTTGGACGCCTTGCCGTAACGGACGAAGAGCGCCCCGAAGCGGCCGTAGTCGGCGACCTTGGGATTTCGGCGCAGGTCACACAGGTCCAGGCCGCACGCTTCCTGGCGCCGCAGGCCGAAGGCGTAGACCGTCTTCAAGACCATGGCGTCACGAA
Organism: Streptomyces sp. NPDC032822; assembly: GCF_055578825.1. Lineage (NCBI taxonomy): Bacteria > Bacillati > Actinomycetota > Actinomycetes > Kitasatosporales > Streptomycetaceae > Streptomyces > Streptomyces sp. NPDC032822. Next base: position 3,059 of record NZ_JBVIOL010000045.1, on the reverse strand, counting down.
GCGCCGCGAGGGAGCCCTTGCGGCGTCGTGCGCGGATCTCCTCGACGCGGCCGTCGGCGGCGTCGAAGAGGGCCTGTACTTCGTCGTAGGTGAGCGGACGGCGTTCGGCGGCTCTTTCGTACTCGCTGGTGTGGGTGATCGTGTTCCACTCGTGCAGAAGCTGGACCGGAGCCCGGCCGAATCGCTCGTTGCACGTGGACGGCCAGCCGTAGCGGGCGTCGGTGATGTAGTCGAAGAACAGCCGCAGGTCGTTCTGGTAGTTCCGTGCGGTCGACACCGCCAGCGGCCTTCCAGGCCGCCGGGTACAAAGATCGTCGAAGAAGGCCTCCACCTCGGCGGGGTCCCATTGCCACGGGTACTCATTGGTAAATCGAGCCAGTCGACGGACCAGCGCGATCCGGGGGTTGATCGTCGACTCCCGCAAGAAGCGCGTGCGCTGCTGCAGTGCCCAGCCTTCCAACATCGCTTCCAGGACGGCGGGTTCGGGGTCCAGGTGCACGACACCGTCGGTGCGCGCGGCTCCAGGCATATCAACGACAGCACTCGCGATGCATCTAACGCATCATCGTTGAGTCGGTAACGGGTGCCAGGCCAGCGCATCCCAACCAGCCACCGAACCGGCGCTAACCTGGGCACCAACTGCAGCTCAGCGAGTTGGCGCAGCGCGAGATGTGTTGCATTCGATGCAATACGGCAGCCTGTCCACAACCGCGGTATCACCCATTGCATCGCCCGCAGAGGTGTCGAATCATCCCAGCGCCTCGGCCGCCACCGTTGGGTCGTAGAACGGACGATGTCCTGGCTCGCAGGCTGCCGACGTCTCCACCGCCGCTACGAACGCAAAGCAGAACACTTCCTCGCCTTCGACGGCATCGCGGCAACCCTCAATCTGCTACCGCCGACTAGCAAAATGAGATGTCCTCTAACTCCGACAGCAGGGAGCGTTTCTTCCGATGACCACACAGCCCGCACGCCCTGAGCGCAACGGTCCCGAGACCGCCTCGGTCCTGGATCTCTCGCCGTTCAAGCCTTCTCTCGTCAAAGCGGTGTTCAGGGACGTGACCCCGATGCACGTCTCTCGGTCGGCCGCGTGGGCCGCCGCGTCAGTGACGCGGACAGTGCTGACAGAGATCATCGACGGCGCGAGAAGAGCGGCGGCGGCGGAGGCCCGGAAGAAGCTGATTCCCGGGGACCTTCTCTCGGCGATCGACCGGAACGTCGAGCTCGAGGTGGGGCACAAGTGGTACGACCACAGCCCGACGTTTCAAGGCCTGACCGGTGTCCTGTACGACGCCGAGGGTGTCATCGTGCCTTCTCGTAAGCGCAGCAGGTCGCGCAAACCGAGTGCTGTGGTCGGCGCCCACAGGTTCGAGGCCGGGGTCAAGAAGCTGCTGTGGAGTCAGGGGGCGACGGCCGTCCCGGCGATGGTCCGCGACCTAGACGGAATCGCGAGCGTGTTCTTGACGGACCTCGCCCGGGACGCGGCCATGGTCGTCCGCGAGGGCGGGGTCAAACGTTTCGGTACGGTCACCCTAGTGATGTCGGGCGAACCGGCCCCACCCCCGTTCCTCAAGGATTCTCTCCGGGCCCCGTCCGCCCGCAGGGGGGACGGGCGGACCATCGGCAGGGATGACATCCTGGCCGCCACCACGATTCAGTTGTTCGGCGGCAACCTCAGGCAGCGAGCCCTCACCGAGGCACGCGAGGCGACACAGAACACTTCGGCCGGCTGAGCGGGTGCGGCCAACATCGCCGCCTGCACCCTCATCTGCTACCGCAGACTCGCCAAATGAGATGGGTGCGGATCCTCTCAAGTGACGGTGGGGATCAAGCGGTGAGGCTGTAGTTCCGCTGGTCGGGGCTGGGGTAGAGGCGTTGATGTTCGCGGGCCGCATGAAAGTTCCAGTAGTCCTCGAAGTCACCGTTCGTGATCAGTGCGCGAAGTCGGAGGACGGCTTCAGCGCCGTCGAGTCCCCAGCGGGCGCCGGTGATGTCGAGGCGATCGGCGATCAGGTGGCGGCAGGCTCCTTCGACGGCTCCGGTAGCGATCGGCCAGCCGGCCGTGAGGGCGGTGTCGTAGTGGAGTTGGTCGAGGTGGCCGGTGAGGTACCGGTGGCAGGTGGTGACGGCCTCGCGGCTGGCGGCGGGCAGTTGTTCGGCTGTGGCCTGGGCGGTCATCTCGGCAGCGGCGCGATCGGCATGTCCGGCGAGGATCGCGGTGAGTTTGTCCGCGGCCCAGGTCTCGGCCTCGCGGCTGCCCGGTGGATGGAAGGCGTGGGCGGCCGTCCAGCAGTACTCGGCGACGTGCACGAAGTCGAGCAGGACGGTCGGACGGATGCCGTGGCGGGCGGCTTCGGTATGGATCAGGTTGAGTTGGTGGCGGGCACCGTCGACGAGCACGATCCAGTCCCGCAGATGCTGCGGGTCGCGGGAGGCAGCCTGGGCGAAGGCGTCAGCGACGACTTGCTCCGGCGGCCGGATCACCGACGCGGTGCACCATTTCCGCTCCGCATTCGGACCCGGCCTTGGCAGTCGGCTCTCGCTGCGGCCGCCGGGCGGGTGGATGATGTCGTGCGGCCTGCGCGGGGCCGGAACAACGTCGAAGACGCAGGCCACGGTCGCCATGCGCTTGCGGTTGGTTTCTCGCCCGGGGCCAGGCGGCCGCGCCGCCCGGCCGCTGCGGTCTTGGCGGCGGCCTGGCGGCGCGGCCTCGCGCAGGGCCTCGGGTCGCATCACCACGCCTTTACCGTCGATCTGGATGATCAGCGGCATCTCGCGGGTGCACGGGGTGGGAATCTTCACCGCGTAGTAGGCAGCGATGTCGACGGCGGCGGCGACCACCAGTTCTTTGAGACGGCGCTTGCCCAGTACCTTCCCGCATCGCCGCTCGATCGCGGCGGTGGCCTGGTCGAACGAACCGCGGACAGCTTCCAGGACCGCGAGGCGGGCCAGTCCGCGTGAGTATCCGTTCTCATCCAACCCAGTCGTCGTGCTCATCCGGAAGGGGTCCGCTGGCCAGGCAATGCCGGGGTTCTGCAACATACTTGTGGTGCAGTCGC
>NZ_JBVIOL010000044.1:0-11115 GCF_055578825.1 Streptomyces sp. NPDC032822 | reverse complement strand
TGGTTCACCAGCGTGCACCCCGTGGCGCTCGGCGCGGTCACCGACGGCGACCTGGGTGCGGCGCTGCGCCGCACCAAGGAGAACCTACGAGCCGTCCCGCGGCGCGGCCTGAGCTACGGACTCCTGCGCCACCTCACCGACCGGGCGTCCGATGGCCCGGCGCCGGAGGTCAGCTTCAACTACCTGGGCCAGACGACGCAGGCGGTTCGGTCGGCGGGGAGGTTCCGGCCGACCGGACAGCGGATCGGCGAGCCCGAACCGGCCCACGCCGACCGTGCCCACCTGCTCTCGATCAACAGCCAGGTCGCCGGAGACCGACTGGAGATGGTCTGGACGTACGGCGGCCAGGTCCACGACGAGGCGACGGTCGACCGGCTGGCGCGACGCTACATCGAGGTTCTGAACGAGCTCATCGACCACTGCCTCCGGCCCGACATCGGCGGCTACACACCGTCGGACTTCCCCCTCGCGGGGCTGGACCAGGACGCCCTCGACCTCATCCAGCGGCGGTTCGACACCGGAGGTTCATGATGACGGCGTCAGAGACGGCCACCGGCGGGCGCAACCGCACCATCCAGAACATCTACCCGTTGACAGGGCTGCAGCAGGGCATGCTGCTCCACACCCGGCTCGCCCCGGAACCAGGCATGCACTGGGCGCAGTACGGCTACCTGCTCGACGGTCCGCTGGAGCTGACGGCCCTGCGGCGGGCGTGGGAGCTGGCTTTCGTACGGCACGAGGTGCTGCGCAGCGCGGTGGTGTGGGACGGCGTACCGGTACCGGTGGCGGTGGTGTCACGGGAGGTTCCGCTGCCCTGGCACGTGGTGGACGCGTCCGACCTCGACGAGGAAGGCCGTCGTAAGGCGGTCGACGACTATTTGGCCGCGGACGCCGCGCGCGGTGCGGACTTCACCGCGCCCACGCTGACACGCATCGCGGTGATCCGGCTGGCCCCTGAGCGGCACCAACTGGTGTGGAGCCACCACCAGATGATGCTGGACGGATGGAGCGTCCCGATCGTGATCGGGGAAGTACTGCAGGCCTACGACGCCTTCCGCTCGGGCCGACGGCCGCAACTGCCGGTGCGTACGCCGTTCCGGGAGTTCGTGGCCTGGGCGACGCGGCAGGATCAGGGCGAGGCGCGGCGCTACTGGGGGGAGTATCTGGCCGGAGTCGGCGAGCCGACGACGCTCGCGGTGGAGCGCGCCACCGGAGACGAGGGTCAGGCCCTGTACCCGGTGGAACTCCCCCCGGCCGTGAAGGGCGACGGAATCACGGAGTTCGCACGACGCCACCGGCTGACACTCAATACCGTCGTGCAGGGCGCGTGGGCGTTGCTGATGTCGATCTACAGCGGGTCGGACGACAGTGGGTCCGACGACAGTGGGTCCGACGACAGTGGGTCCGACGTCGTGTTCGGTGTGACGTCGTCGGGGCGTGGCGGCCAGATCGACGGCATGGACTCCATGGTCGGACTGCTGATCAACACCACCCCGGTACGGGTTCACCTCGACCGCGACCGGCCCCTGACCGAGTGGCTCGCCACGCTCCAGGACGAGCAGGTGCGGGCGCGCCAGTTCGAACACACCCCACTCGTGACGATCGCGGCGAGCAGCGGTCTGGCCGCCGGACGGCCTTTGTTCCACAGCCTCTTCGTCTTCGAGAACTACCCGGTCGCCGACCTGGAGCAGGGTACGGAACGGTCGGCGGCCGGCGGTCTGCGGGTGGACCGCAACCTGGTCAGTCAGCAGGCCGACCAGCCACTGGTCGTCGTCGCCGGCTGGCGGTCGGAGTTCACGATCAGGCTCGCCTACGACCGGTCCCGCTACGACGCCGCCACGGTGGCACGTCTGGCGGAACACCTGGCCGTCATCCTCGACGCCCTCGCCGCCGACAAGGGACACCGAGTCAGTGATCTGCCGGCTCTGACCGCGGCCGAACACACGATGCTGCTCGACGAGCGGAACCGCACGGCCGTTCCTCTGCCCGCTGTGGGTGGGGTGCATGAGCTGATCGCCGCGGAGGCCGCGCTGCGTCCGGATGCGGTGGCGGTGGTGTGTGACGGTGTCTCACTCACCTATGCCGGGCTGTTGGAGCGGGCAGGCCGGGTGGCGCACTACCTGTGTGAGGCGGGGGTGGGTGCGGAGTCCGTGGTCGGGCTGCGTCTTGGCCGTGGTGTCGACATGATCGTCGCGGTGCTGGGGGTGTGGCAGGCCGGTGGCGCCTACCTCCCGCTGGATCCGGAGTATCCGGTGGACCGGCTGGAATTCATGGTCGCCGACAGCGGGGCCGAGAGGGTGATCGGTCCTGCCGAGATGGCTGCGGCGCTGGCCGGACCGTCGCGGACTCCCGAGATCGTGACCCATCCGGGCCAGCTCGCCTATGTGATCTACACGTCGGGTTCGACAGGCCGTCCCAAGGGCGTACAGGTCACACATGGTGGTGCGGTGAACCTGGTGGTCGGTCAGGGTTCTTCGTTCGGAGTGCAACGCGGCGACGTGGTCGTGCAGTTCGCCTCGTTCGGATTCGACGCCGCGGTGTCCGAGATGTGCGTGACGCTGGCCGGCGGTGGCACGTTGGTCGTGGCCACTGCCGAACAGCGCCTGGAGCCAACGGCGTTGGCGGAACTGCTGCGCTCCGAAGGTGTAGCGGTGGCGACCCTCCCGCCCTCGCTGTTGCGGGTGCTGGCACCGGACGCCCTGGACGGTGTGCACACGCTGGTGGCGGCGGGGGAGCGGCTGGACGCCGACCTGGCAGCGGTCTGGGCCCGGCGGCACCGTGTGCTGAACGCCTACGGGCCGACCGAGACGACGGTGTGCGCGAGCATCGGCGTGGTCGAGGACGGCGTGCCCTCGATCGGGACGCCGATCGCCAACACCCGCGTCTACGTGCTGGACAAGAGATTGCACCCGGTCCCGGCAGGAGTGGCGGGTGAACTGTTCGTCGCCGGCCGGCCGGTGGCGCGGGGCTACGGCGGACGGCCCGCCTTGACCGCGGAGCGCTTCCTGCCCGATCCGTTCCAGGCCGACGGATCGCGGATGTACCGCACCGGAGACCGCGTGCGATGGCTGCCGGAAGGGCGGCTGGAGTTCCTCGGCCGCGCCGACGCGCAGGTCAAGGTACGTGGCTTCCGGATCGAGCCGGGCGAGGTCGAAGCGGTGCTGACCGCTCACCCCCGGATTGGCTCGGCCGCCGTGACGGCGTTCGGTGAAGGCACGGCACGGCATCTGGTCGCCTACCTGGTCCCGACCGAAGGCATGCCGGACGTCGCCGAGTTGCGCGCGTTCACGGAGAAGAGCCTGCCCGCTCACATGGTTCCGTCGTCGTTCACCGAGCTGGCGGCCCTCCCGCTGACACGGAACGGAAAGACCGACCGGGCCGCGCTACCCGCCCCGGACGGCTTACGGCCGAGGCAGAACGGATACGTCGAACCCGCAACCCCCGTCGAGGAGTTACTCGCGGGGATCTGGGCCCAGGTGCTGGGCGTGGACCGGGTGGGCGCCGAGGACGACTTCTTCGCACTGGGCGGGCACTCGCTGCTGGCCACCCAGGTCCTCTCCCGGGTCCGTGACGTGTTCGAGGTCGACGTACCGCTCGCGGCGCTGTTCGATCAGCGGACCGTGCGCGGCCTGGCAGGTGTGGTCGAAGAGTCGGCGACGCAGGGAGCGGTGGCACCACCCATCCGGGCCGTCGAGCGGGACGAGCCGTTGCCGCTGTCGTTCGCCCAGCAACGGCTGTGGTTCCTGAACCAGATGGAGCCCGGATCCGCCGAGTACAACGTCCCGTCAACCATGGAATGGACCGGCGAGCTGGACGTGCGGGCGCTGGGCGCCGCGCTGAACGCCGTCGTCACCCGGCACGAGATCCTGCGTACCCGGCTGGTCGCCGGGCCCGACGGCGTCCCCCACCAGCTGGTCGACCCACCGGCCCTCGTCCCGTTGCCGGTGATCGACGTGTCGACCGCCGCCGACCCGGTGCCGGCGGCCAGGCGGCTGGCCGCCGCCGACGCGACGACCCCCTTCGACCTGGCGGCCGGGCCGCTCGTCCATTGGGCACTGATCCGTATACGGCCGGACGAACACCTGCTGGCCCTGACGCTGCATCACGTTGTGGTCGACGACTGGTCGGTGCGCATCCTGCGTCGTGAGGTGTCGGCCCTCTACGAGGCGTTCGCGGCGGGGGAGCCGGACCCGCTGGCACCGCTCCCCGTGCAGTACAGCGACTTCACCATGTGGCAGCGGCAGTGGCTGTCCGGCGAGGTGATGGCAGATCACCTCACATACTGGAAAGCACGGTTGGACGGGGCGCCCGTGCTGGAGCTGCCTACGGACCGGCCCCGTCCGCCCGTCCGGTCGAACGCGGGCGGGGTCGTCTCGTTCACGGTGCCGGAAACGGTCGCGGCAGGGCTGCGGTCTGTCGCGTGCGACGCGGGCGCCACACTGTTCATGACCTTGCTGACGGCCGTCGCGGTGGTCCTGGGCCGCTACAGCGGCCAGCACGACGTCGTGGTCGGCACGCCGGTGGCGGGCCGCAACCGCGTGGAGACCGAGGACCTGGTCGGGTTCTTCGTCAACACGCTGGTCCTGCGCACCGACCTGTCCGGCGATCCGACGTTCAGCGAACTGCTCGGCCGGGTGCGGCGGACCGCGCTGGATGCCTACGCTCATCAGGACATGCCGTTCGAGCAACTGGTCGACGCCTTGGTCACCGAGCGGGACCGTTCCCGCACGCCCCTCTTCCAGGTACTCGTCAGCCATGTGGTGGGCGAGCCCGGCGCCGAGGACGCGGCCGGCGCGACGGACAGGGAGAGGGCAGACGCGGAGAGGGCAGACGGAGAGGCTGCGGGCGAGGCGCTCCCGGTGAAGTACGACCTGCTCGTGACGCTGGCGGACGCCGCTCCCGCCGGCTGCCTGACCGGCGTGATCGAGTACAGCACCGCACTGTTCGACGCGACGACGGTGGAACGCCTGGCCCGGCATCTGGGCACCGTACTGGAGGCGGTGGCCGAGGACTCCGGCCGTCCGCTGTCGCGGCTGCCGATGCTGACGCGGGCCGAGCGGGCCGCCCTGGCCGACGAGTGGAAGGGCACACCCGCACCCGCACCTGCACGCGAAGCCGCGGCCGTAGTCGCCGACGGGGTGCCCGAGCAGATCGCCGCGCGGGCGGCGGCGGATCCGGACGCGGTGGCGGTCGTGTGCGACGGCGCCTCGCTGACGTACGGCGGACTGATCGCGCGGGCGAACCGTCTCGCACACCACCTGCGCGCCGCTGGTGTCGGAGCCGAGTCCGTGGTGGGGCTGTGCCTGCCCCGGAGCATCGACATGATCGTCGGGATGGTCGCGACATGGCAGGCCGGCGGAGCCTATCTGCCGCTGGACCCTCAGTATCCGGCCGAGCGGCTGGCCTTCATGGTGGCCGACAGCGGCGCCCGCGTCCTGGTCGCGCGGGGCGGCCTCGACGCCCGCCCGGTGGACGGCGAGACCGTGGTGGTGCGACTGGAGGACCCGGCCGTCACCACGGAGTTGGCGGCCTTGCCCGCCACGCCGCCGGACGTGACGAGGCATCCGACCCAACTGGCGTACGTGATCTACACATCGGGCTCGACCGGACGGCCCAAGGGCGTTCAGGTCGAGCACGCGGGGGTGGCCAACATGGCGTCCGCACTGCGGCCCGTGCTGGGCGCCGGGCCGGGCGTGCGGGTGCTGCAGTTCGCCTCGTTCAGCTTCGACGCCGCCTCGCTCGATGTCGCGGTCGTCCTGGCGGCCGGCGGCACCCTGGTGGTGGCGACCACCGCGGAACGGGACGAACCGGAGCGACTGACGTCCTTGGTCAACGACGGCGCGCTGCAGAGCACCAGCGTCACACCGTCGCTGCTCGGCGCGCTCGACCCGACCGCACTTACCGGCCTGCGAACACTGTTGCTGGGCGCCGAACCGCTGACCGCCCAGGTCGCCGCGGACTGGGCACCAGGCCGGCGGCTGGTGAACACCTACGGACCGACCGAGGCCACCGTCATGGTCACGACCGGGACGGTCGGTCCGGGTGCCCGATCGGCGCCCCCGATCGGCACGCCTGTCGAGGGCAACCGGCTGCTCGTCCTGGACGAGTGCCTCCGGCCGGTCCCGGTCGGCGTGCCGGGCGAACTGTTCATCGGCGGTGCGCAGGTGGCCCGGGGCTACGGCAGCCGTCGGGCGTTGACGGCGGAACGGTTCGTCGCCGACCCGTTCACGGGCGACGGGTCGCGCCTCTACCGCACCGGCGACCGGGTACGGCGCCGGGACGACGGACAACTGGCCTTCCTGGGACGCATCGACCAGCAGGTGAAGGTGCGCGGGTTCCGGATCGAACCCGGTGAGATCGACGCGACGCTCGTCACCCACCCCGACGTGCGATCGGCGGTGACCACGGCATGGGGTGAGGACGGCGAACGACGGCTGGTCTCCTACCTGGTCCCCGCGGACCACACGAGGGGCGTCCCGGAATTCGGCGATCTCCGCGCCCATCTACGGCGGAGCCTGCCGGAGTTCATGGTCCCCGCGGTGTTCGTGGAACTCGCCGCTCTCCCCACCAACCGGAACGGCAAGCTCGACCGGGCCGCACTGCCCGCCCCCGACGGGGCCAGGCCGGAGCTGGCGGCCGGCTACGTGGCGCCGGTGGGCGAGGCCGAAGAGACGATGGCGGGGATCTGGGCACAGGTCCTCGGCGTGGACCGGGTGGGCGCCGAGGACGACTTCTTCGAGCTGGGCGGCCACTCGCTGCTGGCCACCCAGGTGATCTCCCGCGTCCGCACCACATTCGGGACCGAGATACCGCTCTCGGACTTGTTCGACCGGCCCACGGTCCGCGCGCTGGCGGCGGACGTCGAGGAACGGATCCTGGCGGAGATAGAGCACTTGTCGGAGGCCGAGGTGCTCCAGCTGCTGGATGCCGGCTCCCCGGCCGCGACGACTGACGAGGATGGTGTTACCCGATGACGGTCTCCCCTGCGGACCTGCTCGACGCACTCGAAGGCCGCGGTGTCCGTTTCGAGGTCACCGACGGGCGACTGCGCGTCTCCGCGCCCAAGGGCACCCTGACGCCCGACCTGCGCGAACAACTGCGGGAACACCACGAAGAGATCATCGACCTGCTGGGGAAGCGGAACGACGGGCGGGCCCTGCCGCTCGTCCCGGCCCCCCGGGATGGCACCCTGCCGCTGTCGTTCGCCCAGCAGCGACTCTGGTTCCTCGACCAACTCGCCCCGGGCTCTTCGGCGTTCAATCTGCTGTCTCCGCTGCCCCTCGGCGGGGACGTGGACGTGGCGGCGCTGGGCGAGGCGCTGAGCGCGCTGGTGGCGCGGCACGAGGTGTTACGCACCCGGCTGGTGGCGGGTTCGGACGGCGTGGCACAGCAGGTGATCGATGCGCCCTCGCCACTCGCACTGCCGGTCGTGGACGTGTCCGGTGAGACGGGCCGCTACGACGCCGCCGAACGGCTGGCCTACCAGGTCGCCGAGACACCGTTCGATCTCGCCGCCGGACCACTGCTGCGCGGCCTGCTGATCCGACTCGGCGCCGACGAGCACCTGTTGGCCCTGTCGATGCACCATGTGATCTTCGACGACTGGTCGACACAGATCCTGCGGCGCGAACTGACCGCGCTGTACGAGGCGTTCCGCGCCGATGAGCCCAACCCACTGCCGCCGCTCCCGGTGCAGTACGCCGACTTCGCGGTGTGGCAGCGCCAGTGGCTGACCGGCGAGATCCTGGACGGCCAGCTGGCGTACTGGAAGGAACGGCTGGCGGGGCTGTCGGTCATGCAACTGCCCACGGACCGGCCCCGCCCCCCGGCGCGGTCCAGCGACGGAGCATGGCTGGCGTTCGCCATCTCGCCGGAGACATCCGAAGGCCTGCAACGGATCGCGCGCGCCGGCGGCGCATCGATGTTCATGACCCTGCTGGCGGCGTTCTCCGTCGTCCTCGGCCGGTCGTGCGGAACCGAGGACGTGGTGGTCGGCACCCCGGTCGCCAACCGCAACCGCGCCGAGATCGAGGGCCTCATCGGGTTCTTCGTGAACACGTTGGTGATGCGGACCGATCTGTCGGGTGATCCGACGTTCGGTGAGCTGTTGGGCCGGGTGCGGGAGGCCGCGCTCGGCGCGTACACGAACCAGGACCTGCCGTTCGAGCAACTGGTGGACGCTCTCGGTGCCGAGCGGGACCGCTCCAGCACACCGCTGTTCCAGGTGCTGTTCAGCCATGACGCCACCGACGCCGAGGGACGCGGTGACGCGGGTCAACAGGGCGACGACAGCCCATCGCCTGGCGGCCAGGCGGCGGCGAAGTTCGACCTGGCCGTGCGGTTCGCGGGCGGCGGCGGTGGCCTGACGGGAGAGATCAAGTACAGCACCGACCTGTTCGACGCCGAGACGATGGAACGCATGACCGGGCACCTGGTCACGCTGCTCGACGCTGTCGCCGTGGATGCGGAGCGGCCGTTGTCGACGGTGTCGATGTTGACGGTGGCGGAGCGGGGGGTGCTGATCCATGACTGGAATGACACGGTTGTTGGTCTGCCGGGTGTGGGTGGGGTGCATGAGCTGATCGCGGAGCGGGCGGTGGTGTGTCCGGATGCGGTGGCGGTGGTGTGTGACGGTGTCTCGCTGACGTATGCGGGGTTGTTGGAGCGTGCGGGTCGGGTGGCGCACTTCCTGGGTGAGGCGGGGGTGGGTGCCGAGTCCGTCGTCGGGCTGCGTCTGGGCCGTGGTGTCGACATGGTCGTGGCGGTGCTCGCGGTGTGGCAGGCCGGCGGCGCCTACCTTCCGCTGGATCCGGACTACCCGGTGGACCGGCTGGAGTTCATGGTCGCCGACAGCGGTGCCGCGATGGTGATCGGTCCGCGCGAGATGGCTGCGGCGCTGGCGGGACCGTCTCGGACTCCCGAGTTCGTGACCAGTCCCGACCAGCTCGCCTATGTGATTTATACGTCGGGTTCGACGGGGCGTCCCAAGGGTGTGCAGGTCGCTCATGGCGGTCTGGTGAATCTGGCAGTGGCGTTGGGTCCGGTGCTGTGTGCGGGAGCGGGCGTCCGCTCCTTGCAGTTCGCATCGTTCAGTTTTGATGCCGCGGTGTTGGATATGGCGGCGGTGTTGGTGGCCGGTGGCACGCTGGTGGTGGCGTCGGCCGAGGATCGGGCCGAACCTGCACGCCTGACCTTGATGGCGGTGGCGGGTGGTGTGGCGTCCGCGAGCGTGTCTCCGTCGTTGCTGGGGACGCTTGACCCGGTGCAACTGCCGACTGTGGGTTCGTTGTTGGTGGGTTCGGAGCGGGTGAGTGCTCGGGTGGCTGCTGACTGGGCGGCCGGCCGGCGGATGTTCATCGGGTACGGGCCGACCGAGGCCACGGTGATTTCTTGTGTGGGGGTTGCCGACGCGGCCAGTGTGGAGGCGCCGTCGATCGGGGTGCCGGTGGCCAACACCCGTGTGTACGTACTGGATGAGCGGCTGTGCCCGGTTCCGGTGGGTGTGGCGGGTGAGTTGTTCATCGCGGGCGTGGGTGTGGGGCGGGGGTATGTGAACCGTTCGTCGTTGACGGCGGAGCGGTTTGTGGCTGATCCGTTTGCGGCGGACGGGTCGCGGTTGTACCGCTCGGGTGACCGGGTGCGGTGGCTGGCGGATGGTGAGCTGGAGTTCCTGGGCCGCGCCGATGAGCAGGTGAAGGTGCGTGGGTTCCGGATCGAGCTGGGTGAGGTCGAGGCGGTCCTGACCGGGCATCCGGGTGTGCGGGCGGCGGCGGTGAGTGTGTTCGGCGAGGAGTCGGACCAGCGCCTTGCCGCCTATCTTGTGCCGGCCGATCAGGTCGTGGGTATTCCGCCGGTGGCTGGGCTGCGGGCGTTTGCAGCGGAGCGGTTGCCGGAGTTCATGGTCCCGGCGGTGTTCGTGGAGTTGGCCGCGTTGCCGTTGACGGCGAATGGCAAGGTCGACCGCACGGCACTGCCCTCGCCGGAGGGCGCCCGACCCGAACTCGGTGGGTATGTCGCTCCTCTGGGGGTGGCGGAGGAGTTGCTGGCCGGGATCTGGGCGCAGGTGTTGGGTGTGGACCGGGTCGGCGTAGAGGACAACTTCTTCGAGCTGGGCGGGGATTCGCTGCTGGCCACGCAGGTGGCGACCCGGATGCGGCGGATGTTCGGGGTGGAGATCCCCTTGACGGTGTTGTTCGACGCGCCGACGGTGTGTGGACTTGCGGCGTTGATCGAGGGGCTCGGCCGAGATGCTGAGGCCCCGCCGATGACGCCCGTCTCACGCGACCAGGCGCTGCCGTTGTCGTTCGCGCAGCAGCGGTTGTGGTTCCTCGATCAGTTGGAGCCTGGTTCGACCGAGTACAACGTGCCGACGGCGTTGCGCTGGTCCGGAGAGATGGACATCGCGGCGCTGGGCGCTGCGCTCGACGCCGTGGTGGCGCGGCATGAGGTGTTGCGGACGCGGCTGGTGGCGGACGTGGACGGGGTGGCCCGCCAGGTGATCGACCCGCCGTCGCCGTTCCCGCTCTCCGTCACCGACGTCTCCCGTACCGACAATCCGCCGGCTGCGGTGCAGGAACTGGTGGCGGCGGACGCGATGACGCCGTTCGACCTCAAGTCCGGACCACTGATCCGTGGCTCACTGATCCGACTGGCCGCCGACGACCACGTGCTTGCCCTGACCATGCACCACGTGGTCTCGGACGAGTGGTCGGGTCGTGTGTTGCGTCGTGATCTGACGGCGTTGTATGAGGCGTTTCGTGCGGGTGGGCGGGATCCGTTGCCGCCGTTGCCGGTGCAGTATGCCGATTTCGCGGTGTGGCAGCGGGCGTGGTTCAGCGGTGATGTCCTTGAGGGGCAGTTGGCGTACTGGCGTGAGCGGTTGGCCGGTGTGCCTGTTCTGGAATTGCAGACAGACCGGCCCCGCCCCGTAGTGCGTGCATCAGAGGGAACGGCGTTCAGGTTCCGCGTTCCCTCGGAGACCGCCGAAGGGCTGCGGGCGGTGTCCCGCGCGGGCGGCTCGTCGATGTATATGACGTTGTTGGCTGCCTACTCCGTCGTGTTGGGTCGGCACAGTGGTCAGGAGGATGTGGCTGTCGGGACGCCGGTCGCGAACCG
>NZ_JBVIOL010000043.1:0-12123 GCF_055578825.1 Streptomyces sp. NPDC032822 | reverse complement strand
TGACCTTCGATCAAGATCAGGTTGGTCAGAAGACCACGAAGTGGGTCAGTTTTGATCCGCCGTCAGAGGGTCACGATTCACCCGTCGCCGACACGCGGAGATGCAACGATAAGGTGCCTGGAATGTATCCGGTCGGACGTTCAAGTCAGCGCCTCTGCCTGCGAGAACTCGCCACGGATGACGTTGATGCTGTCTGCGCCATCTACGGCAGCGCACAGGCGACTGCGCACCTGTCGTTCGAGCCGCGCACCCGCGAACAGGTTCGCCAGATCATCACCAGTTCTATGGCCTCCGCCAAGGCAGACCCACGAAGCGAGTACTCGGTCGCCGTCGTGGAACTGAGCACAAACCACGTGATCGGGTCCGGCCGGCTTGCTCTGGACCCGCACCAGCAGCGCGCGGCGACGATGGGCTTCGCGCTGCGTCCGGAATACTGGGGTGTTGGCTACGGCCTCGAAACGGTGCGGCTCCTGCTCGGACTGGGCTTCAACGGGCTTGAATTGCACCGAATTTGGGGTGCCCGATCCCCACTTAATGAGGCCTCCGCGAAGACCATGACGGCCGCAGGCATGGTCGAAGAGGGCACCATCCGCGGGCACATCCAAAAGGCCGGACTGTGGCGTGACTCTGTCGTACACGCCATCCTCGCGGATGAATGGGCCGCGGTCTCCCAACCCGGCTAACGGTCTCGCACAGTCAGTGGGCGCTTAGCGTGGACCCCTGACGTCAAGAGACCCGCAGCGACCGGAGCCGTTCAGCGATCTCGTACGAGTCCAGCCGCAGAGTACGAATGTCGGCGATCAGCTCGCGCCAGACCTCGAACTTCGCGTCCACCTGCTCCCCGTGCATCCCGAGGTAGGCCAGGGCCACGCCGTACCCGTACAGCTCGTTGCGGGCCGGCAGCGGGCGCAGGACTACGCACTCCTCCAGCATGACCGCTGCACGCCAGAAGGCGTCAGGGTTGTGCTGGTCGTGACGGGGCGGGTCGACCTTGTGCCGGGCGGCCAGGCCAACGAAGACGGAGTAGTCGTTGACCGCGAGGTCGTCCAGCAGCTCCGCCTGGCGCTCCAGGAACCACCGGTAGTCGACGTAGTACTCGGCAGGCACAGGTCAGGCCGCCCGCGCGGCGGTCTGGGCCGGCGCGGGACCGCCGTATTCGGCGTCGAACGCGGCGACCGTCTCCGGGTTGCGGGTGACCTGCCGGAAGATCTCCGCGCCTTCGGCCAGCGCGCGCTCGAGCCGCTTCTCCTCCGCCACCTGCGCCAGGTAGGCGTCCAGCGGCAGCCCCGCCGCATCGGCCAGGTCCTGCAGCGCGTCCGCGGTGGTGTCGTCGATCTCGATGCCAGCCATGCATCGAGTATGCCGCGTAACAGCACCCCAGGACCACTCACCTGGAAATATGGCGCTGACCTGCGCGTTTATTGATCGGTCCCGGCGGCAGCCAGGGCCTGGCTCCGGTGGCACCTGGTTGGTGTTGTTGCACATGCCGTAGCGGCATGTGGTGGGGTCGGGGCACCACAGCACGAAAGGCTCTGTCTGCGATGTATCCCTCCCTCACGCCTCCCCGGCAGGTCAAGATCGGTGATGCCGCTGCGTTCGCCGGGATCACCCCACGCGCCATCCGCCATTACCACGAGATCGGTCTGCTGCCGGAGCCCGAGCGCGGCGGGGACGGCCGCCGCCGTTACGGCTATGGCGACATGACCCGCCTGCTGTGGATCCGCAAGATGGCTGATGCCGGTATCAGCCTGGACGACATGCGGGCCGCCTTCGGCGAAGCCCGGGTCGAAGCTGGAGACGAAGCCCTGGACCAGGCCCCGGATATCGAGTCGGTCCTGAGCAGGCTGGAGGAAACCTTGGCGGCGCAGGAGGCCGCCGTCAAACGTCGGCGCGCGGCTGTCCACCGCCTGCAGGCGGTGGACAGCCCGCTGGGGCTGCATCTCCGAACTGGTCACGGACCGGCTCAGCCACCTGCCCCCGGGCGCGTTGCGCCCCTCCGATCTGGACGCCCTGCTGGTCACAGAACGGATCTTCGGGCCGCTGGGCGCCGCCATCCAGGCCAGCGCGTTCATCGTGCTGGCCACCCACCCCGACCTGCGGGCCGAGGAGGACCGTCTTGAGGCGGCCGAGGCCGCCCTCGACGACGGCGTCGAACCCGACGACCCGCGCGTCGAAGAGCTCGCCGTACAGCGATGCGCTCACCAAATGGCCCTGAATCAGGCCATCGAGGCAGCTGGTCTCGACGCGGCCGAGGAGGAGATCTTCGAGATCTACGACGCCGACCTGAAAGGGGAGGAGGGCAAAGAGATGAGTGCCGCCACAGCGATCACCAAGATGCCTTACGACTTCTCTCCTGCCCGGATGCGCTGCGTGGAACTCGCCGGACGGCTCGTCGGCGAGGCCCTCGCCGACGCCCACTCCACGGACAGCTGATTGCCTGTGCCTGGCACTGACGTGGCCCGACAACCGGTCGCGTTCATCCGCATGTGACCGATCGGGTCAGACGTCGAGCCCGGGCCGTGACCAAGAGTGACATCACAACTGGCCGTACGTGGGGATTCCGAACTGGCCGCTGACACGGGGCCAGGGAAGTCGTTCACAGCCACCCAGGGCACGGGAGAGACGGCCGCGATGGTGTTCTGTGCCGCGTACAGGTCGGCCGGCTCGTTCCCTTGCCCTGAGGGCCGACTTCCCGGCGTCCTTATCGGTAGGGAAACGTCACAGATGGGCACTTGGCGACAAGACACCCTGGCCGGGCTCCCTTAATGCTGAGATGTCCCATGGAATCAGGTAGGCGCGCGGCACGTCCCCGTATGGTCTCCGTTGCTGAGGAACCGTTTCGCGCGTTGCTGGAGGCGGCTCCCGACGCGATGGTGATCGTGGATGACGCCGGGGTGATTCGGCTGGTCAACGCCCAGACCGAAGCCTTGTTCGGTCATCCTCGCGACGAACTGCTCGGCCAGCCCATCGAGATGCTGGTTCCGCAGCGCTTCCGTGCCCAGCACCCGGGCCATCGCATGGGCTACTCCGGCAACCAGCAGGTGCGCCCGATGGGTGCCGGTCTGGATCTGTACGGGCTGCGCCGGGACGGAGGCGAGTTCCCGGTCGAGATCAGCCTCAGCCCGCTGGAAACCCCCGACGGCACCCTGGTCTCCGCCGCCATCCGTGATGTCAGCGAACGCAAGCGGGCCGAGGTCCAGCTCGCCGAGCTCTACGAAGAGCAACGGCACGTCGCCCTGACCCTGCAACGCAGCCTGATGGGCTCACCCGCCCCCCTGCCCGGCATGGACACCTCCAGCCGCTACTTCCCCGCACGCCAGGGACCCGGCGTGGGCGGGGACTGGTTCGACCTGATCGCCCTGGGCGGCGGCCGCATGGGCGTGCTGATCGGCGACGTCATGGGCCGTGGCCTGGAGGCCGCCGCCGTCATGGGCCAACTGCGCTCCGCCTCCCACGCCCTGGCCAAGACCGGCATGCCTCCCTGGCAGCTGATGCGGGCCCTGGACACAGTCGTCAGCGAGCTTCCCGACCAGCTCGTCACCTGCTGCTACCTGGTCCTGGACCCCGACGAGAGCGTCGTGACCGTGTGCTCCGCCGGACACCTGCCGGTGCTGGTGGTGGACCCCACCGGACAGGTGCGCAGGCTCCCGGTCTCGGTCAGCGTGCCCCTGGGGGTCGGCGAGGTACCCCACCAGGAGACCCGGCTGACCGTGCCTCCGGCCTCCGTGCTCGCCCTGTACACCGACGGCCTCGTGGAAACCCCCACCAGCGACATCGAACTGCAGATCGACGCCCTCGCCATAGCCCTGGAGAAGGCCGTCGCCGACACGTCCTGCCTGGAGCGGGCCGCCGACTCCGTGCTCACCGCCCTGCTGCCCGACCCGCAGGACTACAGCGACGACGTGACCCTGCTGCTCGCCCGCATTCCCGCCACTTCGCAGACCGCCGCGTCCGCGTCCCTGTCCGCGCAGCCAGTCAGTGTGGGGGAGGGGCGCCGCTTTCTGCGTCGCACTCTGCACGAGTGGCACTGTGAGGATCTCACCGACACGGCCTGCCTGCTCGCCTCCGAACTGCTGGCCAACTCCGTGCGCCACGCATGCGACCCGCTGCGGCTGCGAGTGCGCCGCACCAGGGACGAACTCCACATCGAGGTCTGCGACGGCAGCCCCGTCCTGCCCCGCGCCAGGGCCACGGGCCCCGACGAGGAGTCGGGCCGCGGACTGATCCTGCTCGACCAACTCGCCTCCGCCTGGGGCACCCTGCCCACCCTGGATGGCAAAGCCGTCTGGTTCTCGCTCCCCCTGCCCGCCTCCGCCCACTCCCCGGCAACGAACAGACCGGGCGGCGCGGTCGGGCCCGATACTGCGAAGGTCCCGTCAGAGGGCGCCGCACGGCACGCGGAAGGTGCGTGACCCTGAGAAACCGCACTGAACAACGAACAAACCCCGAGCCATCAGCCCCCAGAGTGAGACTCCGGCGCCGGACCCGCAGCACCCGTCTGCAGTCCTACTGGGAGAACCATGGATACGGCACTCGGCGTTATAGCCAGCCTTCTCGGTGTCCTCGTCGGCGCCTCCCTGGCCCGACGGGCAGCCGATAGCCAACGGCGGCTCAATTTCACCTTTGACCTTCACCGGGAATACAACAGTTCGGACATGATACGCGCACGTCACGATGCGGCAGAACTCCTCAGAAGCCATCCTGAACTGGACTACCGGCAGCTCAGGGACCAGCTGGGCTACGACCGCGCGGCCGACCTGGACCAGGTGATCTACTTTTTCCAAAGGCTATGGATTGCTGTTGAATACGGATCCGTTCAAAAGAGATACATATCCCGCCTTTTCGGGGATTCTTTCTCCTGGTGGTACGAGCAGACCTTTCGCACCATGCTCGTTCCCACGGCAACCGAAATGGGTGCCGATATCGACGCCTTGCAGCGTTGGATGATCGACCATTCCACCGAGGAACAACGCCGGTCCTGGCGGGGCGCCAATCTCGACGCCTGGAGGAGACGTGATACCGGAACGTCGTAACAAAACGCGCGAAGCCCGGAACACGGGGCGCCTCGCCAGCCCCAAGGCTCGTGTCCAGATCCCAACCGTGGGGCACAAGGCGGCGGCCGCCGTTCATGCCGGCCGCCGCGTGCCCCTTCCAGGTGACCCGCCTCCCCCGACAAGCCACTGGAGCACTCCCTCCAGGCGGCCGAGGCCGTGGTCCAGCCCGGCCTCGAAGTCGCCCCGAGGGACAGGCCGGGCTGTCGGCGGCTTCCCGCGGGAGGGGAAGGCAAGCCCGGCGCTTGTGGGTGCGCCGCAGGCTCACTCTTCTGCGGGATAGGTCCTCGCCAGTGCGTCGGAGACGCGGAGAACTGCCTTCACCCTAGGACGTTGCGACGGAGCCGAGCCTTCGCGCTCCGGAACTGTTACGCACCCCGGCCTCAGGCTCTTCCCGGCGGCCGGAGTCGCCATGCGCCGACTCACGGCGTCTCCGGCCCCTGTCCTCCCGGGCGTTTCACACCGGGGGCAGCTCCCGCCGACCCCCGGGCACCGGTGAGGACGCGCGGGCGCGAGGACCCCGCGCAGGGACAGACACGCGGCCTCGCGTTAACGGCCGCCGCCGAGGCCAAACCTCCGGCAGTGACCGTGTCACTCAACGAACAGTCCCTGCTGAGCAGTTCGACTACCCGCCTCTGGCACTCATTTCCCACGAACATACTGCGAGCCGCCTCGCACGGCACCTCTACATCCCACACCGATGAACGTTCTCCCAGAAAACCCCCGCCAGTACGAGCCGGCATGGCTCCCGGATCTTGCGATCGAAACACAAGCACCCAGGCATCCATGGGCTCGCGGCTGCGGGTTTGTGGAAGGACTGCGTCCATCAGCCCGAGCGTGATCTGCGGCACGACGACGAGTGGGGCAACGCGCACTGGTACTGCTACGGCAGCCTTCTCGAAGCACAGGCGTTCCTCGACACCGTGATGCACGGCCATGTTGTCAGTGGCCGCCGGATCTTCCCGGCTGGTGGCCAGCATGGTACGGGCTGGTGGCCACGTCGGCTCCGGGTGGACGGCCATCAGGTGACAGTGTGTGGTCAGCGTCGGTTGCCTCCGGGGCGCTGGGGCGAGGAACCTCCGAGCCTCGTCGCCGACCTCCGGTTCGTCGGGCTCCGGAATCAGATCGGTGGATTCGTCCTGGCCGGGACCGTTACTGACCCAGACAGCAGTCGTTCTGGATCACGGCCATCCGGCCGAGTCCCTGAACGAAGGCACGATCCTCCGATGTCGGCAACACCAAAGACCAGCCGCACGCCCCGCACGCACGCGGCCCCGCTCCAGTCCGGTGGCGGCACCGGGCCGCTGACAGTGCACCCGAAGGTATTCCGCGATGAGTTGGCAGCGGCGGCGGACTGGGTCGCCACCTACCTCGGGCAGATCAACGAGCACCCGGTGGCCCGACCCATCCCGCCGGCGCACCGGCAGTCCCTGGCAGCCGGGATGCTGCCGCAGGAGGGCCAACATCTCAGTGCCCTGCTGGAGTTCGTCGACCAGGCGATCGCCCCGTACCCGACCGGCAACGGCCATCCCGCCTTCTTCGCCTGGATCAACTCGCCGCCGTCCCCTGCCGGAGTGATCGCCGAACTGCTGGCCACCGCGGTCAACGCGACCTGCGGCATGGGCGAGCACGCCCTGATGGACCTCGAACGCGGAGTGGTGCGCGACCTGGCATCGCTGGCCGGCATGTCACCGACCACCGGCGGCGTACTCACCAGCGGCGGCTCGATGGCCAACCTGCTCTGCCTGGGCGCCGCCCGCACCTGGTTCCTGCACCGTCACGGCGCCACCGACGGCCCCGCCTACGACCAGGCCCATGCACGCTTGACCGCCTACCACAGCGACCAGGCCCACATGTCGGTCGCCAAGGCCGCCGCCGTGATCGGCCTGCCGCCGTGGCGGCTGCGCGCGGTGCCCACCACGGCGGAGCGGCGCATGGACGTCGAAGCCCTGCAGTCGATGATCGACGCCGACCACGCGAGCGGCCTGCTGCCGTTCTGCGTCGTGTCCAACCTCGGCAGCACCGCCAGCGGCGCCGTCGACCCGATCGAGGCAATCACCCAGGTGTGCCGCCGCCAGGGCCTGTGGCACCACGCCGACGGCGCCTGGGGCGGACTCGGCGCCCTCGTCCCCGAACTGGCCCCTCTCTACCAGGGCGTCGCCGACCTAGACTCCCTCACCATCGACCCCCACAAGACCCTGTCCGTCCCGGTCGGCTGCGGCGCCGCCCTCGTCACCGAACCCACCAGGCTGCGCGACGCGTTCACCTTCCGCGCCTCCTACCTCGACGGCGACCAGGACTGGCCCTGGATGTCCGACTACACGATCGAGCTCACCCGGCCCGGCACCCGCGCCCTCACCCTCTGGGCCACCCTGCGCCAGCTCGGCCGCTCCGGCGTGATCGCCCTCCTCCAGCACTATCAGGACCTCGCCCAGTACCTGCGCCAACGCGTCCAGGACCACCCCGGACTGAAACTGTGCGCTGACGGCCCGCTGCCGGTCGTCTGCTTCCGCCTGGCCGACGGCCCCGACGCAGAACGTCCGGACGCGCGAGCCGATCTGCACACGGCGGTCGCCGCACACGTCCAGGCCCGCGGCCATGCCTACCTCGCCACCGTCTGCCACGACGGCGAAACGGTCCTCCGCGCCTGCGTCTGCAACTACCTCACCACCACCGACGACGTGGACACCCTCCTCCACGAGGTCCAGGCCGCAGCCGACCACCTCCGGAACGACTGACCCGCGACACCCCACATCCGAACACCAGATTCGGTCACGCTGCGTTAAGCAATTCCAAGAACCCCCTGGTGGCCACCGACCTGGACTTTCCCATGGCCACCAACACATGTCGCCACGAAGGGCCCGCGAACTTCGAAAGGCCGTCAGCCGGTCTGACGCCGTCCGGAGCCTTCCGTCCCCCCGCCCTGCGACGCGGGCGGGGGGACAAAGACAAGCTGAGGTCGGACCACACACGGCCTACATCATGCCCGCCACCACCGCGACAGCCACGGTGAGCGCGGCAACTGCGACTATGGCTGCCCGGCAGGTCCCAGACGGCAGCGGACCGGTGATGTCTTCACACTCCACAGCACCGCGCTGATCCTCGGACTCGAGGTCCAGCCAGTAGGCCCCCAGTAAGGCGGCACAGGGCACAGCGTCGTCACCGCGATCATCCACGATCTGGCTAACGACTGATCAAGGAATCAGAAACAGCTCAGCCCTGTGAACTCACGCCGGTGGGGCGCGGCACGACGGCGGTCACCGTCTTGCCCGCCGCATGGACGTCGACCCGCACGTCCGCCGACAACTCCTGCATCAGATGCCAGCCGAACCCGCCCGGCTTGCTGACATGCCCGTTGCGACCCCCGTCGCCTATGCCCTGGCAGGAGTTGAGGCAGTGTCAGTGGCTGGCCGGCCCCGTGTCAGTGAGACAGGGCCGAATTCCTGATAGACCCGCCTCGGAAGGCGGGGTGCAGGGTGGGGTCATCGCGTTCGTTACCCGTACATCCCCGAACACGTTCGTCTCCAGGACTGTGCGCAGGACGTCGAGGTCGAGGGTCGTGGGGTCCGTCCTCGAACCGGCCGGAGATTCCTGCGTTGTTGACGAGGACGTTGAGTTGCCCGGCTTCTTTCTCGATGCTCGCCGCTGCTGCGGCGACACTGTTGTCGGAGGTGACATCGAGGGCGACTCCGATTTCGCTGGATCCTGCCCCGGTGTTCGGTCTGCACCCGCACGTTTGTCGGTATCGTGCCGTTCATGAGTCAAGGTTCAACGACGGGTGTCGAGGCGTTGCTTGGAGAGGAGATCCTCCCGCTCGCGGCCAGGACGTTCGTCGTGACGTTCACAGGCGTCGGACTGGGGCGCTGGCAAGCCCGGAACGTGGTGGACAAAGAGATCTTCCGTCAGTTCGGGAAGCCGAGCAGAGGCGATGCCCATCACGCCTACCAGGCGGTGATTCTTCAGATCGTCCTGATCTGGGAGCAGGCACGGGTCGCGGCACGGGCCTCCACTGGCGGTCTGATCCTGCTCCCCGACGGCGTCCGGCTGCTCGGCGCCGCGGATGCAGTCGACGAACTGCGCGCCCTGCTCTGACGTCTCCCACGCGCGCCGCCCAACAGTCTCCCCGACGCGGGAACCTCGGCCGGTTCAGGTGACCGCCGGTACGGGCCGCCGGCGCGGCCGTCCGGTCCCTGCTTGCCGAGCCCGGACGCCGAGAACCCGACAGGCCATCCCCGAAGCCGTCTTCCACGAGCGAATCTGCACCGTGTCCTTGCCGCGGCTGTACGGGTTGAGGGGGTGACACGTGCATGAAGCTTCCCCTTGATGCTGGACACCTGGAGACTGGGACATGAGGTTCCAGAGGAAGTAGTGCCAGGTGGGAAGTAAGAGCAACCGCAGCAGGCGGTACTCGGAGGAGTTCAAGCGCGACGCAGTCGCGCTGGTCCGGTCCTCCAGCAAGACCGTCACCGAGGTGGCTCGCGAGATCGGGGTCAGCGCCGAAGGGCTGCGGAACTGGGTCAAGCAGGACACGATCGACCGCGGGCAGGGGTCGCCGGGTGAGCTGACGAGCGCGGAGCGGGAAGAGCTGAGCCGGCTGCGGCGCCAAAACCGAGAGCAGGCCGAGACGATCGAGGTGCTGCGAAAAGCGGCGGTCTTCTTCGCGAAGGAGAGCCATCGATGAGCGAGGTGTACGCGTTCATCGAGGCGGAGAAGACCACCCACCCTGCTGTGCCGGCTGCTGAAGGTGGCCCGGTCTTCCTTCTACGCCGGGCTGGCCGGCGAGCCGGCCAGCGCCGCCCGCCGGGCCGCCGACGACGCCCTGGCCCACGAGATCACCGTGTTGCACATCGCCTCCCGGTGCACCTACGGAGTGCCGCGCATCCATGCCGAGTTGCGCAGGCTGGACCGGCGGGTCAACCGCAAGCGAGTGGAGCGGATCATGCGTGAGCGCGACATCACCGGGGTCACCCGGCGCAAGCGCCGGTCGCTGACCCGTCCAGCGAAGAAGGCGGTGCCCGCTCACGACCTGGTCGGCCGCGACTTCACGGCCGCCGACCCGGGGCGGAAACTGGTCGGTGACATCACCTACATCCCCACCGACGAGGGCTGGCTCTATCTCGCGAGCCAACTGCGCCACCTGCGGCGGCAGACAGCTGTCCAGCGAGTCGACGTCGTCGCACAGTCGCGCCCTCAACCCGTGCAGGCATGCCTTGGCTCTGCGGGTCGTCCACGGGGGTCTGCGCCTACTCGGACTGCTGCGGCCCCGGTCGTGCCGCATCCGGTTCACCGGCGCCCGCATCGCCTCGTACGAGAGCGCCTCACCTACCAGGCCCGCCACATGCGGGACGGAACAGATACGGGCTGAGCGTGGCGACGGTCGTGCCCAGGGGCGGGTTGGCGTGGATGTGCAGCACGTCGGCGACGTGTGCGTCTGCCATCCGGACCATGGACGCTCCGATGAGACCGGCGCCGGGGAAGATCTTTGGCCGGGGTCAGTGCCGGAAGTGAAAGAGCCTGGACCAACAGGGAGGGCGGAGAGCCCGGCGAGGCGTGAACACGGCTGAAAAGGAGGCCAGACCGCTCCGCAGCCCAAGTTCAACAGGTAGCCGCGCTGACTTGCAACGACGCCCAATGCGCTCCGAAAAACCGGCAAAGGCGTTCCCGGGCCCAATTGAGGAGAGCCCCTGACCTGCGGCTTAGTAATTTTCCGCAAGGCCCCTGCAGGGCTGGCGTCTCCTACGGAAGCTCCGCTGCAGCACCAACCGCATCACAGCGATCGTCCAGGCCGTCCTCGTCCTTCACCACTCGTCAGCGTGAGGTTGGAAAAGCTCAGTCCTTATGGCGAGTGAGTGTGGTGAGTGAGGGTGTGCCATCGTCGTTCGAAGTCGTGGGTTTCTGCGGCGAGGTACGAAAGGGTGACGGGCTGGTTGTACTGGGTGGTGATCCCTCGCTGGGCGCAGGACTGCGCTACGTCTGTGGGCGCTGGCGTTTGGGTGTGCCGGCGGTGTTCGGCCCA
Source organism: Streptomyces sp. NPDC032822 (assembly GCF_055578825.1). Lineage (NCBI taxonomy): Bacteria > Bacillati > Actinomycetota > Actinomycetes > Kitasatosporales > Streptomycetaceae > Streptomyces > Streptomyces sp. NPDC032822. Next base: position 1,056 of record NZ_JBVIOL010000043.1, on the reverse strand, counting down.
GACGTTGTAGATCCGCCAGCGGACGAAGTGGCGGCGCAGGTTGCCCGGGCTGATGGGTTTGCCGCCACGGCCGAGCAGTCCCCTCTGAGCGCAGTAGGCCGACAGTTGTTCGTCGCTGGGCTCGTTGCCCTTTTGGCTTTGGTACTCCATCCATGCGAGGTAGTACCGGTCGGACGCGTTGAGGCTGCCGCTCGTCACTGATGGCTGCGATTGTGTATCGGCTGTGGTGTCTTGCCGACGGCTTGGCGGTTCATTCGCGGCCGGTCTGGGAGTCCCGGCGGGCGCTGATGTTGGTGTGTCCGCCGTTCCGAGCGTCTCGGTGGCGTGGTAGGCCACAGTGGCGGTGCTGGGGAACATAGTCGGAGAGCCGTCGAGTGCGTGTTCTCTGAAGGTCTTGTCGGAGCCCGCTGTGTCTGTGCGGTCAGAAGGTCCTCCGCTGCTCGCCTGTGTGTCCACGTGTGCTGTCGGGATCGCAGACTCGGCACCAAGGTTTCCTTGCAGTTCGTAATCCTGGCCTCGTTGGGCATGGTCGTGCCAGGCCGCCACGGTTTGCTGCTGTTCCTTGGGGTCATGGGGTTCTGCTGCGGGAGACGCAGGGCGCTTCTGCAGGAGCAGAGGATGCGCCTGCTCTGCAGTGAGCGGTTCGCCGGTATCGGTGGACATGTTGTACCGGTCACGGAGCCACAACGCCCACTGCCCCGGCGTTGGTTCGAGGTGGAACTGTGCGAGGAACTCCTGGTAGGCCCGGGCGAACCCTCCGGCATGATCCTCGTCTGAGACCGGTTGAGCGGGACGCAACAAAAGTTGGGCGGGTGATGCCGGTGACGCTCCATGCTCTCTTCCTTCTGTCTGCGCCGTATTCTGCTCACCCTCGGTCTCCGTCGCGGGCCCGGAACCTGTCACCTCTGCCGGTACAGATGTCTGGAGCGCTGGGTACAGGGCCGGCGCGTTGATGCCTGCTGCTGCCAGGCCCGCGGGGGCGGTCTGGGCGAGGGGGACGCCGTAGCGGGCGAGTCGCAGGGGCATCAGGGACTCGACGGGGGCCTTGCGGCGCCA
>NZ_JBVIOL010000042.1:0-13377 GCF_055578825.1 Streptomyces sp. NPDC032822 | reverse complement strand
GAGCCGACGTGCTCTTCGCCATGCTCCGCGACGGCACCTTCTACGAACCCCAGCCCGCCCCATCAGCTTGACGAAACCCATAGGGGCACCCCCCCCCGTGACGCCTTCGCCACCACCTTCACCGCGCTCGCTGAAGCGCCTCTGCGCGGGCCGGTGGTCGCCACGTACTCGCAGCACGACCGAGCCACCGGCTTCTGGCATCTGCGTGCGGAGCGCCGGATCGGCATCGGCCACGCGGGCATCGGCACGACGCCGGCACCGGTCTCCGCGATCCGGATGCTGCCACCCGGGGAGCCGTACCCGCTCGCCGCCCTGGACCACCGCTTCGTCAGTGTTGATGTGAGCGACGTCTTCGTGCGCGGGAACGGCCCAGCCGGCGCGCACTCGGACTATCTGCGACCGGAGTCCGCCCACCTACTGCTGTCCCTGGCCGACCTCTGCCGGTGAGGGGACACGCGGGGCGGGCGGGCTGTCTGTTATCTCGGGTGCTGAGAGGGCGACAGGTATGTGAGGCAAGTAGCCCTTGGTGAAGCGTGCCTGACAGATATCCACGGGTTGTTCAGGCACGTACGGCATGTTCGTGACGTGGGTACCGACCCTCGGCTTCGGTTCGACCGAAACGAGGTCGTAAATCGGACGCCATCGTCCAGCGGTGGACAGGAGCACGGCGGCATCCCTTCCCGGGGCCTCCCTGTTGCTGCTTGCTCGACGGCCAGCTACCGAGCTGCCGCACCCGGCAGCGGCGGGACCCGACGGCGACGCTGCCGGGTGCGACCGGGCCTGAACCGGCCCCGGCCCTCAGCACGTCCTCGCTTGTGCCTGCCCGGCACCTCGACACACACCTGGTGGAGCCGCCGCACCATGAGCACACTCTCACCGCCTCCCTGGCCGCATTGCGAGCCCGACGCGGACCCGGCAGCCGACCTGGTCGACTGCCGCGGCATTCGCGTCCCCGGCTACACCGCATGCCTGGCCCATCTCACCGAAACCGACCGCACCGCCTACCTGACCGGCCTGGCCCCCGGCGCCGACCTCGACCACCGCGCACCCCCTTCACTTTGGAACTGCTGGAGGCCCTTCTCAACGCTCTCAACGACCCCTCCACCGGCAAACCCCACCTCGGTGACGCCAATTTCAGCTGGGCGCAGTTCCCCGGCTACGCCGGGTTGGCTTCGTAGGTGGGAACGGACACCACTTGTCGATGAGTTTGGGCAGCACTTGTCGATCGCCGAGCCGTGAAATGTCGATGAGAACTGACACCGCTCGCTCGCTGGCCGAGTCGATGTCTTCCTCTGCTATTCGGTGATGTTGGGGTTGCTGCGCAGGATGTCCTCGGTGGTCTGCCAGAGCTGGGGCAGGAACCGGGTCACCTCTTCGGCCCGGTGGATGAGGTCACGGGTGGAGCTGATGCCGAGATCGGTGACAGCGGCCTGGAATGCCGGGGCGAGGGCTTCATGCAGTTGGGGCGCATCGGCGGCCAGGATGGTGTGGCAGCGGGCGAAGGTCGCGGTGATCCAGAAGACGGCTTCGTGGTGGTCTCCTGAGTCGATGAGCCTCTGGCTTCCGTCAATCGCGATCGGCCGTGCGGTGGGCGTGATGTCGCTGCTGAAAAAGAACGGGGTCTTCGCCACTTGGACGGTGGCGTCGAACGTCGTGGCGAGTTCACGCAGATGGTGCTGGACACGCTGCACGGGCAGGTGTGAGCAGCCGAGAAGGTTCAGAAGTTCCGGGTAGAGGCTGAGGTGGCCGTAGTCGGTGAGGACCTCGCGAGCGGCCAGATAGCGCAAACGGACGGTGGGGTTGCGCAGGGCGGCGACGAGAAGGACGTGGCAGGTCACGCCGGTGGGGAACAGCCAAGAGATCACCTGCTCGTGGAACGGCGCCGAGGTGTCGATCGCAGCGAGGCGGGTCTCGATCCGCTGGCGGGCATCCTGGCATCTGCGGCGGACCCAGGGCCGGGCGGCGAAGTGACGCGAGATGTGGGCATGCAGTTTGTGCAGATCGCCGGTGGGGTCATCGATGATCGCGTCAGTGCGGAAGCTGCCGGCCAGGTGATAGGACGCCAGGACGTCGTCGGCGGAGGCGATCTCGGTCCAGGGCAGGTAGCTGACTTCCAGCAGGACGTCCTGGAAGCGAAGTTTCCCTGGCTTGGCCGGTGGGTCATCCTGGGCGGTGACGATGAAGATGTCGATGTCCGAGGAGGGCGACAACTCCGCGTCGTCCGGCAACCCAACGGTTGAGCCGCTGAAGTACGCACCCCTGTAGCCAGCATCGGGTTGGGCATGCTGGGCAACCCACTGGATCGCGGCGGAACGTGCCAGTCCGACCTTCACAGTCGAATCTCCCCTCTCCCCGGTGACGTCTGCAAGATCTTTCATTGTTCCAGTTACTGAGGTTGAGAGGTGCGACGCCTCCTGGCGAAGTGAGTCCCAGGGCGGTCAGCCTGCCCTGCCGTCCTGGGCGGCGGCCCGGGCTTGGGTGATGGCGAGGCGATAGGAGTCGGTTCCGGTCTGGATCAGGTTGCCGCCGAAGGTGAGGCGGTCGACGATGGCCGCGCAGAGCCGGGGGTCGGTGAAGGTCTTGGTCCAGCCGCTGAAACTCTCGTTCGAGGCGATGGCGACGCTGTTCTTCTCCTCACGCTCCGTCAGAACCTGGAACAGCAGCTCAGCGCCCCTGCGGTCTAGTTCCATATAGCCCAGCTCATCGATGCACAAAAGATCGACGCGGCCGTAGCGGGCGATGGTCTTGGTCAGCACCTTCTCGTCCGCGGCCTCGACCAGCTCGTTGACCAGCTTGGTCGCGAGCGTGTACTTGACCCGGTAGCCGGCCATCGCAGCTTCGGTGCCCAGCGCGATCAGCAGGTGCGACTTGCCGGTGCCCGAGTCGCCGATCAGACAGAGCGGCATGCCCTTCTTGACCCACTCGCAGGTCGCCAGCGTGTGGATGACCGCTGGGTCCACGCTGGAGTTCGCCTCGAAGTCGAAGGCCTGCGCTTATCTGGGGTAGTGGTGAAGGATTCTTGCAAAGCTGCTGTTCAGGACGCTGCGGACGCGTCGGGAAGGCGGCTGACGGGCGCCCTCCGCCCAGGTTGCCTGCTCTTGGAGGTAATCCGCTGTCCTGTTGGAATGGCGCGTCCGTAGGATCACGTCATGACTGCCGATGCCCCGCTCACCCGAGAGTCGTTCCGGCGCCTCCACCCGATCAGCACGCCCCGGCCGGTGTCTCAGTTGCCGGATCGTGTCTGGACTGACGAGGACTGGGACCGGATCCAGCGCGGATATCGAGCCCGGGACATGGATGAGAAGTGGAACGTCTTCGTTGAAGGCGATGTCCTTTTCATGCACCGGAGTTGGACCGGTCACGGCGTCTATGAGGTGTCCTTGGCCCCCGCGGCTGGTCGTGGGAGGAGAATCGCCTCTGCTGTGGTGGAGGCGGATGGGGAGCGCTATCGGAGCATGGGCGACGAGTACGACTGTCTGATGATGGAGCTGATCATCGGCGCGATCGTCCTTGGTGAGCCCGCCGCCGAACTCCGGGCTGGCCTTGTGGAGTTGGCTGCCAGGGCTTCGGGAAAGAGTGATCTTCCCTCAGGTGTGGTGGAGCACAGTGCTCTGGGATTGCGCTCTGGATCGTAGGTTCTGCAGCCCGGAGAGTGCTGTCACAGCCCTGGGCCGTGTGACTGGATCACGCGTTGCAAGCGCAGGATCTCGCCGTGCGCGGCGGCCAGTCGCTGTTCGAGTTCTTGGACGCGCTCGCGATGGGTGGTGCGCACACGACGAAGGGTTTCGGTAAGGGAATGGATGACCGTGCCGTCGTCGGCTGAGGGCGCCTGAGGGGGAGGTCGGTCCTCGGTCCGTTGCTGGCCGCGCAGGGTTTCGATGCGTTTGCGCAGGTCGGTGTGGGCATAGAGGAAGTCCAGGCTGACGCCCGCCCTGCGGGCGACGGCCCGGAAGTTGATCTCCTCGCCCTCCTTGATCAGCTTTCGGATGCCCGCCTCCGCTCGTTGGACGGCCTGCTGGTGTTTGTCCTGGGCGGCCTGCCGCAGGGCGGCGATCCGCCGGTCAGCAGGAGGCACGGTTTCCGGGGCTGTTCCGTCCGGCCGTTTGTTCATGAGCGTGATGCCCCTTTGCTGTCCGAGGCGCCGACGGCGTCCTGGTAGCCGGTGCGGCCGAGCACGCCGGCGCCGCGGACGGCGGTGGTGCTGTCGGCTGGCTGAGCTTCGAGGGCGAGGATCTCCAGCTGCATGCTGCGAATCTCGGCGTCGCGCTGTTCCATCCAGACGTTTGTCCCGCTCATCGGCTCGCCGTAGCGCTCGGTGTGTCGGGCCTGCCGGGTGGCGACCAGGGACTGGGTCTCGGCGAGTTGGCGCTGGATGTCCGGCAGGAAGGTGCGGTCGGTGGCGAAGTGGTCGCAGCCGTGGCAGGCGTTTCCCTTGTCGCAGGACCGGGTGGGTGGCAGCAGGCAGTAGCCGTTGGGCAGGATGCGGTCGGTGCGGCGGTCGAGCTGCACGAGGTCGAGCATGTCGCGGCGGTCCATGCCGATCTCTCTCCCGTCGCGCCCGATCTTGGCCAGGGCGAGGAACTCGCGCTCGGCGGTGCTTGCGAGGGTCGCCGCGTATCGCATCGTCATCTCCGGTGAGAGGTGGCCGAGGTAGCGCTGGACGACGTGGATGGGGGCGCCGGCGTTGATCAGGGTGGTCGCCTTGGTGTGGCGGAGCCGGTGGCTTCGTGAGTAGAGGAGGAGCTCGCCACGTGCGTCGCGCAGGTCCAGGTGGTGGCTGAAGTCCTTCAGGACGTGGTTGTAGTTGCTGGTTTCCCAGGACTTCGTGCCGTGCCGGTTGCCGGTGGTCTTCGGGAACAGGTAACGGATGGTGCCGGCGGGGCCCAGGTGCCAGTGCTTGCGCACCCATGCCTGCTGTTCCCGGATGATTTCGACGACGTCGCGGCCGACGAGGATGGTGTTCGGTGCCGCGTCGATCTTCGTCTGCTGGTAGCGGAGCCGGGCGACCATCCCGCCCTCGGGGACGGCGGCGGCGTCCAGGCCGGGGATGTCGGAGAGCGGTTCGAAGTCCATCATCAACACTTCGCTGGCCCGGCGTCCGGTCATGGCCTGGATGAGCCAGGCCCGCATGACTGCGGGATGTCCGAGTCCGGTCAGCTCGACCTGGCGGGCGTCGCGGACGACAGCGCGAGTCTGCTCGGTCGCCAAGCCGAGGAGCTCGATGTGGGTGAGCATGCTGCTGAGGTCGGTGTCGTTGATGTAGTTGCGCTCGTCGGCCTCGCGGACCTCGCGTTGCCGGGGCCGGTCGCTGGGGCGAAACATGCGGGCGTGGCTGTCGGTAAGCGCCAGCCAACGGGCATCGTCCAGGGCTTCGGCGGCCTCAGTGCGGCAGTCGGTCATGACCCGGTAGAACTGGTCGATCGTCTGCAGGTTCTTGTTGATCGTCCTCGGCTGGAGGCTGCCGCCGACCTCGGCTCGGCCCGGCGTCTCGCGCTGCCAGTGGTGCAGGAAGGTGCCGAAGTTCAGCGCGAGTGCGCGCAGGTTCCGCTCAGAGCCGTCGGCCAGGGCGGGGTGGTCGATTCCGCGCTCGGTCACGAACGCGGCGAAGCGTGCCGTGTTCACGCGGTGCTGCATCACCGTCGACCAGGTCAGCTGCCCGGACTCCATCTGCAGCCGGAGGTAGAACTTGGTCCCCTCCCGCAGCCAGAGCGGAGTGATTTCGCCCCAGCGGACGGCGGTGTTGGCGCGCGGCTCGTGCTCGCGCCGCGGGATGCGCGGGTCCAGCCGCAGCGACCAGATGTCGTGACGCCACCAGTCGACCTTGCTGGCGTACTGCCGCAGCAGCCGTTCCAGCATGCCGCGCAGAGCGTGCTCGGCCCGGAGCCGATGCCCGGGGGCGGGCATCCGGCCACGGTCTGCGTGGAATCTCCGGGCCCAGGCGGTCATCCACTCGGCCAGCGGCTGGTCGGCGAAGGAGGCGACGTGCGGGTGACGTGCGATGACGTCGGCGGCGGTGACCGCCCAGCGGTTCCACTCGCTGGCGTGGGCTTGGCGTTCGCCGGTGCGCGCGCAGGTGGCCAGCCACCAGCCGACCTCGCGGCGCATGACCAGCGGCAGGGCGGTGATGTCCAGCCGGACCTGCCGCGATCCTCGCATGAACACCCCCGCCAGGTTCGGGTCGCGTCCGTCGAACAGCGGCCCGGCGAACACCGGGTCCAGTCCCTCGACCAGCGCGGCGCTCTGGGCGGACCGGTCCGGGGCGGTCGACCCGCCGGCAGGAACTGACAAGATGCGACGGTCGTTCATGCCGAGCTTCCTTCCAGCCCCCGCCAGTTGGTAGTGAATGACTTCCAGTTCGCCAGGGTCTTCAACTCGGCGTCCTCGGTGACCCAGCCGTAGAGGGTCAGCGTGGTCTGCACGTCGGCGTGGCCCATCCGCCGCATCACCACGTGCTCGTGAGCCCCGGACAGCAGCAGAGCGGTCGCGTGGGTATGGCGCCACCAGTGCGGCGTCCAAGCGGACGGAACCGCCTTCCCCAGTCGGCGCTTGAGACCGTCGACCAGGTCGTAGACGGTCTCCGGCCGCAGCGGCGCGAGCCACTCGCCGCGACGCAGGTTGACGAACACCCACCAGTTCTCTAGGTCCACCGCCCGATGGGCGTCGGCATCGCACAGTTCCCACACGTACTCGCTGTGCAGACGCTCCAGATCGTCGCTGATGTAGATGCGGCGGAACCGGCTGTTCTTCACCCGCACGCCGGCTGGGTGGTCCTGCCGCGGTACGACTTCGACGAACGGGGTCCCGCCCCGGCCGACGTGCCAGTCGCAGTGCTTGAGCGACAGGCATTCGCCCAGCCGCATCCCGGTCTCGCTCAGCGTCGCGAACAGCAGCCGATCGCGTACCGATCCCGACCACCGCCCGGAGACGACGTCGAAGCGCGCGCATCCGTCGAGGATCGCCTCGGCCTGGGTCGGCGTGAGCACGGGTGCCGGCCCGCGCTCGCGGGTCCGGACGCGCACCGCCGGGCTCACATGGTCACTTCGGCGGTCCAGGTGAGCCAGGGCCCCAACGTATCGGCTGCGGGCCCGGCGCCCACCGACCCGGTAGAGCCGCCCGGCGACGGCCACCCCGTGCACATCCGCGTGATACCGGTAGAACGACAGGACCGCTGCCACCCGCAGCCCCACCGTCGACTCCGCCACCCCGCCGACCTGGGCGGCGCCAGCACCCGGCAAACGGTGCACTCCGACTGGATCACCGGTCCGCAGCATCGTCAGGAACGGCAAGAACGACGGCAGCGTCACATCGTCCCACGCCAGCCCGGCCCCCTCCAGGTACTCCCACCACGCGTTCAGCGATGCGGCATAGGAACGGAGGGTGTGGGGCGACGCATCCCGGCCGACGCGCAGGAACTCCAAGAATTCCTCGACGGGCACGATCGGCAGGTAGTCGGAACCGACCACCGTCCACGTCCGCCCATCACCCAACTCGATTCTCTGCACTGGCACGGCACCATGCTGCCGACGTCACCGACGCTGTCGGGCCACCCCGAATAGCACCACACCAACGACCACCAAAACGAGTGAACCCCACGCTGACTGACGTTCCAGACGGGCACAAACGAACACCAGATAACCGCAGCGACTTCTCGCGGGGGAAGGCCGCAGCCTTGATCCGTCGTTCCGAGCGGCGGCGGGCCCGGTCGTCGCACTCGGCCATCAGCAGTTCGGCGAGGAAGCCGCGATACGACATCTGGTCACGGGCGGCCGTTTCAGCGAGCTCTGGGAACTGGGCCCGGATGGTGGGCAGCCGCGGCATGCGGCATGCCTGGTCGACAGCGGCGTCGGCGGCCTGTTCGGTCAACCCGCGGTGGCGTTTGAACGTCGTCATGGCCTGTCTCCCTCGGCGGCGGATCGGTCCGGCCGCCGCGGTCGCAGCAGCTGGTCGTAGGCCGCGACCGACGGCAGCGGCCGGTTGTCGGGCGGCAGGTGGGCCAGCCGCCGTTCGGTCAGGAACGTCACCCTGGCCCGGTCCGGCTCCGGGTCTGCTGCAGCGGGCGGGGCGTCGTCGGCCTCGGCGGCCCTGCGGGCTTCCAGAGCGACCGCGTCCGCGGTCAGGGCGCCGACCCTCAGGGCGGCGGCGAGCCCGGTCACCAGGTACTCGTGGTGAAGGTGCCGGCCCAGACATCCACCTTCGCCCGCCGCAACAGGGCCAGGACGAACAACACGTCATCAGCTTTCATCACCCGATGCAGGCTAGAAGCGCCCGCCTCGGACAGCGAATGATTTCCTTTGGGCCTGACAGGACAGGCTCCTGTCGAAGAGAGCCCGTTGTGATCGTCAGTCGGAGTGCTGCTCGGCCCTGGCTCGGGTCTGGGCGGGGTGGTGTCGTCGCTGACCGACAGATGGTGTCACTACTCACACACACAGCCAGCCACTCGGAAACTGCGCAGTTCGAATCCTGAGCTGGGAAAACCCACAGCGAGGCTTTGCAAACAGGCACTCAGCTTGTCTTTTAACCTCTGTCCGTCACCCCAGCAGCACAGTCGTGAATCTCTCGTGGTGCGTCACCAGCCATTCCTGCATGCGGTCCCAGCGTTGCCAGCCACCGCGCTCGGCCAGAGCCTGGGTGTAGACGGGGTCCCCGCCGGCCACGCGGTCGGTGACGAAGGCCCGGCAGGACACGGTGGCCTGTTCGATGACGTCGGGCAGTTCAGCGCGGTCCTGCCGGGAGAGCCCGTAGCCGTCGGCGAGGATCCGCAATCGCGTCGGGGCGTCCAGCCCTGCGGGATAGAGAGCCGTCGCTGATTCGGGATCGAGCATGGGAACCCAGTACCGGGCGGTCATGGCGACATCCCACAGCGGTCGGCCGGGGGCCGCCAGGTCAAAATCAATCAGGCCAGCCGCACGACCGTCGCGGAACACGACGTTCTCCAGACACACGTCGTTGTGGCACAGCACCGTCCCGCCCTCGGGGTCGGCCAGGTCCCGGGGCCACTCGACATCTGTATCGACCGGGATGGTCCCGCTGGCCTCGTGCAGGCGCCGCAACAGGCTTCCCACCGATCTCAGCGCGGTCTGCGTCATCGCCCAGCGCGGAAACGGAGGCAGGGCGACGTCGCCGGGGATGAAGTTCAGTCGTTCGCGGCCGTCCGCGGTGAGACCGACCGGCGTGGGAGCCGCGTCGAAGCCGTGCTCTTTGAGCGCGAGGAGGAAGGGGTGGAGGGCGCGCGCGGTGCGCGGGGCCGGGCGCTCCACCAGGGTGCCACGCCGGACGACCGCGCCCGCGTTCACCATGCCGCCGACCAGTGCTTCGCCATCTGTGGCTTCACCCTCAGCTGCCATGTCGATCACGTTATCGCCAGGTCGGCCGCGTGAGGGACGTTTCGAAATGTGCCTCGAACTTGGACGTTCACCTAGGCGTTCACCGGACGCTGGGGCGGCCCTCGCCTGATCATGTGCTCCGACCAAGGTGCACCGATCAGACGAAGGCCGTGAAGGTGAATCTGCTCCCTGACACTGGTCCTGGGGAGGCGTTCGCACAAGCGTCACGCTTCCGGGAGGACTTGTTCGACTGTCTGACCACGCGCGGGGACGAACTGTTCGACCTCGTCGACGCGTTGCTGTGCGCGGACGGGCCGGTGACCTCGCCGGTGGATCTGACACTGGTGGCCGAGCACCGGCGCGGGCACGGTGCGATGTACGACGCAATGAACAGTGGGAACGTGGACGTGCCCCGGCTGCGGCAGGTGCTGGCCGGTCTGCCGATGCCGCGGGCCGCCGACGGGCGCCTGGTCCTGGCGGTCGACGTCAGCAACTGGCTCCGCCCGGACGCGCCGACCAGCGCAGACCGTCTGTTCTGCCACGTCTACGGCCGCAGCGGACGATCCTCGGACCAGTTCATCCCTGGCTGGCCGTACTCCTTCGTCGCCGCCCTCGAATCAGGCCGCACGTCCTGGTGCCAGCTGCTGGACGCTGTCCGTCTCGGACCCGAGGACGACGTCGCCGAGGTCACCGCCGCCCAACTCCGCCGCGTGGTCGAGGACCTGATCGAGATGGGCCGCTGGCACGTCGGCGACCGCGACATCCTCATCGTCTTCGACGCTGGCTACGACGCCCCGCGCATGGCTCACCTCCTCGACGGCCTCCCGATCGAGGTGCTGGGACGGATGCGCTCCGACCGCGTCATGCGACGGCCGACGCCCACCCTCAAGGAGTACGCCCTGGCCTACCCCCAGGGCGGGCGGCCGCCGAAGCACGGCAAGGAGCTCCGCTTCGCCAAGCCGGAGACCTGGGGCGAGCCGGACGAGGCAACCGTGCAGGTCACCGACCGGTACGGCACCGCCCGCGCAATGGCCTGGGACCGCATCCACCCCCGCCTGACCACCCGCTCCGCCTGGATCGACCACACCGGCGAACTCCCCATCATCGAAGGCACGCTGATCCGCCTCCAGGTCGACCGCCTGCCCGGCGGAGGCGACCCACTGCCCCTATGGCTATGGTCGTCCGCCACCGGCCTGAACAGCGAAGACGTCGACATGCGATGGCAGGCGTTCCTGAGGAGGTTCGACATCGAGCACCTCTTCAGACTGATGAAACAGACCCTCGGGTGGACTCGACCGAAGCTGCGGACCCCCGAGGCCGGCGAGCGCTGGACCTGGCTGATCATCGCCGCGCACACTCAGATCCGCATCCTGCGTGGGGCCGCCGCCGACCTGCGGCGACCGTGGGAGAGGCCCGCCGAGCCCGGCCGGCTCACTCCGGCCCGAGTCCGCCGAGGGTTCAGAAACCTCCGCCCGCACCTGCACTGTCCGGCCCGTGCACCGAAACCCTCAACACCCGGCCCTGGAAGGCCACTTGGCTCCAAGAACCGGCGGCCCGCGACCCGCTACGGCGTCGGGAAGACAACCAGACGACCCGAAAGCATCATCGAGCGCGACAGCCTCAGAGGTTAAAAGACAAGCTCAGGAACGCCGGGACTGGTACACCGAGGAGTTCCTCGCACCGCCACCGTGGGCCCATGCCTTTACCGACCTGGGGTTTGTAGTGCTTGACCGCGCGCAGCTCACTCTGCCGCTCTCGGACATCGACACCTCGGCCCTAACCCAGGGCGAATGGCGCGAAGTTCGCTTCTACGGCATCGCCACCTTGGGCGGAGTGCTCTTCAACGCGTGGGACTGACGTCCAAGCAAGACCTCGGCGCTGGACGATAAATGTCAAGGTCAGTACCTGTTCCTGAACCTCCACATAGAACGCTCGGGATTTCCCCTGCCGTGAGGCAAATGACAGAGTCACCGTCTGTTTTGGCTGCCCGCGGTACAGAACGGCATGGCACATGATCAACACCCCGTGTTCCATGGCAGTCTGCGGCCCGACAGGATGACTTGGAGCCGGAGGTACACCGCTCGTGGCGGCGAACAGCAATCCCACCGTCAGGAGACGCCGTCTGGGAGCCGAGCTTCGCCGGCTTCGCCTGGCCAGCGGGCTGAAGAGCACCGAGGTGGCCGAGCGGCTCATGGTCTCCCAGCCCAAGATCAGCCACCTGGAGAACGGCAACCGCACCATCAGCCCCCGCGACGTACGTGACCTGTGCGCGCTCTACGGAGTGACGGACCAGCAGGTCATCGACTCCCTGATGCAGATGGCCAAGGAATCCGGACAACAGGGCTGGTGGCACGCCTACGGCGACATCCCCCAGAGCGTCTACATCGCCCTGGAGTCGGACGCCACCTCCCTGCATGCCTTCGAATCCATGGTGATCCCCGCTCTGTTGCAGACTCCCGCGTACGCCCACGCGGTCATCGAGGAAACGATCCCCCCGCTCACTGCCGAACAGGCCGGCACGCGCCTGAGGGTGCGGCTGCGCCGACAGCACCGGATCTTCAACCCGTCCCGCCCGTTGCGCCTGTGGGTCGTCCTGGACGAATCGGCACTGCACCGTGTCGTCGGCAGCCCGGACGTCATGCGGGAACAGCTGGAGCACCTGAACGCGCTCGGAGCCGAGCCGCACATCACGGTGCAGGTCCTCCCCTACACGGCGGGCGCCCATCCGGGCTTGTCAGGACAGTTCTCCATTCTGCGGTTCGCCGAGAGTTCCGCGGCGGCGGTGGTGGTGTTTCTGGAGCGGTTCACCAGCGACCTCTACCTGGAGAAGCCTTCCGACGTGCAGCATTACAGCGTGCTGCATGACCGCCTCCAGGCCCAGGCGCTCGGCCCCGACAGCAGCCGCGAGCTCATCACCGACGTCACCAAGATGTACATCGACACGGCAAGCCACCGTGTGACTGTGCTGTGAGGCCCCCTCTCTTCTAGCGCTCGCTGTCGTGAGGGGTGAAGAGTTTCAGCGGGTCCCGGACTGGCATGTGGGCTTCTGCTGGATGGCGGAGTTGTCCCTCTCGGCGGAGGATGTAGCGCGTACGCCGTCCGTGGCGTTCACGGCGCAGGTAGCTGCCCTGTTCTAGGTCGGTGACGATGTTCTGGGCGGTGCGTTCGGTGATGGGGCAGGCCGCGGCGATGTCGCGAGGCCGGGGTGCGGCATCGCGGGCGATGACGAGCAACACGCGGGCGTGGTTGGTGAGGAGACCCCACGTGCCGGCCTGTTCGTTCATGGTGCGCCATGCCCCTTTCAGCCCTGCCCGGGCGGAAAATACCCGCACCTGATTTCCGGAAACAGCACTCGCGGGTGTGAGGCTACTGCGATGTTCCGGGGGTAGGCGGGATGGGCACTGCTCGGCGCTTCGGAAGTGAGGCGGTTCCATGGACACGGCTGCCCAAAACGAGGGCCCGGAGCCGCTTGCCGACCGTCTGATCACGGCCTGCGCTGCGTTCGAGGGCAGTGCCGACATTGCCGAGGCCCGTGCCCTGGCCCGCGACTTCCTTACGTCCGTGCAGGCTGAGTATGGGCTGCCGGTGTCCGCGCGGGCGATGGGCATGGTGCAGCTGGTGGTGAGCGAGCTGGTCACCAACGCACGCAAATACGCGCCGGGCCCGTGCCTGCTGGACCTGGAGATCACCGAGGGTGCCGTCCAGATCAGCGTGTGGGACAGCGACACCACGCTCCCGACGGTGCAGGCAGCCGATCCGGAGCGGATCGGCCAGCACGGGCTGGAGATCGTGATGGCGGTGTCCCAGTCCTTCTGTGTCCACCGGGAGCCGGTGGGCAAGAAGATCACCGCGACCGTCGTACTTGCTGACGACCCCGGCGGTGATGCCGCCGGCCGTCAGGCCATGTGAACCGGGTCGGCTGAAGCCGCTGGCACGGCGTCGACGGCGGGTGGGACAGTGTGTTCAGACACCCCATGTCGTTTGAGGTCAAGCGGCAGGGGCGTGGGCGTGGTGTGACCAGGCGGTCGCTTCGTCGTAGTGGGTGCGGGTTTTG
>NZ_JBVIOL010000041.1:0-16725 GCF_055578825.1 Streptomyces sp. NPDC032822 | reverse complement strand
TTGGCTCCGTTGCGGCCCGGTCATGCCGCGTATGTGATCTACACGTCCGGATCCACGGGTACTCCCAAGGGCGTCGTCGTCCCCCACACGGGACTGAGCAACCTTGTCGCGGATCGCGTCCGGCGCTACCGGATCGACACGGACAGTGGGGTGTTCCAGCTCGTCTCACCGAGCTTCGACGTCTCGATGGCCGACACCTGGCCCGTCCTGTGCGCCGGCGGACGGCTCGTACTCGCCCCGGGACGGCTGCACGACACCTCCGGCGACGAACTGGCCGACCTGATGCGCACCCGCCGCGTCACCCATATCGCCTCGACCCCCACGGTGCTCGCACAGCTACCGGCGGACAGACTGCCCGAGCTGCGCTCCATCGTCATCGGCGGCGAGCCCGGATCCGAGGAGCTGCGGCGCCGCTGGGCGGACGGCCGTGAGCTGGTCAACGAGTACGGCGTCACCGAGGCGACGGTCGCCTCCACCGTGAGCCGTCCGCTGAACGGAGGAGAGACCCCTCCGATCGGCCGGCCCATCAACAACACCCGCGTCTACGTCCTGGACTCCTTCCTGCATCCGGTACCCCCGGGCGTGGCAGGGGAGTTGTACATCGCGGGCGCCGGGCTGGC
Source organism: Streptomyces sp. NPDC032822 (assembly GCF_055578825.1). Classification (NCBI taxonomy): domain Bacteria; kingdom Bacillati; phylum Actinomycetota; class Actinomycetes; order Kitasatosporales; family Streptomycetaceae; genus Streptomyces; species Streptomyces sp. NPDC032822. The sequence continues at coordinate 16,105 of NZ_JBVIOL010000041.1, read as the reverse complement.
GCGTGGCTACCTGGGCCGTTCGGCGCTCACTGCGGACCGGTTCGTGGCCTCTCCCTTCGCCTCGGGCCAGCGGATGTACCGCACCGGGGACGTGGTCCGCTGGACCGACGACGGCGATCTCTTCTTCGTCGGCCGCGTCGACCACCAGGTCAAGGTCCGCGGCCACCGCATCGAACTGGGCGAGATCGAAACCGCCCTCGCCGAATGCCCCGGTGTGGCCCAGGCCGTCGCCCTCGTCCAGGAAGAACGCCAGGGGCCGCGCCGCCTCATCGGCTACGTGGCGCGCAGTGGCCCGGCGCTGGACGGCCGGACCGTGCGCGAGCACATCGCCGAGAGGCTGCCGGAATACATGGTCCCGGCGGTGGTGGTCGTCCTGGACGCCCTGCCCCTGACGTCGAACGGCAAGGTCGACCGGGAGGCCCTGCCCGACCCTGCGTTTGCCGAACGGGCCGTGGGACGAGCGCCCGTGGGCGAACTGGAGGAGCAGCTGTGCGGGCTGTTCGCGGAGGTGCTCGGGTTGGAGCGGGTCGGTGCGGACGACGGCTTCTTCGAGCTGGGCGGCGACTCGATCATGTCGATGCAGTTGGCGTCGCGTGCTCGCAAGGCCGGTCTGGTGGTCACGCCTCGGCAGGTCTTCGAGGAGAAGACCGTCGAACGACTAGCGGAGACGATCACCGCGATGGGCGCGGCCGAGGCGCCCCTTGTCGGCGATGTGGGCGTGGGTGACGTGCCCTGGACGCCCGTCATGCGGGTGCTGGGCGAGCGGGTGGTGGGACCGACGTTCGCGCAGTGGATGGTTGTCGGCGCTCCGGCGGACCTGGATCCGGAGGTGTTGAGCCGGGCTGTGGGTGTGCTGTTGGACGGGCACGACATGTTGCGGGCGCGGGTGACCGGTGGAGAGTTGAAGCTGGTCGTGGGTGAGCCGGGTTCGGTGGATGCGGCGGGTCTGATCACTCGGGTCGAGGCCGAGGCCGGGGTCGGGGTCGGGGTCGACGATTTGGATGTGGTGGCTGGGCGTGCGGCTCGTGAGGCTGTGGGCCGGCTGGATCCTGCGGGCGGGGTGATGCTCCAGGTCGTGTGGGTCGACGCCGGTCCGGGCCAGGTAGGCCGACTGGCGCTGGTAGTGCACCACTTGGCGGTGGACGGGGTGTCATGGCGGATCCTGCTGCCGGACTTGCAGAGTGCGTACGAGGATCTTGTGGCGGGTCGTGCGGCGGTGCTGGAGCCGGTGGGCACGTCCTTCCGTCGGTGGGCGGGTGTGCTGGCCGGGCAGGCGGCGAGTCCGGAACGGGTCGCCGAACTGGACGCCTGGCTGGGCGTGTTGGGCGAGGCGAGCCCCGTACTGGGCCGTCGGCCGCTGGACCCGGCGGTGGATGTGGCCGGGACGTTGCGGCGGCGGGAGTGGGTGGTGTCTGCCGGGCAGGCGGTCACGTTGGCGGGCCGGACGCCGGTGGCGTTCCACTGCGGTGTGCACGAGGTGCTGCTGTCCACGCTGGCCGGGGCGGTGGGGCGTTGGCGGCCGGACACCGGCGGCAGCGTGCTCCTGGACGTGGAGGGCCATGGCCGCGAGCCGGTCGGGGAGGTGGACCTGTCCCGGACGGTCGGCTGGTTCACGAGTGTCCAGCCGGTACGGCTGGAGCTGACCGACATCGACCTGGCGGACGCCGCAGCGGGAGGCGCCTCGGCCGGTGACCTCGTGAAGGCGGTCAAGGAACAGACCCGTGCCGTGCCCGGAGACGGGATGGGCTACGAACTGCTGCGCCATCTCAACCCGCAGACCAGCGGCGTCCTCGCCTCCGCACCGCGGGCGCAGATCGGCTTCAACTATCTCGGCCGGTTCGCCGCGGCGTCCGCGGACGTGGGTCCGGCCCGGCCGTGGCAGATGGCGGGGGAGAGTGCGGTCGGCGGTTCCGCCGACCCCGACATGCCGGCGGCGTACGCACTGGGCGCCGGCGCCGTCATCCGGGACACCGCCAGAGGCCCGGAACTGACCCTCAGTCTCAGCTGGCCGGACCAACTGCTGGCCGAAGCCGACGTGGAGGCACTGGGCGAAGCATGGGTGGACATGCTGTCCGGCCTGGCCGCTCACACGGACGCCCCCGCCGCCGGCGGACACACCCCCTCCGACTTCAGCCTCTTGAACCTCGCACAGGACGAAGTCGACGAATTCGAAGCGATAGCCGCACACCTCGAAGGAGGGCTGTCCCAGTGACATCAACCCGTGGCGCCCAAGGGTCGGCCCTCGCCGAGGTGTGGCCCCTGTCGCCGTTGCAGGAAGGGCTGCTGTTCCACGCGGCCTACGACGAGCAAGGTCCGGACATCTACGAAGTGCAGTTCGTGCTCGCCGTCGACGGCCCCTTGGACGCCGCACGGCTCCGGGCGTCCTGGGAGACCTTGCTCAGGCGCCACGCGACCCTGCGGGCCAGCTTCCACCAGCGCGGATCGGGCGAGCCGGTGCAGCTCGTCATGCGCGAGGTCGCCCTGCCCTGGCGCGAGACCGATCTCTCGGACCTGCCCGAGTCCGAGGCCGCGGCACGACTGGACGAGCTCGCCGCACTGGAACGGGCTGAGCGACTCGACCTTGCCGTACCACCGCTGCTGCGTCTGGTCCTGATCCGGATGGCCGACGACCGCCACCGCCTCGTCATGACGACCCATCACATCCTGATGGACGGCTGGTCGATGCCCGTCCTGCTGAGCGAACTGTCCGCGATCTATGCCGCCGACGGTGACACCACAGGACTGGGACGGGCGCACTCCTACGGCGAGTACCTGACGTGGCTCGACCACCAGGACAAGGAAGCCGCACGGACCGCCTGGCGTACGGAACTGGCCGGCATCGACGAGTCGACGCTCATCGCTCCCTCCGACGCGACGCGGACCGCCGTCCTCCCCGAAGAGGTGACGGTCGAACTCCCCACTGAAACCAGCGCCTCCGTCGCCGAGTTGGCCCGCACGCATGGTCTGACGGTGAACACGGTGGTGCAGGGTGCGTGGGCGTTGGTCCTGGCGCGGCTGGCCGGGCGTGAGGATGTCGTCTTCGGTGCGACCGTGGCCGGACGTCCCCCGGAGCTGCCGGGCGTGGAGAGCATGGTGGGGTTGTTCATCAACACGCTTCCCGTGCGGGTACGGCTTGATGGCCAACGGTCGGTCCTGGAGATGCTGACCGACCTTCAGACACGACAGACACGGCTCATGTCCCACCAGCACATGGGCCTGGCCGAGATCCAGAAACTCGCCGGCCCCGGGAGCGTCTTCGACACGCTCGTCGTCTACGAGAGCTACCCCCACATGCCCGCCGATTCGTCGGCTCCGGAGTCGCTCTCCCTCTCCATCCTCGAAGGCCACCAGTCGACCAACTACCCGCTGACGCTGGGCGTTCTGCCCGGTGACTCCCTGCAGATCCATGTCACCTATCGGCCGGATCTGTTCTCCCTGGCGGAGGCGTCGGCCGTAGGGCGTCGACTGGTGCGGGTGTTGGAGCGGGTGGTGGCTGATCCGTCGTTGCCGGTGGGGCGGATTGATGTGGTGGAGGAGGGTGAGCGGGCGGCTGTGGTGGTGGGGTTCAACGACACACGGGGTCCGGTGGTGGGGGGTTCGCTGTTGGACTTGTTCCGTTCCCATGTGGAGCTGAGGCCTGGGGCGGTGGCGGTCCGGTCGGGTGTCGAGGCTCTGTCGTATGGGGAGTTGGAGGAGCGGTCGGATCGTCTTGCCCGGTTCCTGGTGGGTGCGGGGGTTGGTCGTGAGCGGGTGGTGGGTTTGTGCCTTCCGCGTGGGGTGGATGTGGTGGTGGGGGAGCTGGCGGTGTGGAAGGCCGGTGGGGCCTTCGTGCCGTTGGATCCTGAGTACCCGGCGGACCGGTTGCGGTACATGATCGGGAACAGTGGTGCGGGTGTGGTGCTGGCGACGGCGGAGACCCTTGACCGGGTGCCCGCGGGTCCGGCCCGGATCGTCCTGCTCGAAGAGGTCCCCGCAACACCTGATCCGGTGCCTCTTCCTGGTGTGAAGGATCCGGGTCAGCTGGCTTATGTCATTTACACGTCGGGTTCCACCGGTCGTCCCAAGGGTGTGGCGGTGGGTCATCGGGGTGTGGTGAACCTGGTGGGGGCGATGGCTCCTGTGCTGGGTGTGGGTCCTGGTGTGGTGTCGTTGCAGTTCGCCTCGTTCAGTTTCGATGCGGCGATCCTCGATGTGGCCGTGGCACTCGGTTCCGGCGGGACGCTGGCGATTGCCACGAGTGAGGAGCGGGCGGAGCCGGGTGCGTTGGCGGGGATGATCGCCGCGCACGGGGTGTCCACGGCGAGTGTGGTGCCCTCTCTTCTCGGTGTGCTGGATCCGGAGCAGGTGTCCGGTATGGACACGTGGGTGTTGGGTGCGGAGCGCCTCACTGCTGATCTGGCCGCGCGGTGGGTGTCTGGGGTGAGGGTGTGGAACACCTACGGTCCTACCGAGGCGACGGTGATGGTCACCGCCGGACCGGTCCATCCGCGAATCGAGGCTGCGGATGAGGCGCCGGCCATCGGACGCCCTCTCTCCAACTCCCGTGTCTATGTGCTGGATTCGTTCCTGCGTCCGGTTCCGCCCGGTGTGGACGGCGAGATCTACCTCACGGGCGCGGGCCTGGCCCGTGGATATATCGCTCGCCCGGATCTGACGTCGGAGCGGTTCGTGGCATGCCCGTTCGCCACGGGTGAGCGGATGTATCGCTCGGGTGACCTGGCGCGCTGGACGGTTGATGGCGAGCTGGTGTTCGTCGGTCGGGCGGATGCGCAGGTGAAGGTGCGTGGGTTCCGTATCGAACTCGGTGAGATCGAGGCGGTGTTGGCGGCGCATCCGGCTGTCGCCCAGTCGGTTGTCGTGGCCCGCGAAGACGGACCGGGAGACAAACAACTCGTCGCCTATGTCGTCCCCCGGAGTCAGGACATCGACACGCTGGAACTGCGCGAGCACCTCGCCGATGCACTGCCCGAGTACATGGTCCCCACCGTGTTCCTGGTCCTGGATGCCCTGCCTCTGACCGTGAACGGGAAGGTCGACCGGTCTGCCCTGCCCGCCCCCGACCTCAATGACGGGATCTCCCACCGTGCGCCGGTGGGTTCGGTCGAGGAGCTGCTGTGCGCGTTGTTCGCCGAGGTGCTCGGGTTGGAGCGGGTTGGTGCGGACGACGGTTTCTTCGAGTTGGGTGGCGACTCGATCATGTCGATGCAGTTGGCGTCGCGGGCGCGTCGGGCGGGTCTGGTGGTCACTCCTCGTCAGGTCTTCGAGGAGAAGACCGTCGAGCGACTGGCGCGGGTCGCTGAGACGACGGGCACGGGTAAGCGGTCTGCGCGCACTGGTGACGTGGGTGTGGGCGAGGTTCCCTGGACGCCCGTCATGCGAGCGGCGGGCGAGCGAGCCGCTCACCCGGGGTTCGCGCAGTGGGTGGTGGCTGGAGCCCTGGCAGATCTGGACACCGATGCGCTGAGTCAGGCCATGGGCATGCTGTTGGACGGGCACGACATGTTGCGGGCGCGGGTTGTCAGTGGTGAGCCCCGACTTGTGGTGGGTGAGCCGGGTTCGGTGGATGCGTCGGGTCTGGTCACTCGGGTCGAGGCCGGTGCTGAGGATCTGGATGTGGTGGCCGGGCGTGCGGCTCGTGAGGCTGTGGGCCGGCTGGATCCTGCGGGCGGGGTGATGCTCCAGGTTGTCTGGGTGGACGCGGGTCCGGGCCGGGTGGGTCGACTGGTCCTGGTGGTCCATCACCTGGTGGTGGACGGAGTCTCGTGGCGGATCCTGCTGCCGGATCTGCAGAGCACCTATGAGGACTTGGCGGCTGGTCGTACGGCCGCGTTGGAGCCGGTGGGCACGTCGTTCCGTCGCTGGGCGGGGGTGTTGGCCGAGCAGGCAATCAGTCCCGAGCGGACCGCCGAACTGGGCAGCTGGCTGGCCCTGTTGGGAGAGAAAAGCTCTACGCTGGGGCGGCGACCGCTGAACCCGACACTCGACATCACCAGGACGTTGCGACACCGCGACTGGGTGGTGCCTGCCGGGCAGGCGGCCACGCTGGCGGGCCGGACCCCCGCGGCCTTCCACTGCGGAGTGCACGACGTACTGCTCTCGACACTCGCCGGAGCGGTGGGCCGGTGGCGGCCGGACACGACCAGCGTGCTCGTGGACGTGGAGGGCCATGGCCGTGAGCCGATCGACGACGTCGATCTGTCGCGTACGGTCGGCTGGTTCACCAGCGTGCAGCCGGTGCGGCTGGATGTGACCGACGTCGACCTGGTGGACGCCGCCGCGGGTGGGGCCGCGGCAGGCGACCTGGTGAAGACGGTCAAGGAACAGGCTCACCGAGCCCCCGGTGACGGTCTCGGTTACGAACTCCTTCGTCACCTCAACCCGGACACCCGTCCCGTCCTGGAATCTGCACCTCACGCCCAGATCGGTTTCAACTACCTGGGCCGTTTCACCGCTGCCACCGGTCGTACGGGCCCGGTGGAGGCCTGGCAGATGGCCGGGGAGAGTGCGGTCGGTGGTTCCGCCGATCCCGACATGCCGGTCACGCACGTACTCGAAGCGGGTGCCGTCATCCGTGACACGGCCGAAGGGCCGGAGCTGACGCTCACCCTGAGCTGGCCCGACGGAGCCCTCGACGCAGCCGACGCGGAAGCACTCGGCACGGCCTGGACCGACCAACTCGCCGGTCTCGCCGCCCACACCGACAGCGCGGGAGCGGGTGGTCACACCCCCTCCGATTTCGGCCTCCTGAACCTCGCACAGGACGAAGTGGACGAGCTCGAAGCCGAGTTCGCCGACGACAACGACTTCTAGACATCTCGATGCAAGCCGCTGAGGAGAAAAGCGATGACCCGATCCCGTGTCGAGGATGTCTGGCCGCTCTCGCCGTTGCAGGAGGGGATGCTCTTCCATGCCGCCTTCGACGACCAAGGACCCGACGTCTACCAGGGACAACGGAACTTCGACCTGATCGGCCCGCTCGACGCGGACCGGCTGCGCGGGGCGTGGGAGGCGCTGCTCGCCCGGCACGCGGCGCTCCGGGCGAGTTTCCGGCGACGCAAGTCGGGTGAGGCCGTACAGGTCATCGCGCGCGAGGTCGTACTGCCGTGGCAGGAGGCCGACGTCTCCGCGCTGGCGGAGGCCGAGGCGTCTGCCGAGATCGATCGGTTGGTCGCCCAGGAACAGACGCGGCGATTCGACCTCGCCTCGGCTCCGTTGCTGCGCGTGCTGTTGATCAGGCTCGGCGAGGACCGGCACCGCCTGGTCATGACGAGTCACCACGTGGTGATGGACGGTTGGTCCATACCCGTACTCATCAACGAACTCACGCGGATCTACGAGGCCGGTGGCACCGGTGCTCTTGCCGGACACGGAACCGGTGGTGGCGACGGTGCGATCGCGGGGCTTTCCCGGGTGACCCCCTACCGCGACTACCTGGCCTGGCTGGCGGCGCAGGACAAGGAATCCGCGCGAGCCGCGTGGCGGGAGGAACTGGCGGGCGTCGACGAGCCGACGCTGGTGGCGCCGGCCGATCCGGGCAGGACGCCGGTGACCCCCGAGAGCCTGATCACCGAAATACCCGAGGAAGTGGCGCGGGGCATGGTGCGCCTGGCCCGTGCGCACGGCCTGACCGTCAACACGTTGGTGCAGGGTGCGTGGGCGTTGGTGTTGGCCCGGCTGGCGGGGCGCGATGACGTCGTGTTCGGGGCGACGGTGGCCGGGCGGCCTCCGGAGTTGCCCGGTGTGGAGTCGATGATCGGCCTGTTCATCAACACTCTCCCGGTACGGGTACGCCTCGATGGCGCGCAACCCCTCCTCGACCTGCTGACGGACCTCCAGGCGCGCCAGTCCGCACTGATGTCCCACCAGCACGTCGGACTCTCCGAGATCCAGCGTCTGGTCGGTCCAGGCGCGGTCTTCGACACGCTCGTGGTCTACGAGAACTACCCCCTGCCCCCTGCGGAGCCGACCACCGCGGACCGGTTCGCGATCCGTCTCGCCGGTGGCCAGGAGGCGGCCCACTACCCGTTCACGCTGGTCGTGGCGCCCGGCGACACGATGCGCGTCAAGCTCGACTACCGGCCCGACCTCTTCGACGGAGCCACCGCCCAGGCCGTCTTCGGCCGGCTCGTGCGGGTCCTGGAACAGGTGGTGACCGACCCGTCCCTGCCGGTCGGCCGAATCGGTGTCGTGACCGAGTCCGAGTACGGACAGGTCGTCCAGACCTGGAACGCCACGGCGGCCCCGACCACGAGCCACTCCGTGCCGGAGATGCTCCTCGCCCAGGTGCGCCGTTCGCCGACTGCCGTGGCCGTCGTCGACGGGGAGACGCACCTGTCGTACGCGGAGTTGGACACGGCCTCCGCGCGGCTCGCGTCGTACCTGACGGGCACGGGTGTCCGTCGCGGCGACCGCGTGGCCGTGCTGATGGAGCGGTCGGCCGACCTGCTGGTGACCCTGCTGGCGATCTGGAAGGCCGGAGCCGCGTTCGTACCCGTCGACGTGGGCTATCCCGCCGAGCGGATCGCGTTCCTGCTGACCGACTCCGCCCCGAGGACCGTGGTGTGCACGGGACAGACCCGCGGCGCGCTCCCCGCGGACCTCGCTCTGGATCCGCTGGTGCTGGACGATCCGGCGGTGGTGGCGGCCGTGGAGTCTTCACCCGCTTACCTGGCCTCCCCGGCCTCACCTCATGAGGGTGGCCCGCTCCCGCTGAGCGCCGAGGACCTGGCCTATGTGATGTACACCTCCGGGTCTACCGGTGTGCCGAAGGGCGTGGCCGTCCCGCACGGCAGTGTGGCCGCCCTCGTCGGAGAACGCGGCTGGTCGGTCGGCGCGGACGACGCGGTGCTGATGCACGCCCCGCACGCTTTCGACGTCTCCCTGTTCGAGGTGTGGGTACCGCTCGCTGCGGGCGCCTGCGTGGTGATCGCCGGTCCCGGCGTCGTCGACGCCCAGCGACTGCGCCGGGCGGTGGCCGACGGTGTGACGGCCGCGCACGTCACCGCCGGGCTGTTCCGGGTACTGGCGGAGGAGTCCCCCGAGAGTCTTTCCGGCCTGCGTGAGGTACTGACCGGCGGCGATGTGGTGCCCGCCGCATCCGTACGCCGGGTACGGGAGGTCTGCCCGGACATCGCGGTCAGGCACCTGTACGGCCCGACCGAGATCACCCTCTGCGCCACGTCGCACGTCCTGCACCCGGGTGACGAGTCGCCCGGCACGCTCCCCATCGGCCGCCCCCTCGGCAACCGGCGGACCTATGTCCTGGACTCCTTCCTGCATCCGGTGCCTCCGGGCGTGGCAGGGGAGTTGTACATCGCGGGCGCCGGGCTGGCGCGTGGCTACCTGGGCCGTTCGGCGCTCACTGCGGACCGTTTCGTGGCCTCTCCCTTCGCTTCGGGCGAGCGGATGTACCGCACCAGCGACCTCGTCCGCTGGACCGACGACGGTGAACTGCTCTTCGTCGGCCGCGCCGACGAGCAGGTGAAGATCCGCGGTTTCCGAGTGGAACTCGGCGAGGTGGAGACGGTGTTGTCCGCCCATCCGACTGTCGGCCAGGCCGTAGTAGTCGCCCGGCAGGACCGGCCGGGGGAGAAGCGGCTCGTCGGATACGTGGTCCCCGAGGGCCTCGACACCGATCCCGCCGTCGTACGGCAACACGTGGCGAACACCCTGCCGGAGTACATGGTCCCGGCGGTGGTGGTCGTCCTGGACGCCCTGCCCCTGACGTCGAACGGCAAGGTCGACCGGGCGGCCCTGCCTGCTCCCGACTTCGCCGGCCAGGTGTCCGGACGGACGCCAGTGGGTGAACGGGAAGAGCTGCTGTGCGCGTTGTTCGCCGAGGTGCTCGGGTTGGAGCGGGTTGGTGCGGATGACGGTTTCTTCGAGTTGGGTGGCGACTCGATCATGTCGATGCAGTTGGCGTCGCGGGCGCGTCGGGCGGGTCTGGTGGTCACTCCTCGTCAGGTCTTCGAGGAGAAGACCGTCGAGCGACTGGCCCTGGTCGCTGAGACGACGGGCACGGGTAAGCGGTCTGCGCGCACTGGTGACGTGGGTGTGGGCGAGGTGCCCTGGACGCCTGTCATGCGGGCGCTGGGCGAGCGAGCCGCCCGCGCGGGATTCGCGCAGTGGGTGGTCGTCGGCGCTCCGGCGGACCTGGATCCGGAGGTGTTGAGCCGGGCTGTGGGTGTGCTGTTGGACGGGCACGACATGTTGCGGGCGCGGGTGACCGGTGGCGAGCCCCGGCTTGTGGTGGGTGAGCCGGGTTCGGTGGATGCGGCGGGTCTGATCACTCGGGTCGAGGCCGGGGTCGAGGCCGGGGTCGGGGTCGGGGTCGGGGTCGACGATTTGGATGTGGTGGCTGGGCGTGCGGCTCGTGAGGCTGTGGGCCGGCTGGATCCTGCGGCCGGGGTGATGGTCCAGGTCGTGTGGGTGGACGCGGGTCCGGGCCGGGTGGGTCGACTCGTGCTGGTGGTCCATCACTTGGTGGTGGACGGGGTGTCGTGGCGGATCCTGCTGCCGGACTTGCAGAGTGCGTACGAGGAGCTTGTGGCGGGTCGTGCGGCGGTGTTGGAGCCGGTGGGGACGTCGTTCCGTCGGTGGGCGGGTGTGCTGGCCGAGCAGGCGGCGAGTCCGGAACGGGTGGCCGAACTGGACGGCTGGCTGGCCCTGTTGGGTGAGCGTGCCCCGACGTTGGGGCGGCGACCGCTGGACCCGGTGGTGGATGTGGCCGGGACGTTGCGGCGGCGGGAGTGGGTGGTGCCTGCCGGGCAGGCGGCCACGTTGGCGGGCCGGACGCCGGTGGCGTTCCACTGCGGTGTGCACGAGGTGCTGCTGTCCACGCTGGCCGGGGCGGTGGGGCGTTGGCGGCCGGATGCCGGCGGCAGCGTGCTGGTGGACGTGGAGGGTCATGGCCGGCAGTCGATCGGTGAGGTGGATCTGTCGCGGACCGTGGGCTGGTTCACGAGTGCGCAGCCGGTGCGGCTGGATGTGACCGGCATCGATGTGGGAGAGGTGAGCGAGGGCGGGAGCGCGGCCGGCGATCTGGTGAGGACGGTCAAGGAACAGACCCGTGCCGTGCCCGGTGACGGGATGGGCTACGAACTGCTGCGCCATCTCAACCCGGAGACGGCGGAGGTGCTGTCGGCTGCCCCGGCTCCGCAGATCGGCTTCAACTATCTCGGCCGGTTCGCCGCGGCCTCTGCCGAGACGGGCCCGGCCCGAGCGTGGCAGATGGCGGGGGAGAGCGCGGTCGGCGGTTCAGCCGACCCCGACATGCCCTTGGCGCATGCTCTGGAAGCCGGTGCTGTCATCCGCGACACCGCCCGGGGCCCGGAACTGACCCTCAGCCTCAGCTGGCCCGAGGGCCTTCTCGACGGGATCGACGCGGAAGCGCTCGGTGAGGCATGGGTGGACATGCTGTCCGGTCTCGCCGCCCACACCACCACCCCCACCGCCGGCGGACACACTCCCTCCGACTTCCCGCTGGTGGCACTGGAGCAGTCGGCCGTGACGGAACTGGAGCAGGCCGTTCCGGCCCTCCAGGACATTTGGCCGCTCTCCCCGTTGCAGGAGGGGATGCTCTTCCACGCCGCCTACGACGAGGAAGGACCGGACGTCTACCAGAGCCGGCGGACGCTGGCTCTCGACGGCCGACTGGACACGCGTCGGCTGCGGTCCTCGTGGGAGGCGCTGGTGGCACGGCACGACGTCCTCCGGGCGAGCTTCCACGAGTGCGCGACCGGCGACTCGGTCCAGGTCGTCGCCCGGGATGCCGTACTGCCCTGGCACGAGGTCGACCTCTCCCGGCTGCCGGCCACCGAGGCGGAGGCCGAGGCCGAACGACTGGCGGAGGCCGAGTCGGCCCAGCGGTTCGACCTGACCAGGGCACCCCTGCTCAGGCTGCTGCTGATCCGCCTCGCCGACGACCGGCACCGCCTGGTCATCAGCAGCCATCACATCGTGCTGGACGGCTGGTCGACACCGATCGTCCTCAACGAGGTGGCAGCCGTCTACGCCGCTCACGGAGACGCCTCTGGCCTCCAGCGGACGCATTCGTACGGCGAGTACCTGGCCTGGCTCGACCGGCAGGACAAGACGGCGGCCCGGAAGGCCTGGTACACGGAACTGGCGGGAGCCGAGGAATCGACCCTCGTGGCCCCCGCAGATCCCGGCAGGACAACGGTCGTCCCCGAGCAGACCTCGGTGGACCTCTCCCGGACGACCACCCGTGCCCTCGCGGCACTGGCCCGCACGCATGGTCTGACGGTGAACACGGTGGTGCAGGGTGCGTGGGCGTTGGTCCTGGCGCGGCTGGCCGGGCGTGAGGATGTCGTCTTCGGTGCGACCGTGGCCGGACGTCCCCCGGAGCTACCGGGCGTGGAGAGCATGGTGGGGCTGTTCATCAACACGCTTCCGGTGCGGGTACGGCTTGATGGCGAACGGTCGGTCCTGGAGATGCTGACCGACCTCCAGACACGACAGACACGGCTCATGGCCCACCAGCACATGGGCCTGGCCGAAATCCAGGGAATCGCCGGCCCGGGCGCCTCCTTCGACACCATGCTCATGTTCGAGAACTACCCCCGGAACTCGGTCGCCCTCTCCGCCTCCGAGAGGGATGACGACGCCGTATCGATCCGCCAGTTGAACACCCTGGCCGGCACGCACTACCCCCTGGCCGTGGGAATCGCCCCGGCAGACCGACTTCAGGTCCGCCTCACGTATCGGCCGGATCTGTTCTCCCTGGCGGAGGCGTCGGCCGTCGGCCAGCGGGTGATCCGGGTGCTGGAGCGGGTGGTGGCTGATCCGTCGTTGCCGGTGGGGCGGATTGATGTGGTGGAGGAGGGTGAGCGGGCGGCTGTGGTGGTGGGGTTCAACGACACGCAGGGTCCGGTGGTGGGGGGTTCGTTGCTGGACTTGTTCCGTTCGCAGGTGGACGTGGATCCGGGGGCGGTGGCGGTCCGGTCGGGTATCGAGGCTCTGTCGTATGGGGAGTTGGAGGAGCGGTCGGATCGTCTCGCCCGGTTCCTGGTGGCTGCGGGGGTTGGTCGTGAGCGGGTGGTGGGTTTGTGCCTTCCGCGTGGGGTGGATGTGGTGGTGGGGGAGCTGGCGGTGTGGAAGGCCGGTGGGGCCTTCGTGCCGTTGGATCCTGAGTACCCGGCGGACCGGTTGCGGTACATGATCGGGAACAGTGGTGCGGGTGTGGTGCTGGCGACCGCGGAGACCCTTGACCGGGTGCCCGCAGGTCCGGCCCGGATCGTCCTGCTCGAAGAGGTCCCCGCAACACCTGATCCGGTGCCTCTTCCTGGTGTGAAGGATCCGGACCAGCTGGCTTATGTCATTTACACGTCGGGTTCCACCGGTCGTCCCAAGGGTGTGGCGGTGGGTCATCGGGGTGTGGTGAACCTGGTGGGGGCGATGGCTCCTGTGCTGGGTGTGGGTCCTGGTGTGGTGTCGTTGCAGTTCGCCTCGTTCAGTTTTGATGCGGCGATCCTCGATGTGGCCGTGGCGCTGGGTTCCGGTGGGACGTTGGCGATTGCTACGAGTGAGGAGCGGGCGGAGCCGGGTGCGTTGGCGGGGATGATCGCCGCACACGGCGTGTCCACGGCCAGCGTCGTGCCCTCTCTCCTCGGGGTGCTGGATCCGGAGCAGGTGTCCGGTATGGACACCTGGGTGTTGGGTGCGGAGCGTCTGACGGCGGATCTGGCCGCGCGGTGGGTGTCTGGGGTGAGGGTGTGGAACACCTACGGGCCTACCGAGGCGACGGTGATGGTGACGGCCGGTCCGGTCGATGTGCGGATTGAGTCTGCGGGTGAGGCGCCGGCTATCGGGCGTCCACTGTCCAACTCCCGTGTTTACGTGCTGGATTCGTTCCTGCGTCCGGTTCCGCCCGGTGTCACTGGTGAGGTGTATGTCGCGGGTGTGGGTCTGGCCCGTGGATATATCGCTCGCCCGGATCTGACCTCGGAGCGGTTCGTTGCGTGTCCGTTCGCCACGGGTGAGCGGATGTATCGCTCGGGTGATCTGGCGCGCTGGACGGTTGATGGTGAGTTGGTGTTCGTCGGTCGGGCGGATGCGCAGGTGAAGGTGCGTGGGTTCCGTATCGAACTCGGTGAGATCGAAGCGGTGTTGACGGCACACCCCGCCGTCGCCCAGGCGGTCGTCGTGGCCCGCGAAGACGGACCGGGAGAGAAGCAACTCGTCGCCTACGTCGTACCGCAGACACAGGGTGTCGAGATGACGGAGCTCCGCGATCACATCGCCGAAGCGCTGCCGGAGTACATGGTCCCGGCGGCGTTCGTGACGCTGGACGCGCTGCCCCTGACCGTCAACGGCAAGGTGGACCGCGCCGCCCTGCCGGCCCTCGATCTGGGCGACGGACTCTCGGGCCGGGCGCCTGTGGGTGAACGGGAGGAACTGCTGTGCGCGCTGTTCGCCGAAGTCCTGGGGCTGGAGCGGGTTGGTGCGGATGACGGTTTCTTCGAGTTGGGTGGCGACTCGATCATGTCGATGCAGTTGGCGTCGCGGGCGCGTCGGGCGGGTCTGGTGGTCACGCCCCGTCAGGTCTTCGAGGAGAAGACCGTCGAGCGACTGGCGCGGGTGGTCGAGGCAGCCGGTGCTGCTGAGATCGACGACTCGGACGACGTAGCCGTGGGAGAGGTGCCGTGGACACCTGTCATGCGTGCTTCGGGGGAACGAGCGGCTCTTCCGAAGAACGCCCAGTGGGCGGTGGTCGGGGCTCCGACCGGTCTGAACCCGGAGATGTTGAGCCGGGCTGTCGGTGTGCTGCTGGACGGGCATGGCATGTTGCGGGCGCGGGTCGTGAGCAGTGAGTCGAAGCTGATTGTGGGTGAGCCGGGTTCGGTGGATGCGGCGGGTCTGGTCACTCGGGTCGAGGCCGGTGCTGAGGATCTGGATGTGGTGGCCGGGCGTGCAGCTCGTGAGGCTGTGGGCCGGCTGGATCCTGCGGCCGGGGTGATGCTCCAGGTTGTCTGGGTGGACGCCGGTCCGGGCCGGGTGGGTCGACTGGTCCTGGTGGTCCATCACCTGGTGGTCGACGGAGTCTCGTGGCGGATCTTGTTGCCGGATCTGGAGAGTGCGTACGAGGAGCTGGCGGACGGACGCACTCCGGTGCTGGAGCCGGTGGGGACGTCGTTCCGTCGCTGGGCGGGGGTGTTGGCCGAGCAGGCCGTCAGTCCCGAGCGGACCGCCGAACTGGATGCCTGGCTGGCCCTGTTGGGTGAGGAGAGTCTTCCCCTGGGGCGTCGGCTGTTGGATCCGGTGGTGGATGTGGCGCGGACGTTGCGGCGGCGGGAGTGGGTGGTGCCTGCCGGGCAGGCGGTCACGCTGGCGGGCCGGACCCCCGCGGCCTTCCACTGCGGTGTGCACGAGGTGCTGCTGTCGACGCTGGCCGGGGCGCTGGGGCGTTGGCGGCCGGACACCAGCGGCAGCGTGCTCGTGGACATCGAGGGTCACGGCCGTGAACCGTTGGAGGGCACCGAACTGTCGCGGACCGTCGGCTGGTTCACGAGCGTGCAGCCACTCCGTCTCGACGTGGCCGGGTTGGATCTGGCGGACGCTGTCGACGGAGGTGTCTCGGCAGGCCAGATTCTCAAGGCGGTCAAGGAGCAGACGCATGCCGTCCCCGGAGACGGGATGGGCCACTACCTACTGAGCCATCTCAACCCGGAGACGGCGGAGGTGCTGTCGGCTGCCCCGGCTCCGCAGATCGGCTTCAACTATCTGGGCCGCTTCACTGCCGCCACCGGTCGTACGGGCTCGGTCGAGGCCTGGCAGATGGCCGGGGAGAGCGCGGTCGGCGGTTCCGCCGATCCCGACATGCCGGTCACGCACGTACTCGAAGCCGGTGCCGTCATCCGCGACACAACGGAAGGGCCGGAGCTGACGCTCACCCTGAGCTGGCCCGACGGAGCCCTCGACGCAGCCGACGCGGAAGCACTCGGCACGGCCTGGACCGACCAACTCGCCGGTCTCGCCGCGCACACCGATACCGCGGGGGCGGGTGGTCATTCGCCGTCGGACTTCCCGTTGGTGGAGGTGTCGCAGGCGGGTGTGGAGGAGTTGGAGGGGGTGGTTCCGGGCCTTG
>NZ_JBVIOL010000040.1:0-31792 GCF_055578825.1 Streptomyces sp. NPDC032822 | reverse complement strand
GCCGACATCACCGCCGACAAGCACATGGAAGGCGTCCGCCTCACCCGCTGGCTCCTCTCCCCCCTGCCGACGTTCCTCCTCTGGCGCCGCATGAAGCTGTGGGAACTGCGCTCCTACGACCAGGTCATCAAGCTGGAACAGGAACGCCTCGTCTACCGGGCCCGCCTGCGCTCCCGATTCGGCCGCGCCTGGCGCCGCAAGGCCCCCGTCGAGTCCCTGATGCCCCTGCGACTCGCCCGCTACGGCGTCCCCCTCGCCCAGACCGCCCCCGCGGGCCTGGCAGCGGCAGGCATCGAACCGGCCCTGCTGCCCCCGATCCCGGCCGAGGCACAGACGGCGCAGGCAGCACAGACCGACCCCACAGCGGCGGCCCCGGCCCTGGCGCCCTCCCACCAGGAGCCGCACGAGCTGCCCCCGGCCCCCGCACCCCAACAGCAGGAACAGCAACAGCCCCAACCTCAGCCCCAGCCCCAGCAGGCACAACAGCAGCCCCAACAGCAGGCAGAGGCGCTCGACGGCGACCAGAACCCCTGGTTCCGGCCGCCGCAGGAGATCGCGTACCAGGGCGGCTACGACCCGACGTACGACCCGTCGGAGCAGTACGCCGAGTGGTACGCGCAGCAGCAGCACGCCGAGCAGCACCAGGACCAGTACCAGGAGGAGCCCCCGGCCCAGGAGCCCTCTCCCGAGGAGACGGGTTCCTTCCCCATCCCGGTGGGCCCCGGCCGCAGCCGCGAGCTGGGCGAGGGCGGCGGCACCCCGGTCGTCGAACCGGACGAGGAGTCGTACTACCAGGTCTTCAAGCAGTCGATAAGCATGGGCGGTTATCCGACGCCGAGCCAGTTCAGCGACGACGTGGAGGCGACCTTCGGCGCCCCCGTCCTGGACGCCGAGGCCAAGCGCATGGTCATGCGCTTCCAGAACCGCCACGCGGCGGAACTGGAAGAGGACCACATCGCCTGACCCACCACCCGCGTACGACGGAGGGGGCGCCCGGTGCTGACACCGGGCGCCCCCTCCGTCGTGGAACCGGAAGCGGGGCCTACTCCCCGAGCAGGGACCGCACCCGCTCCTGGCCCACCGCGAGCAGCAGGGTGGGCAGACGCGGGCCGGTGTCACGGCCCACCAGCAGGTGGTAGAGCAGCGCGAAGAACGTCCGCTGGGCGGTCTTGATCTCCGGCGGCAGCTCCTTGGGCGTGGCGTCGGCGGAGAAGCCGGCCTGGACCTTGGGCACGCCGTAGACGAGGTGGGACAGCCCGTCCAGCGACCAGTGCGAGGCCAGTCCGTCCAGGAGCAGCCGCAGGGAGCCGCGCGCCTGCTCGTCGAGGGACTTCAGCAGTTCGGCGTCGGGCTCGGTGCGCACGATGGTCCGCTGGTCGGCGGGCACCTGGGTGTTGATCCACTCCTCGGCCCGGTCGAACCGCGGCCGGGCCTCGTCGAGGGAGCCGAGCGGGTGGGACGGGTCGAGCTCGGACAGGATCCGCAGGGCCTGGTCGGTGTGCCCGGCGGTGATGTCGGCGACGGAGGCGAGGGTCCGGTACGGCAGCGGCCGGGGCGTCCTCGGCAGCTCACCGCCGGCGGTGCCCACCGCGCGCGCGTGGGCGGCGACTTCGGCCGGCAGCGCGGAGCCTCCCCCGGAGCCGAAAGCCTGGGAGGTGCCCCCGGCGACCTTGGCGTCGAGCTTGTCCCACTCGTCGTAGAGCCGCTGGATCTCCTGGTCGAAGGCGATCTTGAAGGACTGGTTGGGCCGGCGCCGGGCGTACAGCCAGCGCAGGATCTGCGGCTCCATGATCTTCAGCGCGTCACCGGGGGTGGGCACACCGCCCTTGGAGGAGGACATCTTCGCCATGCCGCTGATGCCCACGAAGGCGTACATCGGGCCGATGGGCTGCTTCCCGCCGAAGATCCCGACGATCTGGCCGCCCACCTGGAAGGAGGACCCCGGGGAAGAGTGGTCGACACCGCTCGGCTCGAAGACCACGCCCTCGTACGCCCACCGCATCGGCCAGTCGACCTTCCAGACCAGCTTGCCGCGGTTGAACTCGTTCAGCCGCACGGTCTCGGAGAAGCCGCAGGCGGTGCAGGTGTACGTCAGCTCGGTGCTGTCGTCGTCGTAGGCGGTGACGGTGGTGAGGTCCTTCTCGCAGTTGCCGCAGTACGGCTTGTACGGGAAGTACCCGGCGCTCCCGGAGCTGCCGTCGTCCTCGCCGGCCGCGCCGGACCCCTCGGCGGCCTCCAGCTCGGCCTCGTCGACGGCCTTCTGCTGCTTCTTGGCCGGGGCCTTCTTGGTGCGGTACTGGTCGAGGATCGCGTCGATGTCCGCGCGGTGCCTGATCGCGTGCAGGATCTGCTCGCGGTAGACGCCGGTGGTGTACTGCTCGGTCTGGCTGATCCCGTCGAACTCGACGCCCAGCTCGGCGAGCGAGGCGACCATGGCGGCCTTGAAGTGCTCGGCCCAGTTGGGGTGGGCGGAGCCCTTGGGGGCCGGGACGGAGGTGAGCGGCTTGCCGATGTGCTCGGCCCAGGACTCGTCGACGCCGTCCACGCCGTTCGGCACCTTGCGGTAGCGGTCGTAGTCGTCCCAGGAGATCAGGTGCCGCACCTGGTGCCCGCGCCGCCGCATCTCGTCCGCGACGAGATGCGGGGTCATGACCTCGCGGAGGTTCCCCAGGTGGATGGGGCCCGAAGGAGAGAGCCCGGACGCGACGACGATCACCGGAGCGGCAGCGGCCGCTGTCACAGCGCCCGGGGCCCGACGCTCCGACTCCTCGATGACCTCATCCGCGAAACGGGAGACCCAGTCGGTGGTCTCGGTGCTCTGAGCCACGATCGGCACGTCCTCTTTCTGAAGGTGTTCCTGAAGTGTCCACACGGGCAGCCGGTACGGTCGCACGGCTGACGTTCCATTCTCCCAGACCACCTCGCGCCCAGGAAAACCGCTTTACGCACCGTGGGATACTGGGCGAGCCCACCTATTCCCACCAGGAGAACGGCACCCACTCCTATGGCCCCGGTCACGTCCCTCACCGCTTGCGTCAACGAGCGCCTCGCGTCCGCCCTCTCGGCTGCCCTGCCGGAGGCCGGTGCCGCCGACCCGCTGCTGCGACGTAGCGACCGGGCCGACTTCCAGGCCAACGGGATCCTGGCCCTCGCGAAGAAGGCGAAGGCGAACCCGCGGGAGCTGGCGACCCAGGTCGTCTCCCAGGTGGTCACCGGTGACCTGATCCAGGACATCGAGGTCTCCGGCCCCGGCTTCCTGAACGTCACGCTCACCGACCGGGCGATCACCGAGAACCTGGCCGCGCGGTACGCGGACCCGGACCGCCTCGGCGTGCCCTTCGCCGAGAACGCGGGCACCACGGTCATCGACTACGCCCAGCCGAACGTGGCGAAGGAGATGCACGTCGGCCACCTGCGTTCCGCGGTGATCGGCGACGCGGCGGTCCACCTCCTGGAGTTCACCGGCGAGACGGTGGTGCGCAGGCACCACATCGGCGACTGGGGCACCCAGTTCGGCATGCTCATCCAGTACCTGGACGAGCACCCGCACGAACTGGACCACAAGGGCACCGAGGACAGCGCGGTGTCGGGCGAGGAGGCGATGTCGAACCTCGACCGCCTCTACAAGACCGCCCGCAAGCTCTTCGACTCCGACGAGGAGTTCAAGACGCGGGCGCGCCGCCGGGTGGTCGACCTCCAGGCCGGCGACCCGCACACGCTGGCCACCTGGCAGAAGTTCGTCGACGAGTCGAAGATCTACTTCTTCTCCGTCTTCGAGAAGCTGGACATGGAGGTCCGGGACCCGGACATCGTCGGGGAGTCCGGCTACAACGACATGCTCGCGGAGACCTGCCGCCTCCTGGAGGAGTCCGGGGTCGCGGTCCGCTCCGAGGGCGCCCTCTGCGTCTTCTTCGACGACGTCAAGGGCCCGGACGGCAATCCGGTCCCCCTGATCGTCCAGAAGTCGGACGGCGGCTACGGCTACGCGGCGACCGACCTCTCCGCGATCCGCGACCGTGTCTTCCAGCTGAAGGCGGACACCCTCCTCTACGTCGTCGACGCCCGCCAGTCCCTCCACTTCAAGATGGTCTTCGAGACCGCCCGGCGGGCCGGCTGGCTGAACGACGACGTCACGGCGGTCCAGCTGGCCTTCGGCACGGTCCTCGGCAAGGACGGCAAGCCGTTCAAGACGCGTGACGGCGAGACGGTCAAGCTGGTCGACCTCCTCGACGAAGCCGTGGAGCGGGCCACGGCCGTCGTACGGGAGAAGGCCGAGAAGGTGGGCCTCGGCGAGCAGGAGATCGTCGAGAACGGCCGGTACGTGGGCATCGGGGCCGTGAAGTACGCGGACCTGTCGACCTCCGCCGTACGGGACTACAAGTTCGACCTGGACCAGATGGTCTCGCTGAACGGCGACACGTCCGTCTACCTCCAGTACGCGTACGCCCGGATCCGGTCGATCCTCCGCAAGGCGGGCGACGCCCGTCCGGCCGCCCACCCGGAGCTGGAGCTGCACGCGGCGGAGCGGGCGTTGGGCCTGCACCTGGACGCCTTCGCGGAGACGGTCGCGGAGTCCGCCGCCGAGTACGCCCCGCACAAGCTGACGGCGTACCTGTTCCAGCTGGCGTCGCTGCTGACCTCGTTCTACGACAAGTGCCAGGTCCTGAGCGACGACAACCCGACAGAGGTCGTCGAGAACCGTCTGCTGCTGGTCGACCTGACGGCCCGCACCCTGCACCGCGGCATGGATCTCCTGGGCATCAGGACGCCCGAGCGCCTCTGACCCACCACAGGTCGCGGCCCGTCCTCTCCCCCGCTGGGAGGACGGGCCGCGACGGTCTGTGCGGTCGGTCGGGTCAGCTCAGCACAGGTGACCCCAGTTGTTGGCGAAGTTCTTGAACGCGGCCTGGGTGCCCGATCCGGCGATCCCGTCGATCGCGCCCGTGTAACCCCAGCCGCCTTCCTTCAGCAGCCGCTGCAGCGCCTTGATCGTGCCGCTTCCGACGATCCCGTCGATCGCGCCGGCGTAGCCCCAGTGCGCCTGGAGGTTGCGCTGGAACGCCTTCCAGCTGTTGGTGCCGAGCAGCCCGTCGATCGCCCCGGTGTAACTCCAGTACTCGTTCAGCCAGCACTGGACGTTCTTGGCCTGCCCGTTGCTCAGGCCCAGGTTGACCACCGCGAGCGGCACGGCGGCCTCGGCCCGCGCGGCCGGCTTGGAGGCCGCGTCGGACGCGGCGAAGCTCGTGCTCGCCCCCGCCAGACTTCCGGCGACGATCCCGGCGACGGCGGTGACGCTGACGAGGGTCCTCGTCAGAGAATTCGAACGCATGCGTTTCCCTCTCGCTTCGTGCGGCTTCGGCAGATGCGGCGGCACCCGGCGGGTGGCCGGTCCGACACCAGGAGCATGCGGAGCGGGCGGTGAGGGCGGCCACGGTTGCCGCGGAAGTGACGTCATCGCGGGACGTCCCACCCGCCGGCCTGCGCAGACACCGTCCGGCAGGACGGTCCGGCGGGACGCCCACGACGGCTGTCAGTGGCGGCCCCTAAAGTCACCGGCATGGCGACACTTCCCAACCCCCTGCCGAGACTTGCGACCCTCGGCCTCGGTCTCCCGCCCGGGAGACTGGTCGACACGAAGCCCGGCGGCGCCCCCCTGCCCGAGCCGCTGTTCTGGTTCGCGGATCGGGCCCCGTCCCCCGGCGACTGGACCGCGCTGGCGGCCCCCGCGGCCCGCTTCGGCCTGCTGACCGTGCTCGTGGACACGGACGACGCCCATGGCGACGGCCCGGAGCGCTGGGGGCTGCGGCCCGAGCTGATGTCGTACCCCGGGGACCACGACGCCGAGGAGGTACTGGCGGAGTACTGGGAGGAGTACGCAGGGGAGGAAACCGACCCCACCCCGGCCGACCACCTCACCGAACACCCCCCGCACGACCACACGCTCGCCCCCTTCGGCCCGGACTGGCCCGGACTGGCCCCCGCCGGCGTGGAGGCCACCGGCCTGGAGGCCGCCGATCCGGCCGTCCGGGCGGCGGAGGTCGCCGACTCGGTGCGCGGCAGCCGGGGCTCCGCGGTCGGCCACCCGCGTCTCGCCCTGGTCCCGGCCCGCCGCTCCGCCGACATCCCGGCGGCGATCGGCTGGACGGGCCCGCTGAACCACGAGAACGACGTGGCCCGGCTGTGCGCGGTCCTGCGTTCCTGGGAGGACCGCTTCGGCATACGGGTGGTGGCGCTGACCCCCGCCACGCTCGTCGTCTCCGTGGCCGCCCCGCCGACCACCCCGGAGGAGGCCGAGGCGGTGGCCGCCGAGCACTTCGCGTTCTGCCCGGACACCATCCTGCAGAGCGACCTGACCGGCCTGTGCGCCTACGCCAAGACACTCATCGACGAACCCGTCTGGTCCTTCTGGTGGGACTGACCGGCCGCCCCCTCACGACAGCAGGGTGATCCCCTCCGGGGCCCGGATCCCGAACTCCTCGTCGAGGAGCCGCCGCGCCTCCTCCTCCATGACCTCGCGCTCCGCGACCGTGCCGTCGGCCCGGGTCTCGGTGAGGAGCCGGCCGTGGAGGAGGAGATGGCGGTCGGGAGTGCTCCGCTGCACGTAGAGCCGCTGGGTGAAGGGCGAGCGCGGGTTCGTCGCGATGTGCCAGTTGATGACGTCGAAGTCGGGCTTCTCGAACGGCTCCAGGGTGAACGCGTACTGCGCCTCCCACCGACCGACCGCCTCGCCCTTCCCCTCCGCGTACGCCTCCAGCACCCACGTCTCCAGCGGCCCCGGCCGGGCCGCGTGCACCAGCCGGTGCCGCCGCCCCGCGTCCCGGACCTCGTGCCCGGCCACCAGGGGCACCGGCTCCAGCAGCGCCCCGACCGCCCCGAAGCCGACGTCGGCCAGATACGGCTCCGGCTCACCCGGCACCTCGACGAGCAGGGCCATGTGCGTACGCGGCCGGCTCTCGATGCGGTCCGCGCCGACGACGACACGGGCGGCCAGCCGGGTCAGCCGGAAGTCCAGCGCCTCCAGGGCGAGCGCGAAGAGCGTGTTGTGCTCGTAGCAGTAGCCGCCGCGCCGGCTGTGCACCAACTTGCCCATGAGGTCGGCCGGTTCGAGGGAGGGAGCCACTCGGCGCAGGGCATCGAGGTTCTCGAACGGAATCCCCCGCAGATGCGCCAGATGGACACCCTTGAGCGTCACCAGGTCGGCGCGCGACGCCCCCTCCCACCCGACCCGTTCCAGGTAGGAGCCGAGATCGAACCCGGCACCGTCCACACCTCGCACGTTCCCCACGGCGTCAGTCATGCCCTCACCGTAGACACCCACCTCAGTCCCGTCGGTCCCGCAACCCCACCCCGAGCCTCCGCAGCCCCTCGCCGATCTCCTCCGGCGTCTGCGTCACGAAGCACAGCCGCAGGGTGGACCGGTCCGGTTCACCGGCGTAGAAGGGCGCACCCGGCACATAGGCCACGTCGTGCCGCACCACCCGCGCCAGCAGCTCCGTCGTGTCGTACGACGACGGCAGCCGGGCCCAGAGGAACATCCCACCCTCGGGACGGCTCCAGGTGGCCCCGTCCGGAAGCGCGTCCGCCAGCCCCGCGAGCATCGCGTCCCGCCGCTCCCGGTACACGCCGGCGACCCGCAGGACATGGGCGTCGAGGTCCCGGTCCGCGAGGTAGCGGGCGGCGGCGAGCTGGTTGACCGTCGGCGTGTGCAGATCGGCGGCCTGCTTGGCGACCACACAGGCCCGCCGCAACTCCTGCGGCGCCCGCAGCCATCCCAGCCGCAGCCCCGGCGCCATCACCTTGGAGAGGGACCCGAGCAGGACCGTACGGTCCTCCGCACCCGGACAGGACGCGATCCACGGCACCCGCTCCCCCTCGAAGCGCAGCTCACCGTACGGATCGTCCTCGACGACCCACACCCCCCGCCGGGCGGCCACGGACGCGAGGGCGGCCCGACGCCCGACCGGCAGCGTGCGGCCGGTCGGATTCTGGAAGGTCGGCACGGTGTAGAGCAGCTTGGGCCGCTCCCGCACCACCAGCTCCTCCAGCGCCACGGGGTCCAGCCCCTCCCCGTCCCCCGGCACCGCCACGACCCGGGCCCCCGCGAACCCGAAGGCCTGAAGGGCCGCCAGATAGCAGGGCCTCTCCACCAGAACCGTGTCCCCGGGCTCCACCAGCACGGTGGCGAGCAGGGAGAGCGCCTGCTGCGACCCGGTGGTGACCAGCACGTCGTCGGCGTCCGTGGGCAGTCCGCGCACGGACATCCGCCGCGCGAGCGCATCCCGCAGCCCGGGCTCGCCCTCGGTGGTGGAGTACTGCAGGGCCCGCGCGGGTGTCTCCGCGAGGACGGCCCGGTAGGCATCGGCGATCCCGGCCGCGTCGAACAGCTCCGGCGCCGGCAGGCCACCCGCGAAGTTGATCACCTCGGGGCGGGCGGTGACGGCGAGGATGTCCCGCACGGCCGACCCACCGACCGACCGCACCCGCGCGGCAAGCGGCGGCACGGCGGCGGACGGGAACGCGGACTCGACGACCGACATGACGGCTCCTTCGACGACGACCAGTGCCGCGCAGCCTAAGCACCTACATGCCACCTACAAACAGCTTCCCGAATCCCGGACACCCACCCGCCCCCTCGCCCCTTCCTGCCTCCCCCCTCCACCCCCTCCCTCCTCCTCTCAGGCCTTCTTCCCCACAGCCGCGTACACGTTGATGTCGGCGTCGGTCACATCGTTGATGTCGGCGTACCGCACCTTCTCGATGTCATCGAGCTCCGCGAGGTACGACGCCTCGGGCTGCTCGGGCACCGGGGCCGCGTCGTCGGCCCGCCAGTGGTGGGCGGGCACGACACCCGGCTCGGCGAGCTCAAGGGAGCTCTCGGCGAAGAACCGCTCGACCTCCGCCCGGGACCGCAGCACGAACGTGAACCCCCGCTCGGTGTACGTCCGCTGCACCGCGCGGATGTTCTCCGGATTGAGGTCCTCCGTCAGATGACTGAGCACCACCCGGCTGCCGGCGGGCAGCGCGTCGACGAGGCCGCGCACGATCGGGTACGCCTCCTCGTCCTCGACGAAGTGCAGGATCGCGACCAGGCACAGCGCGATCGGCCGGTCGAAGTCCAGCGTCTTCCCGGCCTGTTCGAGGATGTGCGCCGGGTCCTTGAAGTCGGCGTCGATGTAGTCCGTACGCCCTTCGGGACCGCTCGTCAGCAGGGCGCGCGCATGTGTGAGAACGACCGGGTCGTTGTCGACGTACACGACCCGCGAGTCCGGGGAGACGCGCTGGGCGATCTGGTGGACGTTCTCCGCGGTGGGCAGCCCGGTGCCGATGTCGAGGAACTGGTGGATGCCGTCCTCCTGGGCGAGCGTGTTCACGGCCCGGCGCAGGAAGTCGCGGTTGTGGCGTACGTCGAGGTAACCGCGCGGATTGGCGGTGAGCGCGGCGGCGGCAGCGGCACGGTCGACGGGGTAGTTGTCCTTACCGCCGAGGAAGACGTCGTAGACCCGGGCCGGGTGCGCCTTGGTGGTGTCGATCCTCCTTCTCAGTTCGGCGGGGTCCTGGCTGAGGGCGTCACCGGACATGGCGTCTCCTCGAAGAGTCGGTGGCAGAGAGGTCAACAACCTAACTCCCAGCGGCACTTGATGGTGCCCACTGTCACTTTTCACAGAACCCCACCATCCGACGTCCCACACCCCGTCCCGGGAACCACACATCCCCGCAGGTCACCAGGCACACCCTCACCCCAGCGTCCCGAATCCCCCACACCCCCTGGCCCCCACCCCACCAAGCCCCACACGCTGTACCCACCCACCCACACCACCCCTTCCCGCCCCTCCCCTCCCGCCCCTCCCCCGTTTCCCCCTTCCCCTCCGTCGAAGGAAAGGCCAGCGCCCCCATGCCCGCCCGCACCCGCCGCCACCGCCACCTCCTCGCCGCCACCGCCCTCACGCTCCTCGCGCTCGTGCTGACGGGCTGCAAGGACGGAACAGGCGTACGCGACGAGGGCCCCTCGACAACAACCCCCAAAACCCCCACCTCCCCCACCTCCACCTCCCCCTCCTCCTTCACCTCTCCCGCCTCCCCCTCGCCCTCCCTCCCGCCCTCCTCCTCGGCGAACTGAGAACGCCAAAGGCCGCCCGGCACCAGCCGGACGGCCTTTGAAGACAGCTGAAGACAGAAGTCAGAATTCAGCGGTGGGACGTCGCATCTCGACGTCAGACGAGAGCGGGGGCTTCCTTCGGGTTCGGACCGAACCTGTTGGCACCCGCCTCGCTGTCACCGCACAGGAAGACCAGCATCACGATGGCGCCGACCAGCGGCACCAGGCTGATGAAGATCCAGCCACCGGAGCGGCCGGTGTCGTGCAGACGACGGAACGAGACCGCGAGGCTCGGCACCAGGATCGCCAGGTAGAAGACCACGGCGATGATCGGCTGCTTGACCGCGAGGCCGATGACCAGGAACACGACGTAGAAGATGCTGACGAACAGCGTGTACATCCAGTATTCCTTGCGGCGCGCACGCCCACTGAATACCGCGTACTTCTTGAGCGCCTCGATGAACCAGCTCATTGCGTCCCCCCAGGGATCGACGTAAGACCCCTCCGAACGGATCAGGCCAGGCGCAGAAGATATGGAAGCTGACGGGAACTCGTCAATTCGTTACATCTGCCCAGTTCCCCGCACCGAACGCACCACGGAACCGGAAGCATCGCCTCCCCCGAGGGTCGTTTTCCGGACAGACCCACAGAAGGCCACCACCTCAACCCCCGAAGGCCACCTGAAAGCCACAGGTCACACCCCGCACACTCCCCGCACCGAGTTCGGTCCGTAGCCGGACCGAGTTCGAACCGTTGTGTCCCGAGAGCACCCGAGAGTGCCGCTTTCGCGTCCGCCGGGACCCGTCACAGCAGCCGCTGGGCGACCTCCGTGGCCCAGTAGGTGAGGATGTTCTGCGCACCGGCCCGCTTGATTCCGGTCAGCGCCTCCAGGATGGCCCGGTCCCGCTCGATCCACCCCTTCTCGGCGGCGGCCTCGATCATCGAGTACTCCCCGGAGATCTGGTAGGCGGCGACCGGCACGTCCACGGAGTCGGCGACCCGCGCCAGGACGTCCAGATACGGCCCCGCGGGCTTCACCATCACCATGTCGGCCCCCTCCTCCAGATCGAGGGCCACCTCCCGCAGCGACTCCCGCGCGTTCGCAGGATCCTGCTGGTACGTCTTCCGGTCCCCCTTCAGCGAGGACCCGACGGCCTCCCGGAAGGGCCCGTAGAACGCGGAGGCGTACTTGGCCGTGTAGGCGAGCACGGCGACATCGGTCCGTCCGATCTGATCCAGGGCGTCCCGGACGACCCCGATCTGGCCGTCCATCATCCCGCTGGGCCCCACCACATGGGCGCCGGCGTCGGCCTGGACCTGTGCCATCTCGGCGTACCGCTCAAGGGTCGCGTCGTTGTCGACCCGCCCTTCCGCGTCAAGGACGCCGCAGTGCCCATGGTCAGTGGTCTCGTCGAGGCACAGATCGGACATGACGAGCAGCTCGTCACCGACCTCGGCCCGCACATCACGGAGGGCGACCTGGAGAATCCCGTCCGGATCGGTCCCGGGCGTCCCCACCGCGTCCTTCTTCGACTCCTCCGGCACGCCGAACAGCATGATCCCGGAGATCCCGGCCGCCACCGCCTCCGCGGCCGCCTTCTTCAACGTGTCCCGCGTGTGCTGCACCACCCCGGGCATCGCCGCGATCGGCACCGGCTCGGCGACGCCCTCCCGTACGAAGGCCGGGAGGATGAAGTCGGCGGGATGCAGCCGGGTCTCGGCAACCATGCGCCGCATGACGGGGCTGGTCCGCAACCGCCGAGGCCGCGAGCCGGGAAAGGATCCATACGTCGTCATACCACCACGCTACGCCCGCCCCAACCCCCCCTTTACCGACGCCCCGTCGGCCCCCACCACCAACGCAACCCCACCCTGGGAACTCCGCCCCAGCCCCCGGGACCTGTGCCCACCCACCACCCAACGCGGCAGGCCAAGAGGTGACCGACCCTGGGGGCTCCGCCCCCAGACCCCCGGTCCTATGCCCACCCACCGCCCGACTCGGTCGGCCAAGAGGTGGACGTCGAAAGGCCCCCCGCAGCCCCGTCGTACGGCGGCAAGGGGACGTGTCGGGGGGTGTTCGCCCGCAGTGGACTGCGCGGTCAACGCCGGTACCTCTTCGAGAAACAGCCTCCGCGCCGTTCCGAGGACGGACACCCCCCGACGCGGCCCCGACCCCACCCCCCACATGCGCCCCCCACCTCACAGGTCCAAGCTGAAAGAGCAAGCCTCCCGCCCCAGGAGGACACCATGACCACCACCCACCCCACCCCCCACCTCTTCGCCCTCTCCGACATCCAGGGCCCGGTCCTACGCCCCGGCGAGGACGGCTACGCCGACGAGGTGACCGGCTTCAACCTGGCCGCCCTGCACACCCCCGACATCGTCGTAGGAGCAACCAGCACCGCCGACATCGTCGCGGCCCTGCGCTGGGCCTCCGCCACCCACACCCCGGTAGCCGTCCAGGCCACCGGCCACGGCGCCAACTTCCCCATACCCGGCGGCCTCCTGATCACGACCCACCGCATGACCGACGTCACCACAGACCCGGCCACCCACACCGCCACAGCCGCCGCAGGCGCAAAGTGGCGGCACGTCTTGGACGCCGCCGCCCCTCACGGCCTCGCCGCCCTCTCCGGCACCTCCACGGACGCCGGCGTGGTCGGCTACACCCTCGGCGGCGGCCTCCCCGTCCTGGGCCGCACCTACGGCTACGCGGCCGACCTGGTCCACTCCTTCCGCGTCGTCACCCCGGACGGCACCCTCCACGAGGCGACCAAGGACACGGAGCCCGAACTGTTCTGGGCGCTACGCGGCGGAAAGGGCAACGTAGGGGTGGTCACGGACCTGACGTTCGACCTGCTCCCGCTCCCCCGCCTCCTCGGCGGCGGCATCTACGCCCCGGGCGAGCACACCGAACCCCTCCTCCGCACCTGGGCGGAGTGGACACGCACCGTGCCGAACGAGATGTGCAGCGCGTTCAGCCTCCTGCGCCTGCCCCCGATCCCCCAGATCCCGGAGCCCCTGCGCGGCGGCTTCTGGGCAAGGGTGGCGATCGCCTGGACCGGCGACACCCAGGAGGGCGAGCGTCTCGTCGAGCCGCTCCGCGAGGCCGCCCCCATCGCCGTCGACACGGTCGAGGAGATGGAGTACGCGGCACTGGACCGGATCTACATGGAGCCCCAGGACCCGCTCCCCGCCCGGGAGTCCTGCGCGCTGCTCCACGATCTGACCCCGGACGCCATCGACACGTTCCTGACGCAGGCGGGCCCGGCCGCGGCGGCGGACTACCCGCTGCTTCTGGTGGAGCTCCGTCACATGGGCGGCGCGCTGTCCCGCCCGGCGGCCGTGGAGGACGCGATCTGTGCCCGCGACGCCGCCTACTTCCTGGAGACGGTGGCGATCCTGGCCGCCCCGCCGGCCGCGGAGGCCGTGGAACAGGCGACGACGGCCCTCCAGGGGGCGATGGCCCCGTTCGGCACGGGCCGCACGATGGTCAACATCCACGGCACGCCGGGCGACGAGCAGGACAGGGCCCGGGCCTGGACCCCGGAGGTCTACGCCCACCTGCGACGGGCCAAGTCGACCTACGACCCGGCGAACCTGCTGCGCTACGGCCACACGGTGACCCCGGCCTGACAACCCGGACCGAAGTCACCGCACAGCACCCGCGCCCCTCACTGAGCCACGGGACCACAGGACCCCGTGGCCACAGGACCCCGTGGCCACATGGCCCCAAGGCCACGCGGGCCCCAGGCCACCCACCCCGTTCGGTCAGGTGGTCGTGCGCCGCCGCCGAGCCCCCGGCCGCCGCTCACTGGGCCGGGTCACCGGATCCCCGGCTTCGAGCGCCGCGGCACGCCGCCGCAGCCCGAAGTCGGCCAGCGCCTCGGCGAGCCGGTGCACGGAAGGCTCCGGAGCCATGACGTCGACCCGCAGCCCGTGTTCCTCGGCGGTCTTGGCCGTGGCGGGCCCGATACACGCGATGATCGTCACGTTGTGCGGCTTCCCGGCGATGCCCACCAGGTTCCGCACGGTGCTGGACGACGTGAAGAGAACGGCGTCGAACCCTCCGCCCTTGATGGCCTCCCGCGTCTCGGCGGGAGGCGGCGAGGCCCGCACGGTGCGATAGGCCGTCACGTCGTCGACCTCCCACCCGAGCTCGATCAGCCCGGCGACCAGCGTCTCCGTGGCGATGTCGGCCCGCGGCAGGAACACCCGATCGATCGGATCGAAAACGGGATCGTACGGAGGCCAGTCCTCCAGCAACCCGGCGGCCGACTGCTCCCCACTGGGCACCAGATCAGGCTTCACACCGAAGGCGATCAACGCCTTGGCGGTCTGTTCCCCCACCGCGGCGACCTTGATCCCCGCGAAGGCGCGCGCGTCGAGCCCGTACTCCTCGAACTTCTCCCGCACCGCCTTGACCGCGTTCACGCTGGTGAAGGCGATCCACTCGTAGCGGCCCGTCACCAGACCCTTCACGGCCCGCTCCATCTGCTGGGGCGTCCGCGGCGGCTCGACGGCGATGGTCGGCACCTCGTGCGGCACGGCCCCGTAGGACCTCAGCTGGTCGGAGAGCGAGGCCGCCTGCTCCTTGGTCCGCGGTACGAGGACCTTCCAGCCGAACATCGGCTTGGACTCGAACCACGAGAGCTGCTCACGCTGAGCCGCGGCGGACCGCTCGCCGACCACGGCTATCACCGGCCGCCCGCCTTCGGGCGACGGCAGCACCTTGGCCTGCTTCAGTGTCTGCGCGATGGTGCCGAGCGTCGCGGTCCAGGTCCGCTGACGCGTGGTCGTGCCGGCGACGGTGACGGTCATCGGCGTATCGGGCTTGCGTCCGGCGGACACCAGCTCACCGGCGGCCGCGCCGACGGAGTCGAGGGTCGTCGACACGACCACGGTCCCGTCGGACGCCCCCACCTCCGTCCAGCACCGGTCGGAGGCGGTCCGCGCGTCCACGAACCGGACGTCGGCGCCCTCGGCGTCGCGCAGCGGTACACCGGCGTAGGCGGGCACGCCGACGGCCGCGGCCACCCCGGGTACGACCTCGAACGGCACCCCGGCGGCGGCGCACGCCAGCATCTCCTCGGCGGCGTACGCGTCGAGCCCGGGGTCCCCGGACACCGCACGTACGACCCGCCTGCCGCCCCGTGCGGCCTCCATGACAAGATGTGCGGCATCCCGCACGGCGGGGACACCGACGACTGTTGACGAACCGTCAACAACCGTTAGTTGAGGGGCACCTGTGCCCGGAGTCGGACCGGTGGACAGACCGGACGACGGATCCACACCGGGATCCGCGTCCGTGTTCACCACGGCGACGCCGGACCTGGCGTGCGCACGTACGACGTCGAGCACTTCGTGCTCGGCGACGAGAACGTCCGCGTGCGCCAGCGCCTCGACGGCGCGAAGAGTAAGTAGTCCCGGATCCCCGGGTCCGGCACCAAGGAAGGTGACGTGCCCGTGGTCCGGACCGGCAGGAAGAGTGGTGGGGCTCACTGTGCTCGCTCCCCCATCAGACCGGCCGCGCCCTGGGCAAGCATCTCGGCAGCGAGTTCGCGACCGAGCGCCATTGCCTGGTCGTACGTCTCGGGCACGGGACCGGTGGTGGACAACTGCACCATCCGCGAGCCGTCGGTCGTGCCGACGACGCCGCGCAGGCGCATTTCCTTGACAATCTGCCCGTCGGCCAACAGGTCGGCCAACGCACCCACAGGTGCGCTGCAACCGGCCTCCAGGGCGGCGAGCAGTGATCGTTCGGCGGTCACGGCGACCCGCGTGAACGGGTCGTCGAGCTCGCCGAGCGCTGCGATCAGGTCCGCGTGGTCCGCGGCACATTCGATCGCGAGTGCTCCCTGGCCGGGAGCGGGCAAAACCGTGTCGACCGACAGGAAGTCAGTCACTTCATCAGCACGACCAATCCGATTCAGACCAGCCGCAGCCAGCACAACCGCATCAAGCGAACCATCGCGCACGAACCCGATCCGTGTATCCACGTTCCCGCGGATCGCAACCGTCTCGATATCCAGCCCGTGGCTCCGCGCGTATGCGTTCAGCTGGGCCATCCGCCGCGGCGAGCCCGTCCCGATCCGCGCCCCGCGGGGCAGATCGGTGAACTTCAGCGCGTCCCGGGCGACGATCACGTCCCGCGGGTCCTCGCGCAACGGCACGGCGGCCAGCGCCAGTTCCTCGGGATGGGTGGTCGGCAGGTCCTTCAGCGAGTGGACCGCGAAGTCGACCTCGCCGCGCTGCAGCGCGTCCCGCAGCGCGGTCACGAAGACCCCGGTGCCGCCGATCTGCGTGAGCTGTTCCCTCGACACGTCTCCGTACGTGGTGATCTCGACGAGCTCGACGGGCCGTCCGGTCACCTGGCTCACGGCGTCCGCCACTTGCCCGGACTGGGCCCGGGCGAGTCTGCTTCGCCTCGTCCCCAGTCTCAATGCCTTGCTACTCATGCCGGCCCTCGGTTCTTGCTGTTCTCAGGTTCGTCGTCGTCGCGATCGGCCCGGGAGACGGCGGCCACCGTCTCCTGGTCGAGGTCGAACAGGGTCCGCAGCGCGTCCGCGTACCCGGCGCCGCCGGGTTCGGCCGCGAGTTGCTTGACCCGTACGGTCGGCGCGTGCAGCAGCTTGTCGACGACGCGCTTCACGGTCTGGGTGATCTCGGCGCGGTGCTTGTCGTCGAGGCCGGGCAGCCGCCCGTCGAGCCGCGCGATCTCGTTCGCGACGACATCGGCGGCCATGGTCCGCAGTGCGACCACGGTCGGCGTGATGTGCGCGGCCCGCAGTGCGGCGCCGAAGGCCGCGACCTCGTCGGCGACGATCCGGCGGACCTGCTCGACGTCGGCCGCGATGGGACCGGCGGCGGGGGTCCGCTGGTCGGGCCCGGTGGAGGCCTCGGCCAGCGACTCGATGTCCACCAGGCGCGCCCCGAGCAGCCGGTGCACGGCCGCGTCGATGTCGCGGGGCATGGCCAGGTCGAGCAGGAAGAGCGCGGGCTCGGGGCGGGGGATCCCGGCGACGGGTTCGGGCCTGCGGCGTTCGGGCACCCGGCCGACGACGGCCGCGGCGGCGGCCAGCGCGGCGATGGCGTCGGCCTCCTCCGCGGGGTCGAGCACGGTGACCGCACCTGCCGCGGAGGCGGGGTTCTGCTGTCGCGAGGTGCCGTTGTCCACCCAGGCGGCGTGCTGTTCCAGTTCGGCGGCGGCCATCCCGGCCACGGCGGCCTCACCGAGCACGGAGAACCCGGCGGTCGCCTGCTGGACGGCCGGCAGGTCGAGCGGGCAGCCCTCCTCGGCGCCGAGGCTGGTGGGCGGGAGTTCGCCGTGCCCGGCGGCGGCAGGCGACGTACGCCCGACGTCACCGCCGGCCGGCGAAACGGTCCCGCGCTCGGCGACCGGCCGGCCGTCACGGCCCTCGATCGCCGCCGCGACCGCCTCGGCCGTCAGGACCAGGCCGGTCGCGCCCGTACAGGAGACGGCGAGATCGGCACGTGTCAGCTCGACCGGCACCGACTCCATCGGTACCGCGCGGGCCAGCACGTCCGTGTGGTCGCCCTCGCCCGGGCGGTGTCCGTACTGCTCTTCGAGCAGGTGGACGAGGCGCTCGGCACGGTCGGGGGTGCGGTTGGCGACGACGATCTCGGCGACCCCGGCCCGCGCGAGCGTGGCTGCGGCCAGCGAGGACATCGATCCGGCGCCGATGACCAGGGCCTTCTTGCCGCGGACCCACTGCTCGACGGGTGCTCCGGCGGACAGCTGCTCCAGGCCGAAGGTGACCAGGGACTGTCCGGCGCGGTCGATGCCGGTCTCGGAGTGGGCGCGCTTGCCGACCCGCAGGGCCTGCTGGAACAGGTCGTTCAGGAGCCGCCCGGCGCTGTGCAGTTCCTGCGCCTTCGCCAGCGAGTCCTTGATCTGTCCGAGGATCTGCCCTTCCCCGACCACCATCGAGTCGAGGCCGCACGCCACCGAGAACAGGTGGTGGACGGCCCGGTCCTCGTAGTGCACGTACAGGTGGGGCGTGAGTTCGTCGAGGCCGACCCCGCTGTGCTGGGCGAGCAGCGTGGACAGTTCGGCGACGCCGGCGTGGAACTTGTCCACGTCGGCGTAGAGCTCGATGCGGTTGCACGTGGCGAGGAGGGCGGCCTCGGCGGCCGGCT
The DNA here is from genome assembly GCF_055578825.1 of Streptomyces sp. NPDC032822. Classification (NCBI taxonomy): domain Bacteria; kingdom Bacillati; phylum Actinomycetota; class Actinomycetes; order Kitasatosporales; family Streptomycetaceae; genus Streptomyces; species Streptomyces sp. NPDC032822. Next base: position 13,536 of record NZ_JBVIOL010000040.1, on the reverse strand, counting down.
CGGCGCCGACGGTGTCCTGCAGCAGCTTGATCTGGGCGTCCGTGGACAGCGCGGCCCGCTCCAGCACACTGACCGGGGCGCTGCGGTGGCTCAGCCCGACGACGAGGAGACTCATGCCGGCATCACGGCGGGGACGTCCCCGTCTGGCCCTTTGTCGGCGGAGCGCTTGCGGGCGGCGACGGCCTGGACCGCGTCGGCGGCGGCAGCCACCTCGCCGGCCTTGCGCTGCTCGTGGAAGGCGAGGATCTGCAGTTCGATCGAGAGGTCGACCTTGCGTACGTCGACGCCGTCCGGGACGGTCAGCACGGTCGGCGCGAAGTTCAGAATGGAGGTGACCCCGGCGGCCACGAGCCGGTCGCACACCGGCTGGGCGGCACCGGCGGGGGTGGCGATCACCCCGATGGACACGCCGTTGTCCTCGACGATCTTCTCCAGCTCGTCCGCGTGCTGCACGGGAATGCCCGCGACGGGCTTGCCGGCCATCGTCGGATCGGCGTCGATCAGCGCGGCGACCCGGAATCCGCGGGACGCGAACCCGCCGTAGTTGGCGAGGGCGGCGCCGAGGTTGCCGATTCCGACGATCACCACCGGCCAGTCCTGGGTGAGGCCCAGCTCACGGGAGATCTGGTAGACGAGGTACTCGACGTCGTAGCCCACACCACGCGTTCCGTACGAGCCCAGGTACGAGAAGTCCTTGCGCAGCTTCGCGGAGTTGACCCCCGCGGCGGCGGCCAGTTCCTCGGAGGAGACCGTGGGTACCGAGCGCTCCGACAGTGCGGTCAGCGCCCGGAGGTACAGCGGAAGGCGGGCGACGGTGGCCTCGGGAATCCCTCGGCTACGGGTCGCCGGTCGGTGAGTTCGGCCAGTTGCCACGGTGCTCCTGCGGGTAGAGCGGGGCTGTAGGCGGTCACACGCGTCCAGACCGCCCCGTCGAAAGCAGGCTATGTCTTTGTGAACGCGTGCACAAAGATGGTGTCCGATTTGCCCGGCCAACGTGACCGGGGTCACGCGCCCCCGGCGCACGCGTGCGGAACCGGCACATGCGCACCACCGTTCCTCTTCTCTTGGGGGCAAAACCGCACACTCTCCTCTACGATCATCGCCCCCGAGACCAAGTCGCCGTCGATCCTAAGCCAACGCCTTGCGCAGTCGCTCCTCGTTCACACGCCAGAAGGTGTGCTGCTCACCGTCCACGAGGACGACGGGGATCTGCTCCCAGTACCGATCGTGCAGTTGGGCGTCCTGCTCGATGTCCTTCCGCTCCCAGGGCACCCCCAGCTCCCCGCACACCTTCTCGACCACGACCTGTGCGTCATCACACAGATGACACCCGGGCTTGCGGATCAGAGTGACGAGCCGGTCCTGTGGGGCTCGGGAGGCGCTACGCCGAAAGATGGGAGTCATGTCGGCCATTCTCGCGCCTTGTTTAACGGCCAGGTCGCGGAGAGTTCACACCCTCCGAACCTCTCGACTCCGGAACCACCGAACAAACTGGCTATGCTCACGCCATGGCCGCTCTCGGATGGCTCACTCCCCGTAGGCGCTCCGCCACGGCGCGGAGCGTGTTGGCAGGCGAGGCCTCGGCAGAGGCAGCGCGCAAGTCCACGCAGCAGGACGCGGCCGGTACCCCTGGTGCCGTCGGCGCCGAACCGGAGTTCCCGGTGCACGGCGACGCGCACGCCGCCGCCTTCTTCGACCTCGACAACACCGTGATGCAGGGTGCCGCGCTGTTCCACTTCGGACGGGGCCTGCACAAGCGGAAGTTCTTCGAGACCCGCGACCTAGCGAAGTTCGCCTGGCAGCAGGCGTGGTTCCGGCTGGCCGGCGTCGAGGACCCGGAGCACATGCAGGAGGCCCGCGACTCGGCCCTGTCGATCGTCCAGGGCCACCGTGTCTCCGAGCTGATGTCGATCGGCGAGGAGATCTACGACGAGTACATGGCCGAGCGCATCTGGCCCGGCACCCGGGCGCTGGCCCAGGCCCACCTGGACGCGGGTCAGAAGGTGTGGCTGGTCACCGCCGCGCCGGTGGAGATCGCCCAGGTCATCGCCCGCCGCCTCGGACTCACCGGCGCCCTCGGCACGGTCGCCGAGTCGGTCGACGGCGTCTACACGGGCAGGCTGGTCGGCGAGCCCCTGCACGGCCCGGCGAAGGCGGAGGCGGTGCGCGCGCTGACCGCGGCGGAGGGCCTGGACCTGTCCCGCTGCGCCGCCTACAGCGACTCCCACAACGACATCCCGATGCTGTCGCTGGTCGGCCACCCGTACGCGATCAACCCGGACAGCAAGCTGCGCAAGCACGCCCGCAAGCTGGAATGGCGGCTGCGCGACTACCGCACGGGCCGCAAGGCGGCGAAGGTCGGGATCCCGGCCGCGGCCGGCGTGGGCGCGGTGGCGGGCGGTACGGCAGCGGCGATCGCCCTGCACAAGCGGCGTCGCTGACCGCCAATCGCCAGGTCATACCCCGCCACCCCCCTGTCCAGTCACGTTGGCTGCACACGGCCACAACACGCCCCAGACCGGGACGGAAGACGAAGCAAATCGATCAACAACTGATCACCGACCGGTACTTGATCAGCCGCCATTCGGTTACAGAAGCGACGTAATCGATGATTTGAGCAACTGCGTGTAGCAGGGCCTGCACTAAGCGTTATTCTCCTCAGACGCAATCCGGATCCCCTTCCGTCGCTACGACGGGTGAACGGTTCCGCACTGCACGTGATGGAAGCTCTGCCTCTGGGAGTCCCGTGTACCCACACGTCGGGGTTGACGCCTCGGGCCTGGCTACGCTGCGCGCAACGGTCCAAGACCTGTTGCGCGGCTTCGTCCCCACCGCGTACGCCGTCCCCGCCCTTGCCGTTGCCACCACCCCCGTCGGCCCGTGCTACGCGCTCGCCGACGGCAGCGCCGCCGTCGGAAGACGAGGGCGTTCGACCGGTGCCACCACCACTCGCCGTCCCGCCGCGGACAGCGACAGCGCCCGCATGATGGATCTCGTGGAGCGCGCACAGGCCGGCGAGGCCGATGCGTTCGGCCGCCTCTACGACCAGTACAGCGACACCGTGTACCGGTACATCTACTACCGAGTGGGAGGCAAGGCGACCGCTGAGGATCTCACCAGTGAGACGTTCCTGCGCGCACTGCGCCGGATCGGCACGTTCACCTGGCAGGGCCGCGACTTCGGCGCGTGGCTCGTGACCATCGCCCGCAACCTCGTGGCCGACCACTTCAAGTCGAGCCGTTTCCGGCTGGAAGTCACCACCGGCGAGATGCTCGACGCCAACGAGGTCGCGCGCTCCCCCGAGGACTCCGTCCTGGAGTCCCTCTCGAACGCCGCCCTTCTCGACGCCGTACGACGGCTCAACCCCCAGCAGCAGGAGTGCGTGACTCTCCGGTTCCTCCAGGGGCTCTCCGTCGCCGAGACCGCCCGTGTGATGGGCAAGAACGAGGGTGCGATCAAGACCCTCCAGTACCGCGCCGTGCGCACCCTGGCCCGGCTCCTCCCGGAGGACGCGCGCTGAGGGCGCCGGGCGGTGCACGCTCGGTGACTCCCAACTCGCCGTAAGTGAAAGTCGGTTGGGTTCCCGATCCGATCATCCACCGTCCGTAACCCAAGTGCCGCGCCACTCGTTGTGCGGGATGCAGGCTCCCTGTGGTCACTCCCTGGCCGACTTCGATCACTCGATCGAGTGCTCGTGGCCAGGGCGTGCAACCCTCAGGACCCCCTGGGGAGTCGACCGTCTTGACGAGAGGAGGTGCCGCCAGTGATCGCGAACGTATCGGCGCACCGGCGGGCGAACGCCTTCGCCCAGGCCCTGGAGGAGTCCGACCGGGGCACGGCGGCCGAGCAGTCCGAAGGACCACCGCCGTCCCCGGCTGCTGCGGAACAGACCGAGCAGGGTCGCCTGACGGCCCTCGCTACCGGTCTCGATGAACTGCCCAAGCCGCAGCTGGACCCTGAGGTCAAGGTCGTCCAGCGGGCCCAGCTCGTGGCCGCCATGGAGGCCATGCTGCTGGAGGGCACCATGGGAGGCGGTGCCGAGCCCTCGGTACCGGAACAACGCTCCCACCGGACCAAGGGTGCGCACCGGGCGAGCCCCCTGGGCAAGCTCCGACCGCGTTCCCGGCTCACCAAGGGCCTGGCCGCGGGCGGACTCAGCGTCGGGGTCGCCGCCGGCGCCTTCGGCGGTGTCGCCGCGGCCAGCTCGGACGCCCTGCCCGGCGACTCGCTCTACGGCCTCAAGCGCGGCATCGAGGACTTCAAGCTCACCTACATGTCCGAGGGCGACGACGAGCGGGGCGTGGCCTATCTCGACCAGGCCTCCACCCGGCTCAACGAGGCCCGCCGGCTGATGGAGCGCGACCGCGGCGGTCACCTCGACCACGAGTCCCTCGGCGAGATCCGCCGCGCCCTGTCCGGGATGCAGCACGACGCCTCCGAGGGTCACCGGCTGCTGACCGCGGCCTACGAGCGCGACCCCGGCTCGCTGGGACCCATGCAGGCCCTGGACAGCTTCTCGCGCTCGCACCGCGACGCCTGGGGGGCGCTCCGCGACCGGCTCCCCGTCCAGCTCGGCGACGTCAGTCAGCAGGTGTCGTCGGTCTTCGAAGCCATAGACGAAGAGGTCGCCCCGCTGCAGTCCCTCCTCCCGCAGCCCCCGGCTCCGGGCAACGGAACCGGGGGACGCAAGGGCTCCGGCCCCGCGTCCTCCGACTCCTCGACCGGCTCCGACCGTTCGTCGGCGCCGAGCACCGGCAAGGGCGGCTCGCCCGACGGCAGCAGCGGCACCGACAGCGACAGTCCCAGTAAGTCGACCGGTTCCGACAGCCCGGACGACGGCCTCCTCGGTGGCAACACCGGCGGCCTCCTCGACCCCCCGAAGGACACCGGCACCACCACCCCGTCCACGACGCCCACCACCCGGCCCGACGTCACCCTCCCCCCGCTCCTCCCCGGCCTGCTGCCCGGCCTGGGCATCGACGCGGAGGACGCGGAGTAGTCCGTACGAGAGTGGGGGCGCCCTTCGTCTGAAGGGCGCCCCCACTCTCGTACGACGCGCTAGAAGAACACCGAGCGGCGTTGCACGAGCAGCTTGTAGAGCGTGTGCTGGATCTGCTCCCTGACCTGGTCGGTGAGGTTGAACATCAGCATCGGGTCCTCGGCCGCCTCCGGCGGATAGCCGTCGGTCGGGATCGGCTCACCGAACTGGATGGTCCACTTGGTCGGCAGGGGGATCGCACCCAGCGGACCGAGCCACGGGAAGGTCGGCGTGATCGGGAAGTACGGGAAGCCGAGCACCCGGGCGAGGGTCTTGGCGTTGCCGATCATCGGATAGATCTCCTCGGCCCCGACGATCGAGCACGGAACGATCGGGGCGCCCTGGCGCAGTGCCGTCGACACGAAGCCGCCGCGGCCGAAACGCTGGAGCTTGTAGCGCTCGCTGAAGGGCTTGCCGATGCCCTTGAAGCCCTCGGGCATCACCCCGACCAGCTCGCCCTTGGCCAACAGCCGTTCGGCGTCCTCCGCGCAGGCCAGGGTGTGACCGAGCTTGCGGGCCAGTTCGTTGGCCACCGGCAGCATGAAGACCAGGTCCGCGGCCAGCAGCCGCAGATGCCGGTCCGCCGGGTGGTGGTCGTGCACGGCGACCTGCATCATCAGGCCGTCCATCGGCAGCGTCCCCGAATGGTTCGCGACGATCAGCGCCCCGCCCTCGGCCGGGATGTTCTCGACGCCCTTCACCTCGACCCGGAAGTACTTCTCGTACAACGGGCGCAGCAGGGACATCAGGACCTGGTCGGTCAACTCCTCGTCGTAGCCGAAGTCGTCGACCTCGTAGTCACCGGTGAGCCGGCGGCGCAGGAAGGCGAGGCCGCCCGCGATGCGCTGCTCCAGGCCGCCGGTGTCCTGCGGCTTCTCGGCCGACTCTTCCTCACGCGTCACAGGAACATCATCCTGCGCAAAAGCCCTGTTGGGCAGGGGCTGGACCTCGCGGACCGGTCCGGGATCGCCCTTGCGCCGGCTTCCCGCGCCCCGGCGCCGCGACGGCCGCTGCACGGCGCTCCCGCGGGACCGGTCGTCGTCGAACGGAATGACCTTGGCGTCCGCCATCGTTGATGCGCTCCTCAGTTGGCGCTCTGCGTCGGGGGGTGGCCGCCGCCCGCCAGGGGCAGCGCGGCGATCCGGTCGACGGCCCCCGCGAGGGCCTCCGGCGGCAGCAGTCCGGGGCCGCGGCTGCGTGCGAAGTCCGCGAAGGTCTCCGCCGTCGTGTACTTCGGCTTGAACCCGAGCGTCTCACGCATCTGGTTCGTCGCCACGACCCGGCCGTGGGTGAGCAGCCGGATCTGTTCGGGCGAGAAGTCCGTCATGCCCAGCGTACGTACCAGGGAGCCCGCCCAGGTGACCGCGGGGAGCAGCAACGGCACCGTGGGCCGGCCGAGCCGCCGCGAGCACTGCGAGAGCAACAGCGCCCCGTCCCCGGCGATGTTGAAGGTGCCGCTGTTGAGCGTGCCCCGCTCCGGTTCGTGCGCGCCGATCCGCAGCACCTCGATCACGTCGTCCTCGTGCACGAACTGCAGCCGGGGGTCGTAGCCCAGCACGGTCGGCAGGATCGGCAGCGCGAAGTACGCGGCGAGCGGGGTCTCGGCGGTCGGGCCGAGGATGTTGGCGAACCGCAGCACGCACACCGCGACGTCCGGCCGCCGCCTGGCGAAGCCGCGCACATACCCCTCGACCTCGACCGCGTCCTTGGCGAACCCGCCGCTGGGCAGCGACTTCGGCGGGGTCGTCTCGGTGAAGACGGCGGGGTCGCGCGGCGCGGAACCGTAGACGTTGGTACTGGACTTCACCACCAGCCGCTTCACCGTCGGCGACTTCTGGCAGGCGCCGAGCAGCTGCATGGTGCCGATGACGTTGGTCTCCTTGACGGAGGTCCGGCTGCCGGTGCCGAGCGCGGTCCCGGTGACGTCCAGGTGCACGACCGTGTCCGCGGACGTCTCGGCGAGCACCCGCGCGATGCCGGGCTGCCGGATGTCGGCCTGGACGAAGTCGGCGCCGCCCAGATGGTGCTCGGGGGGAACCGCGTCCACGGCGATGACCCGGTCCACCTGCGGGTCACGCTGGATCCGTCGTACGAACCGGCCCCCCAGTTGACGAGCCACTCCGGTCACGAGCACGACCTTGCCCAAGATCAGCGCCTTCCTTCCAGCCCATCCTGCACGCGTACCCATCCGGCACTCGTAAGCCTGTCGTGTTCCCCGTGTGCCGCCAACCTAGCGGTTCGATGTTGCGCTGTGATGACCGCCCACTGCGCGAAGTGACGACATCCGGCCGGTCCTTGGCCTCGATACGCGTGTGGCCCCCCACCGCCATGGATGGGGGGCCACATCACGCTGCTTTCGCGGCGTCGCCTACTTCTTGTTGCGACGCTGAACGCGCGTGCGCTTGAGCAGCTTGCGGTGCTTCTTCTTGGCCATCCGCTTGCGCCGCTTCTTGATAACAGAGCCCACGACTACCCTCGCTCACTTCTCATCACTCGGCGTTGGGCGCCATGGGCCCATACGACCTACAAGGGGCCAGCCTACCCGCCCGAGCGCTGAGGTCGTAATCGAGGGAGACCGGGGTGATCCAGGAGTGCCCTGAGGATCCCCCCGGACCACCGTCGTCAGGCGGTTTCCACCCCCACATAGCTCTCGCGAAGGTACTCGTGAACCGCATTCTCCGGGACGCGGAAGGACCGCCCCACCCGGATCGCGGGCAGATGACCGCTGTGCACCAAGCGGTACACGGTCATCTTCGACACTCGCATCACCGAGGCGACTTCCGCCACGGTAAGGAACTGAACCTCGCTCAGAGGCCTCTGCTCAGCAGCCATGACACACCTGAACCTTCCGCACTCGACGGTCACCGGCTTCCCCTTCCGGTGACTCTTCGTCGTTGCGTGCTCACTCCCCAATGTAGGGGCGGGTGATGCAAGTGGGGAAGAGGTGCACCCATCGGCGGCCTACTGTGACAGACACGCTCGATTGAGTACGTAGCGGGTCAGCGGCCGGTAGTAATCAGACCGCACAGCGTCATCAAGTGGAACGACGACGGACACGACCCCCTCCGCCTCCCCGACAAAGAGGGCGGGGTCATCCGTATCCGCCAGCCCAATGGCCTCAAACCCCAGCTGACCTGCTCCGCAGACCCACCCGTGGTCTCCGATGACAAGCTCGGGAAGGGGCCCGCCGGCCTCCGCCGCCGCGGCCAGCGCGACCCGAACCGGGAGGGGTGAGTGACTGTGCGCGCCGGTCGCACCACCGGAGCTCAGCACCCCCGGTTCCCGCACCAGCGCGACGCCTCGTACGTAGTCAAGGTTGTACGTGCGTAGACCGAACCGGGTCGTTATGTCGACAGAGTGACCCCCCGCAGGGGTGAGGACGGTACATCCCGCCGCCGACAGCGCGTCCGCCAAGGCGGCGTAGAAGCCGAGCAGTCGATGAGGATGACCGGTCCCCAGGAGCACGGTCGCCCGGCGCCGGGCGACCGCCTCGATCCGCTCGGCGAAGGCATCCAGCGCGACCAGGGTCCGCTCGGGATCAATCACATCACGACCCTCCACATGCCGGAGATCACCCGAAACCCCACATTTGTCCGCCATCAAACCGATCAAATCCCGCTGCCCCCAGGACCATTCGGGATCAAGCCCGATCAACACCCGAGGATCCCGAGCAGCGAACAACCGATAACTCCGCAGACTCTCCTCCCGCGAGGTGGCCACCCTCCCGGCCAACCCCGAGGCAAGCAGATGCGCGCGCAGCGCGCCGACACTCAACACGGAACCGATGCTGACGCCCCCACCCCACCCACGAACCACGAACACGAAAACACCGCACAGTTGGCGTAACCCCACCCACCCCGCTCCATCCCGTCCGGCGTTTGAGGACGAGGCCCCTACAGGGCCGAAGCGGGACCTGGGGCGGCAGCCCCAGCGGGGTGCGGGGCAGACACAGGGACGGACCCGGTGAGGGGCGCAGGGAACGAAGTCCCGGGCAGAGCCCTTCAGCCGGTCCCACCCCAGTCCCCGGCAACCAGGCCCCTGCGAGGGGTACAGGCGACGAACTCCCCGCCGAGGTACGAGGGGCGGAACCCTTCAAGGCCGCCTGCCCCAGTCCCCGACAGCCGGCCCGCACAGGGCGCAGGGGACGAACTCCCCGCCCAGCACAGGGACAGAGCCCCGCGAGGGGGCCCGACCCCGCTGCCCGGTGGCCAGCCCTGTGGGGGGGTGCAGGGGACGCGGTCCCCCGCCAGAGCACAGGGGCTGAGCCCCCCGGCAGGGGTACAGGGGACGCAGTCCCCGCGGGGGTTGAGGGGCGGAGCCCCGCAAGGGGTGCAGGGGACGCAGTCCCCGCGGGGGTTGAGGGGCGGAGCCCCGCAAGGGGTGCAGGGGACGCAGTCCCCGCTCGGGGTTCAGGGGCGGAGCCCCTGGGTGGGGTCGAAGGGGCGGAGCTCCTGGGGACGGGACGGGAAGGGGCGGCGGGGGCGGAGAGCACCCGGCGCGCACCCCCACCCCCTACGCCAACATCCCCCGCAACGGAAACACCGCCCGCCGAGCAGCCACCACCGCCTGATCCAACCGATCCGCGGGGTCGTACCCCGCCTCCCACCCCGCCCAGGCCACCGGCCACCGCCCATCAGTCATCCGCACCGGCCCCAACTGCCGCGTCCGAGCGAACACTTCCTGCCGCCACCCCTCAGGAATCACCGCCGCAGGCTCAATCTCCCGCCCGGCGGCGATCCCCACCAGATGAGTCCACGACCGCGGCACCACATCCACCACCGCGTACCCGCCCCCACCCAGCGCGACCCACCGCCCACCGGCGTACTCGTGCGCCAGCTCATGACAGGCCACCTGCACGGCCCGCTGCGCATCGAGCGACACAGCCAGATGCGCCAACGGATCCTCGAAGTGCGTATCCGCCCCGTGCTGAGTCACCAACACCTGCGGCCGAAAGTCGGCGATCACCTCGGGCACCACGGAGTGAAACGCCCGCAGCCACCCCGCGTCCCCGGTCCCCGCCGGCAGCGCGACATTCACCGCCGTCCCCTCCGCACACTCCGCCCCGGTCTCCTCCGGCCACCCGGTCTGCGGAAACAACGTACGAGGATGCTCGTGCAGCGACACGGTCAGAACCCGCGGGTCCTCCCAGAACGCCGCCTGCACCCCGTCCCCGTGATGGACGTCGACGTCCACATAGGCAACCCGCTCGGCCCCGAGCTCCAGCAACCGGGCGATGGCCAGGGAGGCGTCGTTGTAGATGCAGAACCCCGACGCGCCCCCGGGCATCGCATGGTGCAGCCCACCCGCGAAGTTCACCGCGTGCAGCGCGTCCCCCCGCCACACAGCTTCCGCGGCGCCGACCGACTGTCCCGCGATCAACGCGGACGCCTCATGCATCCCCGCGAAGGCCGGATCATCGGCGGTGCCGAGCCCGTACGCCGGATCCGCCGCCCCGGGGTCCACGGAAGCCGCTTTCACGGCCTCGACGTAGTCCTCCCGGTGCACCAGCCGCAGCGTCGACTCCCCGGCCGGCTTGGCCGCCACGACGTCCATCTCCCGGTCCAGCCCGAAGGCCTGCACGAGACTCCAGGTCAGGGCGAGCCGAACCGGATCCATCGGATGATCCGGACCGAAGTCATAGCCCGTTACTGCCTCGTCCCACATCAGCTGTGCGCGGCCGCTCATGCCCGCCACCGTATCGGTCCGGTTGAGCGGCGAACGACCGGGCGTACACGAGCGTCACCAGCACCAACACCATCGGCACGAGCATCGCCCCGCGATAACTCCAGGCATCGCCCAGGGCCCCCACCAACGGCGACCCGACCAGGAACCCGACGTAGTTGAAGACGTTGAGCCGAGCCACCGCCGCGTCGGACGCCCCCGGGAACAGCCGCCCCGCCGCCGCGAAGGTCTGCGGCACCAGCACACACAACCCCAGCCCCAGCAACGTGAACCCGAGCATCCCCACCCACGGCCCGGGCGCCACCGCCACCACCGCGAACCCCACGGCCGCCACCAACGCCCCCAGCCGTACGACCAGGACCGCCCCGAACCGCCGCACCCCGAGGTCCCCGAGGGCCCGCCCGATCAGCGTGGTCACCATGTACACGTTGTACGGCACGGTCGCCAGCTGCTCACTGCTCCCCAGCACGTCCTGCAGGTACTTCGCGCTCCAGTTGGAGACGGTCGAGTCCCCGATGTACGCGAAACACATCACCAGGCACAGCGGCAGCAGCAACTTGAAGGCGAGGACCCCGCCCTCACTCTTCTCGTCCCCCTCGGCCGCCACCGCATCGGCGTCCGCACCCCGGTCGACGTACCAGCGGCTCCCCACCAGGGCGACCGGCAACAGGACCAGCACCACCGGCAGATACGACACCCACAGCGTCAGATGCCAGTGCGCCCCCACCCACGCCAGCGAGGCCCCCAGAATCCCGCCGAGACTGAACACGGCATGGAAACTCAGCATGATGCTGCGCCCGTACGCCCGCTGCAGGCTCACCCCGAGCATGTTCATCGACGCGTCGAGCGCACCCACGGCGAGCCCGAACGCGGCGAGGGAGACGCCCAGTTCGACCGTCGTGTCCCCCGCACCCACCCCGAGCAGCGCAAGCAGCACGACGGGCTGGGACCAGCGCAGCACCCGGCTGGGCGGTATGCGCTTCACGAGTTGCTCGGTGCTCACGCTCCCGACCCCCGCGAGGATCGGCACAGCCGCGAGGAACGCGGGCAGCAACGCGTCGGAGACCCCGTAACGGTCTTGAATGGCCGGGATCCGCGTCACGAGCAGGGCGAAGGCAACGCCCTGCGCGAAGAAGCTGAACGCCAGCGAGGCCCTACCGCGCCGCAGCACATCAGTCATGGCGGCGAGCGTAAGGCCCCGGCGTACTCGTGGGTAGATCCAGCCAAAGATGAATTTCCCTCAGCTTTACGGCGTCATCGGCCGACAGCGACGCCGGACGCCACGGGAACCCGGCCCGCACCGCTCTCACCAGGGCATTTCAGCTCCGCTTCGAGCATCGCCGCCATCGGTCCGGCGGCCAGGGCCCCGCTGACGACAAACCCGAGAACCATGGCACCGATCATGATCACGTTCCCGAGCCAGACCATCGTGTCCACCGGCAGCGTGTAGGCCCCCACGATCCGCACCACGCATTCCCCGAGCAGCACCACACCCCACACCACCGAGAAGACCCGCTCGAACCGCCGAAAGGCAGCGGATCCCTCCAGCAGCCGCGCCCAGGCGGCCTCCCGCCCCGCGTCCCCCTTCACCAGCCACGGTTTCATGCCGGCGGTCATGGCGGGCCGTCCCAGCAGTACGGAGACGAGCACTCCGATCCCGACCGCACTGCTGACTCCGCTGTCCTTGACCAACATCAACCGCGGATCACCGGCGACAAGACCGAGCAGCAGCCCCACCACGTTGACGAAGAGAATCAGCGCGGCCAGCCCGTTGACCGCCCGTTCCCGCACCGCACTCCACCCGGTCCGCACGGCCGGCACCACACTGCTCCAGCCGAGCGCGGCCAGCGCGCTCATCCCGAACCCGTTCTTCAACAGGTAGTACGACCCGATCGGCACCGCCACATCCATGGCGAGCGGCACAAAGGCGTTCTTCTTCGTCATGCCCTCAGCTTCTCGGGCAACCCCCGGACCCCGGTAGAAACGATCGTCCGGCTCTCGGCATGACAAATGTCAGACCAGCAGGTCTGCCAACTCCCCCATGTCCGAGAAGAGTTGTGTGGCCCCCGTGAGCCGCTCGGCGGGCGTCATGGCGGTGAACCCGTACACGTCCATCCCGGCCGCCACAGCCGCCTGCACCCCCAACGGACTGTCCTCCACAACGACACACCGCTCCGGCGCGACGCCCATCCGCTCGGCCGCGTGGAGGAACAGATCCGGCGCCGGCTTCCCCCGCCCCACGTCCTGCGAACTGAAGACCCGCTCTTCGGCGAACCACCGGTCCAGCCCGGTCTTCCGGTGCCCGACCCGAATCCGCTCATGGCTCCCGGAGGAGGCCACACAGTACGGCACCCCGTCCGCCGCCAACTTCTCCAGGACCTGCACCGCCCCGGTCACCGGCTCCAGCTCCCGCTCGAAGGCCGCGAACACCCGCCCATGAAAGACATCGTCGAAGTCCTCCGGCAACCGCTCCCCCGTACGTTCCCGCACAAGGTCATGGATCCGGTGCATCGCGGACCCCATGTAGTCCCGGATGGACTCCTCGTACGACGTCGGGTGCCCGAGCTCGGTCAGATAGCCGGCCAGGAGCCGGTTGGAGATGGGCTCACTGTCGACGAGAACACCGTCGTTGTCGAAGATGACGAGGTCATAGCGCATGGCTCGACCCTAAACGACCCGGAAAACAGAAAACCCCCGTACCAAAGGGTACGGGGGTTTTCTATAAAGTTTGTTCGGCGGCGTCCTACTCTCCCACAGGGTCCCCCCTGCAGTACCATCGGCGCTGTAAGGCTTAGCTTCCGGGTTCGGAATGTAAC
>NZ_JBVIOL010000039.1:0-33209 GCF_055578825.1 Streptomyces sp. NPDC032822 | reverse complement strand
CCTGACCTTCGATCAAGATCAGGTTGGTCAGAAGACCACGAAGTGGGTCAGTTTTGATCCGCCGTCAGAGGGTCACGATTCACCCGTCGCCGACATCCACCCGGCCGGGTTCCCGCACGCCCGTCCCTGCCGTGTCACACCAGCGCAACGTCCCATGAACGGAGTCTGGCAGAGCCAGCACTGGTAGAAGATGCCAACTGGGCGACACGACCTGGCAGTTGTCCAGCTCCGAGCCATCAGCTTGGGAAGCTAAGGTGATCTAGGCGTATTCGCACGTCTGACCTGCGCCTCAGCAGTGCTGGCGCCCGACGGGCGGATGACTGGCTCCCCGGTACTCCCCGTGGTTCCCCGCACAATCTGGCACGGGTCTGGCACGGCCCTGAGTGGTGAGGTAGCCGACCCTTGTCGAACCCCGGGTCGTGTGTCCTTACCGTGCGGACGGCCCCATCGCCCGTCGGCAATAATTCCGGTCATTGTGGTGCACAGAGGGTGGAGACTGGAACTCCGAGCTATGCACCGGCTCTCCAGCACAAGCCCGGGGTTCCTACATGGAAAACCCTGCTTACATCGCGCGAGCGTCTGGATACGATCTCTGCATGCTTAGCGATGGAGGATCGTTCGACGCTGACAAGTTCTATGCCTCGTCGCGACGCTGGATGCACGAGGCTCTTCGACACGCCTCAGCCGAGCCGCCAGCGTACGATCTTGCCGTTCATCATGCGCAAGTTGCGACTGAGCACCTACTCAAGGGTTTTCTTCTCAGCGTGCATCCCGCACTTATCGCAGAGAACACCACGCTGCTTCTGCACGTGACAGGCGTGATCAATAATCGAACGCGACATGCCGGGGCACGCAATCTAGAGACTGGCGCCTCTATTACTGCGAAAGACTCTCTAGAGTTGGCGCGAGAATTCACAAAGCGTCTCGATCGAGTCAGTAATCAGCGTTGGTCGTCTGTACTTCGAGCGCGAAATGGCGTAGCACACCTTGGCATTATCGACAAGTCTGCCGCTGAGTCGAACCTGGTTACATGTTTCGATATCATTGATGCACTACTCGCGGAGCTAGACAAATTTGAAGCTGATTACTGGTCTACGTGGGCTGAAGTTCGGGAAAGCCTGGGGAAGTCTCATCTAGACGAGGTGACTCGTCGTATGCGTGCGCGATTGGCCAGAGCGCGTGCACGGGATTCGGAGAACTATGGAGGTCTATACCCCAACACCCGCCGGGAGCCGCTCCAGTGGTCTCAGCAGGGAATCTTCGGCCCCGGCAAGGGCGGTTACGGAATCCCGTGCCCCACTGGAGGGCACAGTGGGATGTTGGTGGGGCACTCGATGCAGCCGGGGGATGGCGTTACAAACGACATTCACTACGTCTTCGTGGCGCATTCATACTTTTGCCAAATCTGCGGCCTGACTGCTGACGTCGAGGAGTTTGAAGCGATTAACCTCCCAATCAGTCTCGATATTGGCGAAAATGGCCTAGTGGACCCTCCGGGTGATCGCGATCCGGCCGAATGGAAAACTCGCCTGGCTAACGAGAGATGGATCGCAGAAGATGAGCTACATGAAGAAATAGCCATGGGTCGCTGGTGTGGGTTCCCTGGCCTTGAATGTCCTTGCGACACGGGCGGCCCTATACCGGACGGGTGCCTTAAGCGTGATTCGTAACTTTGAGGCCGACGGAGCGACAGTGGACGAGTCAAGATCTGAACGATCTCGTGAAACCGTCGTGGCAGCGATGTCACCGTGGGTTCAAATCCCACCGCCTCCGCACTGAGAACAGCGAGAACGGCCCCCGGCTTGGGTATCTGGTTGGGGCCGTCCGCTTGTCCCGTCACCCTGACTGCCTGGTGTTCCCCGCGGGTTCCCGCCGTATCGGGCATGGCTGGGGCACGGCACCTTCTGAGCCGCAGCTCTACAGAGATCGGCCAATGGAGGCCGCCAGGAGGCCCATGAGGGGCCGGTGTTGGGCTCTGCCGGTTGCTGAGTTGAAGTCGACGCCGTGGTTCGCCGCCGTCTCGCTCCGGCCCGCGATGACGCCGCGGGTTCAGGTGAAGATGATCCAACCTGAGAGTGCCGCCCCAGACACTGCGATGGCACAGTGCAGAGCGACCCACACCGTGTATGAACGCAGTCTCCTCAGTCGCGGGAAGCGAGCCCGCTGAGCACGGCTCGTTTCCGACAGGCCGGCCTCGATGTTCAGGTCCGGGAACTTGCTGGCGATCTTCCGACGGAGCCCCTTGGCCTGCCCAACATGAAAGGCGCTCCTCTCGTGAAACTTCAGGCAAGCGAGAGTGCCGTAGAGCCCAAGGCCGAGCATTGGCATCGTCACTAGCAGCATGGACGTCTGCAAACCCTTCTGTGCGAGGAAGCCCAGCCCAGCCCCCATCAGCACAATGATGATGTTCGTGAGTGTCGCCCTTTGGCTCTCTACCTGGCGGTCAGCCGCCCGGTGATCCTTCCAGAGCTCTAGCAGGACATCGTTCCCATCAGCCATGGGTCCCCCTTCGCGGCAGGGACATTCTTCCGCGCTGCGGCCAACTGCGCTCAGCATCCGGTCCTGTGGGCAACTGTTGACCGGCTCGATGCCCCGGCGGCAGCATCCACCACCAGCCACGGTTCTTTTGTGCCTGGACCGCTTGCTCCCGAAGCAACTTGGGTGGGGGTGGCGCCTTGGGCTGGTGTGTCTCTCACCTGCACTGACGGTCCGCAGACGTTCGCGCTCGTCCGCCGTTGTTCGTCGGCGTTGTCACGCAGTTAGACACTCATGCTGCGCAGGCTTCAGTCTCGGAGTTCTGCACATGCGTAGCGATGCTGGTTGAACGTTGGCTTCACTATGAGCCATGGAACTTCAATGGTTGGGCCCGTGGGAGGAAGACCACCACCACGTGGACACAGCATCGGCGCGGGGCGAGTGTTCCTGGGCTGCACCATGCCCCGCTCCTGCGATGTGGAGCGTTCGCGTCTTGGACACTGGCGGCGAGAGCTGGTGGGCTGTCTGCGCAGAGCATGCCGCCTCTTCTTCGGTGCTGTCTCCTGGCGTGCCGACTGAGTAGCGCACACGGCTCCGGAGGGCGCTTCGGTCCTACGGAAGACTGCTGGTCAGGGCCACGTCTGCGATCAACTGAGCGGAGCCAGTCCACGGATAGTCCACGGTGCTCAGCTGGAGAGTTCCTCCTCGACGATCTTGTCGCCGCGACGGTCGCCCGCCACAGCGGTGAACCCACCGCGCTGCATCAGACACCAAGGTCGACAAGCTCTGGTGCCGCTGCTGGACGTTCAGCAACCGCCCACCGCTCGTCGCCAGGTTCCCTAACATCAAGGCAAGGCGCCAGACGAGACGCGTGAATGAGGGTACGGGGCATGAGAAATCAGGGTGCTAGACCGAGGATCGCCGCGTGGCGTCGCCGCAGCAGTAGACGTGTTGCAACTAGACGCGAACGGCTTCCTCAGTTTTCGAATATCGTCACCATGGCGACGGCAATTGGGGCGCTAATATTTACTGGCATTTCCATTCAGCAGGTGAGGCTTCAGAATGAGGTCGCTGAGTCAGGGCAGGTGACCGATCGATTTAATGCCGCGATTGGAAATCTGGCGTCAGATAGCACAGATATTCGACTAGGTGGAATATACGCCCTCCAGCGTCTAATGTATGACTCCCCCCGCGACCAGCCTGAAATAGTCACAGTTTTGGCTGCATATGTCCGGGGTCATGATAAGCCACTAGATAAGCGGCCTTCACGGTTGGAGCTCGACACTGCCAAGAATACGGCAGGCGTTTCACTGCATCTGATCCCTGACGACGTCGAGGCCGCAGTACGAGTGATCGCCGATAGAGATCCCGACAATGATGGCATGGCCCACAGAGGGCTGGTAGCACCGTCAGTTGATCTCTCAGGGGCGCACCTAGAGGGCGTTGACCTGTCTGATGCAAGCTTCGAATTCGCGGACTTCAGCGGCGCGCATCTCGATTACGCAAGGCTGCGAGACGTTGACCTCGTTGCCGCAAACTTCGATAACGCCTCCTTGAGATATGCCGATCTCGGCTTCTCTGATATCAGATACGCTTCGTTTCGAGAATCCCAGCTAGAAAAATCGGAATTTGACTACACGCAGGCCAAAGGTGCAGATTTCTCGGGGGCGATTTCGGCACACTATGCCTTAACGTCTAAAGATGTCCGAAAAGCGTATTTCGTTCGCACTGACCTGTGCCGGGGTCACACCCCGAAATTCCCTAACAGGCATTATCGGTGCCGCGAGCACTTGACGTAGAGTTCCCTATCTCCAGGTCAAGGAGTTCGAGATAGTCCGGAGGGTAGGCAGTCTCGATTTCGTTCGATCCGGTGAGTGCCAATTCTGCGAATCTGTGACGGGTAGGAGCCCTTGTTCGAGTAGTGAAGCCAACCCTCGCTCGTCACTATCCGGCCTTGAGCTTTCGAGAATCCAGAGCTTCACTCGCCTTCTCCGTGAACGACTTCAACATGCCTTCAAGCGCAAGCAAATCTCCGAGTGTGCGCTTTTGCTCGAACTTCACGCGCTTTGTCTTGAAACGCCTGCGGACTGTGACGTAGAACTCGGCAGAGGTAGTGAGCCGGTATGCAAGGCGAGCCGTTGCCGTGGCTAGCTCTGCCACCTCCTCAGGACCGGCTAGTGCAACCACTGGGGCAGAAGTCCGGATGGCTGGCAGAAGCGTTTTTAGGAGCTCTAACTTCGACCAAGCTCCGTCAGGGGTGTACTCCTCATCCATGATCGTCATGAGGTCATCGGCAGCCTCAGTGAAGGCCATCACGGCACCAATGAACGCGCTGTACACATCTCGTCGTCCTTGCCGTCGCCAGTGTGCGTGCTCCGTTCTCGCTTGCAATGAGGGAGTAAGCCAGGCGGTGATCAATGCGCCACCAGTAGCGGAGACGGCACCGACAACTGACCCGATCACTACGGCGCTTTCCGGGCTCATAGCAACATGGTGCAACCATCAGTGAAGTTGCGCGACTCGCAAGGTCGGTGGAGTCTTAATGGGCGAGTCAACCGCCGTCAGTAGCCGAAGAAGTGGCGTGGGGTCTCGCTGACCTGCGGCCTCCTGAGTGGCTAATGCTGTGACCTGCGGCTTAGTTGTCAACGTTGGTCACCTTCGGCTGCCCTCGGACGGCACGGCGACGGCCCCGAGTGATGCCATCGTGGAACGACTGGACTAGCTTGCAGTCATGACTGGTAAGCGGCCTGAGATGCGGCTTGTCTGGAGTCGTGAGGCACCTGAGAGCGTGGCGTATGAACACGTGGTGTTCGACAAGGTGCCGCACTTCGCGGATCACTCGAAGGCGGACTTCGCAGAGGACATCACGTACCACCAGCAGATCATCACGTCTCGGCGGGAGGCGGTAGAGCTCGCTGAGAGCCAAGGGTGGCGACTGGATCAGAGGGGGGAGGTTTGGGAGAGCCTGCCTGAGTGACCTCAGTCTGTGCCGGGGTCTTAACTCTGCAGGGAATCGCACCTCCCTTCCCTTCTCCCTGCCCTCGTCTGCCGAGAGTTGGCGACGGTGTGAGGTCGGCTCCGAGACTTTGGGCTGGAGCTGCCATGGGGCGAGTGATCATGGCCCCGTAAGCTCATGGCGAGTCGGGCAGTCTGTGGACCTGCCCGTAAAGCACGACGTTGGGGCCATGATCTTCGAGGCTCGCCCCATGGTGGCTGCCTAAAGTCTCGGAGCCGACCGGCCCCGCGAGCGCATGCGTCTACGGTGCTCGACTCGTGGCCCCGGCCCTATCCATATGTGGGCGCGCGTCGGCGCAGCGCCCGCAGCGCGGGCCGAAGGCATGAGCGCGGAGGGCAGCGGAGCTGGAAAGCGCGCCCGGCGGAGCGGAGCGCAGCCGGGTGCCTTGAACCAGTAGAGAAAGTTGTAACTCAGTCGGTCGCGTGGGGCTTGAAGTCGTATGCGCAGGCTGGAAGTTCGATGCTCTGGCGGTGTGCGAGCGGTAGGAAGATGGCAGGGCGGACTGTCCAGGTGATGCGGGTGCCGGCCTGGTGCACGGTGACTGAGCAGGGTTCCGCTCGGAGCAGGGCCCGCCTTGTGTCGACGCGGCCCTCGTAGAGCCACTCCCACGCTTGCTCTGAGGCTGCGGTGTCGAGTGCTGGGCTGATGGTGCGCAGCGCGATGGCGATCCACCGGTCTGCCTGAGCGGCCGAGTAGGCGTCGAAGGAAGCGTGCAGGGCAGGTAGTTGGTCCGTGCTGAGGTCTTGGGTCCAGCACTCGCACCAGAAGCCGCGGGGGAGTTCGTTCATGCGTTGCCTCCCAGCGGGCAGGCCACGAGCACGTAGCGGGTGCTCTCGTCGTACAGCGTGAGTTGGTAAGCCGTGCCGGTGGTCAGGTAGGTGAGAGCCCGTTCGTGCTCCGCCTCGTCTGTCAGCCAGTAGCGGCCAAGCTGGGCGTATGCGGTGTCGAGTTGGTCCGTGACGTGGCTCGTGCGTTCACGTAGCCAGCGCAGTGCCAGGCGGGGGGTGGCCACGCTGTGGGACCCGAGTGGGATCGCGCTTGTTTCGTGCAGGGGGTATGCGGCTGCCCAGCATCGGAAGGCGCTGCCCCGCTCTTCGGCAGCTAAGAGCTCACCGGCCATCGGCGTCAGCACGGATGACCTCCTGGGCGGATATCCCTGTAGAGCTCCGCCGTGACGGTGTGGCCGCCGTCGCTGTCGTGGACCACCACCCGGTGCGCAATCGCGCTGACCATGCCCAGACCCCGGCCGTGCTCCGCCTCCTGGTCCTGGTGCTCGACCTTCGGGGCCGTGCCGGTGCCGCCGGCATCCGTGACCGACAAGGCAATGACCTGGGCGGAGACCGCAAGGGCCAGATGGAAGCTGCCCGACGTGAGGCCGCTGGCCGTATGGAGGATCGCGTTCGCGCTCAGCTCGCTCACGATCAGTTCGGCGTCTTCGGCCAGAGGCGAACCGCGCAGGATGTCTCTCGTCCAGCGTCGGGCCCGGCTGACCTCTTCTGGGAAACCTGGGCAAGTGAGGCCCCAGACCCGCGCAGTGCTCGTATACTCGTGCATACAAGTTCCTTCGTGCTGGTAGGCCGCCATGTGCAGCGGGTTCGGGCTAGACGAGTTTCACGCCGTCGTGGGCGCGGATGGCCGGCGGGGATGCCGCGTCCAAAGCGTCCAGGACGCGGATCGCGTATGCCTCGTCGGCGAGGTCGGTGACTTCTTCGCGGGTGGCCCAGCGCAGTGCGCGGGTCTCGTCCCCGGTGGTGGGCGTGCCGTCGGCGGCTTCGCAGCGGAAGACCAGAGAGACGATCAGGCCGTTCATGTTCTTGTAGATGCCGGTGAGGGTCGCGGGAAGTGCGATCTTGATGCCGGTTTCTTCGAGGACTTCGCGCTGGAGGGCTTCGGGGATGGTTTCCTCGCGTTCGAGGACTCCGCCCGGGGGTTCCCAGTGGCCGTTGTCGCGGCGCTTGATCAAGAGGGCGCGGTCCTGGTCGTCGACGATGACTCCGGCAACGCTCACGGAGTGCGGACGGTCGGTGCTCACGTTCCTCGGTCCTCTCAGATCGCTAGGCTCTCCACCGTAGCAACAACACTCGCCCACTCGTCTAGATACCTAAAGGAGTACACGTGACGTCTCTCCCGAGCCTCCTCGGCGATCTCGACCCCACGAGTGATCGTGCGGTCTTCCGGCAGATCGCTGACCAGCTGCGCGAGGCAATCGACCGTGGGCGGTTCAAGGAGGGCGAAAAGCTGCCCTCCGAGGCGGAGCTAGTCGAGCACTACGGGGTTTCCCGTATGACGGTTCGAAACTCCTTCTCCGTCCTCCAAGGCGAGGGCCTGGTCCACGCCGAACACGGCAAAGGCGTCTTCGTCCGACCACGGCCCCCAGTGCGGCGGCTCGCCTCCGACCGGTTCGCCCGGCGCCACCGCGAGCAGGGCAAGTCCGCCTTCATCGTCGAGGCCGACGCCGCCGGCAGTCACCCCCAGGTCGACAGCCTGGAGGTCAAAGAAGAGAAGGCCAGCCAGGACATCTCCACCCGGCTCGGCTCCGTGCGCCGTGTCCTCGCCCGCCGACGCCGATATCTGCTCGACGGTCGCCCGGTCGAGTTCGCCACCTCCTACCTCCCGCTCGACATCGCCCGCGGTACTCAGATCGCCGAACCCAATCCCGGCCCCGGCGGCATCTATGCCCGTCTCGAAGAGCTGGGTCACCACCTCGACCGCTTCGAGGAGGAGATCCGGGCACGGATGCCCTCGCCGACTGAGGTGAAGACGCTCCGGCTGGCCTCCGGCGTGCCCGTGATCCACCTGATCCGCACGGCGTATGACACCGAGGGGCGTGCCGTGGAGGTCTGTGACACGGTCATGGCGGCCGACGCCTACGTCCTGTCGTACCAGCTCCCGGCCACGTGAGGGCCTGACCGGCGGTGGTGCGCGGGGCCACTTTCCCGAACTCGTACAGCCCGACAGGCATACTCGTATAGACGAGTGGGCAAGTTGTGTGGCAGGGTGGTCGTCGTTCCCGGAGTCCGGGTTCGAAGGCTGCATCTTGTATAGACGAGTAGATAGGAAGAAAATCTTGCGCACCATCCGTGTGGAGACCTCGGCCGCGACGATCCTGCTGACCGAGGCGCCCGAGCCCAAGGTCCGCGACCGTCAGACCGGCGAGATCGCCAAGGACATCGTCAGCGGTGAGGCACTGATGACGATCGGCGTCGTCTACATCGAGGAGGGGGAGTCGTCCCTGATCAAGGTGACCCTTCCGGAGAGCGGGGTGGCGGAAGGGCTCGCGCTCGGCGCCCCGGTCTCGCTGCCGGGGCTGGTTGCCCGGCCGTGGGAGAGCGTGTTCAACGGACAGCAACGGCACGGCATCGCCTTCCGCGCCGCCGCCGTCACTCCGGCCGCCTTCCCGGCCGCCATGGAGGCCACGGCCTGATGACCGACCTGGCAACGCTCTTGGAGGTGGGTGGTCCTGTCGCCGCGCTCGGTGGCGGGGCTGCCTACGCCCGGGCCAATCACCCCGGGGTCTACTGGTCCACGGTCGGCTTGCCGATATCCACGGCCCGCCTGCTCAGCTCGTACAGCTCGGTCATGGAAGCCTGCGGCCTGACCGTTGCCCCGTCGCGACTGCGGGTCCTGGCGGTCAAGGCCACCACCCGCCGTGAGGTCCGACCCGTTCCACCGCGTCGCGGGGTCATCCGCCCCACCTCGACCGGACTGTGGCTTCGGCTGCGGCTCGCCCCGGGCCAGGAACCCGCCGACGTCGCCGCCTCGGCCGAACGGCTACGGCACGCCTGGGGAGTTCACGCCGTCTACGTCACCACCATCAAGCCCGGTGTCGTCGAACTGCGGCTCGTCGGCTTCGACGTACTGCGGCGGGTGCGGATGCCCCGCAAGATCGAGGAAGGGTTCCTGAAGGTGCCGGTGGCCCTGCGGGAGGACGCCACTGCCTTCGTACGCGACTACCGCACCGTCCCGCACCAACTCACCCTCGGCGCAACGCTCTCCGGCAAGTCCATGTACCTGCGCCACCTGGTGGCCGGACTCGCCCGACAGCCCGTCGCCCTGGTCGGCATCGACTGCAAGCGCGGCGTCGAACTGGCCCCCTTCGCCCCACGGCTCTCGGCACTCGCCACTGACCCTGACCAGGCCGCCGACCTGCTTCCCGTGCTCGTCCAGGAAATGGAGGACCGATACGACCTGATCAAGGCCCGGCAGGGCTTCGCCCCGAGCACACCGGACGAGGACATCACCTCCGACATCTGGGGCCTGCCCGACCACCAACGCCCCGTGCCCATCGTGCTGTTCGTCGACGAAGTGGCCGAACTCTTCCTCGTCGCCACCCGCAAGGACGAGGAACGGCGGGACGAGATGGTCACCCAACTCATCCGCCTCGCCCAGCTCGGCCGCGCGGCCGGCATCTACCTGGAGGTCTGCGGGCAGCGCTTCGGCGCCGAGTTGGGCAAGGGTGCCACCATGCTCCGGGCTCAGCTCAGCGGCCGGGTCTGCCACCGCGTCAACGACGAAGCCTCCGCCAAGATGGCCCTGGGCGACATCGCCCCCGAAGCGGTCGCCGCCGCCTGTGCCATCGCTCCCGAACGGCCCGGCCTGGCCGTGGCCGGTGACACCTCAGGCGGTTGGTCCCGCATCCGCACGCCCTACCTCTCCCTCGGCGACGCTGCCGAGATCTGCCAGGAATCGGCCCACCTGGCGCCGAACCTGCCCGCGCTCAAGCCCTTCCGGCCCTACATCCCCGTACGGCCAGCCTGGCCCCCGGTGCCGGTCGTGTCACCGCGCCCCGTGACCGACTGAGCCGCTTCCCTCATCCCCGGTCGGCGTGACCGCCTCGCGCCACGTCCCCACTCCTCCCATGCCTGAATCCGGAAGGAGCCGCAGCTTGCGCGCCCAACTGGCCCGTATCGATGCGGTGCTCGTCCAAGCCGTCATCGCCGCCGCCCTGTCCTTCGCCCACCTCCACGACATCGCCTCGGCGGCCGGGCAGGACGGGTGGAAAGCGTGGGCCTATCCCATCTCCGTCGACCTGCTCCTCGTCGCCGCCTGGCGCCGACTCCGGACCGGCGACGCCAAAGCCGCCGGGTGGTGCTGGTTCGTCATCGCGCTCACGGCCTCCCTCGGCGCGAACGTCGCCACCGCCGGACTCCTCGACCTGAACGCCGTGCCGGCCTGGCTCCGCATCCTCGTCGCGGGCTGGCCCGCGGTCGCCTTCCTCGGCGGCACGCTGCTGGCGCACTCGGCACCCACGTCCACCGAGGAACAACCGGCGGGCCAGGAGGAGGACACCGACGATCCCGCACCCGAGCCTCTTGCTCAGCAGGACGTAACCCCGGCCCCTGCCCCCTCCGCGCTGCCCGTCCCGACCGCCCTCGTCGAGCACGCCCGCAAGGTCGCCGCCGAGCACCACACCCGCACCGGCATGCCCATCGACACCCCCACCCTGCGCGCCCGGCTCGGCGTCCCCGCACCGATGGCCGATGCCATCGCCGCCCACCTTTGAGAGGAGACCCCCGTGACCGCCAACCGCCGCTTCCGCTCTGTCACCCGCATCGGCCCCGTCCAGGTCGGCACGTCCTACGACGGTCGCGGCCGGGAGAAGCACACCGCCGCCTGCACGGCCCCGCGCTGCGGCTTCTCCGCCGACTACGACAGCCGCGCCGCCGCCGAACTCGCCGCCCGTACCCACCGCTGCCCCGTCCGCTGAAAGGACCCTCGACACCGTGACCGTCAGCCTGCCGCTCGTCTTCGTGCTCGGCTTCTTCGCTTGGGGAGCGGTCAAGTTCCTCGGCGTCCGTACCTGGATCGTCGTCCTGGTCGCCCTCTTCGGCTTCTGGCTCTCACACACCTTCATGGCCCCGGCCATCGAGTCCGGCACGCGCTCCGGTGTGGACGTCATAAACGGCTCACACAACTAGACGAGTAGATAAGGAGAGCTCCGCCGTGTTCCTGCCCAAGTACCCCGACAGCCCGACCCCGCCGCCCACGCACACCCACGCTCCGGCCGACCTGGCCCCGGCACAGCGCACGCCGTTCCCGCAGGTCTCCATCAGTACCGGCGCGGTCGCGGCCGTGATCGTCGGCGGAGTCGTACTGACTGCGCTCCTGGCCGCCGTCGCCGTCACGGCCATTTCCGTAGCCGTCGCTGCTGTGGTCCTGCGCTCCATGCTCCGCGACTACCACCGGCGCTGAAGGCGCCCGGCCCCCGGGGTGGCTCGACACGACCAAGCATCCGCCGCCCCGGGAGTCCGTCACTCCCGACCGAGCCAGTCAGAAGGAGAGAACCATCCTCACCCGCACGACCCCGGCCCCCCTCCCGGAACTCGCCAAGCTCGCCTCACACGGCACCCTGCCCAGTATCCTCCGCCAGCTCTCCAGCCTCGGAGGCTGCACCAACCCCATCCGCCTCGACGGCCACCGTACCGAGTACGACGTCGACACCCGCACTGGCGAGATAGGCAACGTCCTCCACCGCCTCGACTCCTCGACCCTCCCCGCCGGCCACCTCCTCGTGCGCTGCAACAACCGCCGTACGACCCGCTGCGCGGCCTGCTCCGAGGTCTACCGCCGCGACACCTTCCACCTGATCACCTCCGGCCTGCGCGGCGGCAAGGGCACCCCGGAACGCGTCGCCGCCCACCCCCGCGTCTTCGCCACCCTCACCGCCCCCAGCTTCGGCCCGGTCCACAACCGCCCCACCGGCCCGGCCGGTTCAGTCCGCCGCTGCCGCTGCGGCACCCGCCACGACCAGGACGACAACGCACTCGGCACCCCGCTCGACCCGAACACCTACGACTACGACGCTGCCGTCCTCTGGAACGCCCATGCCGGACCGCTCTGGCGGCGCTTCACGACCTACCTGCGCCGGGAGGTGGCCAAGCGGGCCGGCCTCACTCAGCGAGCCTTCCGCCAGTACGCCCGGGTGTCCTTCGCCAAGGTCGCCGAGTACCAGAAGCGCGGCGCCGTCCACTTCCACGCCGTCATCCGCATCGACGGTCCCGAGGGCGGCGACACCCCGCCACCCGCCTGGGCCACGGCCGAACTGCTCACCGACGCCATCCGCACCGCCGCTGCCCACGTCCGCGTGGATGGACCAGTCATCGACGGACGCCCGCACGCCTTCACCTTCGGCCGCCAGCTCGACGTACGGACCATCCGCAGCGCCGACTTCGACGGCGGCCAGGAACTCACCGAACGGGCAGTCGCCGCCTACATCGCCAAATACGCCACCAAGGGCGCCGAGACAGCCACGGGAGCTCTCGACCGACCGCTGAAGTTCCTCGCCGAACTGGCCCAGCTCGACATCAGCGACCATGCCCGCCGTCTGATCCGAACGGCCTGGACCCTCGGCGCCCGCAAGGACCTCGAACACCTCCGCCTCCGCGCCTGGGCCCACATGCTCGGCTTCCGCGGCCACTTCTCCACGAAGTCCCGCCGCTACTCCACCACCCTCGGCGCCCTCCGCACCGCCCGCGCCGAATGGCGCCGCGCCCAAGCCGCAGCAACCGCCGAGACAGACCCGGACACGACCCTCGTCCTCTCGCACTGGGTCTTCGCCGGAACCGGCCTCTCCAACGCCGAAGCCTGGCTTGCTGCCTCACTCGAACCCGCCCCCGGAACCGAAGGAGAACCCACCCGTGGCTAACCGACGCCTCGCCGTCGCGGAACCGGCCGCCACACCGCGCTCCCTGCCCTCGCGGTACCTGACTCCTGACGACCTGGTGGAGATGTTCGACCTGCCCAGCGTCGAGACGGTCTACCAGTGGCGCCGCAAGCGCACCGGCCCGCGTGGCTTCCGCGTCGGCCGGCACCTGCGCTTCGACCCGACCGACGTCCGGGCCTGGGTGGACTCCCAGCGTGCGGGGGCGGCTGCCTGATGGCCGGACACATCCAAGACCGGTGGTACAAGACCGAGGTTGGCGCAGACGGCAAGAGCCGCAAGGTGAAGAGCGAGCGTTACGGCTCGGGCATGCGCTACCGCGCGCGCTATGTCGGCCCGGACGGTACGGAGAAGTCCAAGAGCTTCCCCGACCGGCAGAAGCGCCTCGCTGATCAGTGGATGGCGCAGACCGAGGCGGACATGGCCCGCGGGCAGTACATCGACCCACGCGCGGCCCGGATCACATTCCAACAGTACGCGGAGAAGTGGGCGACTCACGCGCCGGATCCGAACACACAGGCGTCGATGGAGTCGCAGCTTCGGCTGCACGCGTTCCCGTACCTGGGGTCGCGCCCTCTCGGCTCCTTCCAGCCTGCGCACATTCGCGACTGGGTGAGGCAGCTTCAGGAGAACGGCGTCCGTGGCTCGTACGCCCGGACGATCTACTCCAACGTTCGCGCTGCCCTGAGCGCGGCCGTGGACGACGGGCACCTCCCCCGGAACCCGTGCGCTGCTCGCTCCGTCCGGCCGCCAACCGTGGATGACAAGCGCATCGCCCCCTGGACGCCGGAACGGGTCTTTGCCGTCCAAGCCGGCATGCCCGAGCGGTTCCGGGCCATGGTCGACCTGGGTGGCGGCTGCGGGTTGCGACAGGGCGAGATCCTCGGCGTGGCCGTCGACGCGATCGACTTCGAGTCGGACACGTTGCATGTGGTCCAGCAACTCAAACTGAGCCGAAGCAAGGCCGTCTTCGCCCCGCCCAAGGGTGGCAAGCTCCGCGACGTGCCGCTTCCCGAGCCGGTCGCTGATGCCCTGCGGGCCCACATGAAGCGGTTCCCGCCGGTCGACATCACCTTGCCGTGGAAAGTAGCGGACGGGCCTATGGTGACCAAGCGGCTGATCTTCACCGGGCCGCGCGGCGGTCACGTCTGGCGGACGTCCCTCAACGAGGAGGTGTGGAAGCGTGCGCTGGCTTCGGCCGGTGTGATCCCCAAGCGGAAGACGGGCGAGTCGTACGCCGAGTCACGCGAGAACGGCATGCACGCGCTCCGTCACTTCTACGCATCGTTGCTCCTGGACGCCGGAGAGAACATCAAGGCCCTCGCCGAATACCTTGGCCACTCCGATCCCGGCCTGACGCTCCGCGTCTACGCCCACCTCATGCCGTCCAGCCAGGAGCGCACACGCAAGGCAGTCAGTGCGATCTTCAGACCGCAGAATCCCTAACCTTTCAACGGTCGGTTCAAATGACATCCGATTCGGATCCTCACATCTGAGCTCCGTTTCGAGGTTCCAAGTACAGGTTCCAAACAAAGATTCAAACCAGTAGAACCAAACCGGTTTACTTAACCTTGTTCACCAAGTCGATTTGGTCAAACCGATTGAGCAAAGCAACGGACCAGATCCGACGACCGCTTCACAAGGTATTGAATCCCCTTACCTTACAAGGTAAGGGGATTCTCGCTAGCGCGAGGTACAACAACGTCCCGAGAGCAAGGTGGCACGGGGCGACGCAGGTCGGCACCAGGCAACACGATGCGGCACGGGCCAGCATGGAGCGCCATGGAGCGACACAGGGCGATACGAGACGACTCCTGGAAAGATTGGAGAGTCTTGAAAGTCTCCAAGAAATGTTGGAGCGCTCCGCCTGTCCACGACCGTGGACAGTCTGCCCACGCAAACGAACAGAGTGGCTTTTAGCTGCGCGTTTGTCTGGCGCGTGATGACTATGGGAAAGTTTCAGCGGCATGCGAATGCCGCCCATGCACGGGCGGCATTCGCCTCCGTTGCCATACCCCAGAAATCACGTTGCGAAGTGACCGAGCACAGCTGGAGGGCTTCATGGTCCCACGCGTCGGCGTAACCGTCGACATCCACCCTCGCGATCTACCGATCGCGCTCATCGGCACGGCCGGCGGCGCTTTCGCCCTCTGGGCTGACGCCCCCGCCGAGATCGTCGCCCCCGTGGCACTGCTGATCGTCCTCGACATCCGCATCCGCCGTTGGAGCCGACGCACCTGACGGCCCACAGACGGCCCCAGAGCACTGAAAGGCCCCCCACCCGCAGAAAAACCGCAGGTGGGGGGCTTCATAGCATCGGGTTACTTCTTCTTGCCCTGGTTCTTGACCGCCTCGATCGCTGCCTTCGCCGCGTCCGGGTCGAGGTAGGTGCCGCCCGGGTTCAGCGGCTTGAAGTCGGCGTCGAGTTCGTAGGCGAGGGGGATGCCGGTCGGGATGTTGAGGCCCGCGATGTCGGCGTCCGAGACTCCGTCGAGGTGCTTGACCAAGGCGCGGAGGCTGTTGCCGTGGGCGGCGACGAGGACCGTGCGGCCGGCCAGGAGGTCGGGGACGATGCCGTCGTACCAGTACGGGAGCATGCGGACGACGACGTCCTTGAGGCACTCCGTGCGGGGGCGGAGCTCCGGGGGGATCGTCGCGTAGCGCGGGTCGTCGGACTGGGAGAACTCCGTGCCGTCCTCAAGGGGCGGGGGCGGGGTGTCGTAGGAGCGGCGCCACAGCATGAACTGCTCCTCGCCGAACTCGGCGAGGGTCTGGGCCTTGTCCTTGCCCTGGAGGGCGCCGTAGTGGCGCTCGTTCAGGCGCCAGGAGCGGTGGACCGGGATCCAGTGGCGGTCCGCGGACTCCAGGGAGAGCTGGGCGGTGCGGATGGCGCGCTTCTGGAGCGAGGTGTGCAGCACGTCGGGGAGCAGGCCGGCGTCCTTCAGCAGCTCACCGCCGCGGACTGCCTCCTTCTCGCCCTTCTCCGTCAGGTTGACGTCCACCCAGCCGGTGAACAGGTTCTTCGCGTTCCATTCGCTCTCGCCGTGGCGGAGGAGGATCAGCTTGTACGGTGCGTCGGCCATGCGTATGAGCGTAATCCAAGGCTTTGATCCGTTGCGCGCCCGCCCGACAAGCGGACAGTCGACCGACGGTTGGGTGACGGCTGAGTGACGGTTGACGGGATCTGTTAATTGGGTGGCCCCCTCCGACCCGGCCCTCGTAAGTTACGCATACCGCCTGAGCCGCTTACATCCGTGGGGGATCCGTCATGTCCGTCGCCGCCCTGAGACGTGCCACCCGCGAGACCGTCTCCGGACTCCCCCGCGAGTTCTGGTGGCTGTGGACCAGCACACTGGTCAACCGGCTGGGCGCCTTCGTCGCCACCTTCATGGCGCTGTACCTCACCATCGACCGCGGCTACTCCGCCTCGTACGCCGGTCTCGTCGCCTCGCTGCACGGGCTCGGCGGGGTGATCTCCTCGCTGGGCGGCGGGGTGATGGCGGACCGGCTCGGGCGGCGGCCCACCCTGCTGATCGCCCAGGCGTCCACCGCGGCCTCCGTCGCGCTGCTCGGGTTCGTGCACCATCCGTTCGCCATCGCCGGCGTCGCCTTCCTCGTCGGGATGGCGTCCAACGCCTCGCGGCCGGCCGTGCAGGCGATGATGGCGGACATCGTGCGGCCCGAGGACCGGGTGCGTGCCTTCTCGCTCAACTACTGGGCCATCAACCTCGGGTTCGCCGTCTCCTCCATGGCGGCCGGGTTCATCGCGGAGGTCAGTTACCGCGCCGGTTTCCTCCTGGAAGCGGGCATGACGGCCGTCTGCGCGGTCGTGGTCTTCCTGAAGCTCCCCGAGTCCCGGCCCTCCGTCACCGTTCACCGGTCCGCGACGCGGAAGGACGCCACGGACGAGGTCGGGCTCCGTACCGTTCTGCGCGACCGGCGCTTCATGAGCGTCGTCGGACTGTCCTTCCTCGTCGCGCTGATCTTCCAACAGGGCGCGGTCGGCCTCCCGGTGGCCATGGGCACGGCCGGGTTCACGCCCGCCGACTACGGCATGGCCATCGCCGTCAACGGCGTACTGATCGTCGTCCTGCAGATCCCCGTCACCCGTTTCATCGAACACCGGGACCCCAAGCGGCTGTTGATCGTCTCGTCCCTCCTCGCCGGGTACGGCTTCGGCCTCACCGCCTTCGCCGGGTCGCTCGGCGTCTTCGCCCTCACGGTCTGCGTGTGGACCCTCGGCGAGATGATCAACGCGCCGACGCAGACCGGGCTCGTCGTCCGACTGTCCCCGGTCCACGGCCGCGGGCGGTACCAGGGCATGTACACCCTGTCGTGGGCCCTCGGCGCCCTGATCGCCCCGCTGATGTCCGGCGTCGTCATCGACCACTTCGGTGCGGAGTGGCTGTGGGGGCTGTGCGCGATGGTCGGGACGGTGGCCGCGGTGGGGTTCGGGGTCCTGATGCGGCGACTGCCGGAGGAGGCGGAAAAGGAGGGAGCGGAGGAGGGTGCCGTGGTTGCCGGCTTCGTCCCCGACTGTGCGGACGCCGGTACGGACCCCGAAGTCCGTACGGTCTGACCCCGCTCCGTTCCGCACGGCCTGACGCCGACTCCCCGCTGAATGCCCACCCCACGCGGTATACAAGAAGCTGCGGTACGGGGCCCGTTGGGGCCGCTGGGGTGGGAGACAAGGCGTGACCGACACATCCGAGTTGATCTTCATCAGTCATGCCGGGCATGACGGCCAGTGGGCGGAGTGGGTGGCCTGGCACCTCCAGGAGGCCGGCGGGTACAAGGTCGAACTCGACCTCTGGCACTGGCGTTCCGGCGAGGACTTCGTGCTGAAGATGAACGGGGCGCTGGAGCGGGCGTCCGCCGTCGTCGCCCTGTTCTCCCCGCAGTACTTCGCCCCGGGCCGGTACACCGAGGAGGAGTGGACCGCCGCCGTGGCCGGCCGGGACCGTTTCGTCCCGCTGGTCATCGAGCCTCTGGAGCCGGGCCAGTTGCCCGCGATCCTCCGGCCCCGCATCCGCCAGCCGCTGCACGACCTGGACGAGGCCGCGGCTCGCCAGGCACTGATCGAGGCGGTGCGGGGACGGGAGATCCCGACCACCTCGCCGACCTTTCCCGGCAAGGCATCCGGGGCGTCAGGGGTGTCCCGGACATCGCGAACCACCAAGCACACCCGCTCATCCACTCCGCAGGGCCTCCAGCCCCGCTTCCCCTCCGCCACCAACGATCCCGCCGTGTGGGACGTACGCCAGCGGCGCAACCCGCACTTCACCGGCCGCAGCGAGGTCATCGACGAGGTGCGCGGCGGTCTGCTCGGCGCGCGGCGGGCCGCCGTACGGGGGCTGCACGGGCCGGGCGGCGTCGGGAAGACGCAGGTGGCGCTGGAGTACGCGCACCGCTTCGCCGGACAGTACGACCTGGTCTGGTGGGTCGACGCCGAGCAGGTGGAGCAGGTCCCGGCGCGGTACGCGGAGCTCGCGGCCCGGGTCGACGTGGCCAAGCCGGACGCCGGTGCCGAGGTCAACGCCCGGTACGCGCTGGAGTATCTGCGCACCCACGACCGTTGGCTCATCGTCCTCGACAACGCCGAGGATCCTCGGCAGCTGCGCACCTGGCTGCCGGAGGGCCCCGGCCATGTCCTGATCACGGCACGCGACCCGGCCTGGAACAGGATCGTGCCGGCGCTCTCCCTGGGCGTGTTCAGCCGTACCGAGTCACTGGCCTACCTGAACAGTCAACTGCCCACGCTGACCGAGGAGATGGCGGATGCCCTGGCCGACGCTCTCGGCGACCTGCCGCTCGCACTGGCACACGCCGCGGGCGCGCTCAGCGAGGGGACCCCGCCCGACCACTACCTCCAACTGCTGCGGACCAACACCGCCGAACTCCTCAACGACGGTGAGGTGTACGACTATCCGCTCTCCGTCGCCGCCACCGTCACCATCGCCGCCGAACGCCTGGACGCGGGCCGTCCTGAAGCGGCGGCCCTGCTGCGCCTCGCGGCGTTCCTCGGGCCCGAGCCCATTCCGACGTCGTGGCTCGTCGAGGCGCGCGGGGCGCTCACCAGCATCCCCGGGGACCCGCACGACATCCGCTGGCCGCGCAACGCGCTCCAACCGCTCGCCCAGTACGGGCTGGCGATCGTCGGGCCCGACGCGTTCCAGGTGCACCGGCTCACGCAGGCGGTGGTGCGGCATGCCGCCGCGGACCAGGCCACGGGGGCGGTGCAGGACGTGGCCGCGTTGCTGGCCGCCGTCGATCCCGGTGATCCCGAACTGCCCGGTTCCTGGCCGGAGTGGGCATCGCTCACCCAGCATCTGACGGCAGCGCTGGACGCGATGATCGGCAGAGACGAGCTGCGGCCGACGTACCTTAAGGCCGCCAGATACCTCGTGCGCAACTCCCAGCCCGAGGCGGCCCACGGCCTTGCCGAGATCATGCACGCGAAGTGGAAGGCTTCTCTGGGCGAGGAGGCACCCGACACACTGAGCGCGGCGCACCTGATGGCCGTGGCCCTGAATGAAATGGAGGCGTACGAGAAGGCCCTGCCTCTCGTCAAGGAACTCTTGGAGAGACGCCGCAGAGTGCTCGGGGAAGAGCATCCCGACACGCTGAGCGCGACCCACGATCTGGGCGTCGCTCTGGGCTCGCTGGGCAGGCACGCCGAGGCATACCCCATCCTCAAGAATGTCGCGGCACGCCGCCAGTCGGCGCTCGGCGAAGACGACGTCGATGCCCTTCGCTCCGTTGCCATCACCGCGGTCAGCCTGTTGGGCCTCGACCGTGTCGACGAAGCCCACCAGCTGCTGACGGGCGTCTTGGCCCAGTTCCGGCGGGCGTTGAACGAAGACCACCCGACTGCTCTCGTCGCCGCAAGCTTCATGGGCATCGTCCTGTCTCAGCTCGGCAGATACCCCGAAGCTCTTCACCTCCTGAGGGAGGTCCTGGCACTACGCCGGCAGTTGCTGGGTGACCGACACACGGACACGCTCCGCAGCGCTGACGTCCTCGCCTCGACACTCATCGACACCGGCCAGTACGCCGAGGCGGAGAAGCTGCTGCGCCCCACCCGAGTTCGCGTCCGGGAGTCCCTCGGAACCGACCACAACCTGTACGCCGATGTCACCCGCACCCTGGCCGACGCCCTGGCCCCGCAGGGCAAAACCCACGACGCCCAGAAGCTGCGCGCCTCCCTCAAGCAGAAGAAGTCCCCGAAGAAGAGCAGACGCTGACCTCAAGGATGCATCCGCGCTCCCTTCACCACCTTGTCCACCGCGTTCCGAGGCCCGTACACAGCCAGCCCCACCACATCCAGCTCCCCCGTCGGCACTGCCCGCACGGCGGCCCGGTTGTCCCGGTCGTTCCCCGTGGCGAAGAGGTCGGACGTGAAAAGTGCCCGTGGCAGCGCACGGGACAGCACGCGCGCGTGGGCGGCCGTCAGCGTCTCCTTCGACGCCTCGAAGACCATCACAGGCTGGCGGAACATCGGCAGGTAGGACACCCCGTCGGCGTCCTCGTACGGCTCGCCGATCACCTCGGGGATCTGCGAGCCCAGGCCGCTGACCAGGAACGACGTGACGTTCAGTCGCTGCCAGGGCTCCAGGTCCTCACGCAGCAGGACGGCGATCTTCGTATCGAATCGGATGGACGAGATGGGTTCGGTGCTCATGCGATGAGACTGCCGAGCGTCGTACGACACCGTCTTGTACGTTCTTTGCATGGCCGCTCAACAGGCCCAGCCCGCTCGGCGTGAGGTCTCCGCCTGGCGTCCGGCCGTCCCGGGCGTCGTGGAGGTGTTCCACGCGCACTTCACGGAGTACGCGTATCCGATGCACGTCCATGAGGCGTGGACGCTGCTCATCGTGGACGACGGGGCCGTACGGTACGACCTCGACCGGCACGAGCACGGCACCCCGCACGACACGGTGTCCCTGCTGCCGCCGCACGTGCCGCACAACGGCTCCCCCGCCACCCCGGAGGGCTTCCGCAAGCGGGTGCTCTACCTGGACGAGACCCATCTCCCCGAGGACCTCATCGGTGCGGCCGTCGACGGGCCCGATCTGCGGGATCCGCTCCTGCGGCTGCGGGTCGGGCAGTTGCACGCCGCGCTCGCCGGGCCGGGGGACGAGCTGGAGGCGGAGAGCAGGCTGACGCTCGTGGGCGAGCGGCTGCGGGCCGGGCTGCGTCCGGCCGCCACCGGGCCGGGCGGGCCTCGCCGGGATCCCGTCCTCGCCCGGCGGCTGCGCGAGCTGCTCGACGCACGGGTCCCACAGGGCCTTCCGCTGGCCGAGGCGGCGGGGCTTCTCCAGGCCCATCCCGCCCATCTGGTACGGGCGTTCAGTGCCGCCTACGGCATCGCGCCGCACCAGTATCTGAACGCCCGGCGCGTCGACCGGGCCCGTCGGCTGCTGCTCGCGGGGAGCGGGGCGGCCGACGTCGCCGTCGTCACCGGGTTCCACGACCAGGCCCATCTCACCCGGCACTTCAAGAAGCTGGTGGGCGTGACGCCGGGGCGCTATCGCGACAGCGGGGGCCGGGAAGGGCGTACGCCGGTCGAGGATCAGCGCAGGAGAACTGAGGGTTAGAGCAGGAGACCTACGGACGTTCGTTCGAGAGATTGGCGGAAGGCGTCCGTCCTCCGGTGTCCGGCGGTTAGCGTCGCGCCCATGGAGAACACTCGGGATTCACAGGACACACAGGACACACAAGATTCAAAGGGCATAACCAGCCCTCAGGACAGAACAGACTCTCAAGGGGCGCGGAAGGTCCAGGCGTTACGCGTCAGACGTGTCTCGACCGCCGTCGCCGGAGCCGCGGCTCTCGTCGCCCTCAGCGTCGGCGCCGCCCTCGCGGCGAGCTCGGACGACGGTGCCACGCCCTCCCCGAGCGCGACGTACAGCGAACCGGTGACCGACGCGCCCGTCGACGAGGGCAGCAGCGACGGATCGACCGGAGGCGTCGACCCGGACGGGCCCCACCCCAGTCCGCCCCAGCCGACCGAGCCGCCGATCCCCACCGGCGAACCCACTGCCGAGCCGAGCGGCGAGCCCTCCGTTCCGCCGGCGGACCTCGAAGAACTCAACCGCCGGATCACCGAACTCGACCGGAAGGTGGACCAGTTGCCCACCAAGAAGGAACTGGCCGACGCCTTGCGGGCCTTCGCCGACGAGCTCGACAAGCCCGAGTCCTAGCCCTGGTCTTGGGCCTTGCCCTAAGCCCTGGCCCTGGTCCTGGTCCTGACTCGACGTGCCCAAGTCGGACGGCCAGATGAGGTCGGCACGTAGGTGCTTCGGCTGTGGCTGCGTGAGGTTCTCCAGGATCTCGCGCAGCCACGGGCTGCGGACGGCCGGCAGCCGGACCGGGGTGTGTCGGAACACCTCCGGGTCGGCCCGGAACAGGTAGCGGGAGCGCGGCGCGGGCGGGTCGTCACGGAGGACGCCGTCGGGCAGGCCGCCCGACGCGGGGACGGACAGGTACGGCTCGGGAAACACCGGTCACAGCCACACCCCGAACGGCAGCGGCACCGGATATGCCGAGGTCGGCGGGCCGGGCGGGGTCCAGGTCTCCCCCGTCTGCGGATGGGCCGGTACGAGGAGGAAGTCGGCGTCCGCGTCGGGGGCGGGCCGTCCTGGCCGGCCCGGGACGGCCAGGACGGCACCCCGCACGGGACCGGGGCCAGCCGGTCAGCCGGTCAGCAAGCCGGCCGGTAAGTGAGTCAGCCGGTCAGTGGATCAGCAGGCCAGTCGGTCAGTTCGGTCAGTCGGTCGACCGCTGGCCCGCGTCCGACCGTCGCATCAGATGCGCGAACGCGTCGAGGTTGCGGGTCGGCTCGCCCCGGGAGACCCGCCACTCGTACTCCTTGCGGATGGCGGAGGCGAAGCCCAGTTCCAGGAGGGTGTTGAAGGCGCCGTCGGCCGCCTCCAGGACCTGGCCGAGGATGCGGTCGATCTCGTCGGCGGTGACCACGGGCAGCGGCAGTCTGCCGGTGACATAGACGTCGCCGAGGGAGTCGACGGCGTAACTCACGCCGTACAGCTTGAGGTTGCGTTCCAGGAGCCAGCGGTGGACGGCGGGCTCGTTCTCGTCGGGGTGGCGGATGACGAAGGCGTTCAGCGAGAGGGAGTGGCGGCCGACCAGCAGGGACACCGTCGTCGACAGTTTGCGGGTGCCGGGGAGCTTCACGACGTAGTTGCCGGGGGCCGGGCTCTCCCATTCGAGCTCGGCGTCCTTCAGCACACCCTCGATGACCTGCGCCGCCTTCTGTGCCTCAGCCATGGAGGGAGCGTACGCGACGCCGGTACGACTGGGTCGCGGCCGTGTAGACGTCCGCCGTCGCGGCTGCCGAGGTGTCCCAGCCGAAGGACTGGGCGTGCCGGGCGGCGGCGTCGCCCATCTTGGCGGACAGGTGCGGGTCGTCGGCGAACTCGCCGAGCACGCGCGCGTAGTCGGCGGGATTGTGCCCCCGTACGAGGACCCCCGTCCGTCCGTCGTTCACGGCCACCGGCAGCCCGCCGACCGCGGCGGCGAGGACCGGCGTGCCGGCCGCCTGGGCCTCTATGGCGACCAGGCCGAAGGACTCGCTGTAGGACGGCATGACGAGCAGTGAGGCAGCCCGGAACCAGTCGGCGAGCTGCTCCTGGCCGACGGGCGGGTGGAACCGTACGACGTCGGCGATGCCCAGGCGCGCGGCCAGCTTCTGCAGGCCCTCCGGCTTGGCGAGGCCGCTGCCGCTGAGGCCGCCGACGACGGGCACCAGGAGGCGGGAGCGCAGCTCGGGACGCTCGTCGAGGAGGACGGCGACCGCGCGCAGCAGCACGTCGGGGGCCTTCAGGGGCTGGATGCGGCCCGCGAAGAGGGGGATCAGGGCGTCCTGCGGGAGGCCGAGGCGGGCGCGGGCGGCGGCGCGGCCGTCGGCGGGGCGGAAACGGTCGAGGTTCACGCCCGGGTGGACCACGGCGACCTTGGCGGGATCGGCGGCGTAGTGCCGTACGAGTTCCTCGCGCTCCTCGGTGGTGTTCGCGATGAGACGGTCGGCGGCGGCGACGATCTGGGTCTCGCCGATGACGCGGGCGGCGGGTTCGGGGGTGTCGCCGTCGGCCAGGTTGGCGTTCTTGACCTTGGCCATGGTGTGCATGGCGTGCACCAGGGGGGCGCCCCAGCGCTGGGCGGCGAGCCAGCCGACATGGCCGGAGAGCCAGTAGTGCGAGTGGACCAGGTCGTAGTAGCCGGGGCGGTGACCGGCCCAGGCCTGCATCACGCCGTGCGTGAAGGCGCACAACTGGGCGGGCAGCTCCTCCTTGGCGAGGCCCTCGTAGGGACCGGCGTCCACGTGCCGGACGAGGACGCCCGGCGCCAGCTCGACGGTCGGCGCCAGGGCGGCCGTCGTGGCCCGCGTGAAGATCTCGACCTCGATGTTGATCGCGGCGAGGCGCTGCGCGAGTTCCACGATGTACACGTTCATGCCGCCCGCGTCGCCGGTGCCCGGCTGGTGCAGCGGTGAGGTGTGCACGGAGAGCATGGCCACCCGGCGAGGCTTGCGATACAGCCGGAGCCGGTGGGGCGCGGCCGACGAGCGCCGCCCGAGCCTGCTGACGTACTGGCTCACGTGGCGTTCCTCCTCGCTGCGGGCATGCCTGAAGGAGGGTGTGGGGCGCCCTCCAAGGTGGTGCAACGCCGGAGGACGCTGCTCCATTTCCTTCGGGGTTCCTTCCGCACGGGATTTGCCGAATCATTACCGGAGATCGCTCAACCGTTCGAGGGCGGAATGCGTGGCAGGGCGCGGCAGGCACAGCGAGTGCTTCGCGATGACCCGCGTGGCGGCTACGGCCCCGGGCACCTGCACCGCTCCTACGACCCCGGATGCCTGCACCGCTACTCCGGTCCCGGATGCCTGCATGACTACTCCGGTCCCGGGTGCCTGCATCGCCACTGCGGCCCCCCGGCTCCTGCACGGCTACTTCGACCCCGGGTGTCCGCGTGGCGACTCCCGCCGCGGGTGTCCGTGTGACGACTCCGACCCCGGGTGCCCGCGTGACGACTCCCGCCCCGCCGGCCCCCGTGGACGACTCCCGCACTGGCCGCCCGCATACCCTCGTAGGCATGACCTCCCGTGCCGCCACCCGTCCCGTGGGCACGGTGACGCGCGGCACGACCAACCCCAACCGGCTGCGGCGCATGGACCGCTGGATCGCGGCGACCCACGGCGCCGAACTGCGCCGGGCGGAGGACCCCGTCGCCGTCGACCTCGGCTACGGGGCCGCGCCCTGGACGGCCGTGGAACTGCTGCACCGCCTCCGTACGGTGGCGCCACGCGCGCGCGTGGTGGGCGTCGAGATCGAACCGGCACGGGTCGCGGCGGCGAAACCGTACGAGCGCGACGGGCTGTTCTTCCGGCACGGCGGCTTCGAGATCCCGGTCCCCGGACGGCTCCACCTGGTCCGTGCCGCCAACGTCCTGCGGCAGTACGACGAGACCGAGGTGGCCGCCGTGTGGGAGCGGCTCCGCACCCGGCTCGCCCCCGTCACCGCGGACTCCCGTGGCGGACTGCTCGTCGAGGGGACCTGCGACGAGATCGGACGCCGGCACGTGTGGGTCGCGCTCGGACCGGAG
This sequence comes from Streptomyces sp. NPDC032822, assembly GCF_055578825.1. Taxonomy (NCBI): domain Bacteria; kingdom Bacillati; phylum Actinomycetota; class Actinomycetes; order Kitasatosporales; family Streptomycetaceae; genus Streptomyces; species Streptomyces sp. NPDC032822. Next base: position 7,437 of record NZ_JBVIOL010000039.1, on the reverse strand, counting down.
GGACCGCGCACGGTCACCTTCGCGACCCGGCTGGGCTCCCTGGAACGCCCCTCGGACCTCGCCGAACGGCTGCCGAAGGCGCTCATCCACCGCAATGTGCCGGGCGAGCCGGTGCATGCCTTCCTGCGCGACTTCGACCGCGCCTGGGCGGCGGCCTCGCCCTACGCGTCGTACGGCGCCCGGCAGCGCTGGATCCGGGCCGTACGGGATCTCACCGCCGACTGGCCGGTGACGGACGGGCCGGTGCGGTGGCGGCAGGGGGAAGTGACCGTCCGCTGGGCGGCGTTGGCACCCCGGATCTGAGGAACGATCTCCGTGAGTCGTTCGTCACAAAGGCGGGGGATCGTCGTACCGACGGCCGGAATGGGGGAGGAAGTCACTGCCTCTGTCGTTTCACGTCACGACGTGGCACGATCCCCCAGACGTCCGTAAGTTACTGACGGTAAATCAGCTTTTGGGGGACAAGGGTATGGGGACGGGGACGGGGAAGCATCGCCTGATCTCGGCGACCGTGATCGTGGTCTGCGCGGTCACCGCACTGGCGGCACCGGGCACCGCGTTCGCGAGCCCCACCCCCACACCATCGGCGACCTCGACACCGAACGTGTCCTCGACCCCCTTGGCCACCACGGACCTTGAGGCCGTGCGCGAGAAGCTCGACAAGCTCTACCGCGAGGCGGCCTCCGCCACGGACGCGTACAACGCGGCCGAGGAGAAGGCCGAGAAGCAGTCCGCGGATCTCGTCGAGCTGGCCAAGAAGATCGTCGAGGGCAAGGAGAAACTCGCCGAGCTGAAGGAGCGCGCCGGCGCCGCCGCCCGGTCCCAGTACCGCAACGGCGGACTGCCGGACGAGGCCCACCTCCTCCTCAGCGACGACCCGCAGGAGTTCCTCGACGGCACCGGCCGGGTCCTCCAGGGCCAGCGCGCCACCAAGGGCCTGATCGCGGAAATGTCCCAGACCCAGCAGGACCTGGAGCAGTACGCCAAGGACGCCTCCGCCCAGTGGGAGAAGCTGGAGTCGGGCCGCAAGACCAAGGCGGCGGCCAAGAAGAAGATCGAGAAGCGGATCGCGGCGGCCGAGGAACTGGAATCCCAGCTGGAGGCGGACGAGAAGGAGCGCCTCGCCGAGCTGGAGAAGCAGGCCGCGCTCAAGGCGCAGACGGCCTGGCTCGACTCCGGCGTCCTCGACGAGATCAGCACCAAGGCGACCGCGCAGGGCAAGAAGGCCGTGGAGTACGCGACCGCCCAGATCGGCAAACCGTACGAATGGGGCGCCGAGGGCCCTGGGACGTACGACTGCTCCGGCCTGACCTCACAGGCCTGGGCGAGCGCCGGCAGCGCCATCCCCCGCACCTCGCAGCAGCAGTGGCAGCAGCTCACCCGGGTCGCCGTCGAGAACATGCGCCCCGGAGACCTGATCATCTACTTCGACGACGCCAGCCATGTCGCCCTGTACGTGGGCGACGGCGCGATCATCCACGCCCCGCGACCGGGGCGGACGGTGACGATCGCGGGGGCCGGGTCGATGCCGATACTCGGGGCGGTGCGGCCGGACGCGTGAGCAGGTCGGCACCCGGCACGGGCGGCAGGTCGGCACCCCGCCCGCCGGAGGCGCAGGTCAGCACCCCGGCACGACGGGGCAGGTCAGTGCCCCGACCACCGGGAACAGATCGGCGCCCCCACTCAAGAGATGCGGGAGGCGGGTCGGCACCCGGCCGGTCACGGCGGTGACGCACACCACGTGACCTGGCCCACGGCCAACCGCCCGCCAAACACCGCGCGGACGTGACGTTCGTCATCCCCGGTCCACCCCCGCCCTGTCCAACTGCGTTGCGGATCAGGGCATATGACAGCGGCGCGCGTCCGGACGGCGTGGTGCACACCATTCCGTTGCGGTGCCCACTACCGCTATGGTCCCCGTCGGTAGGTCGAGGCCCCTCGCCCTGCCGTGCCCTCGGGGGGAGGGAAGGAACCCAAGACGATGCCCGTACCCGTACCGCGGCAGAGAGCGATCCCGGCCGTGGAAAGTGGTCAGGCGCAGCCCGCGTCCACCGGCGCAGGCCCCTCCGAGGAAGAGGCCCAGCGCGAGGCGCACCCGACCGGGAACCCGATGGCCGGGAACCCCACGGCCGGGGACACCGGCCGCACCGGCGCCACCCGGCCGAACACCCCGGCCACGGCCGACGCCGTGTCCGGCGCCTCCGGCCTGCCCAGCACTCCCTGCCCGCCCGGCGCACCCGGCTCCACCTCCACGGCCGCCGGCGCCGCCCTCACCCTCCTGGTGATCGAGGACGACCCGGGCGGTTCCACCGTCGTGCCCGAACTGCTGGACGCCGCCGGCCGGCCCATCCGCGTCCGCACGGCCCGCAACCTCACCGAGGCCGCGCGGCTGCTGACCGACGACGTCCACTGCATCCTGCTCGACCTCGCGCTGCCCGCCCCCGCCCGCCCCGGTGACGACGACGAGCTCGCCGTGCTCAAGCACGTGCTGGAGCTCGCCCCCCGGCACGCCGTGCTCGCGCTCACCGCGTCCGGCGACGCCGAGCGCGGCACCGAGGCGGTGCGCGTGGGCGCCCAGGACTATCTGTACCGGGACGAGCTGGACGGCCGGCTGCTGAGCCGGGCGATCCGGTACGCGGTGGAGCGGAAGCGTTCCGACACGGCCGAGCGACGGCTCGCCGAGGGCCGGATGCGCGCCCAGGAGAACCGCCGTCTGGAGCGCGGCCTGCTGCCCACGCCTCTCCTGCAGGGCTCCTCGCTCCGCTTCGCCGCCCGCTACCGCCCCGGCCGCTCGCGCGCGCTGCTCGGCGGCGACTTCTACGACACCGTCCGCACCCCGGACGGCACGGTCCACGCGATGATCGGCGATGTCTGCGGCCACGGCCCGGACGAGGCGGCGCTCGGCGTGGAGCTGCGCATCGCCTGGCGTGCGCTGACGCTGGCGGGCCTGTGCGGCGACCAGCTGCTCGGGACGCTCCAGCAGGTCCTGGAGCACGAGCGCTCCGACGACGAGATCTTCGCGACCCTGTGCACGGTCGACATCGCGCCGGACGGCCGCCGCGCGGGTCTCTGCCTGGCCGGTCACCCGGCCCCGTTGATCGCCCGCCCGGGCCGGCCCGCGCAGCTGCTGCCGTACGACAACAACGGCCCCGCCCTCGGGCTGCTGCCGGGGGCGCGCTGGCCGCGCACGCAGGTGGAGCTGGGAGCGGAGTGGAGCCTGATGCTCTACACGGACGGCCTGATCGAGGGCCGGGTCGGCGAGAGCGGTGAGCGGCTCGGCCAGGACGGCATGGTGCGGATGGTCCGCCGCCAGCTCTCCGAGGGGCTGCGCGGCGAGCGGCTGCTGCGGGCGGCGGTCAACGAGGTCCGCGACCTCAACGGGGGCGAGCTGACGGACGACGTGGCGGTCGTCCTGCTGGACCGGGTGGGCTGACGTCGTACGGCTGAGCCGTACGAGGCCGGCCGACCCCGATCGGTGGGTCAGCGCCCGCCGTTGTACGGCCCGTACGGACCGTCGCTGCTGGAGCCGCCGCGTCGGCTGCGTCCGCCGCCGGGGAGGCTGCGCAGAGCCGGCCGGACGTCGACCATGTACACGATGGTCGCGACGAGGCCGATGATCGGCAGGAACGACAGGATCGGGAAGAGCAGGTTCACCACGAAGGCGATGCCCAGGACGATCAGCCAGAACGGCTTGGTCTTCTTGTCGGCCGCCCGGTAGCCGTCCTCACGGCGCGTGGCCGCGTCGAGCAGCGCGAAGCCGCTGAACACGATCAAGGCCATGCTCAGCAGCCACATGAAGCCCGTGAACCCCTGCATCAGCACTACGTCCACCACCAGACTCGGCTTGTCCTTACGCGGTCACCGTACCCGCAACCGCTCATCCGCTACCCGAAGAACGGGCCGGGCACTCCTGGAGTGCCCGGCCCGTGTTCCGCTGGTCCGCTCACTTGGCGGGCGGCGTGGTCTTCTTCGCGGTGGTCTTGCGGGCGGCCGGGGCCTTCTTGGCCGCGGGCTTCTTCGCCGGGGCGGCCTCGGCGGTGGCCGCGGCCGGCTTCGGCTCGGCCTTGACCACGACGGGCTCGGCGACCGGCTCGGCCGTCGGCTCGACGGCGATCGCCAGCTCCTCGATCTCCTCGGCGGCCTCGCCACGCCAGGTCTTCACGGTCTGCTCGCCGCGCTCGGCGACCTTCTCGTAGGTCTCGCGGGCCTTGACGGCGTACTCGGCGGCGACACCGACACTGCGGAGCGCGAAGTCCTGGGCGTTCTCGCCGAGCTTCTTGAGGTCCGCGTCGATGGTGGTGCCGAGCTTCTTCAGGTCACCGTCGAGGGTGCTGATGAACTCGCCGACCTTGGTCTGAAGGCCCTCCTGGGCCTCCTTGGCCTTGACGCTCGCCTCCTTGGCGCGCGCCTGGGCCTTCTCCTGCACGGCCTTGGGGTCGGTGTTGCGCACGGCGTCGATCCGCGCCGGCGCCTCGGCGCGCAGCTGCTCCACCAGACCGGGCACCTTCTTGGCCTGCTGAAGCGCGAGGTCGGCGGTGCCGGCGGCGAAGTAGAGCGGAGTCGGGTCGCTGAAGGTCTTGCGCAGGTCGTCGGTGATGGCCATGGTGATGGTCCTCCCGGAATCGCTTTCGGCTGAGGGTTTTGGTGGTCCGCAGTCAGTCGGCCGGTGCCCTGGTCCGGCTCAACTGGCCGTCTGCTGCGGGTCGGCGTCATTGCCGCCGGTCGTGCGGGTGGTGCGGGTACGGCGTGCGGCGGGCTTCTTGCGCCCGCCCGCCGTGCGGGTCTCTCGTACGGCACTCTCGGCGTCCTGGGCGTTGTCGGCACCGTCGCTCCGAGCGCTCTCGCTCCGAGCCCCGGCGTCGTCGGCGGCGTCCGCCACCTCGCCCGTCCGCTCCTTCTCGCCCGCCGCGGCGATCTCGAATCCGTTCTCCTTGCGGAAGGACTCGTAGATCTGGAGCAACACCTGCTTCTGCCGCTCGTTCAGCGTGGGATCGGCGAGGATGACGGCACGCGTCTCCACCTCGTCCCGGTCCCGCTCGGCGTCGAGGATCCCGGCCCGCACGTACAGCGTCTCGGCGGAGATCCGCAGGGCCTTGGCGACCTGCTGCAACACCTCCGCGCTCGGCTTGCGCAGTCCGCGCTCGATCTGGCTCAGATACGGATTGGACACCCCGGCGGCGTCGGCGAGCTGCCTGAGCGACAGCTGCGCGTTGCGCCGCTGCTCGCGCATGTACTCACCGAGATTGCCGACGTTGAGTGTTGCCATGCCCCCACCTTGCCCCACCCCCGCTAACTATTGCAAGCACACGCTTGCAAAAGTGCGCTACGCCACGATGAGGGCCCGGGGCGCCCGCACATGACACGCGCCGCACCGATCAACCGCCTACCCGCAACCGCCTACCCGCCACCCGCGATCCGCCGCCCACTGCCAACCTCCCAGCGCCCGTGACCGCCGGCCGCCGCCCCTCTTTCCACTACCCGCGATCCGGACTCGGCTCGACGGTGTCGGTCGGGGCCGTTTCGGCTTTCGCGTAGAGGACTTCGCGGGCCTGTTCCGCGGCGCGGGTCATGCCCTCGCCGACGAAGTCGACGAAGCGGGCGATGCCTTCGAGGCGGGCGGCGGCCGGGGTGTCGGGGCCGAGGATGCCGACGCCCTTGCGTGCGGTCTCGGCGATCTGGGTGTGGGCCCGGGCGGCGGCGATCATCCCCTCGTACCAGACGTCGTTGTCGACGAGGTAGCGCTCGCGGCGGCGTTCGTCGCGTTCCCGGCGGATGAGTCCTTGGTTTTCGAGGAGGGTGATCGCCTTGGAGACGGACGCCGGACTGACCTGGAGGCGCTGGACGAGTTCGGACGCGGTGAGGCTGCCCGCGTCGGTGGTGTAGAGGGACGCCAGCACCCGGGACGTCATCTTGGGCAGGCCCTGCTGCACGAAGACGGCGGCGAACGTCTCCTCGTACTCCCGGACGGCCTCGACGTCGCGCCCGTGAGCCTGCGGGGGCACCTCCGCCCCCCGGGGCGCGGCCTGTCTGCGCCGGTGGGTGCGGCGTTCGGTGGCCCGGTGGGCCGGCTCGGCGCGGTAGACGGCCGGGCCGCCGTTGCGCATCACCTCGCGCGTGATCGTCGAGGTGGGGCGGTCGAGACGTCTGGCGATCTCCGCGTAGGCGAGCCCGTCGGCCAGCCCCAGCGCGATCTGCTGGCGTTCCTGCTGGGTGAGCCTGCCTCCCGGCATCGCGATCTCCCTTCGTGCACTTCCCTGACGCCCCCACCATAGCGTTCACTTTCAATCCATTGCAACGCACAGGCGACTGGCGTTGCATTAGAACCAGATCCATTGCAACGATTACTCGGCTTTCACCTGCGATTACTGCAGTCATGCGCAACGAACACGTTGCCAGATCCATGAACGCAACGTAGCTTTTCCAATGTCAGAAACAACGAGTCGAGGAGAGCACGATGCAGAAGTTCGACACCACCGCCCCGATCTCCGCCGTCCTCGACATCCCCGCCGGACGTGTCCGCTTCATCGCCGCCGACCGGGCCGACACCACGGTCGAGGTACTGCCCGCGGACGTCTCGAAGGGCCGCGACGTGAAGGCGGCGGAGCAGATCACGGTCGCGTACGGCGACGGCGTCCTGCGGATCGTGACCGCACCGGCGAAGAACCGGCTCCTCGGCAACTCCGGATCCATCGAGGTGACCGTCCAACTGCCCGCCGGCTCCCGCATCGAGGCGAAGGCGGCCAGCGCCGAGTTCCGGGGCGTCGGACGGCTCGGTGACGTCGTCTTCGAGGGCGCGCAGGGCTCGGTGAAGCTCGACGAGACCGCGAGCGCCCGCCTCACCCTCCTCGCCGGCGACATCTCGGTCGGCCGCCTGGGCGGCCCCGCGGAGATCAGCACCCAGAAGGGCGACCTCCGCATCGCCGAGGCCGTGCGCGGCACGGTCGTCCTGCGCACCGAGTCCGGCGAGGTGTCGGTCGGCGCCGCCCGCGGAGTCTCCGCCTCCCTGGACGCCGGCACCACCTACGGCCGGATCCACAACGCGCTCAGGAACACCGACGGCGCCGACGCCGACCTGAGCATCCACGCGACCACCGCCCACGGCGACATCACCGCCCGCAGCCTCTAGCCGACATCACCACCACCGGCCTCCGCCGACAGCCACCACGTACAGCCATTGCCTACAGCCACCACCTACAGCCACTGCCGACTGCCTCTGAAGGAGCCACCCCTCATGACCGACCCGGCCATCGCGGCGAACGGGCTGCGCAAGTCCTACGGCGACAAGGTCGTGCTCGACGGCATCGACCTGGCCGTCCCCGAAGGAACGATCTTCTCTCTGCTCGGTCCGAACGGTGCCGGCAAGACCACCGCCGTGAAGATCCTCTCCACCCTCATCACCGCCGACGCCGGCGACCTCCACGTCGGCGGCCACCACCT
>NZ_JBVIOL010000038.1:27649-41328 GCF_055578825.1 Streptomyces sp. NPDC032822 | reverse complement strand
GGTGCGGGTGCGTCCTTCGACACGCTGGTCGTGTACGAGAACTACCCGCGAGCCGCGAGTGAACCAGCGACCGGACCCGACGCCATCACCATCCGCCCGGCCGGCGTACCGGAGGACACCGGCCACTACCCGCTGACGCTGATCGTCGCGCCCGGCGACCCCATGCAGGGCGACCTGATCTATCGGCCGGATGTGTTTGATCGGGCGCGGGCGGAGGAGGTGTTGGCGTCTTTCGTGGGGGTGTTGGAGCAGTTTGTGGCTGATGCGGCGATGCCGGTCGGGCGGGTCGGTGTGTTGGGTGCTGCTGGTCGTGAGGTGGTGGTCGATCGGTGGAACCGGACGGTGGTGCCGTGGGTGCCTGAGGTGTTGCCGGAGTTGTTCGCGCGGCAGGTGGTGCTGTCGCGGGACGCGGTGGCGGTGGTTGATGGCGATGAGTGTGTGTCGTATGGGGAGTTGGAGGATCGGGCGGGGCGGTTGGCTCGGTTGTTGGTGGGGTTGGGTGTGGGTCCGGAGTGTCGGGTGGGGGTGGTGGTGGAGCGGTCGGTGGCGATGGTGGTGTCGTTGCTGGCGGTGTCGTTGGCGGGTGGTGCTTTTGTGCCGGTGGATGTGGGTTATCCGGTGCAGCGGGTGGGGTTTGTGCTGGGGGATGCGGATCCGGCGGTGGTGGTGTGTACGTCGGGGACGCGGGGTGTGGTGCCGGTGGGGTTCGGTGGTCGGGTGGTGGCGCTGGACGATCCGGCGGTGGTGGCCCGGTTGGCGGACCTGGAGGGCGGTGTAGTCGGGGATGGTGAGCGGTTGGCTCCGTTGCGGCCCGGTCATGCCGCGTATGTGATCTACACGTCCGGATCCACGGGTACTCCCAAGGGCGTCGTCGTCCCCCACACGGGACTCGGCAATCTGGCGCGGGCGCAGATCGACCGCTTTGCCGTGGGACCGGAGTCCCGGGTGCTGCAGTTCGCGTCGGTGAGCTTCGACGCCGCCGTCTCCGAACTGTGCATGGCCCTGCTGTCGGGTGCGTCGGTCGCCGTCGCCGCACCGGACCGGCTACCCCCGCAGGTGTCCCTCTCCGAAGCCCTGCGCGAGACCGGCGCCACGCATGTCACCGTGCCACCCACGGTCCTCGCCATCGAGGACGAACTGCCCTCGGAACTGCGGACAGTCGTCGTGGCCGGGGAGGCCTGCCCCGTGGGTGTCGTCGACCGTTGGTCACGGGATCGCCGCATGGTCAACGCCTACGGCCCCACGGAGGTGACCGTGTGCGCCACCATGAGCGCGCCGCTGTCACCGGGCGCGGACCGGGTGCCGGTCGGCCGCCCCATCTCCAACGTACGTACCTTCGTCCTGGACCCGTTCCTGCAACCAGTGCCTCCCGGCACCAGCGGTGAACTCTATGTGGCCGGAGCCGGGTTGACACGCGGCTACCTGGGGCGTTCGGCGCTCACGGCCGGCCGTTTCGTGGCTTCTCCCTTCGCCTCGGGCCAGCGGATGTACCGCACCGGGGACGTGGTCCGCTGGACCGACGACGGCGAACTGCTCTTCATCGGACGGGCCGACGACCAGGTCAAGGTCCGCGGCCACCGCATCGAGTTGGGTGAGGTCGAAGCAGTTCTGGCCATCCACCCCTCCGTCGCCCAGGCGGCGGTCACCGTACGCCGGGATCGTCCCGGAGACGAGAAGCTGATCGCGTACGCGGTGGCTGACCCCACCTCGGATGCCGGGCAGCGGACCGACGAACTGCCCACGTTGCTCCGGGACTTCCTGCGTGACCGTCTGCCGGAGTACATGGTGCCGACGGCCGTGGTGGTCCTCGACACCCTGCCCCTGACCTCGAACGGCAAAGTGGACCGGTCCGCCCTGCCCGCCCCCGACTTCGCCGAACGGGCCGTGGGCCGAGCGCCCGTGGGCGAACTGGAGGAACTGCTGTGCGCACTGTTCGCCGAGTCCCTTGGCCTTGAACGGGTCGGCGCCGACGACAGTTTCTTCGAGCTGGGCGGCGACTCGATCATGTCGATGCAGTTGGCGTCGCGTGCTCGCAAGGCCGGTCTGGTGGTCACGCCCCGTCAGATCTTCGAGGAGAAGACCGTCGAGCGACTGGCCGACGTCGTCGAAGCAGCGGACCCGCAGACGGTCGACAGCGCGGAGGACGTGGCCGTAGGAGAGGTGCCGTGGACGCCCGTCATGCGAGCGCTCGGCGATCGGATCGTGCGCCCCGATTTCGCCCAATGGGTGGTGGCCGGGGCTCCGGCTGACCTGGACCCGCGGGTCCTGGCCGGGGCAGTGGGCGTCCTGTTGGACGGACATGGCATGTTGCGGGCGCGGGCCGTGAGCAGCGAGTCGAAGCTGATTGTGGGTGAGCCGGGTTCGGTGGATGCAGCGGGTCTGATCACTCGGGTCGAGGTTGAGGCCGAGGTTGGGGTCGGGGATCTGGATGTGGTGGCTGGGCGTGCGGCTCGTGAGGCTGTGGGCCGGCTGGATCCTGCGGGCGGGGTGATGCTCCAGGTTGTCTGGGTGGACGCGGGTCCGAGTCAGGTGGGTCGACTCGTGCTGGTGGTCCATCACCTGGTGGTCGACGGCGTCTCGTGGCGGATTTTGTTGCCGGATCTGGAGAGTGCGTACGAGGAGCTGGCGGACGGACGCACTCCGGTGCTGGAGCCGGTGGGGACGTCGTTCCGTCGTTGGGCGGGGGTGTTGGCCGAGCAGGCCGTCAGTCCCGAGCGGACCGCCGAACTGGATGCCTGGCTGGCCCTGTTGGGTGAGGAGAGTCTTCCCCTGGGGCGTCGGCTGTTGGATCCGGTGGTGGATGTGGCGCGGACGTTGCGGCGGCGGGAGTGGGTGGTGCCTGCCGGGCAGGCGGCCACGTTGGCGGGCCGGACCCCCGCGGCCTTCCACTGCGGTGTGCACGAGGTGCTGCTGTCGACGCTGGCCGGGGCGGTGGGGCGTTGGCGGCCGGACACCGGCGGCAGCGTGCTCGTGGACATCGAGGGTCACGGCCGTGAACCGTTGGAGGGCACCGAACTGTCGCGGACCGTCGGCTGGTTCACGAGCGTGCAGCCACTCCGTCTCGACGTGGCCGGGTTGGATCTGGGTGAGGTGACCCGGGGCGGGGATGCGGCCGGCGACCTCGTGAAGGCGGTCAAGGAACAGACCCGTGCCGTGCCCGGTGACGGTCTCGGTTACGAACTCCTTCGTCACCTCAACCCGGACACCCGTGCCGTCCTGGAATCTGCACCTCATGCCCAGATCGGTTTCAACTACCTGGGCCGTTTCACCGCTGCCACCGGTCGTACGGGCCCGGTGGAGGCCTGGCAGATGGCCGGGGAGAGTGCGGTCGGTGGTTCCGCCGATCCCGACATGCCGGTCACGCACGTACTCGAAGCGGGTGCCGTCATCCGTGACACAACGGAAGGGCCGGAGCTGACGCTCACTCTGAGCTGGCCCGACGGAGCCCTCGACGCAGCCGACGCGGAAGCACTCGGCACGGCCTGGACCGACCAACTCGCCGGTCTCGCCGCCCACACCGACAGCGCGGGAGCGGGGGGTCACACCCCCTCCGATTTCCCCCTCCTGAATCTCGCACAGAACCAGATCGAGGAGCTTGAGGCCGGACTCGCCGGCGATCAGCAGTAGCCACAGTCGCAAGCCTCTGTGAGGAGAGTGCAATGACCCGATCCCTTGTCGAAGACGTGTGGCCGCTGTCGCCGTTGCAGGAAGGCATGCTGTTCCACGCGGCCTTCGACGACGAAGGCCCCGACGTCTATACGGTCCAGTCCGCCCTGGACATCAACGGACCTGTGAACGCAGCCCACTTCAGGGCCTCCTGGCAGGCGCTCGCCGCCCGCCACGCGGCGCTGCGCGCCTGCTTCCGCCAAGTGAGCGGAGGCCAGATGGTCCAGGTCATCGCCCGTGAGGTGAAACTGCCCTGGAGCGAGGCGGACGTCTCGCGGCTGGCGGAGCCCGAAGCGACAGCCGAGACGGAGCGCCTGGCGGCGGGCGAACTGGCCGAACGGTTCGACCTGGCGGCCGCGCCCCTGCTGCGGCTGCTGTTCATCCGGCTCGGCGAGAACCGGCACCGCCTGGTCATGACGTTCCACCACGTCCTGATGGACGGCTGGTCCATGCCCGTCCTGCTCAGCGAACTGTCCGCGATCTACGCCGCTGACGGCGACGCCTCACGCCTGCGGCGCGCCCCGTCCTACGGTCAGTACATGGCATGGCTGTCACGCCAGGACAAGGAGGACGCGAGGACCGCCTGGCGTACGGAACTGGCCGGAGCCGACGAACCGACCCTCGTGGCACCGGCGGACCCCACCCGGGCCCCGGCCTTCCCGGACCACGTCTTCGGTGAACTCCCCGAGGACACCACGCGCGCCCTCGGCGACCTCGCCCGCAGCCACGGCCTCACCATGAACACGGTGGTGCAGGGTGCGTGGGCGTTGGTCCTGGCCCGGCTGGCCGGGCGCGACGACGTCGTCTTCGGCGCGACGGTGGCAGGCCGGCCGGCCGAACTACCGGGCGTGGAATCGATGGTGGGGCTGCTCATCAACACACTCCCGGTGCGCGTCGAACTCGACGGCAAGCAGTCGATGCTGGACATGCTGGAGCGGCTGCAGGAACGCCAGACCGGGCTCATGTCCTACCAGTACATGGGCCTGTCCGAGATCCAGAAGCTGTCCGGCCCCGGCGCCGTCTTCGACTCGCTCGTCCTGTACGAGAGCTTCCCCGCACCGCCCGCAGCACCGGCGCTGCCCGACGCCGTGTCCATCAGGCCGTCGGGCATGTCGCGCGACGCGTCCCACTATCCGATCACCCTGGTGGTCACCCCCGGTCCGCGGCTGCGCTTCAAACTGGATTACCGTCCCGACCTCTTCGACCAGGCCACCGCGCAGTCGATCTTCCAGCGGGTGATCCGGGTGCTGGAGCGGGTGGTGGCTGATCCGTCGTTGCCGGTGGGGCGGATTGATGTGGTGGAGGAAGTGGAGCGGGCGGCTGTGGTGGTGGGGTTCAACGACACGCAGCGGCCGGTGGTGGGGGGTTCGCTGCTGGACTTGTTCCGTTCCCATGTCGACGCGGATCCCGGGGCGGTGGCGGTCCGGTCGGGTGTCGAGGCTCTGTCGTATGGGGAGTTGGAGGAGCGGTCGGATCGTCTCGCCCGGTTCCTGGTGGGTGCGGGGGTCGGTTGTGAGCGGGTGGTGGGGTTGTGCCTTCCGCGTGGGGTGGATGTGGTGGTGGGGGAGCTCGCGGTGTGGAAGGCCGGTGGGGCCTTCGTGCCGTTGGATCCTGAGTACCCGGCGGACCGGTTGCGGTACATGATCGGGAACAGTGGTGCGGGTGTGGTGCTGGCGACCGCGGAGACCCTTGACCGGGTGCCCGCGGGTCCGGCCCGGATCGTCCTGCTCGAAGAGGTTCCGGCAACACCTGATCCGGTGCCTCTTCCTGGTGTGAAGGATCCGGGTCAGCTGGCTTATGTCATCTACACGTCGGGTTCCACCGGGCGTCCCAAGGGTGTCGGTGTCGGTCATCGGGGTGTGGTGAACCTGGTGGGGGCGATGGCTCCTGTGCTGGGTGTGGGTCCTGGTGTGGTGTCGTTGCAGTTCGCCTCGTTCAGTTTTGATGCGGCGATCCTCGATGTGGCCGTGGCGCTGGGTTCCGGTGGGACGTTGGCGATTGCTACGAGTGAGGAGCGGGCGGAGCCGGGTGCGTTGGCGGGGATGATCGCCGCACACGGCGTGTCCACGGCGAGTGTGGTGCCCTCTCTTCTCGGGGTGCTGGATCCGGAGCAGGTGTCCGGTATGGACACCTGGGTGTTGGGTGCGGAGCGTCTGACGGCGGATCTGGCTGCGCGGTGGGTGTCTGGGGTGAGGGTGTGGAACACCTACGGGCCTACCGAGGCGACGGTGATGGTCACCGCCGGACCGGTGGCCGCCGACATCACACCGTCCGGACAGGCGCCGGCCATCGGACGCCCGCTGGCCAACTCCCGTGTCTACGTGCTGGATTCCTTCCTGCGCCCGGTTCCCCCCGGTGTGGACGGCGAGATCTACCTCACGGGCGCCGGTCTGGCCCGTGGTTACATCGCTCGCCCGGATCTGACGTCGGAGCGGTTCGTTGCGTGTCCGTTCGCCACGGGTGAGCGGATGTATCGCTCGGGTGATCTGGCGCGCTGGACGGTTGATGGTGAGTTGGTGTTCGTCGGTCGGGCGGATGCGCAGGTGAAGGTGCGTGGGTTCCGTATCGAACTCGGTGAGATCGAAGCGGTGTTGACGGCACACCCGGCTGTCGCCCAGGCGGTCGTCGTGGCCCGCGAAGACGGACCGGGCGACAAACAACTCGTCGCTTACGTCGTCCCCCAGAGCCAGGACATCGACATGCTGCAGGTGCGTGAGCACCTCGCCGAAGCGCTGCCGGAGTACATGGTTCCGGCCGCGCTTCTCGTCCTGGACGTGCTGCCGCTGACCCCGAACGGGAAGGTCGACCGGTCTGCCCTGCCCGCCCCCGACTTCGCCGGGCGGGTGTCGGACCGGACACCGGTGGGGGAGACGGAGGAGAAGCTGTGCGCGCTGTTCGCCGAAGTCCTGGAACTGGAACGGGTCGGCGTCGACGACAACTTCTTCGACCTGGGCGGTGACTCCGGACTGGCGATGCGTCTGGCCGCTCGTATCCGCGAGGAACTGGGCGCCGACCTGAGCATGCGGCAGTTCTTCGGCGCGTCGACGCCGGTGGGCGTCGCCCGGATGCTCGCGGCGAAGGCGCGGCCGGAACTCGGGCCGGCCGAACGCCCGGAGGAGATACCGGTCTCGGCGGAACAGCAACGGACCTGGTTGATGGCGGGGCTGTCCGAGGAGGCGGGTGCCGCCCACCGGAGTTCGGTCGCCCTGCGGCTCACCGGCGTACTGGACCGGGCCGCCCTGGAGGCGGCGCTCGGGGACGTCGCCGTACGTCATGAGATCCTGCGGACCCGGTTCACCGGCGGACGGTCCGACGACCTGCGGCAGCACGTCCTGGACGCCGACGATCCCGAGGCCGGCCCCGCCCTGTCGGTGACCGTCGCCGCCGAGGAGGAACTCGCCGGACTGCTCGCCGACCGGTCGGCGCACGAGTTCGACCTGGCGCGCCAACTGCCGTGGGCGCCACACCTGTTCGCGCTGTCCGACACGGAGCACGTGCTGCTGCTGGTCGTGCACCGGATCGCCGGCGATGATGCTTCGCTGGACATCGTCGTCCGTGACCTCGCCGCCGCCTACGGTGCCCGGCGCGAGGGCCGTAAGCCCGAACGGGCCCCACTGTCCCTTCAGTTCGCCGACTACGCGCTGTGGGAGCGGGAGTTGCTCCGGGGCGCGGAGGAGCCGGACAGCCTGATCAGCGACCAGCTCACCTACTGGAAGGAGCGGCTGGCCGCCCTGGAGCCGGAACTGCCGCTCCCGTTCGACCGGCCGCGCCCGGTGCTGGCCGATCACCGGACCGGGTCCGTGCCGCTGATTCTCGACGCGGAGGCGCACGACCGTCTGATGGACACGGCCGAGGTCGAGGATGCCTCGGCCTTCGTGGCCGTACAGGCGGCGCTGGCGCTGCTGTTGACCCGGCTCGGCGCCGGGGACGACGTCGTGCTCGGCACCCGGCTGTCGCGGCGCTACGAGGAAGGGGATCTGGAGGGTGTGGTCGGGCCGTTGACCCACCCGCTGGTGTTGCGGACCGACACCTCCGGTGACCCCACCTACCGGGAACTGCTGCGCCGCGTCCAGGAGGTGAACCAGGAGGCGCAGCGCCACCGGGAGGTGCCGTTCGAGCGGCTCGTGGACCTGCTCCAGCAGCCGGCCTCGGCGTCGCGCCACCCGGTGTTCCAGGTCCTGCTCGAAGTCGGTGACCTGAGCGTCGAGGAGCTGGACGCGGCGGATCTGCCCGGCCTGCGGACCACCCGGCTGGACGGCGTGAGCGGTGGCACGGAGCTCGATCTGTGGTTCGCGCTGAACGAACGCACCCACGGGGACGGCACGCCCAACGGCATCGAGGGCCTGCTGCACTACGCCACCGAACTCTTCGACGCCTCCACCGCGACCGCGCTCGCCGATCGGCTCGTGCGCGTGCTGCAACAGGTCGCCGCCGCACCGGAGTTGCGTCTGAGCGAGGTGGACGTGCTGCTCGGCGAGGAGGAGCGCCGTCGGCTCGTGGGCGGGAGCGTCGACTCCGTGGGCGACCTCGGCCACGATCCCGTCCTGGATCCCGACACCGTTCTGGATCCTGACTCCGTCCTGAGCCATGACTCCGTCCTCGGTCTGCTCGCCGAGCAGGTGGCACGGACACCGGACGCCGTCGCCGTGAAGGGCCAGGACGGGTCCCTCACCTACCAGGCGTTGGACTCGGTGACGGATCTGCTCGCGCGCCGGCTGTCCCGGCGGGGCGCGGGCACCGAGCAGCGGGTCATCGTGATGCTGCCGCCCGGTGTCGGTTTCACCGTCGCCCTGATCGGTGTGCTCAAGGCCGGTGGGGTGTGCTCCTTCGTCGATCCGACCCGGCCGTTCGTCGGTGGTGCGGACGGCCCGGGGCCGCGCAGTCGGCCCGCCGCGCTGATCTGCACGGCGGCCATGGCGGGGCGGATGAACGCGGACAGCAGGATCCCGGTGCTGTGGATCGACGATCTGACGGAGGAGGGCGCGGAGTTCCCGCCCGTCCGTGTGCCCGGCGCGGCCACGCCGTTGTCGTCCCGGCCCGCTCAGGCGGCCGTCGTCCTCGACGCCCCGGGAGCGGACGCGTCCGCCCCCGGATCCGTCGTCGACCACCGGGCGCTGTTGCGCCAGACGGCACACCGGCTGCGGACCACCGCCGTGAACGGCGTCCCCGCCCTGCTCGACGCGCGAGCACCCGTCGGCGCGTTCCTGATACCGCTGCTCGCGTCCCTCGGTGCCGGTGGCGGCGTCCGGTTCGTCGTGCCGGGAGAGGACGCCGTCGCCATGGCGAGGGCGACGGGGTCTCAGGAGACGACCCTGGTGACCACCCGGGACCGGCTGCGGAAGATGATCGGGTCGGAGGCGGGACGCCGTCCGTTCGCCGAGGTCACCGTGTTCGAGACGGGGCGGCCGGTCGCCGGTGACGAGACCAGCGAGTGGCTGGACCTGCATCAGGACACCTCGCTGGTCAGCAGCGTCGCCGCGGTCGGGACCGCGGGACCCTGGCTCGAACACCGGGTGTCTCCGGGCGGCCCGGTCCCGGCGAGCCTCCCGGTCGGCCGGCCCGTGCACGGCAGCCGGGCCCTCGTTCTGGACGACCTGCTGCGCCCGGTTCCGCCGGGTGTCGTGGGCGACGTGTACGTGACGGGAACTCCGCTGTCCCGGGGGATCGCGGGCGGCTCGTCACTGACCGCCGAACGGTTCGTCGCCTTCCCGTACGGCGGCCCGGGTGAGCGGATGCTGCGCACCGGGGAACGCGCGCGGCGGACCGCTGCCGGGCTGCTCGCGCTGCGTGATCCGGGCGAGGAGCGCGACAGGGGATCCCGGGCCCGGCGCACGGTCACCGACAGTCGGGAACTGGAGGTGCTGCTGCCGCTGCGGGCGAGCGGTGGCCGCCCGCCGCTGTTCTGCCTGCACGAGACCACCGGCCTGAGCTGGATCTACGCCGCACTCCTGCAGTACCTGCCGCAGGATCTGCCGGTCTACGGCGTCCAGGCGCGCGGTCTGACGGGCGCCGAACCGCCGGCGGACGGCATCGAGGAGATGGCGGCGGACTACGCCGAGCAGATCCGTTCGGTGCAGCCCACCGGCCCCTACCACCTGCTCGGCTGGTCCCTGGGCGGAGTCCTCGCCCACGCCGTCGCCACCCGGCTGGAGGAGCTCGGCGAGGAAGTGGCCCTGCTCGCGGTGCTCGACGCCTATCCCCAGCACGGGGTCGGCACCTCGCTGTACACCTACGACGACGAGGAGACACCGGAGGGGCGGGACAGCGGCCGACGGATGCAGCGCGGTCCCGGCGGCCAGGACATCACCGGCGTGAGCGGCCCCGCGCTGGACAACGTCAAGAAGGTCATCCAGAACACGGCCGGATTCATGCCGGACTACACACCGCGTCACTTCCGGGGCGACCTGCTCGTCTTCGTCGCGACGGTGGACCGGCCCCAGGACAAGCCGATCCCGGAGGCGGTCGCGACCTGGGATCCGTACGTCGCCGGAAACATCGAGTCGCACGAGATCGCCGCCCGCCACAAGGAGATGCTGAAGCCCACCCCGGCCGCCCACATCGGGCGCGTCCTCACGGAGAAGCTCGGGAAAGCCACCGGCACGGAAAAAGGGTGAGCCGGAAAAAGGAGTGAAGAGCAAACAGGGGTGATCCCTTCCGGCGCCGATCCGCACCAGCGGTGAAGGATGATCCGGCCGGGGTGGTGTGCCGTACCGCACGCCACCCCGGCCGATTTTCCCTGCGCCCGTATCCCGCCGCCGCCCCTCCGCTTCCTCCGTACTCGCATTCCCTTTCGGAATTGGTCAGTTGGACATTCGTTGACGCCCACGCTTTGCGATTTCAGACTCGGACGGTGGGCCCCGGATCCCGCAGCGAGAAATGACGAAAGGGAACCGCTGATGCCGAAACCCCCGGAAATACCGTTGCACAACCGTCGGGTCGGGCTCGACCCGCTGCCCGAACTGGGCCGTGCGAGCCGGGAGTGCCCGTTCGCGGAGACCCCCGCACCCGGGACCTCGGCCCGCGCCTGGCTCGCCTCCGGCAACGAGACGGTACGCACGGTCCTCGGCGACGCCGAGCGGTTCAGCACTCTGCCGCCCGCGGACAGCAAGGAGGACTCCCGCCGCCTCATCCAGCCCGGCAACCTCCTGCAGTACGACCCGCCCGAGCACACCCGCCTGCGGCAACTGCTGACCCCGGAGTTCACGCTGCGCCGGATGCGCAGGCTGGAACCCCTGATCGCGGACATCGTGGCAGACCGCCTCGACGCCCTCGAACTGGCCGGTCCGCCCGCCGACTTCATGCGGCACTTCGCCTGGCCGGTCCCCGGACTGGTCAGCTGCGCGCTGCTCGGCATCCCCCGCGACGACCACGCCGAACTGGCGCGCAACCTCGACACCACCCGCGCCACCAACCGCAGCCGCGAACAGCAACAGGCCGCAGGCAAGGCCTACATGGCGTACATGCACAAGCTGATCGGGCAGAAGCGGCGCGCCCCCGGCGACGACCTGCTCAGCAGGCTGATCCGGGAGCACGGCAGCGACATCACCGACGACGAACTGGTGGGGACCGCCGCCACCACCATGGCTGCCGGATTCGAGAACGTCGCCGGCACCCTGGGCCTGGGCGCCCTGGCGCTGATGCAGCACCCGGACCAACTGGCCCTGTTCCAGGACCGGCCGGAGGTGGTCGACCGGGCCGTCGAGGAGCTGATCCGGTACGTCTCCGTCATCGCGACGGCCTCGCCGCGCACCGCGCTGGAGGACCTGACGATCGAGGGGCACGAGGTCAAGGCGGGGGAGACCGTGGTGTGTTCCCTGATGGCGGTCAACCGTTTCCAGCCCACGCCGCCCCCGCAGCCCTCGCGCGACGAACTCGACATCACCCGGGAGATCACCTCCCACCTGGCGTTCGGACACGGCATCCACTACTGCCTGGGCGCCCCGCTGACCCGGCTGACCCTCCGGATCGCCTTCCCCGCCCTGCTCGCCCGCTTCCCCAAGCTGCGGCCGGCGGTGCCGCCGGAGGAACTGCGCTACCGCACGCTGGCCCCCAACTACGGCGTCGACGCGCTGCCGGTCACCTGGTAGGGGGGCGACATGCCACGCGAAACACCGGACGTGCCCGTGCACACCCGCCGGACCCGCTTCGACCCCGCGGACGACTTGCGCACGCTCACCGGGTCACGCCCCATCGCACGCCTGCCCGTGGGCCCCGGCACGGACGGCCGGCCCGTCTGGCTGGTGACCGGGTACCAGGAGGTGCGCCAGGTTCTCGGCGACCACACCCGCTTCTCCACCCGTCGCGGCACTCCGCCGCGGCCGGACGCCCCCGACAGCGGCCGGCCGGAGCAGGCCGTCGGCCAGCTGATGGACTACGACCCGCCCGAGCACACCCGGCTGCGCCGCCTGCTGACACCGGAGTTCACCCTCCGTCGCCTGCGCCGGATGGAGCCGTACATCGCGCAGGCCGTGGCCGAACGCCTGGACGCCATGGAACGCGTCGGGCCACCGGTCGACCTGGTGGAGCGGTTCGCGTCGCCCGTGCCGGGCGCGGTGCTGTGCGAACTGATCGGGGTGCCCCGCGACGACCGTGCCGACTTCCTGCGCCGAGGCCACGCACACCTGGAGGCCGCGCGGGGCAGACAGCGCCGGGCCGCCGCGGGAGAGTCGTTTCTGCGCTACCTCACCGGCCTGGTGGAACGGCAGCGCAAGGAGCCCGACGACGGTTTCCTCGGCGCCCTCGTACGCGACCACGGCGACGAGCTGACCGACGAGGAACTGCGTGGCCTGTGCGTCCTGTTGATGCTCGCCGGCCTGGACAACATCTCCGGCATGATCGGCCTGGGCACACTGGTCCTGCTGGAACACCCCGCCGAACTGGCGGCCCTGCGCGCGGACCCGGGGACCGCGGACCGCGTGATCGACGAACTGCTGCGCTACCTGTCCGTCCCGCACGCCCCCACCCCCCGGATCGCACGGGAGGACGTCGTGATCGGCGGGGAGCTGGTCCGCGCGGGCGAGCACGTCGTCTGCTCCCTGCCGATGGCCAACCGGGACCCCGCGCTCACCCCGGACCCCGACCGCTTCGACCCCGGCCGCGACCCGGTGCCCCACGTGGCCTTCGGGCATGGCATCCACCACTGCCTGGGCGCCGCGCTGGCCCGCAGTGAACTGCGCATCGCGCTCACGGCCCTGCTGGAGCGCTTTCCCGCGCTCCGCCCGGCGGGAGCCGCCGACGAGGTGCGCTTCCGTGTCCACTCGCCCGCCTACGGGCTGGAGCGGCTGCCGGTCGCCTGGTGAGAGGAGAACGCGTGGACGGGGAGCTGGAGATCGAGGTCGACCGCGGCAGATGCGTGGGCGGCGGGATGTGCGCGCTGTTCGTGCCCGCCGTCTTCGACCAGTCGGACGACGACGGCAAGGTCCTGCTCAGGATCGCGGTGCCGGGCGCCGGGCTGACCGGATCGGTGCGAGGGGCCGCGACCCGGTGCCCCTCGGGCGCGATCACACTCCATGAACGGCAAGGGGACGTCATGAACACGAGGGAGACACCATGAACAAGGACATCGCCGGCCAGGGCGGACCAGGGGACATACGCCGGTTCGTGGTCTCGGTGTGGTGCGCGGAACTAGGCGTGCCCGACGTGGGCGACACGGACGACTTCTTCGCTCTCGGCGGTCACTCGCTGGCGGCACTGAACGTCCTGACCGACGTCGAGGACGCCTTCCAGGTAGAGCTCGGTACGCGGGCCGTCGTCGAGCACCCGACCCTGTCGGACTTCATCTCGATGCTGGCCTCGCTGGTCGGCGTCACCTCCGCGACACCCGAGAGCGCCCGTGCGGCGGCCTCGGCCTCCGGGAGCGCCGCCTGACGGATCGGCGAGCGGCACGTGCGTACACCTGTGGCCCGGTGGGGGGCAGGGAGGGCCCGGGGGGGGGTGGGGTCGTCTTTTGTGTTTTCCATGTTGCCAGACGCTTCGTCGCAACTCCCCGACTTTTCCTCCTCCGAGACGAGTCC
>NZ_JBVIOL010000038.1:20803-27639 GCF_055578825.1 Streptomyces sp. NPDC032822 | reverse complement strand
GAACTCGCCCTGCCAGCCTCCGTACTTTACCCCGTACGCCCACCCCCCCCCCCCCCCCTTCCCCCCCCCCCCCCCCCTCACCCCCCCCCCCCCCCCCCCCCCCCCCCCCGGGCCACTTCGCGTCGTGGGCGGCATGCGTGTCATGGGTGGTGCGGGTGCCGTCTTTTGTGTCCGCCGTGTGACCGGCCGCTGCGTAGAACTGATCGCATGTTCACTCTGAAGAAGCGAGCTCTCTCGCACAGCGTGCTGGCCGCGTCGGCGCTCGTCGTCGCCCTCTGTGTGACCGGATGCTCCGACGACGACACGCCCGACGCCAGCAGCGAGGTCGGCAACGAGGTTTCGGCTTCCCCGACCAGCCCCTTCGAGAAGGCACTGGACTACGCCCAGTGCATGCGGTCCAACGGCGTCGCCAACTTCCCCGACCCGCAGCAGGACAGCGGCGGCGTCCGGATCAGCCCCGGTGACGTCGACCCGAACTCGGCCGACTACCAGAAGGCGGAGGAGGCCTGCCGGGACAGGATGCCGCAGGGCCAGGGCGGCTCCGGCGGCGCCGGAGGCGGCCAGCTCGACTCCGCCAAGGTCGCCGAGTGGGCCAAGTGCCTGCGGGAGAACGGGCTCACCAAGCTGCCCGACCCGGAGATCAACGGCGGCAACATGACGATCGACCCCAAGGCGGCCGGGATCACGCCCGAGGAGTTCCAGAAGGCGCAGCAGGCCTGCCAGGACAAGTACCCGGGCGGCGGCCTGATGCTGGGACCGGGGCCGGGCCAGTGACGACCTCCGACGAGACCGAACTCGCGGTGCGCGGCGAGACGCCGAACACCCTGGAACGCAGGACACCGGACACCGTGGCGGCCACCGGGACCGAGGAGCCGGCCGAGCCGCCAGACACCAGGAGCGACGACGGCGGGGCCGACGCCGACGATCCGGCGTCGGCCCCGGGGGGCCGCGGGCGCCGCCCGGTACGCACCGTGCTGCTCGTGGTGGTCGCGATCGCCGTCGCCGTGGCCGCCGGGATGGCCGCGTCCGGAACGTTCGGCAGCGACGGCGAGGACCCGGCGAACACCGCCCCCTCCGGGCCGCCCGCCACGACCAAGGTGCAGCGCACCACGCTCACCGACACCGAGACGGTGGACGGCAACCTCAGCTACGGCGACGCGACCGACGTCCAGGCCCCGGCCTCCGCCGCCGGCACCGGCTCGGGCACCGGCCAGCAGGGCTCCGGGAGCGGCGGCACCGGTGCCGGAGTGATCACCTGGCTGCCGACCGACGGCGTCGTCCTCGAACGCGGTGACACCGTCTACCGGGTGGGCCAGCAGAAGGTGCCGCTGCTGTACGGCTCCATCCCCCTCTACCGCACCCTGCAGATCGGGGAGGAGGGCGAGGACGTCAAGATCCTCGAAAAGAACCTGAAGGCCCTCGGTTACACCGGCTTCACCGTCGACGACACCTACACGTCCGACACGGCCGACGCCGTCCGGGAGTGGCAGGAGGACCTCGACCGGGAGGAGACCGGCACCGTCCAGATCGGTGACGCCGTCGTGGCCTCCGGCGCCCGCCGAGTCGCCGAGGTCAAGTCGGTCCCCGGCGCCCTGCTCAGCGGCAGCCTGCTGTCCTGGACGGGCACCTCGCGGGTCGTGAACGTCGACCTCGACCCCCAGTACGAGGACCTCGTCAAGAAGGGCACCAAGGCGACCGTCACCCTCCCCGACGACACGACCGTCGAGGCCGTGGTGACCGACGTCGGCACCCCGCCGCCCACGCAGAGCGGCTCCGGGAGCGACTCGGGTCAGCAGTCCGAGGGCGGCAGCGACACCGCCACCATCCCGGTGCAGCTGGAGATCGAGGACCAGAAGAAGCTCGGGCGGTACCAGGCCGCCCAGGTCGACGTGGTCCTCAAGGCCGAGACCCGCGAGGACGTCCTCGCCGTACCCGTCAACGCGCTGACCGCCCAACGCGGCGGCTACGCCCTGGAGGCCGTGACCGACAAGGGCGTCGCGTACGTCCCGGTGAAGCTCGGCATGTTCGCGGGCAACCTGGTCGAGGTGACCGGGGCGACCGTCAAGGAAGGCATGGTCGTGGGGGTGCCCAAGTGACCGGTCCGGCCCACCCCGTCGTCCACCTGAACGGGGTCACCAAGACCTACGGCGATGTCCAGGCCCTCAAGGGCGCCGACCTCGTCATCAGACGCGGCGAACTGCTCTCCATCGTCGGCCCGTCCGGCTCGGGCAAGTCGACGATGCTCAACATCATGGGCACCCTCGACCGGCCCACCGCCGGCACGGTGCGCATCGACGGACACCTCACGGACGAACTCACCGACCGTGAACTGTCCGCGCTGCGGGCCGGCACCATCGGCTTCGTCTTCCAGCAGTTCCACCTCGCCCAGGGGGTGCCGTCGGTGGACAGCGTCGCCGACGGGCTGCTCTACAGCGGCAGGCCGCGCGCCTGGCGGCGCCGGAAGGCCGAGGCAGCGCTGCGCCGGGTCGGCCTCGGCCACCGGCTCGGCCACCAGCCGCACCAGTTGTCCGGCGGCGAGAAACAGCGGGTGGCCATCGCCCGCGCCGTACTCGGCGACCCTCCGCTGCTGCTCGCCGACGAGCCGACGGGAGCGCTCGACTCCCGCTCGGGTGCCGTGGTGATGGAACTGCTGCACGAACTGCACGAGGCGGGCACGACGGTGGTGGTCATCACGCACGACCACGACATCGCCGCGTCCCTGCCCCGCGAGGTCCGGGTCAGGGACGGCCTGATCGAGTACGACTCCGGCCGCCCGGCGGCACTCGCCGGCCGAGTCCCCCAGGAGATCACGTCATGAGCACGCTCCACACCGAGCCGGAGGCGGAGGAGCTGGAGTGGCTCACGCTGCCGCCTCCCACCCGCCCCAGGCCGGCCAGGATGGGCCCGGCCGACGTGCTGCGGGTGGGCGGTTCCGGTCTGCGGTCCCGGCCGATGCGGGTCTTCCTGTCCGCGCTCGGCATCGCCATCGGCATCGCCGCCATGGTCGCGGTGGTGGGCATCTCCAGCTCGTCCACCGAGGGACTCAACCGACGGCTCGCGGCCCTCGGGACCAACCTGCTCACCGTCACACCCGGGCAGTCGATCAGCGGTGACACCGCGCACCTGCCCGACGAGGCGGTCGGCATGATCGGCAACATCGATGCCGTCGAGTCGGTGTCCGCCATCGGCAAGACGAGCGCGAAGATCTACCGCAACGACCACATACCCAAGGAGGAGACCGGCGGTCTCACGGTCGTCGCGGCCCGCACGGATCTGCCGAAGAGCACCGGAGCGGAGATCGTCGACGGCCGGTGGCTGAACGGCGCCAACAGCCGGTATCCGGCGGTGGTCCTCGGCGCCAAGGCGGCGCAGCAGATCGGTGTGCATCAGGCCGGCGAGGACGTCCAGGTGTGGATCGGCGGACGCTGGTTCACCGTGGTCGGCCTGCTCGCCCCCAACGAGCTCCTGCCGGAACTGGACTCCGCGGCCCTGGTGGGATGGCCGGTCGCCGAGGAACTCCTGGGCTTCGACGGATATCCGACGGCCGTCTACACCCGTACCGACGAATCCGCCGTCGCCGACGTGCAGGCCGTGCTGGGCGCCACCGCCAACCCCCAGAACCCCAGCGGCGTCAACGTCTCGCGCCCCTCCGACGCGCTGGCCGCGAAGGAGGCCACCGACGAGGCGCTCAGCGGGCTGCTGCTGGGACTCGGCGGTGTGGCCCTGCTGGTGGGCGGTGTCGGCGTGGCCAACACGATGGTGATCTCCGTGCTGGAGCGCCGCTCCGAGATCGGTCTGCGCCGTTCGCTGGGGGCGACCCGGGGCCAGATCCGCACCCAGTTCCTGTCCGAGGCACTGCTGCTCTCCGCGCTCGGCGGACTGGGCGGCGTACTCCTCGGCATCGGCGTCACGGCCGGATACGCCGGCTACCAGGGCCTGCCGTCCGTCGTGCCGGTCTGGGCGATGGTCGGTGGCGTCGGCGCCACCCTCGTCATCGGCGGTCTCGCCGGTTTCTACCCGGCCGTACGCGCCGCCCGGCTGCCCCCCACGGAGGCCTTGGCCACCACCTGAACGGCGATGCCCCCTGCTGGTCATCCCCCGTCCGGCGGGGGCATCGCTCCCCGGTCCCATGCATGCCACCCACGTCCCGCAGCAATCAGCAGCCAGCAGACAGAGGAGAAGTCATGGTCGTGGTGATGGCCCCCGAGGCTACCCAGGAAGACGTAGAGGCCGTCGTCGCACTCGTGCGGGCGGCGGGCGGTGACGCCTTCGTCAGCCGCGGTGTCTCCCGCACCATCGTCGGACTCGTCGGCGACGTCGACGACTTCGAGGCACTCAACCTGGGCAGCCGCCGCGGTGTCCTCCAGGTCATGCGGGTGTCCGTCCCGTACAAGCTGGTCAGCCGGGAGCACCACGCCGCGCGCTCCGTGGTCAGGGTCGGCGGTGTGCCCATCGGGCCCGGCACGCTCAGTGTGATCGCCGGACCCTGCGCGGTGGAGAACGCCGAACAGACGCTGCAGGCCGCCCTGCTGGCCCGGAAGGCGGGCGCCTCGCTGCTGCGCGGCGGCGCGTTCAAACCGCGTACCTCGCCCTACTCCTACCAGGGGCTCGGCGAGGCCGGCCTCAGGATCCTCGCCGAGGTCCGCGCCGAGACGGGGCTGCCGGTGGTCACCGAGGTCATCGACCCGGGCGACGTCGACATGGTCGCCTCCTACGCCGACATGCTCCAGGTCGGTGCCCGCAACATGCAGAACTTCGCGCTGCTCCAGGCGGTCGGCCGGTCGGGCCGGCCGGTCCTGCTCAAGCGGGGACTGAGCGCCACCATCGAGGAATGGCTCAGCGCCGCCGAGTACATCGCCCAGCGCGGCAACCTCGACATCGTGCTGTGCGAACGCGGCATCCGCACCTTCGAGAGCGCCACCCGCAACACCCTGGACATCAGCGCCGTCCCGGTCGTCCAGCGCCTGTCGCACCTGCCCGTCATCGTGGACCCCTCCCACTCGGGGGGCCGCCGCGACCTGGTCGTACCGCTGGCCCGGGCCGCGCTCGCGGCCGGCGCGGACGGTGTCATCGTCGATGTGCACCCGCGGCCCGGCGAGGCGCGGTGCGACGGCGAACAGGCCCTCACCGGAGACGACATCCGGGAGATCGCGGACGCCGTCACGATCCTGTCTCCGCTGATGGGCCGGTCCCTCACCATGCCGCTGCCCGCCCGTCCGGGCACCCGGCGCGTCGCCCGCGCGAGCTGACCCCTCCCCACCCGGGGACACCCCCGTCCTCCCCGGGGGTGTCCCCGATCCCGCCGCTTCGCCGACCCTTGCAACCCCTAGGAAACAGGGGGCGTAAGGGTCGTTCGGGCGCTGCGGTCAGGGGTTTCGATGTGGATTCAATGCTGTTAATTTCGGACACATCTGCGGAAGTACGACAGCCGCTGAGATCTTTTGCTCCACATCGTCAAGGGGGAGTCGAGAGCATTGGAAACTGGCTGGTTCCTGCAATCCCAGGCAAAACACCGTGTATATGTCGCCCATGGGGTGGTGCGGCAAGAAAACCTTGCGCGGACGGTGGCCTTCGGCCGTGTCCGCGACGGCGATTGAGAGGCGCCGGGATGGAACCCGAGGAGGAGGAACTCAAGCAGCAGCCCGTCGTGGAGGTCGAGATCGACACCCTCGACCTGTCGGGCTCGCCACGACTGGCCGGAGAGCGGCCGGAACACATTCAGATCCTGGCCGCCGTCCAGGATCCGCTGCCGCCCATCACGGTGCACCGGTCGACGATGCGCGTCATCGACGGCTTCCACCGGCTGAAGGCCACCCGCCTTCGGGGCGGACACACCATCGCCGCCAGGTACTTCGACGGGGACGAGGCGGCGGCCTTCGTCCTGGCGGTGAAACTGAACGTCGCCCACGGTCTGCCACTGGCCCTGTCGGACCGTAAACGCGCCGCCGACCGCATCATCGTGACGCACCCTCAGTGGTCGGACCGGCGGGTCGCCTCCGTCACCGGGATCTCCCCGGGGACCGTCGGCGACCTGAGGCGGAGGATGAGCCTCGACGCCGGGCCGAGCGGGCGCCGACTGGGTCAGGACGGCCGGCTTCGCCCGCTCGACGGCAGTGTGGGGCGGCTCCACGCGCAGGAGTTGCTCACCGAGAACCCGGGCCTGTCACTGCGCCAGGTCGCCCACGCGGCGGGCATCTCCCCGGAGACCGCCCGCGACGTCCGCAACCGGCTGCGCAACGGTGAGGACCCGCTGCCGCGCAGGCGCCGAGGAGCGGCGGACACCCTGGTGGACCAGCCGAGGGCCACCTCGCTGGGGCTCGTCCGTACGGGCGCTCGCCCCCACGGGGAGCCGGTCCTGGACCGGGCCGCGCTCGTGAAGCGCCTGACGGCCGACCCGGCCCTGCGGTTCACGGAGACGGGACGCAACCTGCTGCGCCTGCTCGCGCTCCACACCGTGCGCGAGGAGGAGTGGGACGCCATCATCAACAACGTCCCTCCGCACTGCACCGACATCGTTGCCGACCTGGCCCGTCAGTTCGCCGACCTGTGGTCGGAGTTCGCGGTCCGGGTCAGGGACGAGGTGCCGCAGATGGGCTGAGCACGCCGAGGGGACCGGGCGTCCGAGTGTCGAAAGCGGACGGTTGGACGCCCGGTCCACCACCCGGGCCGCGAACAACGGGCAGGGGAGACGGGGTTGGCAGAAGGGGTCGGGTGTACGGGGAGGCCGCCGCAGAGAACTCTGCGGCGGCCTCCCCCTCCCACCCCCCCCCCTTTCCCCCCCTCCCCCCCCAAGGTTCCCCATCACCCCAGTCCCCCCGGACCCTCCCAATTCTTTC
>NZ_JBVIOL010000038.1:0-20793 GCF_055578825.1 Streptomyces sp. NPDC032822 | reverse complement strand
GGACGCCTGGGCAAAAACCAAGGAAAAAAAAAAAGGAGAGGGAAAGGGGGGGGGGAGAGGGGGGGGGGGGGACGGGGAGAACACACACACACCCCCCCCCCCCCCCCCCCCCCGCACCCCCGACCCCTGTTCCCTATCCGCCCCCACAGGGGTTCACCGTCATCGAGGTCCCGCGGACCGTGCGCAGTCGTGCCGCCGCGGCGACGTCCGCGCAGCCGGACAGGCCGAGCGCGTCCCGCAGTTCCTCCGCGAGCAGAGCGAGAACGCGCGCCGCACCCGCCTCCCCGGCCGTGGCCAGGCCCCACATGAGGGGCCGGCCCACCAGGACGCCGTCGGCGCCGAGGGCGAGGGCCCGCAACACGTCGGTGCCCCCGCGCACCCCACTGTCCACCAGCACCTGGCAGTGCCTCCCGACCGCCTCCACCACAGGCCCCAGCGCCTCGACGCTGGGGATGGCGCCGTCGAGCTGACGGCCGCCGTGGTTGGAGACCACGACCGCGTCCACCCCGGCCTCCGCCGCCCGCACCGCGTCCTCCGGCGCGAGCACGCCCTTGAGGACGAGCGGCAGACTCGTCCACTCCCGCAGGGCGCTCACGGTGCGCCAGCTCACCGCGGCGGAGAACGCCTGCCGGGTGTGGGCGGCCATCGCGGACACCTCGTCCCCGGGGCGCCGGTGCGCGGTGGACACCGCGTCCCGGGCGAAGTGCTCGGCGCTCACGTGCGCCGGCAGCGTGAAGCGGTTGCGCACGTCCCGCAGCCGGCGCCCCATCCAGGGAACGTCGACGGTGAGCACGATCGCCTCGCAGCCCGCGTCCTCCGCCCGGCGCACCAGGTTCAGGGCACGCTCCGTGTCCCGCAGCCAGTACAGCTGGAACCACACGGCGCCCCCCAGGGCGGTCAGTTCCTCGACGGGGACGCTGCTCAGCGTGGTGGCGGTGAAGGGCACCCCCGCCGTCTTCGCCGCGCGGGCGACGGCCAGTTCGCCCTCCGGGTGCAACAGGCGCTGGTACGCCACCGGGGCGACGGCGACCGGCATGCTCACCGCCCGGCCCAGAAGGGTGGTGTCCGTCGCGCACGCCGAGACGTCACGCAGGATCCGCGGGACCACGAACACCCGGTCGAACGCGGCGCGGTTGGCGTCGAGCGTCGTCTCGGCACCGCTGCCGCCGGCGACGAAGTCCCCTACGTCGGCGGGGAGCACAGCCAAGGCCTCGCGCTCGAAGTCGGCCAGACACAGGGCCCGTTCCGGCTCCCTGGCGATCGGCCCCGCCACGCGGACGTCGTCGTGGGCGCCGCCCGCCACGGGGCCGGGATCAGCGCTGGAAGCCACGCTGACCCGTCCGCTCCAGTTCCACGGCCTCGTAGAGCGCCTTGATGTTGGAACTGCCGAAGGTCTCGGCCCCCTGCCGCTCGATGACCTCGAAGAACAGGGTGTGCCGTGGGTGGGTGGAGGCGGTGAAGATCTGGAACAGCTGTCCTCCGTGGTCGGCGTCCGCGAGCACGTGCGTGGCCCGCAGGTCCGCCAGCCGCCGCGGATCCAGTGCGATGCGCCCGCCGAGCAGGTCGTAGTAGGTGGAGGGGGTGTTCAGGAAACCGACACCGCGCCGCCCCAGGGCCCGTACGGAGCGGACCGCGTCCCCGGACGAGAACGCCACATGCTGTACGCCGGCGCCCTGATGCCCCTTGAGGAACTCGTCGATCTGCCCGGGCTGCGCGGACGCGTCGGGCTGGATCAGCGTCAGGGTGACCGAGCCGGACGGACTCTGCACGACCTTCGAATCCATGGCCTGGGCGCCCACCACGATGTGTTCCTCGAACACGTCGAGGAAGCCGAGGGTGCGCAGGTAGTAGTCGACGGTGGGCGCCAGGTCGCCGGTGCTCAGGCAGACCGCGAAGTGGTCGATGTCCAACAGGCCCACGTCGTCGGCCCGTTCGTCGAAACCACGCAGCGCCGGCACGAACCCCGACGGCAGGCCCGGGCCCTCACCGGGGGCACGCTGCACCAGGGTGTGCACGACGTCGCCGAAGCCCTCGATCACGGCGCTGGCCTCGGGCCCGCCCGCCGTGCCGGGGCCGCTGTCCGCGTGCCGGGTGGGGCCGCGCCGGGCGCGGGCGCCGTTGGCGACGGCGGCCGCGAACGCGGCCCCCACGTCCGCGGTGCGCAGCGCGATGTCGGCGACACCGTCGCCGTGCGCGGCGACGTAGGCGGAGGCGGGGTGGTGGTCCGAGGTGGCCTGGGTCAGGACGAGGGTGATCAGCCCGTGGCGCAGCGCGATGCTGCGGTGGTCGGCGGAGCCGCCGGTGCCGGTGACGGTGAAGGCATACCGGTCGACCCAGTTGAATACCGCTTCCTCCAGGTGATCGACGTACAGCTCGACATAGTCGACGGCGAGGTCGCCGAGCGGATCCGCGGACCCGGAACTCGATATATTCCGCATGTGTCCCCCAACCAGAAATGGAGCGAGTTTTCTGCACTGTAGGGCGCGTCCCGTGGATTCGGCCACGAACACCGGACCGATTTGGTTGGACAGGAGGACCTGATAGTCGGCAGCAATCCGAAAACGGGATCAGTCGAACCCCTGCCGGTATTCGTCCGCTCTGGTAGTCGGACAGGGCTGGTTCATAAACTCGGTCCGCATTTCACTCGCACGTCGATGGCTTTTGGACGGAGTGATGTCTCATGGTGCGCACGATGGCCGTCGTCGGCACGGGGCTGATCGGCACCTCGGTCGCGCTCGCCGCGAGCCTGCGCGGAGTGACGGTCTTTCTGTCCGATCGCGATCCGCTGGCCGCGCGGACGGCGGCCGCCCTGGGGGCGGGGTGGGCCGAAGAGCCTGTCGGACCGGTGGATCTGGCCGTCCTCGCGGTGCCGCCGAGCGCGGTCGGAGGTGTGCTGGCCCGGGCCCAGCGCCGGTTCCTCGCCCGCAGCTACACCGATGTGGCGAGCGTGAAGTCCGTGCCGGTGAGGATGGCGCTGAGCCAGGCTCCCGACCCGGCCCGCTTCGTCGGTGGGCACCCGATGGCGGGCCGTGAACGGTCCGGCCCGCTGGCGGCGCGGGCCGACCTCTTCCACGGCCGGCCCTGGGCGCTCACCCCGTCCGCGTGCACCTCGGACCTGGCGCTGGCGTTCGCCCGGGAGCTGGTGGAACTGTGCGGCGGGATCCCGGTGCTGACCCCCAGCCGCGAACACGACGATGTCGTGGCACTGACCTCGCACGTGCCGCACCTGGTGGCCAGCCTGATGGCCGCGCGACTGCGCGAGGGGCCCGAGGGGATGTCCCGGTTCGCCGGACAGGGGTTGCGGGACGTCACCCGGATCGCGGGCGGCGACTCACGGCTCTGGGGCGACATTCTCCAGGCCAACGCCCCGGCCATCGCCGGGGTCGTCAGGGAACTGCACGCCGACCTGTCCCTGCTGTTGACCGCGTTCGAGGCGCTGGCCGAAGCGGATCCGCAAGCCGAACCCGGCCACGAGCCCGGTCCCGGGCCTGCCTCCAAGCCCGAGCCCGAGCCGAGTTCCGGGCCTGCCTCTGGGCCCGAGCCGGGTTCCGAGCCTGCCTCCAAGCCCGAGCCCGAGCCGAGTTCCGGGCCTGCCTCTGGGCCCGAGCCGGGTTCCGAGCCTGACTCCGAGCCGGGCCCCGAACGCGGTCACGACTTCGATGGCGCTCTCGACCCCGCAGCCGCACATGACTCCGACGCCGCCTCCGGTCCCGCTCCCGTCCCCGGTCTCGGAGGTCCTTGCGGTCCCCGCCCGGGTGCCGTCCCCGACCCTGCCCGATGCCAACGGGGCCGACGCGACCGCGGTATGAAGACGATGCTCGATCTGCTGGACCGGGGCGTCGCGGGCCTGGCCGAGCTGCCCGAGACCCGGGCGGGCGGGGTGGCCGCCGACGCCGGGATCGTGGTGGCCGTCCCGGGACACCCCGGCGCGTTGCGCGAACTCCTCGTCCGGGTAGGGGAGTTCGGAATCACCTCGGAAGAGACGGTGGTCCTGGCAGCCGGCGGTGACGCCGTCGGCGGAATGCTGGAGGTGCGGGTACCGGTCCCGTCCGAGCTGGCGACACCGGTACTCCACACCCTCCGTGACGAGGGCTGGGCGGCCGAGCCCGAGGTGCCGGCGGATGCCGCGCCCCTCGTGCCGGACGGCACCCGACGGTCGGCGTTCCACTTGCGTGGCTCAGGCCGATCGACCGTCAGGACCGATGGGCACCTCTGATGCGGGCGGGCACAGGGGGGTTTCGGCCAGTTGTGATGAGGGTGGTGTTCCGGCCGTTGTCGTGAACCGGTCGCACCGGCCCGCCGCCGGAACACGGGCGCGGCGAGCTGAGAGCGAGGTGCGAGCGGCCGTCCGGCACGGCCCCACCCCCGCGGCGTGCGGTGCGGGGAGAGGGCCCGGAGGTTTTGCGCCGCGCCGACGAGTACTGGTTTATGCCATTTCATCACCATGAACCCTGCGCTGCCCGTCGTGCGGACACTGTCCGAACTCGCCGTCCTGCCGCCTCTGACCTGTGCCCCGCCTGTGGTTTTCGGAATATGAACGACCACTTTCCCGTGGCCTCCTCGTGAAGATTTCATAGTGCGGAAATAAGGTCTGTCTTGAAACGATCGATACGCTCCGGCCCGCCTGTCCGAAATCCAGACGACGGGCGACAGGATCGAGCCGGTATCTTGGCTGTACCGCTTCCCCTGCATCCGACAGGTCAGCAAGTCACCCCCACGCCTGTATCGGCGCAGACCGGAAGCGGCTCCAATTGGGTTCCTGACTAATTGCGAGGATTTTGCGATTCGGCGGCACCGGGTGCGACGCCGCTGCTGTACGTACGGACATGGATCACGGGGGGTCCTTTGAAGTTCCGAGACGTAAATCTCAGTGAAAGGGATGCAGAGCTACGACTGCTGGAGCAGGTCTATTCGAGATCTGCCAACGGCAGGGGTGCGGTCGCTCTGGTGAATGGGCCGGTCGGCTGCGGGAAAACCGCGCTGATTCAGAACTTCGCGGAACGGGTCAGGGCAGGGGGAGGCCGTTTCCTCTCGGTGACGGCTTCCGCGAGCGAGCGGTTGGACTGGCTGGGGCTCATCGACCGGCTGATGAGTGCCATGCGCGCGGCGGGCATGGTGGAGTACCCGTTCGTCGAGGAGGACGCCGCCGGTCCGGTCGCCGGTCTCGTCGCGATCGAGACGGGAAGGGTCCCGCTCGCCCTGCTCCAGCGCATCTGCCGCGCCGTCATCGGCTTCGCGGGTGCGGGGCCGCTGGTCATCGCGGTGGACGACGTGCACTTCGCCGACGATGCCTCGCTGGACTGTCTCAGCTATCTCATACGGCGCATCGACTCGGCTCCGATCATGGTCGTCCTGACCGAGAGCTCCTGCCACGAGCAGGGCCTGGTGACGTTCCACGCCGAAACCCTGCACCTGCCCTCCAGCCACCGCATCCGGCTGGGGACGCTCGGTCTCGACGGTGTCACGGGGCAGTTGGCCGCACGCGGGATCATCCGTCCCGGGGCGCGGGATTCCGCCGAGCCGTGGGCGCGGGCGAGCGGCGGGAACCCTTTGCTGCTGCACGCCCTCATCGACGACGTGGCGGGCGGTGGCATGCCGCCGGAACCCGGCCTCCCCGCCCCGGTGTCGACAGCTCCCGGCCCCGCCGACCGGCACGCTCCGCGGGGCCCGGAGACGCCCGCGGAACGCCTCCCGGCAGGCCGGGAGACATCGACCGGCCATGGCCCGCCGGACCGGGAGTCGTCCCTCGGCCACGCCGCGGCAACGGAGGAGGGGCACGCCGGCCAGGCCCCGGCGGACGCGGACCGGGAGGCGTGCGCCGGCCACACCCCTTCCCGCCGAGAAGTACCGGGCACGTCCTTCGCGCCCGGCCCGGAACCGGCCGGGGAGCGGCCCCACCTGACCTCGGCGGCCGCCGGCGCGGACGGACCGTCCGCGCCGGGGCCCGTCGGTGTCCGTGTCCGCGTCCCGGTGCCGGGGGAGTCCTTCCGATACGCGGTGCTGCGGTGCCTGCACCGCGGTGAGACGGCGCTGCTCGCCGCCGCCCGGGCCCTCGCCGTGCTCGGAGACTCGGCGAGCCCGGCGCTGATCGCCGACTTCCTCGGCGAGGACATCACCTCGGTGCGCCGCAGTGTCGCCGAGCTGTATGCCGCCGGCCTGGTCTCCGGCGTGCGCTTCCGGCACGAGCGGGCCCGGACGGCCGTGCTCGCCGACATCGCCCCCAGGGATCTGTTCGCGATGCGGTCCGCGGCGGCACATCTGCTGCATGAGAGCGGGGCCCCCGCGATCGCGGTGGCCGAACAGCTGCTCGCCACCCACGATCCCGGTGCCGCGGCCTGGCAGCCCGGCATCCTCCGCCGCGCCGCCCGGGAGGCCCGGGACGCCGGGGACATCGGTGCCGCCGTCGAGTATCTGCGGCATGCCTCCGGCATCTGCGCGGACCCGGACCAGGAGGCCGAGGTGACCGCCGCGCTCGCCGAGACGCAGTGGCTGATCGACCCTCCCCGGGCGTCCCGGTACCTTCCGCAGCTCGAACGCATGGTGCGCGACGGCCTGCTTCTCGGCTCCGAGGCCCTGGGGGTCGTCGAACAACTCGCCTGGCGAGGCGACTTCGCCCAGGCCGACGCGCTGCTGCGGGTCATCGAGGGCCGGTCCGCCGCCGAGAGCGCCGACCTCTGGGACGGCGTCGGCCCGGCCTCGTCCGCCGTCCGGGCGGGCCTTCGCCTGGTACGGCTCCAACTCACCTTCTGGCGGCCCGGGCTGCGCCGCGATCCACGGGGAGGGCCGCGGTCCGGGCCGGACCCCATGTCGGAGGTCCCCGCGCTGCTCCCGGCCGGGGCCATGGTCGACCTGACCGCCGGTCCGGTCACGGTGGGGCACGGCCCGCCGGGAACGCGTGGCACCGCACTCGGCGCCCGCTTCGTGAGCCCGCCCAGCGGCCTGTTCCTCCGCGCGGCCGAGGGCGGCCGTCCGGACGACCCCGTGTCGTGGCCCCAACGGCTGCTGGACGAACCGGGAAACCGGCGCGTGCCCATGCGGCGGGCGCTCCTCGAAGCCCACCGTGCGGCGGAGGCACTGCGCGCCGACGACATCCCCACGGCTGCGCTGGCGTCGCGGGCGGCGCTGACCCTGGTCGGCTCCGAGGCGTGGGGTGTGGTGATCGGCGTCCCGCTGTCCCTGGCGATGCGGGCGGCGACGGCGGCCGGCGACTTCGACACCGCCATGGCGTACCTCGGTGTCCCCCTGCCGGCGGCCATGTTCGAGACTCCTTTCGCCCTGCCCTATGTCCAGGCGCTCGGCCGATACCATCTCGCCGCCGGGCGGCCCGGTACCGCGTTACGGCACTTCGAGACCTGCGGGGAGCTGATGGCGCGGTGGCGGCTCGACGTCCCCGAACTCGTGGACTGGCAGGGGGGCGTGGCGGCTGCCCTCGTGGCGACGGGCCGGGGCGACCGGAGGGGGGAGACGTTCCGGCAGGGGCCGGCCCTGCACCACGAGGAACCGCCGTCCAGGAACGGTGAGCGGCGCTCGCTCCCGCACGGCGACGAGCCGCACGGCGGGGTCGGCACGCTCCGCGCGCTGGTCGCCACCGGCGCTCCCGACGAGCGACTGCCGTTGCTCCAGGAGGCGTTGCGGCTGCTGGAAGCCGGCGGTGATGCGGAGTTCGGGCGGCCACCGGCCGGCGTGGAGGCCGTCCGCTCGGTGTACCGGCACCCCGAGCGGGAGCCGGTGCGCCCGGAGCCGGAGGAACTGCCGCAGCACCACCGCTCCGCGGACGCCGAGCCGTTCGGCGAGCCGCCGGGCGACGGCTTCTTCCCGCACGGCGTACCGGACTCCCTGGCCGAACTCACGGGAGCGGAACTCCGGGTGGGTGCGCTCGCCGCGTCCGGATGCACCAACCGGGAGATCGCCGGAAAGCTCTTCATCACGGTCAGCACGGTGGAGCAGCATCTGACCAAAATTTACCGGAAGCTGAAAGTGCGCAGAAGAAAGGATCTTCCGGCGGACCTCAGAAGGGTCGTCGATCTCTCCGCTTCACCCAAAGGAGGATGAAAACGTACGGCATTGTCGTCCGGTAGGGAAACTCGTCGGCAACTCCCCGTCCAAGTGAGCATTTTGGCGTGTTGGACAACATTGTGACGCAGGTCGGAATCATGTGATCCTGGCCGTCGAAATCAACGCGCCGAAATTCAATACGCCGAGGGGATATCCATGGCCGGACAGAGCCTGGACGACTGTGCGCTGCCGACCCGAGAAGACCTGGCGCCCGGCCTCCCGGAATTCCTCACCACGCGAGGGACCGCGGAGGCCGGGCCCGACCTCCTCAGGAGCGACCTGCACCGCAGCCTCGCCGACCCCGTCCTCGACACGATGAACTTCCTGAACGAGGTCACGCACCGCTACCCGGACGCGATCTCCTTCGCCCCCGGACGGCCGTACGACGGGTTCTTCGACACCGAGCGGATCTTCACCTACCTCCGCCGGTACCTGGACCACCTGGAGTCCCAGGGCTGGTCGGAGGAGGCCGTCCGGACCGCCATGTACCAGTACGGCCCCACGGCGGGGCAGATCCGCGACATCATCGCCGACTCGCTGCGCGCGGACGAGGACATCGACGTGCCGGCCGAGTCGATCGTCGTCACGGTCGGTGCGCAGGAGGCCATGCTGCTGGTGCTGCGGGCGCTCTTCCGCGGCCCGGACGACGTCCTCCTCGTGGCCAGCCCGTGCTACGTGGGCATCACCGGCGCGGCCCGGCTGCTGGACGTGTCGGTGACCGCCGTGGAGGAGCGGGAGGACGGGCTCGCCTGCGCCGACGTGGAGTCGGCGATCCTGCGGGAGCGGGCGGCGGGGCGCCGCCCCCGTGCCGTCTACGTGGTCCCCGACCACTCCAATCCCTCCGGTACCACGATGGACGCGGCGAGCCGTGTCGCGCTGCTGGAGCTGGCCGAACGCCACGGTGTCCTGGTCATCGAGGACAGCCCCTACCGCAGGGTGAGTCCAGGGGTGCCGATCCCGGCCCTGAAGTCCCTGGACCGCTCCCGTACGGTCGTCCACCTCGGCTCCTTCGCCAAGACGGTCTTCCCGGGGGCGCGGGTCGGGTTCGTGGTCGCCGATCAGAGGGTGGCCGACGACACCGGCCGCACCGGCCTCCTCGCCGACGAACTCGCCAAGATCAAGAGCATGGTGACGGTCAACACCTCGTCGCTGAGCCAGGCCGCCGTCGCCGGGGCCCTGCTGTCCGTGGCCGGCCGGATCTCCGAGCTGAACGCGGAACCGGCCGCCTACTACGGGCGGGCCATGCGATCCACGCTGCGGCAGTTGGACGCCCACCTCCCGGCCGCCCGGCGCGCGGCACTCGGCGTGCGGTGGAACGAACCGACCGGCGGATTCTTCCTCACCGTGCACGTCCCCTTCACGGTGGACAACGCGGCCCTCACTCGGTCCGCCCAGGACTTCGGCGTCATCTGGACGCCGATGAACTACTTCTATCCGCAAGGTGGCGGCCTGAACGCCCTGCGCCTGTCCACGAGTTATCTGACGGACACGGACATCGAAGAGGGCATCGCCCGCCTCGCGCGATTCATCGAGGCGCAGAGCGGGACATCGCTCTGACGGCTCGCACCCACTCCTGTTCCAACCGCTTTCCCACGGAAAGGCGACGAAGGCAAGTGACCGGCATCAGTGCACGGAAACCGCGCAGCAAGCCGCGCATGTGGGGATGGACGTTCCGATGACCACAAGCCTCGACCAACTCGACGACCTCGACCGGCTCGATGACCTGGACCGGCCGGACCAGCTCGACCGCCGTCCGGTCCTGACCGGCGACGGATCCCTGAAGACGCCGCACCGGCCCCGGATCGTGGGCGTGGGCACCGCGGCCTCGCCCACCGTCTACACCCAGCAGGAGGTGCTCGACGCCTTCGGCATCACCGACCCCAAGATCGGCTCCGTCTTCCGCAACAGCGCCATCGACCGGCGCCATCTGACCCTGCCCGAACCCGACGCCGACGGCGTCCGCCACCCGGAGTCGCAGGGCGACCTGCTGGACAAGCACAAGGCCATGGCCGTCGGCATGGGCGTCGAGGCACTGCGCGCCTGCCTGAAGCGGGCCGGTGCCGAACTGTCCGACCTGCGGCACCTGTGCTGCGTGTCCTCCACCGGCTTCCTCACCCCCGGCCTGAGCGCCCTCATGATCCGCGAACTGGGCATCGACCGGCACTGCAGCCGCAGCGACATCGTCGGCATGGGCTGCAACGCGGGCCTCAACGCACTGAACGTCGTCGCCGGCTGGTCCGCGGCCCACCCCGGAGAACTCGCCGTGGTGCTCTGCGCGGAGGCCTGCTCCGCCGCGTACGCGATGGACTCCTCCATGCGAACGGCGGTCGTCAACAGCCTCTTCGGCGACGGATCCGGCGCGATCGCGCTCCTGTCGGGGCCCGGTGACGAGGTGTCGGGGGCGACCGAGGGACCGACCGTCCTGAAGTTCGCCAGCTGCATCATCCCCGACGCGATCGACGCGATGCGCTACGACTGGGACCGCGAACTGGACCGGTTCAGCTTCTACCTCGACCCGCAGATCCCGTACGTCGTCGGCGCCCACGCCGAGATCGTCGTCGACCGTCTGCTGGCGGACACCGGCCTGCGCCGCAGCGACATCGGCCACTGGCTGGTGCACTCCGGCGGCAAGAAGGTCATCGACGCGGTCACCGTCAACCTGGGACTGACCCGCCACGACCTGCGGCACACCACCGGAGTCCTCAGGGACTACGGCAACGTGTCGAGCGGCTCGTTCCTCTTCTCCTACGAACGGCTTCTGGACGAGCAGGTGACCAGGCCAGGCGACTACGGGGTGCTGATGACGATGGGACCGGGATCCACGCTGGAGACGGCGCTGGTCCAGTGGTGACGACGGGGGAGAACGCCATGCGAGACCTGAGCGATGTGCTGACACTGACCATCGACGGGAGCCGGCCGCTCACGGCCGGGACCGTCAAGGACCTGACCGTCCTGTGCGACCGGGCCGAGGACCGGGACACCGGCGGGACCGTCACCCTGCGCGTCACCGGCGCGCCCGAGCCGGGCTGGACGGACACCCTGGACGTCGCCCGGGTCACCAAGTGGGAGCGGGCGGTGCGCCGGCTGGAGCGGCTGCCCGCCGGGACCGTCGCCCTCGCCACCGGCGACTGCGGCGGAACGGCCCTCGACGTGTTCCTCGCCGCCGACATCCGCATCGCCACCCCGGACACCCGGCTGCTCGTACCCTTCGACGGGGAGTCCACCTGGCCCGGCATGGCCACCTTCCGGCTCGTCCGGCTCGCCGGCGCCGCCCGGGTGCGCCGCAGCGTGCTCTTCGGGCACCCCCTCACCGCGTCCGAGGCGCTGGAGCTGGGCATCGCCGACGAACTGGCCGAAGGCCCGGACGCGGCGGCGGCCGCCTCGGAGCAGCTGATCGAAGAGCTGTCCGGCAAGGAACTCGCCATCCGGCGCCAGCTGTTGTTCGACGCGCAGCACGCGAGCTTCGAGGACTCCCTCGGCCCGCACCTGGCGGCCTGCGACCGCGTCCTGCGGCGCTCATCCTCCGACGAGCAGGCCGCGTGACGACGGCCCCGCCCCTGCCGGGGTCCGCGCTCGACGGATGGCAGTCCCTGACCGAGGCGGCGGAACAGGCCGAGAAGACGCTGGCCGCACTGCCCACCCCCGCGCACCGCACCGCGGCGCAGCGGGCCACCGCCGACGCCGTGAAGAACCGGGCGCGCGCCGAGCGGGCCGACTTCCTCCGGGCACACGTCGAGGAGGTCTACGACCGGCTCACCGACGCACGCAGCCGCGCACCGCGCATCGGCGAACTGGTCGAGGCGGCCGCGGCCGCCTACCCCGGACTGGTGCCGGCGGCGGAGCCGCTGGAGCGGGAGCGCAGCCGTCCGCAGGCCGACAAGGAGGGCCACGAGATCGACCAGGGCATCTTCCTGCGGGCGGTCCTCCATTCGCCCGTGGCCGGCCCGCACCTCCTGGCGTCCATGCTCCGTCCCACGGACCGGGCGCTCGCGCTGCTGCCGGAGTTCCGGCGGACGGGAGCCGTCCGGATGGAGGCGGTGCGGCTGGAGCGCCGCGACGGGGTCGCCCGGCTGACGCTGTGCCGGGACGACTGTCTCAACGCGGAGGACAACCAGCAGGTCGAGGACATGGAAACCGCCGTCGACCTCGCCCTGCTGGACCCGGGCGTCCGGGTGGGCCTGGTGCGCGGCGGCGAGATGAGCCACCCCCGCTACCGAGGCCGGCGGATCTTCAGCGCGGGCATCAACCTGAAGAACCTCAGCTCCGGAGACATCTCCCTGGTCGACTTCCTGCTGCGCCGCGAACTGGGCTACCTCCACAAGCTGGTCCGCGGGATCCGCGTCGAGGACCCCGTCGCATGGCACACGCCGTACGTCGAGAAGCCCTGGGTCGCCGCCGTCGACGGCTTCGCGATCGGCGGCGGTGCCCAGCTGCTGTTGGTCTTCGACCACGTCCTCGCCGCCTCCGACGCCTACCTCAGCCTCCCGGCCGCGAAGGAGGGCATCATCCCCGGCGTCGCCAACTTCCGCCTCGGCCGGTACGCCGGACCACGGCTGTCACGCCAGGTGATCCTGGAGGGGCGCCGGATCTGGGCGTCGGAACCGGCGGCCCGGCTGCTGGTCGACGAGGTCGTGGAGCCGGCGGACCTGGACGCCGCGGTGGAACGCAGTCTGGCGCGGCTCGACGGTGAGGCGGTGCTGGCCAACCGGCACATGCTCAACCTCGCCGAGGAACCGGAGGATGCCTTCCGCACGTACATGGCGGAGTTCGCGCTGCAGCAGGCGCTGCGCCTGTACGGGGCCGACGTGATCGACAAGGTGGGCAGGTTCGCGGCGGACTCCTCGTGACGGCGGACCGCGACGACGCCGACCGCCCTCGGGTGCGGTACGAGAAGAAGGACGGCGTGGCCCGCGTCACCCTCGACCGGCCCGAGGTCCTCAACGCCATGGATCTGCGCATGCACGAGGAACTCGCCGCCGTATGGGACGACGTGGAGGCGGACGACGAGGTCCGTGTCGCGGTCCTGACCGGAGCGGGAGACCGGGCGTTCTCCGTCGGCCAGGACCTCAGGGAACGGGCCCGGCTCACCGCCGAGGGGGCCGCGCCGACGACGTTCGGCAGCCGCGGCCTGCCCGGCTGGCCACGGCTCACCGAACGGTTCTCCCTGTCCAAACCGGTCCTGGCGCGGGTGCGGGGCTACGCGCTCGGCGGCGGCTTCGAACTGGTCCTCGCCTGCGACCTGGTCATCGCCTCCACGGACGCGGTGTTCGCCCTCCCGGAGGCACGGCTGGGCCTGGTCCCCGGCGCGGGCGGCGCGTTCCGGCTGGCCCGGCAGCTGCCCCTCAAGACCGCGATGGAGTATCTGCTCACCGGACGCCGGATGGACGCGGCGACCGCACTGCGCCTCGGGCTGCTCAACGAGGTCGCCGAGCCGCGGGAACTCGACGACAGGGTCGCCGCCTTGACCGACGACCTCGTCCGCAGCGCGCCCTTGTCGGTGCGGGCCATTAAGGAGTCCGTCATGCGCTCGCTCGACCGGCCGCTGGAGGAGGCCTTCACCACCCGCTACGCCTGGGAGGAACGGCGTATGCACAGCGCGGACGCCGCGGAGGGCCCCCGAGCCTTCGCCGAGGGCCGCGACCCGGTCTGGTCCGGGCACTGAAGAGACGCCGAATCCCAGGGGTCCGCCGGACAGGGGACCGACCGTGTCGGCGGGCTCCTGGGCCGAGCCTGTGGCCGATCCGCAGGAAAGGAGTACATCGATGCAGATGGCGCACGTCAACGGAGTGGATCTCTGGTTCGGCGACCATGGTCGTGGTGAGCCGGTGGTGATGGTGGCCGGAACCGGCGCGCCGGGCCGTGTGTGGCACGCGCACCAGGTGCCCGCGCTGCGGCGCGCCGGCCTTCGGGTGATCACCGTCGACAACCGGGGCAGCGGAATGACCGCCGAGGGACCCGAAGGATTCACCCTCGACGACCTGGTCACGGATGTCGCGGCCCTGATCGAGCACCTGGGACAGGGGCCCTGCCGGGTGGTCGGCCATTCGCTGGGCGGGATCGTCGTGCAGGAACTCCTGCTCGCCCGGCCCGACCTCGTCAGCCGGGCGGTCCTGATGTCGAGCTGCGGGCGCGCGGACGAACTGATCAGGGCGATGGCCGCCGCCGACCGCGATCTCGCCGACAGCGGCGTCAAACTCCCGCCCGCCGTGTCCGCGTAC
This sequence comes from Streptomyces sp. NPDC032822, assembly GCF_055578825.1. Taxonomy (NCBI): domain Bacteria; kingdom Bacillati; phylum Actinomycetota; class Actinomycetes; order Kitasatosporales; family Streptomycetaceae; genus Streptomyces; species Streptomyces sp. NPDC032822. The sequence goes on along the minus strand of NZ_JBVIOL010000038.1, from coordinate 6,520 downwards.
CAACTCGCGCTGCAGAACCTCGCCCCGCGCACCCTCAACGACGAGGCGAAGCTGCGGGACTGGCTCGCCGTGCTGGAGATGACCACGCCCGACCCGGCGGCGGTCCGCCGGCAGCTCGGCCTGGAGGTCATCCCCAACCGCCTCGCCCACTACCGGGCGATCGACCGCCCCTGCCTGGTCCTCGGCTTCCGGGACGACCTGGTCGTCCGTCCGCACCTGTCCCGGGAACTCGCCGAGGCGATCCCGCACGCCCACTACACCGAGATAGCGGACTGCGGCCACTACGGCTATCTGGAACGCCCGGACACGGTGAACGAGGCCCTCACCGGCTTCCTGACCCACTGAGCGGACGGCCGACGAGACCGGCCCCGTGCGGTACACGGGATCCTCGGACGGCCCCGCCGGCCGTCCGAACGGAACTCCCGACTCGTGAGACCTAGCCGCGAGGCCGCTCCAGTGTCAGCAGCAGCCCCTCCACGGCGCCGGGCCCTATACGGCCCTTGACGTCGGCGGACGTGATCGCCTTGAGCGCCCAACCGTCCTCGGCGTGCTTGTTCAGCACCTTCTCCAGCTTGCCCGCGTCCAGGGCGTCACCGATCAGGGATTCCCGGAAGGTGACGACCTTGTACTCGTACGGTGAGGGGTTGCTCATGGCTACGGGGTTCTCCTGCGCTTCGGTCGGCTTGGTCGAGGCCCACCCAATCACTCTTCGGCGACGTGGCACAGCGGCGGGCCCGCCCCCGCGGATACCTTTGTCGAAGCTTCATTCGGGAGGGGTACTGATGGACGAGACGCACGCCACCAGCCACATACGCGGCCCGGGAGCAGACCACTTCGACGGCTTCGCCGCTTTGCGGGCACGCGAGTTCGGCTTCCTCGACGAGGGCGGACACACCTATCTCGACCACACGGGCGCCGGGCTTCCCCCGCGCTCCCTCGTCACGGGGAGCGCCCGCCGGATCACCGGCGGACTGTTCGGCAACCCGCACTCCGAGAGCCCGGCCTCGCGCGCCTCCGGGCTGCTGCTCGCCGAGGCCCGCCGGGCGGTCCTGCGGCACTTCAACGCCGATCCCGCCGAGTACGCCGTGATCTTCACCGCCAACGCGACGGGCGCCCTGCGTCTGGTCGGCGAGGCGTATCCGTTCACGCGCGGCAGCCGGCTCGTGATGTCGCTCGACAACCACAACTCGGTCAACGGCCTTCGGGAGTACGCGCGGGCCCGGGGCGCGGCGACCGCCTACGTCCCCGTGAGCGGTCCCGGCCTGCAGATGGACGGGAGACGGCTGCGGGCGGCGCTGTCCGCACGCGGCCGGAGAGCGGGCCTTGCGCGAGGACGTGACACCGGCCGGGCGCGTGGACTGCTGGCCTATCCGGCGCAGAGCAACTTCACCGGTGTCCAGCACCCGCTGGAGTGGATCGCGGGCGCCCAGGCCTACGGCTACGACGTGTTGCTCGACGCGGCGGCCTTCGTACCGGCCAACTCCCTGGATCTGAGCCGGTATCACCCGGACTTCACCGTGGTCAGCTGGTACAAGGTCTTCGGCCACCCCACCGGCGTCGGCAGCCTCATCGCCCGCCGGGCGGCCCTCGCCCGGCTGCGCCGCCCCTGGTTCTCGGGCGGCACGATCTACGCGGTCAGCGCCCAGGCCCAGTGGCACGTCCTCGCCGACGACGAGGCCGCCTTCGAGGACGGCACCGTCAACTTCCTGTCCGTACCGGACGTGACGGCCGGACTCGCCTGGATCGACCGCATCGGAATGGACCGCGTGCACGCCCATGTCACCGAACTGACCGGCCGGTTACTCACCGGGTTACGGACGCTGCGGCACAGTGACGGCTCCCCGATGGTCCGGGTGTACGGCCCCGAGCGCGCCGACGCGGCCCGCGGCGGCACGATCGCCCTCAACCTGCTCGGAGCGGACGGCCGGATCGTCGACGAGCGTGTCGTCACCCGCGACAGCGCCGCGCGCGGCATCTCCCTGCGCACGGGCTGCTTCTGCAATCCGGGTGCCGGAGAGGCGGCCTTCGCCCTGCCGCTGAATAGACTGCGCTCGGCATCCCGCAGCCAACTCGGTTCCCTGGAGGACTACTTGGCGCTGCTCGGCCTGCCGTCGGCGGGCGCCGTCCGGATCTCCCTGGGGGTGTCGTCACAGCCCAAGGACATCGAGACGTTCCTGACGTTCGTGACCCAGACCTACCGGGACCGGGTGCCGGAGGCGGCCGGACTGGCCGCACGGGTGGGCTGCTGAGCCCGCTGACGTCCAAGACCCTGTGTTGCGACGGGAGTTCATCGCCCCGCCCGGCTCCTGACCGCCCCCTCCCGGCACTTGCGCACCAGGATCACCCACGTCGACGCCACGAACACCACGGCGCAGCCCACCAGGATCACCCATCCCCGACTCGCCGGATGCCCGAACGAGTTCCCGTACGAATCCAGCAGCGGCGGCCCCAGCGGCGAGCCGCCCGCCCGCCACAGCGACTCCAGACCGACCCCGCTGCCCAGCGCCTCGAACGCCCAGCGATTGGTCATCGCCCAACTGATCGCCTCCCCGGCCGCCGTCATCCGGGGAACCGGCACGAAAGCCCCCGAGAACAGCACCTGGGGGAAGCAGAGCAGCGGCAGCATCAGCGTCGCCTGCCCAGGCTCCGACACCGCCGCCGAGGCGAGCAGTCCCAGTGCGAGGGCGGCGGCCGAGGCCAGCACACTCGACACGAACAGCGACCCGTAGGTGCCCCATCCCGCCGCGGGCAACCGGTCCAGAGCGCGCAGCACCACCAGTAACAGCGCGTCCGCGACGGCGAGTACCGGCAGCATGGTCGTGAGTTTCGAGGCGATGTACGGACCGATCCGCAGCCCCGCGAGCCATTCGCGACGCAGTACGGGCAGCTCGGTGCAGATCTGGAGCAGCCCGTACGTCAGCCCGAAGAAGAACGCGCCGAACGCGATCCAGAACATGATCATCGCCGTCGACCCCGGATCGGTCGCCGCGGGATCGAACGCGCCCGCGCGGAAGAGCACCGCGAACATCGCCACGATCATCACCGGAGACCCCGCCAGAACGGCGACCGACAGCCGGTTGTGCAGCAGCAGCGCGGTGCCGCGACGGGTCAGGAGCGCCCACTGGCGCAGGGCGCCAACGCGCGCTGCACCAAGGGGTGCTGACGAGTCATCGGGCGGCTGGCGGTCGTCGGCGTTCGGAGCGGCCCGCTCGACGCGCACACCGTCGGCCACCGCCTCGTACACCTCCTCGACGGTGCCGACGCCGAAGGCACCGCACAGGGCGGCGGGTTCGCCCGCGTACGCGACCTCGCCGCCGGAGGAGAGGAACACGACCTGGTCGCAGCGCAGGAGATCGGCGAGGACATGGGTGGTCAGTACGACGGTGGTGCCGTCCTCGGCCAGTGCGCGCAGGGTTCGCAGCAGCGCCGCCCCCGTGACCGGGTCGAGCCCGGACGTCGGCTCGTCGAGGAAGAGCACCCTCGGCCGGGTGAGCAACTCGACCGCGATACTGGCCCGTTTGCGCTCACCGCCGCTCAGCGCGCGCACGGGCGTCCCGGCCCGCCGGGACAGGCCCAGGGTCTCCAGGACCCGGTCCACGTTCTCCACGACGGTGCCGGCCGGCGTCCCCGCAGGCATGCGCAGGCCCGCCGCGTACACCAGTGTCCGGTGCAACGGCAGCTCGCGGTGGATGATGTCCTCCTGCGGCACGAACCCGAACTCCGGCCCCGGAGCCCCGGGTCGCGCCCCGTCGTGCAGCACCTCGCCCTCGGCGGGCGCGCTCAGCCCGGCCAGCGTCTGCAGCAGCACCGTCTTGCCCGCACCGCTGCTCCCGGCGATCACGGTGAGCTGCCCGGGCGCCACCTCGAACGACACGTCGTGCAGCACCCGACCGGCCCCGCGGACGTCCCGGCTCGCCCGACACGCCTGTAGGCGCAGGCCGTTGACCGAGGGGAGCGGAGTATCGAGGGATGCGCGGGGGCGCGGCGGCGTCGACATGGGTGCAGCATGCCAGGGGAGGCGTTCTCGGCATGCCCTCGGAACAACCTCCGCGGGCCGGAAGCATCCGGTCCCGGTCGGCCGAGATCAGTCCGGGACGGTCCGGGTCAGTCCCGCGCCGGGAGTGCGTCCCCGCCACCGGTACCGGTACCGCCCCCCGACGCCTCCACGAGCACCTCCCCGGCCGGCGTCCGCAGGTACAGCACCGACCGCCCGGCCCGCCGCCGCTCCAGCAGCCCCGCGTCCAGCAGCACCCGCAGGTGACGGCCCACCGACCCCAGCCCCTGCCCGGTCACGGCGACCAGCTGGGTCGTGCTCATGGGAGTCCCGACCAGCACCAGCAGTGCGGCCCGCGCGGTCCCGATCAGCGCTCCGAGCCCGGCCGGGACGGGCCGCCGGTCGTGGTCCTCGGCGAGCACCCCGAGACACGGGTAGACGACGGCGTACCGCTCCCGCCCCTCCCACGACACCCAACTGGTCCTCGGAGTCACCGGCATGAACAGCAGCTCGGCCCCGGCGGCGATCTCCCGCGGCGGATACGCGTTCACGTTGACCTGGAACCGGCTCTCCCCGAGCCACCGCGTCCCCGGCTTCAGCGAGTCCAGTACGGCAGCCCAGCCGCCCTGGCTCACGCGGGCGGTCCGCGCGACCATGTCGGCCTCCAGGACGCGCCGCCGACGCTCCCAGTACGGCCGCACGCTTTCCTCCCAGACGTGCGTGAGGAGCGCGGTCGCCCGTTCCGGCAGGTCGTCCCGCTCCAGGGCGGCGGGGAGCGGGCCCTTGAGGCAGACACGGAGGTTGGCCCGGGCCTCCCCGGCACCGGCCCCGCGCACCCGGGCCACGGTCTCCTCGAAACTCTCCCCCTCGCACGAGGTGGGGCAGAAGAAGTCGGCGATCCAGTTCGTGCCGATGGCCACCTGCACGAGCCGTGCCACCACCGGATCGGCCACCAGACGGGCGCGGTAGCCGGGCAGGTGGGTGCGCAGCCAGGCATCCTCGCCCGGATGGGCGCCGGTCCCGGCGTGCAGCAGTCTCAGGCTCGCGAAGGTCTCGGCGAACGGCGAGAGCACGAACCGGCTGCGGGCGAGGGTGTCGGTGTCGATCTGCCACAAGCCCATGCGCACGACCCTAAGCCCGGACGTACGACCTTTCGCGCGTGGGCGAAACAGTGAACACGGCCCCCGGGCCGCACCGAGACTTCGGCGCATGCGCAGCTACCGAACCCTGTTCCGCACCCCTGAGTTCACCCCGTACCTGCTGTCCTTCGGCGCCTTCGCCGCGGCCCAGACGATCGGCGGCCTGGCCCTCGCCACGCTGGTCTTCAGGGTCACCGGCTCCCCTCTCCTGTCGGCGGTGAGCATGTTCGGCCCGCAACTGGCGCAGTTGCTGGGGGGCGCGTTCCTGCTCTCCGCGGCCGACCGCCTGCCCCCGCGCGCCATCCTGTGCGTCCTCGCCCTCGCCTTCGCGGCCGGCACGGCGGTGCTGGCGCTGCCCGGCCTGCCCCTCTGGGGGATCTTCGCCGTCGTGCTCCTGCAGGGCCTGGTCGCGTCGCTGGGCGGGGGAGTGCGCGGGGGACTGCTGAACGAGATCCTGTCCAAGGACGGCTATGTGCTGGGCCGTTCGGTGTCCAACATGCTCTGGGGTCTGACACAGATGGCCGGGTTCGCCACGGGCGGCCTGCTGTTGGTGCTCCTGACCCCGAGGACGTGCCTGCTCCTGGCCGCGGCGCTCTACGTGCTGTCGGCCCTCGTCACCCGCCTGGGTCTCACGGCCCGCCCAGCGCGCTCCGCGGGCCGCCCCTCCGTCGCGGCGACCTGGCACACCAACGCCCTCCTGTGGTCCTCGCGCCCCCGCCGCCTGGCCTACCTGGGCCTGTGGATCCCCAACGGCCTGATCGTCGGCGGCGATTCGCTCTACGTCTCCTACGCCCCCTCAGCCGCCGGCCTGCTGTACGCGTTCGGGGCACTGGGCATGTTCGCGGGCGACATGGCGGTGGGCCGCCTGGTGCCGCCCGCGGTACGCCCCCGTCTCGCGACCCCGCTGCGCCTGCTCCTCGCCGCTCCCTACCTGTTCTTCGTCCTACGGCCGGGAGTCGCGCTGGCGGCGGTGGCCGTCACCGTCGCCTCCGTCGGCTTCGCCGCGAGCCTGGTCCTGCAGGAACGCCTGATGTCCCTCACCCCCGACGACCTCGCGGGCCAGGCCCTCGGCCTGCACGCCACCGGCATGGCCGCCTTCCAGGGCATCGGGGCCGTCCTCGCGGGCACACTGGCCCAACTGACCTCCCCGGCCACGGCGATGACGCTGATGGCCACCGCGTCGGTCGCCGTGACCCTGACCCTCGCGGCGCTGGGCGGACACGAACCACGACAGTCGGCCGCACCCGCCACGAACCCGGACGTCCCGTCGGAACCCGCCGCCCCGGACAGGTCCTAGGGCCTGTGTGACGTTGTGATCAGCCAGTTGCCTCCAGCAGGTCGTTGATCCAGATCATTGAGGCACGGAGGTGGAGGCCGGCGAGGTAGC
>NZ_JBVIOL010000037.1:0-46832 GCF_055578825.1 Streptomyces sp. NPDC032822 | reverse complement strand
CCTGACCTTCGATCAAGATCAGGTTGGTCAGAAGACCACGAAGTGGGTCAGTTTTGATCCGCCGTCAGAGGGTCACGATTCACCCGTCGCCGACAGTCTTCTTTGATCCGCACCATTGCTGACCCGCTCTCCGGGGTGGGACCGTGGCTGGCATGGTCGACACTCGCTCGCGACGGTACGAGGCAGCCGCCCGAATAATGTTCTGGTCCGGCATCGCCCTGTTGCTGCTGGGCCTGTCCGCTCTCGCGGCCGCGCGGACAGACGGTGCCCGTCCGTGGGTGTGCGACCCGGGCTGTCGCCCGGTGGAGAATACGGCGTGGGACATCGTCAGAATGCTCGGTGCGGTGGGCGCGGGCCTGGGCGCGCTGCTTGTGGCCGTCGCCGTGCTCATGGTTACCCTCCGCCGCCCACCGGCCCCTCCGCTGTCGAGCACTCCTTCAGCCGGGTCAAGCAACACCCGGCCGGAGTAGTGCTCTGTCCTCTGTGTCATCGGAACGTTCGCCACGGCGCAGCCGAGCGCAGCAGATCAAGCGAAGTGGCCCCCAGGCCTGTTCCTCAAGAGCTTCGCCATCGCGACGACGAAGACTGAGCGTTACGGCGGCCGGCTCATGCGTTCCCCCAGCACGGCCCAGTGGCAAAAGGCCGCGGCACCAAGAGGCTGTCCATGGAGAGTCGGCCTTATGACGGACTCACTCCAACGAGTGAACAGGCTGACCAGCCAGTCTGAGATCCCACATGGCCGCCCAGGATTCTGTTCAGCGGCACCCGCGACTGCGTGGTCTCGGACAGCACCCGCACGCACCGCAAGCTGTTCGCGGCCGGTCCCCGGGCCGAGCGGTACGTCTCGAATCGGCCCCGCACGGGATGTTCGGTCGCAACGCCCTGGAAGCCATCTCCCCGTCCTCACACCGGCCAGGCCCACGTGGTCGAGGACGTCACGGCCGTAATTTCGACCTCGACCTCGACCCGTCGCCCACGGCTGGATCGGCGCCGACGACCCGGAGCGGTTCCGCACCGACCTCGCCCAGGGCTACGCGCTCAGGGCCGGCGCCCGCGCGCAGGGCGGAGCCCGGGCGATCTCGGCTCGCTCGCGGTGGATAGGGTTGGCCCGGTGGAGATGCTGCATTTGCGATATTTCGTTGCCGTTGCCGAAGAACTGAATTTCACCGCCGCAGCGCGCAGACTGCACATGTCGACGCCCCCGTTGAGTCAGCGGATCAAGGATCTTGAACAGGAGATCGGGCATCGGCTGTTCGACCGCAGTACCCACCACGTCAGGCTCACCCCGGCCGGCGCCGCGCTGCTGCCCATCGCACGCGACGTCCTGGAGCAGGTCAACGCCATCCCGTGGCGGCTGCGCGAGGCGACGCGACCGCAGCGCAGCACCGTGTTCATCGGCATGCCTGCCGGGGTCCATCCGGACCTGCGCGAGCGGGTGAACACCCTCGCCGAGCGGGTCGGTGAGCGGTTCGAGCTCAAGCGCTGGCCGGGCGCCACCGCCGATCTCGTCACCGCGGTGCGCGACGGCCGGCTCGCTCTGGCGCTGGCCAGGCTCCCGGTCGCGGACCCGGCGCTGGAGCAGTTGACGGTGATGTCGGAGCGGCTCGGCGCGGTCGTGCCGACGGACCGGTTCGCCGGGCGGGACTCCCTCGCGCTGGCGGAGCTGACCGACCTCCCTTATGTCGCCTCTCCCGCGGAGATCACTCCCGCGTATTTCGACCAGCTCGACCGTCGGTTGTCCGAACTGGGAGTGAAAAAGCGTATCAAGCTCTCCAACACGGGATTCGGCGGCGCCCCGGAAATAGTGTCCTCCGGACTCGCGTTCTCTGTTTCCATGCTCGACGACAGAAGTCCCATGCAGGGATATCGGGTGGAGAATGTGACCATCCTGCCGTTCACGGATTTTCATCCCTCTCTCGAAACGGCCCTGCTCTGGCAACGTGAGCGCGCGGACGGCGGTGACCTGGACGAGCTGGTCGGCACCGCGCGCGAGATCTTCGGTGAATCCCTGAGCATGTGACATCGGTGCGTATGGCATCGGTGTATGCGACATCGGTGTTATCGCTGTGGTCATACCGCTGTTCGCAACAAGATCATTCCGTTTTTCCTCCCGTGTCACTAACTTCGATGTCAGAGCAACGAAGCAGGGCGCGAAAGGAAGAACAGCGATGGACACCACCGAGACAGCCGCGACCGGTCCGCTGGACGGTATACGCGTGATCGACCTCTCCACCGTGGTGATGGGCCCGTACGCGGCCCAGATCCTCGGGGACCTGGGCGCGGACGTGATCAAGATCGAGTCCCCCGCCGACACCGTGCGCGTCGGCCAGTACCGCACCACACCCGGCATGACCCCGCTGAGCCTCAACGTCAACCGCAACAAGCGCAGCGTGTCGCTCAACCTCAAGGACGCCGCCGAGCGTGCCCAGGCCCTCGACCTGATCGACACCGCGGATGTGCTCGTCACCAACATGCGCCCGGACGCGCTGGGCCGGCTGGGCCTGACCTACGAGGACGTCGCGCAGCGCAACCCGGGCCTGGTCTACGCACACGCCCAGGGCTTCCGCAGCGACTCCGACCGCCGCGGCGACGCCGCCTACGACGAGACCGTGCAGGCATCCTCCGGCCTCGTCGACATCGCCAACCGCGCGCTGGGCGAACCGGTCTACCTGCCGACCATCCTCGGCGACAAGGTCTCCTCGCTGACCATCGCCTACAGCGTGCTCGCCGCGCTGGTGCACCGCGGCAGGACCGGGCAGGGCCAGCGGATCGAGATCCCGATGACGGACACCCTCATCGCCTTCAACCTGGTCGAGCACCTGTCCGGGCACGTGTACGAGCCCACCCAGGGCACCACCGGTTTCCCGCTGTCGATGACGAAGGGGCACCGCGCGGTCCGTACCCAGGACGGCCTCGCCTGCGTGATTCCCTACAACCCGCAGAACTTCCGCGACTTCTTCGCCGCCGCCGGCCGCCCCGACCTGGTCGCGGACCCGCGCGTCAACGGCAAGGCCGTCGACAGCGCCGACCACGAGGCGCTGGCCGCGCTGATCGGTGAGTGCGCCCCGGCGCTGACGACCGCCCAGTGGGCCGAGGTGTGCTCCAAGCACAGCATCCCGATGGCACCCGTCCTGGAGCTCGACCGCGCGCACGAGGACACGTACGTCCGCGACGGCCATCTGCTCGACACCGTCGAGCACCCCACCGAGGGGGCCATCCGCACCGTCGGCATCCCGGTGAAGTTCTCCGCCACGCCCGGCTCGATCCGCCGTCTGGCCCCGGTCCCCGGCCAGGACACCGCGGACGTCCTCGCCGAACTCGCCGGCCGCTGAGCCCCGCCGCCGTCGCCCCCGTGACCGTGCCGTGCGGGCGGACGCCGTAGGCAGCGGACAGAGAGAATCAGAAAGAAGAACGTCATGAGCACCACCGAAGTACGCAGGGAACGGATCGGCTCGACCCTGCTGATCACCATCGACCGCCCGCAGGCGCGCAACGCCGTGAACGCCGCGGTCGCCGCCGGCCTGGCCGCCGCGCTCGACGAACTGGAAGCCGACCCCGACCTTCGGGCAGGGGTGCTGACCGGGGCGGAGGGCACCTTCAGCGCCGGTATGGACCTCAAGGCCGCCCTGCGGGGCGAGTCGCCCGAGATCGAGGGCCGGGGGTTCGGCGGCCTGACCGAGGCCGAACCGACGAAGCCGCTGATCGCCGCCGTCGAGGGCTGGGCCATGGGCGGCGGGTTCGAACTCGCCCTGGGCTGCGATCTGATCGTCGCGGCCGAGGACGCGCAGTTCGGCCTGCCCGAGGTCAAGCGCGGTCTGATCGCCGCGGGCGGCGGCGTGATCCGGCTGCCGAAGCGGATCCCGTACCACCTGGCGATGGAGTTCCTGCTGACCGGCGAACCGGTCACCGGGCGCCGAGCCGGCGACCTGGGCCTGGTCAACCGGGTCACCGCCACCGGCGAGACCACCGCCGTGGCCCTGCAACTCGCCGAGCGACTCGCGCTGAACGCCCCACTCGCCCTGGCCGCGGTCAAGAGGATCGTGCGTGCCGCCGACGGGGTGCCCGAGCCCGAAGCCTTCTCCGTACAGCGCGAAGCGATGGACGACCTGATGGCCTCGGCCGACGTCCGCGAGGGCATGACCGCCTTCGCCGAGCGCCGGACTCCGCAGTGGGCGGGCAAGTGACATGAGGATCGAAGAAGTCCGGCGGCACGTGACCACCCCGCTGACCGGTCCGGCGTTCGCACCGGTGGTCCCGAGGTTCACCGACCGCGAATACCTCAACATCGTCTACCGCACCGACGCCGACGCCCTTCGAGCCGTCGTCCCCGAACCCCTGCGGATCGACGAGCCGTTGGTCCGGTTCGAGGTCATGAAGATGGGCGACGTCAGCGGATACGGCCCCTACACCGAGTCGGGCCAGGCCATCCAGGTCAGCCTGGACGGCGAGCGGGGCGAGTACCTGCACGCCATGTACCTCGACAACTTCCCGGCGACCGCGTCCGGGCGCGAGGTCGGCGCCTACCCCAAGACGGTCGGCGCGCCCAGCCTCTACGTCGACCACGGCGTGCTGGTCGGGTCCCTGGACCACGGCACGCTGCGGGTCGCCACCGCGACCATGGGCTACAAGCACCACGAACTCGACCCGCGCGAGGCCGAGGCCCAGATCACCGTGCCGACCTTCATGCTCAAGACGATCCCGGGCTACGACGGTTCGCCGCGCGTCCAGGAACTCGTCCGCACCGAGATCACCGACATCACGGTCAAGTGGGCCTACACCGGCCCCGCGAGGCTCCAGCTCTTCCAGCACGCCCTCGCCCCGCTCGCCGACCTGCCCGTACGAGAGGTCGTCTCGGCGAGTCACATCCTCACCGACCTGACGCTCGCCGGAGTCGAGCCGGTCTACGACTACCTGGAGGGAAGGGCGTCATGACACGGGAGTTCCACAACGCCGCGGTGATCGGAGCCGGCACCATCGGACTGTCCTGGGCGGCGCTGTTCGCCGGCCACGGGCTGACCGTCCGGGTGAGCGATCCTCGGCCCGACCTCGACGAGGCCGTCGCCACGGCCCTGGCCGAGTTCACCCCGCACCTCGCGGCCCGTGGCCTGGAGGTCGAGGGCCTGGCGGACCGGGTCCACATCGCGGCCGACGTGACCGAGGCCGTCCGGGACGCGGATGTCGTCCAGGAGAACGGCCCGGAGCGCGTCGAGTTCAAGAAAGACCTGTTCGCCACCCTGGTCCGCGAGGCCCCGCCGCACGCCCTGCTGCTCAGCTCGTCGTCGGCGATCCCGTCGACCGCGTTCACCGCGGACCTCCCGGACGCCGGCCGGGTCCTCATCGGCCACCCGTTCAACCCGCCCCACCTGATCCCGCTGGTCGAGATCGTCCCCGGCGAACGCACCTGTGAGGAAGCCGTCCAGGCCGCGGTGGACTTCTACACCTCCGTCGGCCGCACCCCGGTCGTCGAGCGCAAGGAGATCCCCGGATTCGTCGGCAACCGCCTGCAGAACGCGCTCAGCCGCGAGGCGGTCTACCTCGTCGAACAGGGCGTGGTGACCCCGGAGGACCTCGACAAGGTCATGACGAACTCCCTCGGCATCCGCTGGTCGACGGTCGGCCCCTTCCTCGGCTCCCACCTCGGCGGCGGCCCCGGAGGCTACCGGCACATGGCCGAGCACATCGGCGCCTCGATGAAGCGGATGTGGGCGGGCCTCGGCACCCCGTCACAGACCGAGGACGAACAGGAACGGCTCATCGAAGCCGTGGAAAAGGCCTACGGCTCCTCCACGTACTCGGAACTCACCGAGACGCGCGACCGCAGGCAACTGGCCGTGCTGTCCGCCCTGGACGGCACGGACACGCCCGACAAGGAGGAGAACTGACATGACCACCACCACGGAATCGCTCGAAGACCAACTGATCTCGGACTTCTACGACTACGAGGCCCTGCTCCCCGACGAGGAGCGCAAGCTCCTCCTCAAGGCCCGTACCCTCATGCGTGAGGAGGTCAAGCCGCTGGTCAACGAGAACTGGGCCCAGGGCACCTTCCCCAAGGAACTGATCGCCATCTTCCGCGAGAGCGGCCTGGCCGGGCTTCCCTACGAGGGCTACGGCGAGCACCGCCCCGCCGTCAGCAACCTGCTCACCGGCATGCTGGCCATGGAGATGAGCCGCACCGACGCTTCGATCGCCACGTTCTTCGGCGTCCACAACGGACTCGCCATGTACTCGATCCACTCCGGTGGCGACCAGGAGCAGCGCGACCGCTGGCTGCCCGAGATGGCCGCGATGGACAAGATCGGCGCGTTCGCCATGACCGAGCCGCTCGGAGGCTCTGACGTCGCGGGCGGCATGCGCACCACCGCCCGGCGCGACGGCGACACCTGGATCCTCAACGGCGCCAAGAAGTGGATCGGCAACGCGACCTTCGCCGACCACGTCGTGGTCTGGGCCCGGGACGTCGACGACAACCACGTCAAGGGCTTCGTCGTGGAGAAGGGCACACCCGGCTTCGAACCGACGAAGATCGAAGGCAAGATCGCCTTCCGGATCGTCGAGAACGCCGAGATCACCCTGACCGACGTCCGGGTACCGGAGGCCGACCGCCTCCAGAACATCAACTCCTTCCGCGACGTCGCCGAGATCCTGCGCGCCACCCGCGGCGGGGTCGCCTGGCAGGCGCTGGGAGTGATGACCGGCGCCTACGAACTCGCCCTGGACTACGCCAAGGAGCGCCAGCAGTTCGGCCGCCCGATCGCCCGCTTCCAGATGGTGCAGGACCTGCTCGTGAAGAGCCTGGGCAACATCACCGCCTCCTGGGGCATGCTGGTCCAGCTCGCCCGGCTCCAGGACGCCGGGATCTTCCGCGACGAACACTCCTCGCTGGCCAAGGCGTTCGTCACCTCGCGGATGCGGGAGGTCGTCGCCTGGAGCCGGGAGATCTTCGGCGGCAACGGGATCGTGCTGGACTACGACATCGCGCGGTTCTTCACCGACGCCGAGGCGATCTACTCCTTCGAGGGCACCCGGGAGATGAACACCCTGATCGTCGGCAAGTCGATCACAGGGCAGAGCGCCTTCGTGTGAGTCCCACGAGCGCCTGGCACCACCGGTGCTCGCCGTCCGGGCCGCCCCTCGCATCCGACGCGAGGGGCGGCTCTCTTCGTCTGTGGGCCCACGGCAGCGCCGACTCGCGGGCTAGCCCTTCGAGCAACTCGCCTCAGGGCGCACGGGATACGCACACCTGACGGGTTGTTACGGCTGTGTCGGCCAGACCAGCGCCTGGGCGACGATGACGTTCTCACCGTTGAAGGTGACGGCGGGGCCTTGGTGCAGTGTGTAGCCGAGACCGAGCATGTCGCTCACGCGTTGGCAGAACGCGGCGTCGTCCGGACCGGTCAGGACTCGGTAGACGGGCAGCCCGTCCGGTGGTGTGCTCATACGGAGAAGGATCTCAAACTCGCGACTCGCTCGGTGGCCTTCGGCTCGGTCAACTCCGCCCCTCAGCGCCGTCCTTCAGCCCCGGCCGGGTCCGGCCGGGGCTGAAGGACGGTCATGCCGGTACGGCGTTGCCCGGCGCGTCGCTCTGGAGCATGGGGTGGCGGTCCAGCAGCTCACCGGGCACCGCGAAGGCGTCGGTGAGGGTCAGAGCGTGCGGCTGCAGTGCGCTGATGGAGGCCTCCACCGCGTCGGGCAGCTGCCGGGCCTGATCGGCGGTCAGCCGTCCCTCTGCCAGCAGTTCCCCGCTGTGCGCGGCCACGTAGCGCAGGGCGAACAGGGTGTGCAGTTCATGCAGGAGGAACCGGGTCTGCGGGGCGGTGGTCTGTCCGGCCGCCGTCAGCAGTGCCTCGGCGGCGAGTCGGTGGACGTGGGCGTCGACCAGGGCCAGAGCGGAGCTGGATGCCCCGTTCCACCGGTCCAGGGGGGAGCCGGCCCGCCCGCCGCGCAACCGGGTGCGGGCCCGCTCGTGTCGTATTCGCTCCAGGTCCGCCAGCAGGTCGAGCAGATGGTGCGGATCGTGCAGGGCCCGGGTTTCGGGAGGGACCTCGCTGGGCGGCCGCGGTGTGAAGCCGCCCAGCAGCATCTCTCCCGCGCTCTTGACCCAGATGACGGTGTTGTCGCCCTCGGCGGTGATGGTGCCCTCGTTGGCCGCAAGCTGCCCGGCGATTCCGTTGGCCAGCGCCAGGCCCTGCGCACCGCACCGCTCCCGGCACTCGGTCATCACGTCCCGGGCCTGCCAGGTGATCCAGCCCTTGGCGATGGCCGCCAGCCGCTCGGCCTCCTCGCGGTCTCCATCCGCCTTCTGCCCCAGTCGCCGTACGACGCTGCGGTGCAGCAGGGTGGCGGCATAGGTCGTGGCCAATGCCCCAAGGAGCGGGGTGTGGTGGCTGCGGTGCGCGAACAGGGGGACGCGTTGCCTGGCGGTCATGCCCGAGGTGACCCGCCTGTGGGCGTACTGCACGGCCACGGCCACGGCGTGCCGCATCGTCCCCAGGCTGTAGGCACTCATGCAGATCTTGCCCATGGTGACGCGGCCGATGGACCGCAGGAACCGTTTGCGGGCGCTGCCCAGGGTTGAGACCAGCTCGTTCTCCGGGCCCAGGCGCCCGTGCTCGCCCTGGAGGAGGGCCGTGCGCGGCAGCCGGAGGCCGTGGAAGCTCGTGGCGCAGTGGTCGACCGGGCTGCTGGCCGTCTGCGGCAGGTGCCGTACCTCCACCCCCGGCAGATGGCGTCCGTGTTCGTCGGTGAGCGGGGTCAGGAAGAGGAAGACACCGTGATCCTGGTCGGCGATCAGCAGGCGGGCGGCCACCAGGGCGTCCTTCGGGCCGCCGGTCGTGGACGTGTTGGGCATCCACTTACAGGCCCCCGGCGCCGGGGTGGTGAGCACGAACTCGCCCGTGTCGGCGTCGAGGGTCGCGGTGGTCTCCAGCTGCGGTGCGTCGTTGCCGTGGTCCAGTTCGGTGCACAGGAAGACACCGATCCGTTCCATGCGCAGGTAGGGGCCCAGGTCCCGGCCCACGTGGTCGTGGTCCAGGAGGCTGCCGATGAAGAGGTTGTAGTGGATGGAGAGGATGGTCGCCATGCCGGCGTCCGCCACCCCCGCCCACTCGTGGACAGCGCTCAGGGCCGCGGGATCTCGGGCCAGGGCCCGCACATCGGGCACGGCCGCGTTGACCAGCCGGAGCCGCCGATAGGAGAGTTCCATGCGCTCGTGGTGGGTGAGCCCCTCCTGGAAGGCGAACGCGTCGGTGCTGAACAGGCGCTGCCACGGCTGGTGGGTTGCACCCTGGGCGTCGAAGAGCAGACGCTGCAGTTCGGTCTCGGCCAACGGGGCTGACATTCCGGGGAGTTGAGAGGTGATCACAGCGTGCAACGTAGCGGAAGCGCTCGTTCAGCACAGCATGATCATTCACACGATTGAAATCCCCGTATGGTGGTAGTTACCCGTTCAACGGCACGTTTACTGTCGCAGGTCGCAAGCTTTCCGCCCCGCCTCGGCAGGGGGGGGCTCCACACCGGCCCTGCCGGGTCGAGGCCCGGGAAAGCCCGCATGGCGGCGCCCACTTCACCGGAGTCATCCTGGTCTGCCCGCTGCGGCCGACCCTGTTGCCGCGCCGACAGCGGGGGCACTGTGTGTTCACGCCGGGCGACTTGAGCCGCCCCCGGTGGTGACCGGCAGGCGGGTCGCGTTCGACTGCGCCCACTCCCACGGCCGTTGGTCGATCGGCGACGGTGGGATCGACGCCGTACACCTGCCGACGGTACAGGCAGGCCTGCCGCTGCCGGGGTTCCCCGACGGGCGGCTGGTGTCGGTGGCCGATGTGCCGCCGCGGCTGGTGGTACCGCGGCGGCTTCACTCAAGGGGGGCGGTCCGGGAGTCCGGGTCTGGGGCTTCCGGGCGGGGGCCGCGAGTCAGACGGCGGGGGACGCCTCGGGGGCCGGCTCGGGTTCCGGGACGGTCGTGTCGGCATGTCGCCGTTCGTGCCACCAGGACGCCGCCCAGGCCAGGAGCGCACCGCCCACCGCGTAGGCGCCGAGCACCCAGAACGCCTGCGTGGTGGCGTGGCCCGAGAAGTACACGGTGTTGCGGACCAGGGTGGTTCCGGCGCCCGGCGGCAGGGCCTGTCCGATGGCGCTCCAGAACGAGGGGAGCAGCGGCGCGGGGTAGACGCCGCCGGAGCTGGGGTTGCCCAGCACCACGAAGAGCAGGATGACCACACCGGTGCCCAGCAGGCCCAGCAGGGTCTGCAGGGCGAGCGCGGTGGCCGCCGAGGCGAGGACGATCAGGGTGCCGATGCCGCTCAGGGCCCAGAAATGACCGCCGAGTGCGCCGAACAGAGGTCCCACGACGGCCGCTCCGGCGATCCCCGACACCGCCGCGTACAGCGCGAGGACGCCGAGGCGGATCAGGGTGCGGTGCCGGTTGGCGGGCCGGGAACCCGCCATCATGCCCATGATCGTCGCGGTCAGGTAGCCGCCGATCACCCAGCCCACCACGAGGTAGAAGGACGTCATGCCGCGTCCGTCCCCGGAGTTGGGGGAGCGGATGTCGGTGACGGTGATCTGCCGCTTCTGCGCGGCCTCGATCTTCTGGGCGATCTGGGTGGCGGTCTGCGACACCGACGGCCCACCCGCCGAGGCGACCAGGAGGGTGTCCTTGGTGCCGGTCGCATCGAAGAGGAAGGCGACGTCCGTCTTCCTCGTGAGGACCCACTGCCGGGCGGCGGCGCTGCTCGGCGCCGCCGTGGCCTCGACCGGGTCGCCGTCCAGGGAGTTGAGCTGGGCCACGATCTTCGCGGACGCCTGCTGCGGAGCGGCGACCGCCACCGGGATCCGGTGCGGAGTGGGGGAGTGGAAGGCGCCGACGTAGGACACGATGAAGGCGAGCTGGACGAGCAGGCCGCCGAGCACGAGCCCGAAGGCCCGGAGCGTGACGGCGTCCTTGAACTCGGCGGCGAAACCGGCGGTCTTCGAGAGGGGTTCGGCGGGGGATTCGCCGGGGGAGCGGGGGGAGGGTGCGTTCACGGCGGCATGATCGCACAGCCGGATGAATCCAGGGTTCCGCTCGCCGGTACCGGCGTGAGACTGACGGCTGCCCGTCGGGATGTGATCGTCCTTTGCAGGGCTGTGGCCTCGACGTCTCCTTACTTGCAATTAATATGCAACAACATCATGTCTGCAGTAAGGAGTGTGGGGCGCATGGCGACCCGTCGAATACGAGGTGCCGCCGTCGCGGCCGCGGTGGCCGTCACCGGGGTCTTCGGGTGCTCCGCGCCCGGTGGCGGTGCGGACAGCGGTGGGTCCGCCGACTCCGTCGTGATCGGTGTGGCGTCCGAGCCGGACACGCTCAGTCCGCTGCTCGGCTACGGCAAGGACGGCAACTCCAAGCTCTTCGACGGCCTGCTCGCCCGGGACGCCGACCTGGAACTCGAACCCGCGCTGGCGAAGGCGCTGCCCGAGGTCGGGGACGGCGGCCGCACCTACACGTACACCCTGCGCCAGGGCGTGCAGTTCAGCGACGGTGAGCCACTGACCTCGGCCGACGTCGTCTTCACCTACGAGACGATTCTGGACGCGAAGACCAACAACAGCTCCCGCAGTGAGCTGGACGCCATCAAGGAAGTGCGGGCGGACGGCGACGACAAGGTCGTCTTCACGCTCGACTACCCGTACGCGCCCTTCGCCGGACGGACCGTGCTGCCCATCGTCCCCGAGCACGTCGCCGGCGATCAGGACCCGAACACCGGCTCCTTCAACACCGAGCCGATCGGGACCGGCCCCTACGTCCTCTCCGCCTGGAGCAAGGGCGAGAAGCTCACCTTCGAGGCCAACCCCGACTACTGGGGCGGCGCACCGCAGGTGAAGAAGTTCACCATGGCGGTCGTCGAGGACGACGACGTCCGCGCGACCCGCCTCCGCGCCGGTGACCTCGACGGCGCCATCCTCCCACCCAACCTCGCCGCCACCTTCAAGAACGACGGCGACAGGAAGACGTACGACGCGAAGTCCTACGACTACCGCACCGTCACCCTCCCCACGCAGAACGAGGTCACCGGCGACCGGGCGATCCGACAGGCCCTCGACGCGGCCGTGGACCGAGAGGCCATGGTCGACAAGATCCTCGACGGGGCCGGGAGGCCCGCGTACGGGCCGCTGCCCGGCGACGACCCCTGGTTCGCGCAGGGCATCGAACGCTCCCAGAACCTCGACAAGGCCAAGCAGACCCTGGACAAGGCGGGTTGGAAGGCCGCCGGTGACGGCACCCGCGCCAAGGACGGCACGAAGGCGGCCTTCACCCTGCTCTACCCCTCGGGCGACAAGGTCCGCCAGGACCACGCCCTCGCCTACGCCTCCGACGCCAAGAAGGCCGGCATCGACGTGACGGTGGAGAGCGCCACCTGGGAGGTCATCGAGCCACGGATGAAGAACACCGCGGTCCTCGCCGGCTTCGGCAGCACCGGCGACCCCGACTACGGCCTCTACACGATGCTGCACTCCACCCTCGCCGGCGACGGGTTCAACAACATGGGCCGCTACGACAACCCGGCCGTGGACGAAGCCCTGGACACCGGCCGCCGCGGCCAGGACGAGGCCACGCGCAAGACGGCGTACGACACACTCCAGCGCGAACTGGTGAAGGACCCCGGCTACACCTTCCTCACCCACATCGACCACCTCTACGTGCTCGCCGACCGCTGGGACGGCCTGACCACCCAGGTCGAGCCGCACGAGCACGGCTTCGCGAGCGGCCCCTGGTGGAACATCGAGGACTGGCAGCCGAAGAAGTGACCCGACTCCCCTGGGCGGCGGTGGCACGACTGGCGGGACGGCGGGCCCTGTTCGCCGTCCCCGTCCTCCTCGTCGTCACCTTCGGCGTGTTCGCCATCGCCGCCGCCTCCCCCTTCGACCCGGTCAGGGCCTACGCGGGCACCGCCGCCCTCGGCGCCGACCAGGAGACCCTGGACCGGCTGCGTTCCAACCTCGGCGTGGACGAGCCCTTCGCCGTGCGCTGGTGGCGATGGCTGACGTCCGCGCTCGGCGGTGACCTGGGCGAGTCCAGCGTGATGCGCCAGCCGGTCGCCCAGGTGATCGGCGAGCGGCTGGTGTGGTCCACGCTGTTGTGCGCGGTCGCGTTCGCCGTCGCCGTGCTCGTCGGGACGGTGCTCGGGGTGCTCGCCGCCCGCCGCCCGGGCGGATGGCTCGACCGGGCCGTCACGTCGATCGCCTACAGCCTGGAGGCGGCACCGGTCTTCTGGGTCGCGCTGCTCGCCATCTGGCTGTTCGCCCTTCACCTGGGTGTGCTCCCGGCGGGTGGCCTGACGGACACGGCCAGCGAACAGGTGACGGCCGGGCAGGTCGCGAGTCATCTCGTGCTGCCGGCCGGCGTGCTCGCCGTCTCGCAACTGCCCTGGTTCGCCCTGTACGTACGGCAGGGGGTGGGCGACGCGCTGGCGGAGGACCCGGTGCGGGGCGCCCGGGCGCGGGGGTTGAGCGAGCGCACGGTGGTGCTGGGCCACGCGTTGCGTTCCGGCCTCCTGCCGGTTCTCACCCTGATCGGTTCGCGGGTTCCCGAACTCATCACCGGGGCGCTGCTGGTGGAGAGCGTCTTCAGCTGGCCGGGCATCGCGGCGGCCACGGTGGAGGCGGCCACCGCCGTCGACTTCCCGCTCCTCGCCGCCCTCACCACGCTCGCCACCGCCGCCGTGCTGGTCGGCAACCTGCTCGCGGACCTCTTGTACGGACTCTTCGACCCGAGGGTGAAGTTCAGTGACATGTGACTCCCATGGCTGAGGCCACAGCCCAGAGAGCATGGCGGTCGTACGGCACCGACCGTCGCTCCACCCGCACGATCCGGATGCGCACCTCTTTCGCCCTGGTCGCCCTGACCGTCCTCGCGGTGCTGCTCGTGCCACCGCTGGTCCAGCTCGACCAGCAGGCCGTCGACCTGGCCGCGAAACTGCGACCGCCGTCCTGGGCGCACCCGTTCGGAACCGACGACGTCGGCCGCGACCTGCTGCTGCGCTGCGTCTACGGCCTGCGCGTCTCCCTGCTCGTCGGCGTGGTGGCGGCGCTGACGGCGACCGTGATCGGAACTGCCGTCGGTGCCGTGGCCGGAGCGTCGGGCGGGTGGGTCGACCGGGGCATCATGCGGTTGGTCGACACGTTCTCATCCGTCCCGCACCTGCTGCTCGGCATCTTCATCGTCGCCATGTTCCGCCCGGGCGTCTGGCCGGTGGTGGTCTCGGTCGCGCTCACCCACTGGCTGTCGACCGCCCGGATCGTGCGCGCCGAGGTCCTCTCGCTCCGGTCACGCCCGTACATCGACGCGGCCGTTTCCGCAGGCGCGTCGCGGTGGCGGGTGACCGTACGGCACCTGCTGCCCGCTGTGCTGCCCCAGGCCGCGCTGGCCGCCGCACTGATGGTGCCGCACGCCATGTGGCACGAGTCCGCCCTGTCCTTCCTCGGACTCGGCCTGCCCACCCACATGGCCAGCCTCGGCAACCTCATCCAGAACGCCCGCGGTTCGCTCCTCGCCGGGCAGTGGTGGCCCACCCTCTTCCCCGGGCTGTTCATCATCGTCCCGACCCTCGCCCTCGCCGGCCTCGCCGGTGTCTGGCGGGAGCGGATCAACCCCCGCCGCAGATCGGAGCTGATGCTGTGACCGCGCCTGTCCTGTCGGTGCACGGGCTGTCCGTGCGCTTCCTCATGCCGGGCGGGCGGCGAATCGCCGCCGTCACCGACGCGCACTTCGACGTGACGGCAGGGGAGTGCCTGGCCCTCATCGGCGAGAGCGGCTGCGGCAAGTCCGTCCTGGCCTCCGCCCTCCTCGGCCTGCTCCCCG
Source organism: Streptomyces sp. NPDC032822 (assembly GCF_055578825.1). NCBI lineage: Bacteria > Bacillati > Actinomycetota > Actinomycetes > Kitasatosporales > Streptomycetaceae > Streptomyces > Streptomyces sp. NPDC032822. Next base: position 31,990 of record NZ_JBVIOL010000037.1, on the reverse strand, counting down.
CCAACGCCCAGACCAGGGGCGAGGCCCGTCTCGGCGGCCTCGACCTGATCGCCGCCGACGAACCCACCCTGGCCCGCAGGGTGCGAGGACGCATGATCGGCCTCATCCCGCAGAGCCCGGCCGCACACCTCACCCCCGTGCGCACCATCCGCTCGCAACTGGAGGAGACGGTCACCGAACTGACCGGCGTACGGGGCCGCGCGGCCGTGCGTGACGCCGCCGAGGCGGCCGCCGAACGGGCGGCGTTCCCGGCCGACCACCTCGACCGCCACCCGCACGAACTCTCCGGCGGCCTCGCCCAACGCGCCGCCACCGCCCTGGCCCTCGTCGGCGACGCCCCCCTGCTGCTCGCCGACGAACCGACCACCGGACTCGACCGCGACCTCGTGGACCACACCGTCGACGAACTGCGCCGCCACGTGGGCGCAGCCGGACGGGCCCTGCTGGTGATCACCCACGACCTGGCCGCCGCCGAACGCGTCGCCGACCGGATCGCCGTCATGTACGCCGGCCGCATTGTCGAACTGGCCGACGCCACAGCCTTCTTCGGTGCGCCGGGCCCCCGCCACCCCTACAGCCGTCGCCTCCTCCACGCCCTTCCCGACCGCTCCTTCGCCCCCATCCCCGGAATGCCCCCCGAACTCGGCGACCTTCCCGAGGGCTGCGCCTTCGCCGCCCGCTGCGACAGGGCCACCGCGTCCTGTGCCGCCCTGCCGCCGATGACGGACGAGGTCGCCTGTCACCACCCGCACGCGCTGGAGGACATCCGTGCTTGAACTGCGCGCCATCACCGCCGGATACGACCGGCACGCCCCCGTGGTGCGGGACGTCTCCCTGACCGTCGAACCCGGTGAGGCCGTCGGCCTCCTCGGCCCCAGCGGCTGCGGCAAATCCACCCTCGCCCGCGTCGCCGCCCTGCTGCACCGCCCGCACTCGGGAACACTGCTCCTGGACGGCGAACCCGTACGACGCTGGCGTCACCGCGCCCCACGCGAACAACGCACCGCCTTCGGTGTCGTCTTCCAGCAGCCCAGACTCTCCGCCGACCCTCGGCTGCGTCTCACCGACCTGATCGCCGAACCCCTGCGCGCAGGCGGCCGCCGCGAGGACATCCCCGAACGAGTCCGCGAACTGGCCGCAGCCGTCGGGCTGACCCCCGACCTGCTGACCAGACGCCCCCACGAAGTCAGCGACGGCCAACTCCAGCGCGCCTGCCTCGCTCGCTCCCTCGTCCTGCGCCCCCGCTGGCTGATCTGCGACGAGATGACCGCCATGCTCGACGCCTCCACCGCCGCCGCGCTGGTCGCGGTCGTCGAGGAGTACCGCGCCGGCACCGGCGCCGGCCTGCTGGCCGTCGGCCACGATCACACGCTCCTGCGGCGGTGGTGCGACCGCGTCGTCCACTGGTCGACTCTCACACCCACCGCCGAACGACCGCTGCCGGAAGTCGTCTGAGGCGGAGGGGCGGACGAGTCCCCCCTGCGGGACGGCCGGCTCCCGTCGTCCTCGGGTCAGGGCCAGGCCCGCAGGGCGCCGCCCGCCAGGACCACGCAGAGCGTCAACTGAACCACCGCGACGACCCGGTGGCCGAGCCACAGCAGCAAGGCGCCGGTGACACCGACCACCACCGCCAGGGCGCCCCAGCCCAGCACCGGCGTCCAGTCCGCCGGCGGCGGTCCGGCAGGCGCCTGCCCCGCACCGGCGTCGATCCGGCCCAGCCCCCGCACCGCGAGCACGATGACGACCAGGATCCCGCCGGCGACGTCCGCCACCAGCGCGAGCAACAGCAGGCAGCCCGCGGTGGCGGCGTCCGCCCAGCCGGAGGACCGTTCGTCGGCAGATGGGGACATGCCCGTACGGTCGTACGGAACGCACCCCTCCAAACGGGCCGTTGCCGATCGGCAACCCAGCCGTACTCCGGGCTTGACGAGCCCGTCCGGTCCCGGGCAGCCCCGCGGCGAGCACATCGACCGAGTCTTCTGCCTCGGTCCGGCCCGGCGGGGTCAGCGGGTGAGGGAGACCGCGAAGGGCTGGAAGCCGTGCCGGCGCAGGACGTGGGGCACGACGAGGATCATGGCCTCGGTGGCGCGGGCCGTGGTGATGTCCCCGAGATCCTCGATCCACGCGGGCTGCCAGCCCAGGTCGCCGAGCAGGCCGGTGACGGTCTTCTTCGCGGGGGCGTCGTCGCCCGAGACGTAGACGGTGGGCGGGGTGGCCAGGATCTCGGGAGCGGTCATGACCATGAACAGCATGGTGTTGAGGGTCTTGACCACACGGGTGTCCGGGAGGGCGGCCTGAAGTCGCTCGGCGAGACTGCCGCCGGGGTAGCACAGGTCGCCGGGCAGGCCGCCGGCGTCGCGGGTGGCGTTGGAGACGTCGACGAGGATCTTTCCGGCGAGCTCGGTGCGCAGGCCGGTGAGCCGGTCCAGGGCGCTGTCGCCGGGCGTCGCGTTGATCACGAGGTCCGCGGTGCGGGCGGTGGTGCGCTGGTCGGCGAAGGAGATGCGGGGATCGGCGTCTTCGGTGGGTGCCGCGGTCCGCTCCTGCGGGTTCCGGCGGCCGAGGACGACGTGGTGTCCGGCCGCGGCGAGCTTGCCGGCGAGGTTGGAGCCGACGCGGCCGGCGCCCAGGATTCCGATGCTGGTCATGAGGTGATGCTCCTTGCGGGGTCGGGCAGGAGGAACGGGTGCGGGTCGCTGCGCGGTCAGACGATCGGCGACAGGACCTCAAGGGCGGCGGTGTGGACGCCGGGGGCGGCGGCCAGGAAGTCTCGGCTGGCCGTGCTCCAGGGCTCGCCCGCCAGATCGGTGACGGTGCCCCCGGCCTCGGACACCAGCAGGGCACCGGCGACCAGGCCGGAGCGGACGTCGGAGAACTGCCAGAACACGTCCATCCCTCCGGCGGCGACGTGGATGAGCTGCAACGTGGCGGGTACGGACACCCGTACCACGAGGGCGTCGGTGAGCATGGCGGTGACCGACTCGCCGATCCGCCGGAACGTGTCCTTGTCCTCGCCGGGCCTGGCCTGCCCGGTGCCGACGAGCGCGGCGCCCAGGTCGGTCTTGGCGGACACCGTCAGAGGGCGGTCGTTGAGTCGGGCACCACCGTCGGCGACCGCGGTGTAGGTGTCGCCGGTCAGCGGCAGGTGGACGACGGTGAGCACCGGCCGGTTGTCGCGGACCAGGGTGGCGGTGACGGCCCAGTCCGGCATGCCATGGACGTGGTTGATGTTGCCCTCGGCAGGGTCGACGACCCACCACTCGCCGGGCGGGAGCGCGCCGCCGGCCAGCTCGTCCTCGGCCCACCGCGAGCCGTGCCGGGCTCGCAGCAGCGCCTCCCGCAGCCCGTCCAGCACCGCGTCGTCGTTGGCGTGGATCTCGTCGACGACCTCGTTCAGGCTCACACCTCGGGCGTGTGCGGTGTAGCGGTCGCGCAGCGTGAGGCCGGCGGCCTTCACCGCGGCTGTCACCTCGGACAGGAGGGTGGTGTCGGCGTCGAACGGCATGGCTGTGCTCATGGCGGGCTCCCTGGGGGGTGGTGCGGTGACCGCGGGGCGGCTTGTCCCGCGCCCGCAGTCCGAAGGTAGGCCGCCTAGGCATTAACAACAAGTGCAATCTTTGCACTCGTAGAGTTACTCATACGCAAGTGAATCTGGACCTGCTCAGGACTCCGGACGCGTTGCTCGAACTGGCAGCTCTGGAGCGGGTGTTCACCGTGCGCCGGGACGACGCCCTGGCCGGGAGGGGCACGAACGCCGGGTCGTCGCCGCGGCGCCCACCGCCGCCCTCCCGCTGCAACTCGGGCTCGTCGCAGTGCCCTTGCCGCTCCAGATGCCTGCCATCCCCTTGTACCTGCTGTGGCACCAGCGCTACGACGACGGCCGCGCCCACACCTGGCGGCGCGACCTGGCCACCGAAACCGTCCAGGCACTGTTCGCACCACCGGCCGTCTCCCCTGGTCCACGGGTGCGGTGCGACGACGCGAACCGTCTCAGTACCGGGCCATCGCGCGCGTCAGCCGGTCGAGGCCTTCCGTGAGCGGCTCGGGCGGGCCGCCGTAGCCGATCCGGACATGGCCGGGAGCGCCGAAGCACGATCCGGGAATGACCAGCACACCGCACGTCTGGAACAGCTCTTCGCAGAACCCGTCGGTGTCGGTGAACGGCAGCAGCCGAGGGAAGGCTGCCACTCCGCCCGTGGGAAGGACGAGCGACACCCGCTCGGGATGGGCGTCCGCCCAGGCGCGCAGGATGTCGCGGTTCATCCCCGCCCGTTTCCGGCGCGGATCGATGAAGGCGTCCGCGTTGTTCAGCACACCCAGCGCCAGCAGTTCGACGAGCGGGGACACGTGCAGCGTGGTGTAGTCGCGGATGCGCACGCAGTCCGTGAGCAGCTCCGGTGGCCCGACGCACCAGCCGAACCGCAGCCCCGGCAGCCCGAACGCCTTGGAGAACGTGCCGAAGCTGACCCCGCGCCGGTAGCGCGAGGAGATCGGGGGCAGTGGATCGGTGTCGTAGGTGAGCGGAGCGAACGCCGCGTCCCACAGCACATGGGCGCCGGCACCGTCGGCGATCTCGACCAACCGGTCCTGCTCGGCAGCGGTGATCGAGACCCCGGTCGGGTTCTGCGGGAAGTTGACGATGATCGCCTTGGTGCGATCGGTGACCAGTTCGGCCAGCTCGTCCAGGGACGGCCGCCAGTCGCGGTCCGGATCCAGCCGCCAGGTCCGGACCGTGCAGCCCAGTCCGGCGGCGAACTCGACCAGCAGGTGGTAGCCGGGCTGGACCGCGACGACCTCGTCACCGGGCTCCAACAGGGCCATGAGGACGAGTGAGATCGCCTCGCCCGATCCGCTCGTCGTCATGACCCGCTCCGGGTCGGCCTCGCCCCAGTGCCCGGCGACGGCCGAGCGGACCGCCGGGGCGCCGAGGGAGTAGCCGTCGTCGAACATCAGGGCGTCGATCTCCTCGTGACGCACTCCCGTCATGGCGCGCAGTTCCGCCATGGAGTAGGAGGACACGCCGCTCGAACTGATGTCGATCTCCGCGGTGAAGTAGTAGTCGCGGAGCCAGTCCTCCAGCGGCGCCGCCTTGGGCCGCACGCCTACCAGCGCCATTCGCGCTGCCCGAGCAGATGCTCGGCCTTGACGCCGTGGTCCGCGCTCCAGGTCATGAACTCCTCGATCTGCTTGAGCTGGTAGGAGTCGTCGTTGTAGCTGGTGGCCATGACGTGGCCCAGCCACTCCTCCTCGCCCATCGCGTAGATGTAGGCCTCCGACGCGCCCAGTTCCGTCACGATCGCGCCGGCCTGCGCCGCGTTCGACCCGGAGAGCTTGCGCGAGTCGCTCATCTTCTTGGTCACCGGCTTGGTCAGCAGCGCCTGGTAGAGCCAGGTGAGCGGGGCGCCGTCACACTCCATTCCCAGGAACGCCACGTCCGCCGTGCCGAGGTGGGAGCGGACGTAGCGGTAGAGCATCGGGTCGATGCCCGAGGAGTCGGCGCCGACGAAGACCTTGCGGCCGGCCAGCTCGACCCAGTAGGTGGACTTGCCGCGGATGTCGAGGTCGGCGTGCTCGCCGAGGAACGGTGTCGCGGTGACCTTGCCGCCGGGGAACCCGACCTCGGTGAAGTCGTCCACCTCGGTCACCGGGAACCCGAGGTGTTCGAGGTAGAGCCCGAGCGCCGGGTCGCACAGGTTGCCCCGGGACGACCGCGGCACGACGACCTGGCCGACCCGGCCGCGCAGTTGCAGCAGTGTCTCCAGCACGATGTGGTCCTGGTGTCCGTGCGTGATGAGGACCAGGTCGGCGTAGTCGGGCAGGTCGTCGTAGGTGTACCGGCCGCCGGCGTCGCTGTCGGCGCTGATGAACGGGTCGGTGATGATCGCCGCTTCCGGGGTCTGCAGCACCAGGCAGGCGTGCCCGAAGTAGCGGATACGGCCGCCCGACTCGATGTGCCGGTCGTCGTTGAGGCTGCTCTCGGCACTCAACAGACCGTCGAGGAAGGCGAACTGGGCCTCGTCCGCCAGTTCCAGCGCCTCCCGCAGCCTCTCCGCGGTCGTCGGCCGGATCCGGGACCGGAAGAGTTCCTGGAGACCCGGGTGACGGAACGGGATCGGCAGGTCGAGCACGTCCGGCGACCGCAGCCGGGGCGTGCTCAGGATGAACGGGCGCTCGTATCCGGGCTCGATCGACAGCTGGACGGACTGCCGGTTCTCCATGAAGGCGTCGCTCTTGTAGGTGAGCGGCTCGATGAAGCGCAGCGATGCCTGGTTGTTGGTGTCGTACGCGAGCTCGACCAGACCGTTCAGCTCCGGCGGCAGTCTCGGGTAGAGCGGCGTCAGCGCGAACCCGTTGCCCTCCTGGCGGACCAGGTCCTCGGCCTCCGCGACGGCCTCGGCGAACCGCAGCATCCCCGCACGGTCGCGTTTGATCGACGCCAGCAGGTCGCGGACGTCCTTGACCCGCTCCTCGGGGATGTTGACGAAGTAGCCGCCGCGCAGTTCCGGATTGCCGCTGGCCGCGATGTGCACCTGCGGTGACTGCAGGTACGACTCCAGCATCGGTACCTGCAGGAAGGCCAGGTTCATCGAGGCCTGGACGGGAGCCACGGTGTGGTGCCAGGCGTAGAACCTGTCGACCAGCGGCTCGATGATCGCTTTCGAGCGGAGAAAACGTGGCGCGTCGCTCATGTGGATGTCCCCCTGTTCAGAGCCGGACTACGTCGGGATCGGCCGCTCAGCCGACGGTGGTGCGGACATCGACGGACGTGTGCGCCGCCCGGAACTTCCGTATGTCGCTGGTGAGGTTGAGCCGCTTGAGCCAGCGGTCCGTGCCGTCGTGGCGGGCCTTGAACGGCTTGCGGCCGTGCACGACACGGAAGTTGTCCAGGAAGCAGAAGTCACCGCTCTCCAGCGTCAGATCGCACATGACCTCGTCCATCTGACGGACGAGCATGTCCAGCGCCTCTCCGGCCTCGTCGTCGCCCTCTCGGACGGCCATGAAGTAAGGGTCGGCCCTGATGTAGGGACGGTTCGGGTCACCGAACAGCACGGCGACCAGATCCGGGTTCCGCTGCAGGTTCTCGATGTCCTCGAACGGGCCCGGCACCGAGTTGTTCTTGGCCAGGTGGGACTCGTCGGGATGGATGATGAACCGCTCCTGGAAGAGGACCGCCCGGGTGTCATCGGGGAGGTCGAGCGCGTCGGCGTAGCCCACCGTGGTCGCGGCCGCGTAGGGGTTGCGCAGGCAGGCGAAGGCCAGGAAGTCGCCACGCAGCGGGTGGAAGGCGTCCTCGGTGTGCCAGGTCAGCAACGCCTCGCTGCTCGACCCCAACTGCTCGTGCTCGTGACCCGCGATCGGCACGACGTCGTGGATGAGGCGCCCGTTCTGCTGGGTCGCCCAGCTGAAGGGGTCGCCGAGCAGCGAGCCGCACAGCAGCAGGAACAGCTCCTCACGACGGGCGTGCGGCCCCTGCGACCGGTCGCGCCAGTGCGCGGGTGTCGGGCCGAGCCGGTCCTGGTCCACCTCGTACCCCGAGATGCAGAGCACCCCGGACAACCACTCGCGCCGGAAGGCGTCGAGGTGCAGCCGGATCCGGGTGGGCAACCGGTGCGCGAGCACGGTGGCGCGGTGGAGCACCTGCTCCTGGTCGAGTCGGGCGACCTCCTCCTCGAACTCGTCCAGCAACTCACGCACCGCGTGCCGTTCCGCCGCGTCGATTTTCAGCTTGTCCATGCTGAAGGTCCTCTCCATACCCAGACTTCGACGATCGAATATCCCCAGATGCGCCAGCGAGATCATCTCTCCGGCCCGGTCGAAAAGGCGTAGGTCGGGGGAGCCCCCGATCGTGATCCTTCGACACCGACATCCGCACAATTTTCTTGCCATGTGCTCTGCGCTGCCAAGCACGCAATTTCGTGCTCTTCACCGGGCGATGGCTGCTTTCTGCGAACAACACCGCCAGTCAGAGGTGGAGCTGATGCGTTCCGTTATCGGCCCCTTTCTGTGTGCGTTGGCCATATTCACATGGGCGGATCGGTCCGACAAGGGCGGCAGAACTGACACCGGGAGAGAGGAGAAGCGGGAGCGGGAGTCGCTGCCTGACCCGCCGGCGGACGGACGGCCCACGCCGGCGCCTCCCTCGTGCGGGGGAGGGTGCCGTCCCTCGCACGAGGGGCGACGGGGGCGCCTCGCGGGGGATCTCCGCGCGGGGCCGGGCTGCCATACTGACCGGCATGGAGCGCGCGGTCGTCCGGCGTAGTTGGTGGGCCGTCAAGAGTCAGCGGATCGCCGGGCTCCCGACCCGGTACGTCGTCGCCGTGGCGCTCCTGGCGTTGCTCGCGGGAGTGGAACTGACCATCAGGCTGCTGCCGGGCAGCGCTTCGACCGTCCCCTCGGCCACGCGCGGGTCGGCCGGCGGCGATGCCACGGTGCAGCTCGTGCTGGGGCTGCTCACGCTCGTGCTGCTGTGCCTGTCCGCGACGCTGCCGGTGTTGCTCACCGGGCCGGTCCCGGCCGTGGTGGTGGTCACGGTGGCGAACGTCCTGTGTTTCACGCTCCTGGAGACCGTCACGGTCGCCGGCCTGCTCGCTCAGCTGATCGGTGCCTACCGGCTGGGCCGGTCGGGACCCGAACTGCTGGCCGTGGCCGTCGACCTGCCGTTCCTCGTCCTCGCGCTCGCGGGTCCGGCGGACACGGGCTTCCGCGTGCACGCGGTGACACTGGCGGCGCTGGTGCCGGTGGCGGCGCTGGCCGGCACGGCACGCCGGGCACGCCGCGAGGCCCAGGAGAACAGCGAGAGCCGCCGCGCCATCGCGGGGACGCTGTTGGAGCACACCGCGCGCGGCGAACGGGCGCGGATCGCCCGTGAGTTGCACGACGTGGTGGCCCACCACATCTCCATGATCTCCGTGCAGGCCGAGACGGCGCGGATGGCCACCCCCGGCATGCCCGCCGAGGGCGCCAAGCGGCTGCTGGGTATCGGTGACACTGCCCGGGCCGCCCTCACCGAGATGCGGCGCCTGCTCGGTGTGCTGCGCGAGGACACCCCGGCCGAGAGCCCCAACCGGCACCCGCAGCCGGGCCTGCACCAGCTGAACGAGCTGGTCGACGAGGCCAGGGACGCCTCCGGCGGCGTCACGCGGTTCATCATGCGCGGCTCACCCCAGGCGCTCGACCCGGGGGTCGAACTCGCGGCCTACCGGATCGTCCAGGAAGCCCTCACCAACGCCCGACGGCACGCACCGGGTGCGGCGGTCGACGTGGAGCTGCACTTCACCGACGACATCCTGTGGCTACGCATCCGCGACAACGGGCCGGGCCTTGTGCCCGCCACCCCCTCCGGCGGCCACGGGCTGCTCGGCATGCGCGAACGCGCGGCGTCCGTCGGCGGTGAGGTCCGCACCGGCCAGGCGGCCGACGGCGGGTTCCTCGTCGAGGCCAGCCTGCCCGCCAAGACAGAAGGACCCTGATGAGCACGCCCTCCCTTCCCGTCCGGATCGTCATCGCCGACGACCACCCGGTCGTCCGCACCGGTTTCGCCGCGGTGCTGAACACCCAGCCGGACTTCACGGTGATCGACACCGCCCCCGACGGTGCCGAGGCGGTACGGATCTGTCGCGAACTGACCCCGGACGTCGTGCTGATGGACATCCGCATGCCGGGGGTGGACGGTATCGAGGCGACCCGGCAGCTCACCGAGGGCGGCACCGGCGGGCCACGCGTCCTCATCCTGACGACCTTCGACCTGGACGAGTACGTCTACGACGCCCTGCGCGCGGGCGCCAGTGGCTTCCTGCTCAAGGACGTCAGCGCGGAGCGGCTGTTCGACGCCGTGCGGATCATCGCGGCCGGCGACGCACTGCTGGCCCCGGCCGTCACCCGCCGACTCATCACGGAGTTCGTCCACCTCAAGCCCGAGCCCGCCGACGCGAAGTCGGCGAACGCGCTGACCGGGCTCACCCCCAGGGAGACGCAGGTGCTGCGGCTGGTCGCCGCCGGCCTGTCCAACCTGGAGATCGTGGCCCGGCTGGCCGTCACCGAGGAGACCGTCAAGACACACGTCAGCCACATCCTCGGCAAACTGGGCCTGCGCGACCGTACGCAGGCGGTCATCGCCGCGTACGAGGCGGGTCTGGTCGTGCCCGGCGCCCGAGAACAGAGCCAATGAGCCAGGTGTTCAACTGCGGTGGCGCGGCAGTTGAATGCCATCGCGACCTGTTTCAGACTGCCTTCTGTCCGCCGTACGTCCGACGTGTTTCTCGGCCCGTTGTCACTCGTGCCGCCATCGGTGAAGCTGTCCGGTAAACACAGCCTCGCCGTGCTATCCGTTCGGGAAGGACGCGAAACAAATGGCGCAGAGGAGATATATGCGGTGAGCAGTGTCCAGCAGGCACCAAGTCTTCCGCCGGGCCAGGGGCGTTTTGTCGATCCGGTGAAAAAGGGGCAACGCGTCAGGCCCGGCACCATTCGGCGAATCGTTCCGTATGCCAAGAACTACCGTTGGCAGCTGGCACTGCTGTTGACCGTCACCGCTCTCGGCGCGCTGATAACCGTGCTCAGTCCGCTGTTACTGGGTATGGCCATCGACAAGGGCGTCCTGCCGCAGAAGATGTCCGTCGTCACGACCTTCGCCGGCCTCATGATCGGGCTCGCGATCCTGGAAGCCATCAGCGAGTACCTTCAGGTCCGATCGTCCGCCCGGATCGGGCAGGGACTGATCTACGACCTGCGGACCGAGGTCTTCTCGCATGTGCAGGAACAGCCGTTGGCGTTCTTCACCCGCTCGCAGACCGGCTCGCTCGTCAGCAGGCTCAACACCGACGTGGTCGGGGCACAGCACGCGGTCACGAAGCTGCTGGCCGGAGCCGTCAACACCCTCCTGACCCTGGTTCTCGTACTCGCCGCGATGTTCTACCTGTCGTGGCAGATCACCGTCGCCGCCTTGGTGATGACCCCCCTCTTCATCCTCCCCGGCCGGTTCTACGGGCATCGGCTGCAGATGCTCACCCGCCGTGAGATGGAACTCGACGCCGACCTGGGCTCGATGATGAACGAGCGGTTCAACGTCGCCGGAGCCATGCTCTCCAAGCTGTTCGGCCGCCCGGAGACCGAATCCCGGATGTTCTCCGGCCACGCCGCCGCCAAGCGCGACATCGGCGTCAGGACCACCGTCACCGGGCAGATGCTCGGCATCGTCATGGGACTGGCGGGCGCGGTCACGCTCGCGCTGATGTTCGGCATCGGCGGCGCCCTCGTCGTGGACGGCGCGTTCAAGGTCGGCACGCTGGTGACGCTGACGATCCTGGTCACCCGGGTGTACGACCCGATCATCCAGCTCTCCAACCTCCAGGCCAACGCCATGAGCGCCCTGGTGAGCTTCGACCGCGTCTTCGAGGTACTGGACCTCAAACCGCTGGTGGCCGAGCGTCCCGGGGCGACCCCGCTGCCCGAGCACCTCTCCGGCGACGGCGCGGCGCCCGACGTGGAGTTCGACCGGGTCTCCTTCCGCTACCCCAACGCCAAAGAGGTGTCGCTCGCCTCACTGGAGTCGATCGCACTGCCCATGCCGGAACGCAGCGACGATTCGTCGGTGCTGGACGATGTGAGCTTCCGCGCGCCCGCCGGGAAGCTGACCGCGCTGGTCGGCCACTCGGGCGCCGGCAAGACGACGATCACCCATCTGGTGCCGCGGTTCTACGATCCCGGCTCCGGAGCGGTACGGATCGGCGGCTGCGACATCCGCGACATCACGATCAGGTCGCTGCGCGACACGGTCGGTGTGGTCACCCAGGACGCGCACCTGTTCCACGACACGATCCGGGCCAACCTGCTCTACGCACGCCCCGAGGCCACCGAGGCGGAACTCGTCGAGGCCTGCGAGGCGGCGCGCATCTGGGAGTTGATCGAGTCGCTGTCCAACGGCCTCGACACCGTGGTCGGCGACCGCGGCTACCGGCTGTCGGGCGGCGAGAAGCAGCGGATCGCGCTGGCCAGGCTGTTGCTGAAGGCACCGCCGATCGTCGTGCTGGACGAGGCGACCGCCCACCTGGACTCGGAGTCGGAGGCGGCGATCCAGCGCGCCCTGAAGACCGCGCTGTCCGGCCGTACGTCGCTGGTGATCGCGCACCGGCTGTCCACGATCCGCGATGCCGACCAGATCCTGGTCATCGACGAGGGCCGGATCCACGAACGCGGGACCCACGAGGAACTGCTCGCCGCGGGCGGTCTGTACGCCGACCTTTACACGACCCAGTTCGCCCGGCAGGAGACAGCTGAGAGCGAGACCACCGCCTAACCGAGAAGGAGACAGTTGTGCGGACGGTGAGCTTCGACTTCGAGAGCACCGAGGCACGGTTCAAGGTGCTCGTCAACCACGAGGAGCAGTACTCCCTGTGGCCCGCCGACCTGGACGTCCCGGGCGGCTGGAAGGAGACCGGGGTGTGCGCCTCCAAGGAGGAGTGCGACAAGTACATCGAGGAGACCTGGACCGACATGCGCCCCAAGAGCCTGCGTATCGCCCTCGACGGCGAGTGACCGGACCACACCATGCCGCATGTGTTCACCAACGGAATCCGGCTCTCCTACGAACGGTCGGGCAGAGGTGAGCGGGTGCTCATGATCATGGGATCGTCGGCCGCCGGCCGGGTGTGGTCCCTGCACCAGACGCCCGCCCTCGCCGAGGCCGGCTACCAGGCCATCACCTTCGACAACCGGGGTGTTCCGCCCTCGGACGTGCCCCCGGGCAGGTACTCGCTCGCCGACATGGTCGCCGACACGAAGGGCCTCATCGAGGCACTGGACGCGGCGCCGTGCCGGATCGTCGGGACGTCCCTGGGCGCCGTGATCGCGCAGGAGCTGGCGATCGGCTGGCCGCACCTGGTCCGGTGCGCGGTCCTGATCGCCACCAAGTCCCGTTCGGACGCCGTCCGGACGGCCCAGGAACAGGCGGAGCGGACGCTGCTGGAGAGCGGTGTCCGGCTTCCGCCGGACTACCAGGCGGTGATGTCGGCGGTGCAGATGCTCTCGCCGGCGACGCTGAACGACGACGGCGCCGTCTCGCTCTGGCTGGAAACGCTGCGGCTCAGCGGGGGCGAGGCGGCCCGCGGCCAGGCCTATGCGGACACCGGGGCGGACCGGCGCGAGGCGCTTGCTGGCGTGAGCGTGCCGTGCCGGGTCATCGCCTTCGGCGACGACATGATCACGCCGCCGCATCTGGCGGCCGAGGTGGCCGAGGCGATCCCGGACTGCGACCTGGTGGAGATCCCCGACTGCGGTCACTTCGGCTATCTCGAACGGCCGACCGAGGTCAACTCGGCGATCGTCGAATTCCTCGACAAGCACTGAACCGACGAGCACCGCACCGGCCGGCACCGACGTCGCACGTACCGAACCGACGAGCACTGAACCGACAAGCACCGCATCGGCAAGTGCTGCTTCGGCGAGCACTGAATCGGCAGGCGCCGATTCCCGGTCGGGCACTAACGGAAGGCAGGGGAGCGTGGGACTCCGCGAAGGCCCGCCGCCGGTCACCGCGGTGAGCCGTGACCAGGCTTTGCCGCTGTCGTTCGCGCAGCAGCGGTTGTGGTCCCTGGCCCAGGCGGAGCCGGGGTCGGTGGCCGACAACCTCTCGATGCTGGTCAGGCTCGGCGGGACACTGGACGCCGCCGCGCTGACCGCCGCCCTGGACGCCGTGGTCGGCCGGCACGAGGTGCTGCGCACCCGACTGGTGGCCGGCTCGGACGGCGCGGCGCGGCAGGTGATCGACCCGCCCGCGCCCGTCCGGATGCCGGTGGCGGACGTGTCCGCCGAGACGCACCCGGTCCGCGTGGCGGAACGGCTGGTGGCCGCCGACGCGGTGACCCCGTTCGACCTCACGCGCGGGCCGCTCATCCGCGGATGCCTGATCAGGCTGGCCGCCGACGAGCACATGCTGGCGCTGTCCATGCATCACGCCGTCTCGGACGAAGGGTCCGGGCGGATCTTCGAACGTGAACTGTCCGCGCTGTACGAGGCGTTCCGCGCGGGGCAGCCCGATCCGCTGCCGCCGCTGGAACTGCAGTACGCCGACTTCGCGGCATGGCAGCGCGAGTGGTTCGCCGGTGACGTACTGGAACGGCATCTGACGTACTGGCGGGACCAGTTGGCCGACGCGCCCACCCTGGAGCTGCCGACCGACCGTCCCCGGCCGCCCGTCCGGTCGGCGGCCGGCGCAGCGGTCCGGTTCACGGTCCCCGCCGCGACCGCGGACGCGCTGCGGACGGTGGCGCGCGCCGGCGAGACGTCATTGGCGACGGTGCTGCTGGCCACGTTCGCCGTGGTGCTCGGCCGTTCCGGCGGACAGTACGACGTGGTGATCGGCGCCTCGGCCGCCGACCGGCACCGGGCCGAGACCGAGGACCTGATCGGGTTCTTCGCCGACCCCCTGCCCGTGCGTGTCGACCTGTCCGGCGACCCGGCGTTCACCGAACTGCTCGCCAGGGTCCGCCGCACGACACGGGACGCCCACGCCCACCAGGACCTGCCGTACGCCCGGCTCGCGGACTGTCTGGACGCCGAGCGTTTCCGCGGGCTCTTCCACTACTCCGGTGCGGGCGCGGGGGAGACCGGCGCCCTTGGGACCACCACGATCGCCCGGTCCGACCTGCGGCTCGTCGTGTCCGACGACGGCGAGGCCCTCACCGGAGCGATCGAGTACAGCACCGCCCTGTTCGACGCCGCGACGGTGGAGCGGACGGCAGGTCACCTGAGCACCCTGCTGGCGTCGGTGGCGGCGGACCCCGGCCGACCGCTGTCCCGTGCCCCGATGCTCACCGAGACCGAACGCGACGTCCTGCTGAACAGGTGGAACGACACCGCCGCACCGCTTCCGTCGGCGGCGGGCGTGCACGAGCTGATCGCGGCCAGGGCGGACGCGTTCCCCGACGTCCTGGCGGTGACGTGCGGCGAGACCTCGCTGACCTATGCCGCGCTGCTGGCCCGGGCGGGCCGGCTCGCCCACCGGCTGCGCGCCGCCGGGGTGGGCGCCGAGTCGATCGTGGGCCTGTGTCTGGAACGCGGCGTCGACACCGTGGTGGCGGTCCTGGCGGTCTGGCAGGCCGGTGGCGCCTACCTGCCGCTCGACCCGGACTATCCGACGCACCGGCTGGAGTTCATGCTCGCCGACAGCGGGGTGGACGTGCTGGTCGGACACCGGAGCGCGGCGGCCGGCCTCCCGCTGGACACGGCGGTGCGGACCGCGCTGTGGCTGGACGACCCCGAGACGGCGGCCGAGGTGGCGGCACTCGCGCCCACGGCCCCGGACGGGGCCTCGGTGCTCCCCGGACAACTGGCCTACGCGATCTACACCTCGGGCTCGACCGGACGGCCCAAGGGCGTCCTGGTACCGCACGACGGTGTGATCAACCTGGCGACGGCGCTGCGGCCCGCGTTCGGTGTCACGGTCGGGGCACGCGCGCTCCAGTTCGCCTCGTTCAGCTTCGACGCCGCCCTGATGGATATCGCGGTGGTGCTCGCGGGCGGCGGCACACTGGTGGTCGCCACCTCGCGGGAACGCACCGAACCGGCCCTCCTGACCGCGGCGGTCCGCACCGGCGGCGTGGTCTCCGCGAGTGTGGCGCCGTCACTGCTCGGCTCACTGGACCCGGCCGAACTCCCCGACGTCACCGCTCTGTTCGTGGGCTCGGAACGCGTCGGCGAGCAGGTGGCACGGGACTGGGCCCCGGGCCGACGGATGTTCAACGGCTACGGTCCCACCGAGATCACGGTGATCTCCTGCACCGAACAGATCGACCCCGACGTTCCGGGCGCGCCGCCCATCGGCAGGCCCCTGGCCAACACCCGGGCCTACGTCCTGGACGAGAGGCTCCACCCGGTGCCGGTGGGCGTCGCGGGCGAGCTGTACATCGGCGGCGCCGGGGTGGCGCGCGGCTACGGCGGACGCCCGGCGCTGACCGCGGAACGGTTCGTGGCCGACCCGTTCAGCGCCGACGGCTCGCGGCTCTACCGCTCGGGCGACCGCGTCCGGTGGCGGCCCGATGGCCGACTGGAGTTCCTGGGACGGGCCGACGACCAGCTCAAGGTCCGCGGGTTCCGGATCGAACCGGGTGAGATCGAGGCCGTGCTGACCGCCCATCCAGCGGTGCGGTCCGCGGTGGTGACCGCCTTCGACGACGGCGGCGACCGACGGCTCGCGGCCTACGTGGTGCCCTCAGGTCATGACGACCGGGCGACCGCGCCCGGCGAGGCCGACGCCGAGCGCCGCGTCGACGAATGGCTCCAGGTCTACGACGCCATGTACCAGGCGGCCGACGACGCCGGCTTCGGCACCGACTTCTCGGGCTGGACCAGCTCCTACACCGGCGAACCCATCCCCTCCCGGGAGATGCTCCGTTGGCGGGACGGCGCGGTACGGCGGATCCGCGCGCTGCGTCCCACCCGCGTCCTGGAGATCGGGGTCGGCTCCGGCCTGCTGCTCGCCCAGCTCGCGCCGCACTGCGAGGAGTACTGGGGCACCGACTTCTCCGCACCCGCCGTCGACCGGCTGCGCGAGCAGGTGGCGGCCCGTCCCGAACTGGCCGGCCGCGTGGTGCTGCGGCACCAGACCGCCGACGACGTCGAGGGACTTCCCGCCGGACGGTTCGACACCATCGTCCTCAACTCGGTGGTGCAGTACTTCCCCGGTGCCGACTACCTGATCGAGGTCCTCACCCGCGCCGTCGAGCTGCTCGCCCCCGGCGGCGCCGTGTTCGTCGGCGACGTACGCAACCGGCGCACGCTGCGGCTCCTGCACACCGCGGTGGAACTGCGCCGCGCCGAGCCCGACGCCTCGGCCGCCGACGTACGGCGGGCCGTCGAGCGCGCCCTGGTCGTCGAGAAGGAACTGCTGGTCGACCCGGACTTCTTCGCCGCGCTCGCCGCGGCCCGCCCCCGCATCAGCGGGGTGGACCTCAGGCTCCAGCGCGGTGAGCACCACAACGAGATGACGCGCCACCGCTACGACGTCGTCCTGCACACCCGCGCGGACCTGACCGACCTGGCCCGCGTCCCCGTCGTCCGCTGGGGCGACGACGTGAGCGATTCGGAGGGGCTCGCCGCACTGCTGGCCGCCCGTTCGTCCGCACCGCTGCGTGTGATCGGGATGCCCAACGGACGCCTGGCCGCGGAGTCGGCCGCCACCCGGGCCCTGGGCGAGGGGCTGTCGCCGCGCGAGGCCGCCGACCTCCTCGCGGACGGCGCCGGCATCGACCCCGAACACCTGCACGGTCTGGCCGCCGAGGCCGGGTACCGGGCCGTGGTGACCTGGTCCGGCGACCTCGCCGACGACCGCATGGAGGCCGTACTCACGCCTGCGGCCGAAGGCGAGTCCTCCGCGTCGACCGGGACGTTCGTGCCACGGGCCGGGTCCCGCCCGCTCTCCGCCCGCACCAACACGCCCATCGCCTCCCTCGACATCGGGGCGCTCGCCTCCGAGCTGCGCCGGCACGTGGCCAGGACCCTGCCCGAGTTCATGGTCCCGGCCACGGTCGCGGTGCTGGCGGCGCTGCCGCTGACACCCAACGGCAAGCTGGACCGCGCCGCGCTCCCGGCTCCCGAGGTGACGGTGTCGGACTGGGGCCCGCGCACCGCGCGCGAGGAGATCCTCTGCGATGTGTTCGCCGAGGCGCTCGGCCTGCCGCGGGTCGGCATCGACGACGGGTTCTTCGAGCTGGGCGGCCACTCACTGCTCGCCATCCGGGTACTCTCCCGGATCCGCGAGCTGTTCGGCGTCGAGCTCGGCCTCCCGGCGCTGTTCGAACAGCCGACCGTCACAGGGCTCGCGCAGGCGCTGGCCGGTTCGCCCGAGGGCGTGGTGATCCCGCCGGTGACGGCCGTGGACCGCGACCGTGCGCTGCCGCTGTCGCCCGGACAGCAACGGCTGTGGTTCCTCGACCGGCTGGAGCCCGGATCGGCCACGTACAACGTGCCGGTGCCGCACCACTGGACCGGTCCTCTCGACGTCGCCGCGCTCGGCGCCGCGCTGGCCGCGCTCACCGCCCGCCACGAGGTGCTGCGGACCAGGCTGGTGACCGGCCCGGACGGCACCCCGCACCAGGTGGTCGACCCGCCGGCGCCGTTCCCGCTCCCGGTCGCCGACGTGAGCGGCGAGCCGGATCCGCGCGCCGCCGCCGACCGGCTGGTCGGGCAGGACGCGCCCGCCCCCTTCGACCTGGCGGGCGGGCCGCCGATCCGCGCGCTGCTGATCGGACTCGGACCCACCGAGCATCTCCTCGCCCTGACCGTGCACCATGTGGCCTTCGACGAGTGGTCGCACCGGATCCTGCGGGCCGAACTCACCGCGCTGTACGAGGCGTTCCGCGACGGCGAGCCCGATCCGCTGCCCCGACTCCCGGTGCAGTACGCCGACTTCGCGGCGTGGCAGCGCGACCGGCTGAGCGGGGACGTACTGGAGAGAGGACTCGCCTACTGGCGCGGGCAGCTCGCCGACCTCCCCGCGCTCGACCTGCCGGTGGACCGGCCGCGCCCGCCGACGCGGTCCACCGAGGGAGCGGTCACCGCGTTCGCCGTCCCCGCGTCGACCACCGAAAGCCTGCGGGAGGTGGCCCGCGAGCACGGCGCGACGATGTCGATGACGCTGCTCGCCGCCGTCGACGTGGTGCTCGGCCGCTACTGCGGCACCGAGGACGTCGTGGTGGGCACCCCGGTCGCGGGCCGCGACCGTGCCGAGGCCCAGGACCTCATCGGGTTCTTCGTCAACACACTCGTACTGCGCACCGACCTGTCCCAGGACCCCTCGTTCACCGAGCTGCTGGGCCGGGTGCGGCGGACCGCGCTGGACGCCTACGCCCACCAGGACCTGCCGTTCGAGCGGCTGGTGGACACCCTGGTCACCGAGCGGGACCGCTCCCGCACCCCGCTCTTCCA
Source organism: Streptomyces sp. NPDC032822 (assembly GCF_055578825.1). Classification (NCBI taxonomy): domain Bacteria; kingdom Bacillati; phylum Actinomycetota; class Actinomycetes; order Kitasatosporales; family Streptomycetaceae; genus Streptomyces; species Streptomyces sp. NPDC032822. The sequence continues at coordinate 13,069 of NZ_JBVIOL010000037.1, read as the reverse complement.
GGTGATGTTCGGATACTCCGCCCGGGACGGCGACCACCCCGTCGCAGCCGTGGGACCGGGCCTGCTGCCGGTGAAGTTCGACCTGGAGTTCAGCCTGGTCGAAACCGGCGACGGGCTGGCCGGGACCATCGAATACAGCACGGCACTGTTCGACGAAGCCACGGCCGACCGGATGGCCGGGCACCTCCTCACGCTGCTCGAAACGGTCGCCGCGGACCCGGCACGGCCGCTCTCGCGGCTGCCGATGCTGACGTCGGCCGAACGCGACACCCTGGTCCGCGACCGGGACGGCGACGCGGCGCCGATGCCCGCCGTGTCCGGGGTGCACGAGCTGATCGCCGCCCAGGCCGCCGCCCGGCCGGACGCGGTGGCCGTGGTGTGCGGCGCGGAGTCGCTCGGCTACGCCGGTCTGGTCGCACGCGCGAACCGTCTCGCCCGCCATCTGCGGGGGCTGGGCGTCGGACCGGAGACCACAGTGGGCCTGTGTCTGCCCCACGGCCCCGACATGGTCGTCGCGGTCCTCGCGGTGTGGCAGGCCGGCGGCGCCTACCTGCCGCTCGACCCGGACTATCCCGCCGACCGGCTCGCGTTCATGCTGGCCGACAGCCGCGCACGGGTCCTGGTCACGCACGGGGCGGCCACCACCGGCCCGGTCGCCGTCGACACGGTCGTACGACTGGACGATCCCGCGACGGCGGCCACCCTCGCGGCACTGCCGGGCACAGCGCCCGAGTCCGTGGCGGTCCAGGCCGAGCAGTCGGCGTACGTGATCTACACGTCCGGGTCGACGGGACGGCCCAAGGGCGTCGAGGTCGGCCACGCGAGTGTCGTCAACATGGCGACCGTACTGCGGCCCGTGCTGGGCGCCGGGCCCGGTGTACGGGTGCTGCAGTTCGCCTCGTTCAGCTTCGACGCCTCCGTACTCGACCTGGCGGTGGTACTGGCTGCCGGGGGCACCCTGACCGTGGCCACCGCCCGGGAACGCGCCGAACCCGAGCTGCTGACCGCGCTGATCCGCGACGGCGGGATACGGGCGACCAGCGTCACACCGTCCCTCCTCGGCATGCTCGACCCCGCCGACACCACGGGCCTGCAGACGCTGCTGCTGGGCGCCGAGCCGCTGACCGAGCAGGTCGCGGCGGCCTGGACGGTGGGCCGCGAGCTGGTGAACACCTACGGCCCGACCGAGGCGACCGTCATGGTCACCACCGGCGCGGTCGGCCCCGACGTCCAGGGGCCGCCGCCGATCGGCACGCCCCTGCCCGGCAACCGGCTGTACGTGCTGGACGCCCGCCTCGACGTGGTGCCCCTCGGAGTGGCCGGCGAGATCTTCATCGCCGGCCGGCAGGTGGCACGCGGCTACCGCGGCCGGGCCGCGCTGACCGCGGAACGCTTCGTGGCCGACCCGTTCACCGCCGACGGCACCCGTATGTACCGCACCGGTGACCGGGCACGTCGGCTGCCCGACGGCCGACTGGAGATCCTCGGACGCGCCGACCACCAGCTGAAGGTGCGTGGCTTCCGGATCGAGCCCGGCGAGATCGAGGCGGCTCTGACCACCCATCCCCGGGTGCGGTCGGCGGTCGTCACGGCCGTCGGGGACCACGCGGGCCGCACGCTGGTCGCCCACCTGGTCGCGGACGGGCCGCTCCCCGCGGTGGCCGAGCTGCGGGAGTTCGCGGCGGCACGGCTGCCGGCGTTCATGGTCCCCTCGCTCTTCGTCGCACTGGACGAGCTGCCCCTGTCGCCGAACGGGAAGCTGGACCGCGCCGCACTGCCTGCGCCGGACGCGTCCCGGCCGGGCGGGGACGCCTTCGTCGCGCCGTCGGGCACGTCCGAGGAACTGCTGGCGGGGATCTGGGCGCGGGTCCTGGGCGTGGACCGGGTCGGAGCCGAGGACGACTTCTTCGAGCTCGGCGGGCACTCGCTGCTGGCCACCCAGGTGACCTCCCGGCTCCGGGACGTGTTCGGCGTCGAGGTCCCCCTGTCGGTCCTGTTCGACCGCCGGACCGTGCGCGCTCTCGCGGTGGTCGTCGACGGCTCGGCGCGCGGGATCGCCCTGCCGCCGGTGACCGCGGCCGACCGTGGCGAGCCGCTGCCGCTGTCGTTCGCGCAGCAGCGGCTGTGGTTCCTGGACCAGCTCGACCCCGGTTCCCCCGAGTACAACCTGACCATCCCGATGCGCCTGGGGCGTACGGGGAAGGCCGCGCCGCACACCCCGGACCCCGCACTCGACGTCGCGGCCCTGGGAACCGCCCTGAGCGCGGTGCTGGCCCGGCACGAGGTGCTGCGCACCCGGCTCGTGGCCGACGCGGACGGGGTCGCCCACCAGGTGATCGACCCGCCGTCGCCGTGCCCGCTGCCGGTCGTCGACGTCTCGCACAGTGCCGATCCGGTCGCGGCGGCGCGGGCCCTGGTGGCCGCCGACGCGCCGGCGCCGTTCGACCTGGCGGGCGGGCCGCTGGTCCGCGCGCTGCTGATCAGGCTGGACCTGGACGAACACGTGCTGGTGCTGTCGATGCACCACGTGGTCTTCGACGAGTGGTCGTACCGGATCCTCCAACGCGAACTGTCGGCCCTCTACCGGGCGTTCCGCGCGGGCGAGCCGGACCCGCTGGGGCCGCTCCCCGTGCAGTACGCCGACTTCGCCCTCTGGCAGCGACAGTGCCTCACCGGACAGGTCCTGGACGAGCAACTGGAATACTGGAAGCGGCAGTTGGCCGAGCTTCCGGCCCTGGAACTCCCCGCCGACCGGCCGCGCCCGCCCGTGCGGTCGATCGAGGGGGCCGTCGCCGGGTTCACCGTGCCCGCGGCGACCGCCGAAGGCCTGCGGGCGGTGGCGCGCGAGAACGGCGCCACCATGGCGATGACCCTGCTGGCCGGCCTCGCGGTCGTGCTCGGCCGCTACTGCGCCACCGACGACGTCGTGGTGGGCGCACCGGTCGCGGGCCGCAACCGCGCCGAGGCCGAGGACCTGATCGGGTTCTTCGCCAACATGCTCGTCCTGCGCACCGACCTGTCGGGCGACCCGTCCTTCGCCGAGACCGTGGCCCGGGTACGCGAGACGGCGCTGGACGCCTACGCCCACCAGGACCTGCCGTTCGAGCAGTTGGTGGACGCGCTGGTGACCGGCCGCGACCGGTCCCGCACCCCGCTCTTCCAGGTCGTGTTCAACTACGCCACCGCCGACCCGGCCGACCGGACCGCCGACGGGACTCTCGGCGACGCGTCCGGCGGCTCCCTGGGAGCGGACGTGCTCGCCGGATCGCTGCCGGTGAAGTTCGACCTGGTGGTGCTGCTCGGCGACCGCGAGGACGCTCTGGTCGGCGAGATGCAGTACAGCACCGCCCTGTTCGACGCGGCCACGATGGAGCGGCTGATCGGACACCTCGTCACCCTGCTCGGCGAAGTGGCCGCCGACCCCGCACGCCGGCTGTCGAAGCTGCACCTGACGACCCCGGCCGAACGCGACCTGCTCGTCCACGCCTGGAACGACACCGCGGTCCCGGCTCCCGGCCCGCACGGGGCACCCGAGCTGATCGCCGCACGCGCCGCGGCGACCCCGGACGCGGTGGCGGTGGTGTGCGGCGACACCACACTGACCTACGCCGGACTCATGGCGCGCGCCAACCGGCTCGCCCACCACCTCCGGGCGGCGGGCGCCGGACCCGAGACCGTCGTCGGGCTCTGCCTGGAACGCGGCGTCGACATGGTGGTGTCGATGCTGGCGGTCTGGCAGGCCGGTGCCGCCTACCTGCCGCTCGATCCGGCCCACCCGCCGGAGCGACTGGCGTTCATGCTGGCCGACAGCTCCGCACGAGTCCTCGTCACCCGCTCCGACCGGACGGACCTGGCCACGGGGCAGACCCGGCAGGTCGTCCTGGACGACCCGGAGACGGCTGCCGCCCTCACCGCCCGTCCCACCGACGCGCCGGCGGTGACGACGCACCCCGCCGGGCTGGCGTACGTCATCTACACCTCGGGCTCCACCGGCCGCCCCAAGGGCGTCCTCGTTCCGCACGCCAACCTCGCCGCGCTCTTCGACGCCGCGGACACCACGGTCGGCCTCGGCTCCGACGACGTGTGGAGCGTGTGCCACTCCGCCGCGTTCGACTTCTCGGTGTGGGAGATCTGGGGCGCGCTGACCCGCGGCGCCCGCTGCGTCGTCGTCCCCATGGACACCGTGCGCGCGCCGGAACGGCTCGGCGCGGTCGTCGCCGCCCAGGGCGTGACCGTCCTCAGCGCCACCCCGGAGCTGTTCCGTCAGCTGTCGCGGGCGGCCGTCGCCGTGGGACAGCGCTTCGCCGGCCTGCGCCTGGTCGTCTTCGGCGGTGACGGACTGACGAGGTCGCACCTGACCGCCTGGCAGGAGCGGTACGGGCTCGACGCGCCCGCGCTGGTGAACATGTACGGCATCACCGAGACGACGGTGCACGTGACCCACCACCGGGTCACCGCCCACGAGCCGGGTCGCGGCCCGCGCGTGCCGATCGGCCGCGGTCTGCCCGGCTGGCGGGTGCACGTACTGGACGAGGCCATGAACCCGGCCCCGGTCGGCGTGCCGGGCGAGGTGTTCGTCGGCGGTGCCGGGGTGGCGCGCGGCTATGGCGGCCGGGCCGCGCTGACCGCCGAACGGTTCGTGGCCGACCCGTTCGCCGCGGACGGATCACGCCTCTACCGGTCGGGCGACCGGGCCCGATGGCTGCCCGGCGGTGTGCTGGAGCACCTGGGCCGCGCCGACGGCCAGCTGAAGGTGCGCGGCTTCCGGATCGAACCCGGCGAGATCGAGGCGGCACTGACCGCGCATCCGCGGATCCGTACCGCCGTGGTCAGGGCCTACGGCACCGGGGCGGACCAGCGACTGGCGGCCTACCTGGTACCCGCCGACTCCGGCACGGGACTGCCGGCCACCGGCGAGCTGCGGGACCTGCTGCGACGGAGCCTGCCGGAGTACATGGTCCCGGCGGCGTTCGTCGAACTGGCCGCGCTGCCCCTGACCGCGAACGGCAAGCTCGACCGCGCCGCGCTGCCCGCCCCCGAGGCCGACCGCCCGGACACCACGCGCTTCGAGGCACCCCGCGGCGCGACGGAGGAACTGCTCGCGGGCATCTGGACGGACGTCCTCGGCGCCGAACGCGTCGGCGCCGAGGACGTCTTCTTCGACCTGGGCGGCCACTCGCTGCTGGCCACCCAGGTGATCTCACGGGTGCGGACCGACTTCGACACCGAGATCCCGCTGTCGGTGCTGTTCGACCGGCCGACGGTACGAGGACTGGCCGCCGCGATCGAGGCCACCGCGCGCGGCGCGGCGGCACCACCGGTGAGGGCGGTCGGCCGCGACGCACCGCTGCCCCTGTCGTTCGCGCAGCAGCGCCTGTGGTTCCTGGACCGGCTGGAACCTGGCTCACTCGAGTACAACCTGCCGATGCACATGCGCTGGAGCGGACCCCTGGACGTGGCGTCGCTCGGCGCCGCGCTGACCGCGGTGACCGGCCGGCACGAGGTCTTCCGGACCCGGCTGGTGGCTGGCCCGGACGGGGTGGCACACCAGCTCATCGACCCGCCCGCGCCGTTCCCCCTGCCCCTCGTCGATCTGACCGGCGCCGCCGACCCGCGCGGGACGGCGGAGCTGCTGGCCGCCCGCGACGCGGTGACACCGTTCGACATGGCGGCCGAGCCGCTGCTGCGCGGCCGGCTGATGCGGCTCGGGCCGGACGAACACATCCTGGCGCTGTCCACACACCACGCGGTCTTCGACGAGTGGTCGGCCGGGATCTTCCAGCGTGAACTTCTCGCCCTGTACACGGCGTTCCGCGACGGCGAGCCCGATCCGCTGCCGTCACCGGCCCTGCAGTACGCCGACTTCGCGGTCTGGCAGCGCGCCTGGCTCAGCGGCGAGGTCCTGGAAGCACAACTGACTTACTGGCGACACAAGTTGGCCCAAGCTCCGGTGCTGGAGCTGCCGACCGACCGGCCGCGTCCGCCCGTACGGTCGATGGCCGGGGCCATGACGCGATTCACCGTGCCGCCCGAAGTGGCCGACGGGCTGCGGTCGGTGACCCGCGACGGCGGCGCCACGATGTTCATGACGCTGCTGTCGGTGTACGCGGTCCTGCTCGGCCGGTACTGCGGCACGGACGACGTCGTCATCGGCACACCGATCGCCAACCGCGACCGGTCCGAGACCGAGGACGTGATCGGGCTCTTCCTCAACACCCTCGTCATCCGCGCCGACCTGTCCGGTGACCCCACGTTCACCGCACTGCTCGACCGCATGCGCGGCACCGCCCTCGACGCCTACGCCCACCAGGACCTGCCGTTCGAGCAGCTGGTGGACGCCCTGACCACCGACCGGGACCGCTCCCGCACCCCGGTCTTCCAGGCACTGTTCAACTACGACACCGTCGACCCGTCCGCCGAGGCGGACCCCAGACGCCTGACGCTCGGCGCGCTGAGCCCCGGTGAGGTGATCGCCAAGTTCGACCTGCGGCTGATCCTCGTCGACGACGGCCGCACACTGGACGGCACCATCGAGTACGGCACCGCCCTCTTCGACACCGCGACGATCGAGCGCATGACGGGCCACCTGCTCGCCCTGATGGAGGCGGTGGCCGCCGACGCCACACGGCCGGTCCCGGAGCTCCCGATGGTCACCGCCGGGGAGCGGGACCTGCTGCTGGACGAGTGGAGCGGTGCCGCCGCCGTCCCGGCGCACCCACCGGCCCTCACCCACGAACTGATCGCCGCGCGCGCCACGACCTCCCCTGCCGCGGTCGCGATGGTCGCCGGCCCGGAGCAGGTGACCTACGCGGAACTGATGGAGCGGGCGGCGAGGCTGGCCCACTACCTGCGCGGCGCGGGCGTCGGACCCGAGACGGTGGTCGGGCTGTGCCTGCCCCGCGGCGTCGACATGGTCGTCGCCGTGCTGGCGGTGTGGCAGGCGGGCGGAGCCTACCTGCCGCTGGACCCCTCCTATCCGCCGGAACGACTCGCGTTCATGCTGGCCGACAGCCGGGCCACCGTGCTGGTCGGTACGAGCGACATCGTCGACGACCTGCCCGCCGGACGGCTGCGCACGATCAGCCTGGACGACCCCACCGTCCGCGCGATGCTGAGCGCACTGCCGGCCACGCCGCCCCAGACCACGACCCGGCCGGACCAGGCCGCCTACGTGATCTACACGTCGGGCTCGACCGGACGCCCCAAGGGCGTACAGGTCACCCACGGCGGACTGGCCGCCTACCTCGCGGCCTACGTCACCGAGGTGGCGGAACCGGCCGGGCTCCGTGAAGCGGGCACCCGGCACGCACTCCTCCAGGCCCAGGTCACCGACCTCGGCAACACGGTGGTCTTCAGCAGCCTGGCCACCGGCGGGACCCTGCACGTCCTCGACCAGGACGCCGTCACCGATCCCTCCGCGGTCGCCGGATACCTGGCCGAACACCGCATCGACCACCTGAAGGTCGTGCCCTCGCACCTGGCGGCGCTCGCCGCCGAGGCCGGCCCGGCCGCCCTGATCCCGCGGCGCGGCCTGGTCCTGGGCGGCGAAGCGGCCCCGGTCGACTGGGTGCGCGAACTGCTCGCGGCCGCCGGGGACCGGCCGGTGGTCAACCACTACGGGCCGACCGAGACCACCATCGGCGTGCTGACCACCCCTCTCACCGACGATCTGCTCTCCGGCGGGACCGTCCCGATCGGCACCCCGCTCACCGGCACCCGCGTGTACGTCCTGGACAGCCGGCTCCAACCGGTGCCGGCCGGGGTGATCGGCGACCTGTACGTCGGTGGCCCGCAGGTCGCCCGCGGCTACACGGGCCGGCCCGCGCCGACGGCGGAACGATTCGTCGCCGATCCGTTCTCCGACGACGGCTCGCGGCTCTACCGCACCGGCGACCGGGCGCGCTGGCGTCCCGACGGCAGGCTGGACTTCCACGGCCGCGCCGACAGCCAGCTCAAGGTCCGCGGCAACCGGATCGAGCCCGGCGAGGTGCAGGCCGCACTGCTCGCGCACGCGGCGGTACGGGCCGCCGCGGTGACCGTCGACGGCACCGGCGCCGAACGGCGACTGGTGGCCCACCTGGTTCCCGCCGACCCGGAAACGGGCATTCCGGCAGTCGGTGAACTGCGCGAACACCTGGGCAGACGACTGCCCGACTTCATGATCCCGGCACTCTTCACCGAACTGGTCGCCCTGCCACTGACACCCACCGGCAAGCTGGACCTGGCCGCGCTCCCCGCGCCGGACGGAGCCAGGCCGGAGCTGGGCGGATTCCTCGCACCGTCGGGTGCGGCCGAAGAACCGCTGGCGGAGATCTGGGCACAGGTTCTCGGCGTGGACCGAGTCGGCGCCGAGGACAACTTCTTCGAGCTGGGCGGCCACTCCCTGCTGGCCACCCAGGCGATCTCCCGGATCCAGGAGGTGTTCGGGGCCGACATCCCGCTGGCGGCACTCTTCGACCGGCCCACCGTCAGAGCCCTGGCACGGGTGATCGACGAGGCCGTCCCGGGGACGTCACCATCGCCGATGACGCCCGTTTCCCGCGACCAGGTGCTGCCGCTGTCCTTCGCGCAGCAGCGCCTGTGGTTCCTCGACCAACTCGATCCCGGCTCGGGGGAGTACAACACCCAACTCTCCCTGCCGCTGGACGGGGACCTGGACGTCGCGGCCCTGGGCGAGGCGCTGAGCGCGCTGGTGGCGCGGCACGAGGTGCTGCGGACCCGGCTGGTGGCAGGCACCGACGGGGTGGCGGAACAGGTCGTCGACCCGCCGTCGCCGCTCACCCTGCCGGTGGTGGACGCGGGTTCGCCCGCCATGGCCAGGCAGCTCATGATGCAGGACGCCGCGGCACCGTTCGACCTCGCCACCGGCCCCTTGCTGCGGGCCCTGCTGATCCGCCCGGGCGCCCCGGAACACGTGCTGGCCCTGTCGATGCACCACGTGATCTTCGACGAGTGGTCGGGCGGAATCCTGCGGCGCGAACTGACGGCGCTGTACGAGGCGTTCCGCGCGGGCGAGCCGGACGCGCTGCCGCCGCTGCCGGTGCAGTACGCCGACTTCGCGGTGTGGCAGCGCCAGTGGCTGACCGGCGAGGTCCTGGAGCGACAACTCGGCTACTGGCGGGGCCGCTTGGCCGGAGCACCCGAGCTGCGACTCCCCCTCGACCGGCCACGTCAACCGGTACGGTCGAGCGCGGGGGACTGGCTGTCGTTCACCGTCCCCCCGGAGACGGCCGCGGGCTTGCGCCGGGTCGCGCGGGCGAGCGGAGCGTCGATGTTCATGACGTTGCTGGCGGCGTTCTCCGTCGTCCTCGGCCGTTCCTGCGGCCAGGACGACGTGGTGATCGGGACACCGGTGGCGGGCCGCAACCGCGCCGAGACCGAGGACCTGATCGGGTTCTTCGTGAACACGCTGGTGATGCGGACCGATCTGTCGGGCGATCCGACGTTCGGTGAGCTGTTGGGCCGGGTGCGGGAGGCCGCGCTCGGCGCGTACACGAACCAGGACCTGCCGTTCGAGCAACTGGTGGACGCGCTGGACACCAGTCGGAATCGCTCGCACACCCCGCTGTTCCAGGTGCTGTTCGGCTATGACACCCACGGTGCGAGCGGCGCGGTCGGCGCGGTCGGCCTGGAGCAGGTCGACCTTGAGCCGGACGGTCCGCCGGCGGCGAAGTTCGACCTGGCACTACGGCTGGGCGACACCGGCGAGGCCATGGCGGGCGAGATCAAATACAGCACTGCCCTCTTCGACACGGCGACCGTCGAACGGCTCCTGGGACACCTGCTGACGCTGCTCGACGCTGTCGCCGTCGATGCGGAGCGGCCGTTGTCGACGCTGTCGATGTTGACGGTGGCGGAGCGGGGGGTGCTGATCCATGACTGGAATGACACGGCTGTTGGTCTGCCGGGTGTGGGTGGGGTGCATGAGCTGATCGCGGAGCGGGCGGTGGTGTGTCCGGATGCGGTGGCGGTGGTGTGTGACGGTGTCTCACTCACCTATGCCGGGCTGTTGGAGCGGGCGGGCCGGGTGGCGCACTTCCTGTGTGAGTCGGGGGTGGGTGCGGAGTCCGTGGTCGGGCTGCGTCTCGGGCGCGGTGTCGACATGATCGTGGCGGTGCTGGGGGTGTGGCAGGCGGGCGGCGCCTATCTTCCGCTGGATCCGGAGTATCCGGTCGAGCGGCTGGAGTTCATGGTCTCCGACAGCGGTGCCGCGATGGTGATCGGTCCGCGCGAGATGGCTGCGGCGCTGGCGGGATCGTCTCGGACTCCCGAGATCGTGACCCATCCGGGCCAGCTGGCCTATGTGATTTATACGTCGGGTTCGACGGGGCGTCCTAAGGGTGTGCAGGTTGCTCATGGCGGTCTGGTGAATGTGGCGTTGGCGTTGGGTCCGGTGCTGGGTGCGGGCGCGGGTGTGCGTTCGTTGCAGTTCGCTTCGTTCAGTTTCGATGCCGCGGTGTTGGATGTGGCGGCGGTATTGGTGGCCGGCGGCACGCTGGTGGTCGCTTCTCAGGAGCAGCGCGCGGAGCCGGGGCTGCTGACCGCGGTGATGGTGGAAAGCGGTATTGGCTCGGCGAGTGTGTCTCCGTCGCTGCTGGGGACGTTGGATGCGGCTGAACTGCCTGCTGTGGATACGTTGTTGGTGGGTTCGGAGCGGGTGAGTGCTCGGGTGGCTGCTGACTGGGCGGCCGGTCGGCGGATGTTTATCGGGTACGGGCCGACCGAGGCCACGGTGATTTCTTGTGTGGGGGTTGCCGACGCGGAGAGTGTGGAGGCGCCGTCGATCGGGAAGCCGGTGGCCAACACCCGTGTGTATGTGCTGGATGAGCGGCTGAGCCCGGTGCCGGTCGGTGTGGCGGGTGAGTTGTTCATCGGCGGGGTGCAGGTGGCGCGTGGTTATGGCGGGCGTCCGTCGTTGACGGCGGAGCGGTTTGTGGCTGATCCGTTTGCGGCGGACGGGGCGCGGTTGTACCGCTCGGGTGACCGGGTGCGGTGGCTGGCGGATGGTGAGCTGGAGTTCCTGGGGCGCGTTGACGAACAGGTGAAGGTGCGTGGGTTCCGGATCGAGCTGGGTGAGGTCGAGGCGGTCCTGACCGGGCATCCGGGTGTGCGGGCGGCGGCGGTGAGTGTGTTCGGCGAGGAGTCGGACCAGCGCCTTGCCGCCTATCTTGTGCCGGCCGATCAGGTCGTGGGTATTCCGCCGGTGGCTGGGCTGCGGGCGTTTGCAGCGGAGCGGTTGCCGGAGTTCATGGTCCCGGCGGTGTTCGTGGAGTTGGCCGCGTTGCCGTTGACGGCGAATGGCAAGGTCGACCGCACGGCACTGCCCTCGCCGGAGGGCGCCCGACCCGAACTCGGCGGATACATGGCGCCGCGTACCGAGACCGAACGTGTCCTGGCCGGCGTGTGGGCGCAGATACTCCGGGTCGAGCGGGTCGGCGTCGAGGACAACTTCTTCGAACTCGGCGGTGACTCGCTGCTGGCCACGCAGGTGGCGACTCGGATGCGGCGGACGTTCGGGGTGGAGATCCCCTTGACGGTGTTGTTCGACGAGCCGACCGTATATGGGCTCGCGGCGTTGATCGAGGGACTCGGGCGGGATGTCGAGGCGCCGCCGATGACGCCCGTTCCGCGCGACCGGATGTTGCCGCTGTCGTTCGCGCAGCAGCGGTTGTGGTTCCTCGATCAGTTGGAGCCTGGATCGACCGAGTACAACGTCCCGTCGCCCGTGCGATGGGACGGCGACCTTGACATCGTCGCTCTGAGCGCCGCCTTGGCCGCGCTGGTGTCGCGGCATGAGGTGCTGCGGACGCGGCTGGTGGCGGACGTGGACGGGGTGGCCCGCCAGGTGATCGACCCGCCGTCGCCGTTCCCGCTCTCCGTCGTCGACGTCTCTGGCACCGACGACCCGCCGGGAGCCGCGCGGCAGTTGCTGACGGCGGACGCGATGATGCCGTTCGACCTGTCGACCGGGCCGCTGATCCGCGCTGTGCTGATTCGGCTCGGCATCGGCGAGCATGTACTGGCGTTGTCGCTGCACCACGTGGTCTCGGACGAGTGGTCGGGTCGTGTGTTGCGTCGTGATCTGACGGCGTTGTATGAGGCGTTTCGTGCAGGTGGGCGGGATCCGTTGCCGCCGTTGGCGGTGCAGTATGCCGACTTCGCGGTGTGGCAGCGCGCGTGGTTCAGCGGTGATGTCCTTGAGGGGCAGTTGGCGTACTGGCGTGAGCGGTTGGCCGGTGTGCCTGTTCTGGAATTGCAGACGGACCGGCCCCACCCTCCGGTACGCGCGCCGGAGGGTGCCGTCGCTGAGTTCCACGTTTCGGCGTCCACGTCCGAACGGCTGCGTGCCATCGCTCGCGACCACAGTGCATCGATGTATATGACGTTGTTGGCTGCCTACTCCGTCGTGTTGGGTCGGCACAGTGGTCAGGAGGATGTGGCTGTCGGGACGCCGGTCGCGAACCGGAACCGGGCGGAGACCGAGGATCTGATCGGGTTCTTCGTGAACACGTTGGTGATGCGGGCTGATCTGTCCGGTGATCCGTCGTTCGTCGAGTTGCTGGGCCGTGTCCGTGACACGGCGTTGGGTGCTTTTGCCCATCAGGACCTGCCGTTTGAGCAGTTGGTCGACGACTTGGTGACCCAGCGGGACCGCTCACGTACCCCCCTCTTCCAGGCCTTCTTCAACTACGTACTGCGTGACAGGCGCGACCAGGACGCGACATACGGTGTGCCGTTCGAAGTCACGGGCGATGAACCCCGAGAGGCACTCTTCGAGTTGACACTGACCGTCGGCGACGCGGGCGAAGGCGCTCTGACGGGGGAGATCGAGTACAGCACCGCTCTGTTCGACGCGCCCACGGTGGAGCGGATGGCCGCGCGACTGGTCACGTTCCTCGACGCGGTGGCCGCCGGCGCGGATCGACGGCTCACCGACCTGCCGATGCTGACCCCTGAAGAGCAGGACGCCCTCCTGGAGTGGGGGTTTGGTTCGGGTGTGGGTGTTGTGGGTGATGTGCGTGGGTTGGTGTCGGGTTGGGGGGTGGTGGATCCGGGGTCGGCTGCGGTG
>NZ_JBVIOL010000036.1:0-48078 GCF_055578825.1 Streptomyces sp. NPDC032822 | reverse complement strand
TCCGCGACGACATCCACGAAGCCTTCCTCAGCCTGGCCTGCGGCATCATCTGCTGGCGCCGACTGAAGAACCTCGCACTTTGTTAGGAGTTCTTAAGGCCCAGGCCGGAGGTCAGTGCGATACCCCCGAGCCAGGAACCCGCGGCGATGCCGACCTGGAAGGCGGACGTGGCCAGGGCCATGGGAAGGGACCGGCCGGCTCCGGCGATGCGGACGACCTCGCCGACCACGATGGGGTTGCAGGCGAAGCCGGCTGCGCCGAGCAGCACGACCAGGACCACGGCCACGACGCTGTTGGTCGCCCACAGGGTGATCGCGCCCAGGAGTACGGCCGTGACTGCGGTGGCCGGGATGAGCGTGGTGTAGGGCCGTCGGTCGCCGAGGCGTCCGCCGACCGTGGTGCCGGCCAGGGCGCCGATGCCGAAGCCGAGCATCGCCAGCGGCACCACGGAACTCGCGAGGTGGGCCCGCTCGGTCAGCAGCGGGGCGACGTAGCTGTAGGCACCCATGATGCCGGCCTGGATGAGCGCGATGGCCAGGTAGACCAGCCACAGCCGCGGATGCTTGAGCGCGGCCGTCTCGGCGCGCAGAGATGTGTCGACGTGTGTGGTGTCGGCGGGCAGCCGGCGGGCCACCACCGCGGCGGCAGCCACGGCGAGAGCGGCGAGCATCCAGAAGGGGGCCTGCCAGCCGCCCAGCTGGCCGGCTGCCGTACCGAGCGGGACGCCGACGATGTTGGCGAGGGTGATGCCGCCGACCATCACACCCGTGGCACGGGTACTGGCGGCCGGTCCCGCGGCGGCGGTCGCCACCACCGCGCCCACGGCCCAGAAGGTGCCGTTGCCCAGCGCGGCGGCGACCCGGCCGACGAGCGCGAGCCCCAGGCTGGAGCTGAGCGCGCTGACGACGTGACCCGCGGCGAAGACCAGCAGCGCGGCGACCAGGGCCGAGCGACGCGGCAGGCGCCGGGTCGCAATCGACATCACGGGCGCGCCGATCATCATGCCGACGGCGAAGGCGGTGATCAGTGTCCCGGCGCTGGAGACGCTGACACCGAGGGCTCCGGAAATTTCCGGCAGCAGACCGGAGACGACGAACTCGCTGGTGCCCATGATGAAGGTGATGGCACCCAGCAGCCACACCACCGGCGGCAGCTTGACCTTCCCGGCAGGCGCTGCCGTGCCGCCGTCACCCGTCAGGGGTGCGGCGGCCGAGGGGTCCGGCTTCGTGGACGAGGGGGAACTCACTGACGATCCTTTCAAGAGAACTGGCGCGGGCCCCGGTCATCCGGAGACGTTCCGGAGAAGCGGCATGCGCGCCGTAGGCGGTGCGGGCGGTGCACTTCTGACCCGCCGCAATCCACCAAACCAGCAGCCGGGCCCGGCAGACAGGCACGCTTGTGAGGGGTAACAGCAGGGACCCCCTCAGGCCGAGAACCTGAGCGTGCACATGGCGAATCGGGGTACGGCCGCGGCACGGGAGGCGGGCCGTCCTTACCGATGCTCGCGCAGGTGGTCAGAACTGCCGCACGCCCGGTGGAGCAGATCGAGCCGGACCGCGATGCCGCCGCCCTGATCACCGACAACGCTGGGCAACGCCTGAACTGCGCTGCCCGCTCCCTTCACCCGCAAGGAGCTCCCGATTGACCTCGGTGCCGTACTCGGGCCTGCCCGATACTGGTAACTACGGCTATTCGGACCTGCGGAATTGCAGGTCCGGATGCGGAATGTCCCTCTGCATGGTGAGGCCGGCCCACTTCGGTCCCACGGTCCTGTCTCCCGCGGTCCGCTGCAAACGAGACGAGTGCGCTGTCTCGGAGGAATGGCGCCGGGCACAGCCCGCGTGGCTCTGGCCACGGCGGATGGCGTGTGGACTCGACGCCGGAGGAGCGTGGTTCCGCCATCGCACCGGACACCGTCCTGCCGGTGTGCGAGGTGCCCGACGCCGGCTCAGGTCTCGGCGGGCAGATGGATCGAGGCGAGTTTGGCCGGGTCGACGACGATGTGGATGCCGGTGATCCGGCCTTCGGTGACGGTGAAGGCGATGAGGGAGAGAGGGGTTCCGTCGGGGTGCCAGGACATGTGGCCGGGGATGCCGTTGACCAGCACGCGTCGATGGCGGGCGACCTCGCCGGAGAACATGCGGGCCCCGGAGGCGACCTTGGTGGCGCCGAGGGTGACGACCACGCCGTCGGAAGTGTCGACGGTCAGCTTCACGTTCGGGTCGAGGACACGCAGGAGCGCTTCGAAGTCGCCGCTGCGGGCGGCGGCGCCGAATGCCTGGACGACCTCTCGGTGCTCGCGGCCGGAGCCCGCCGGCCGGTCCGTGGCGTGGACCTTGCGGCGGGCGCGGCTTGCGACCATCTTGGTGGCGGCGGTGGACTTGCCCAGGATCCGGCCGATTTCGTCGAACGGGACGGCGAACATGTCGTGCAGGACGAACGCCAGGCGCTCGCTCGGGGTGAGCGAGTCGAGCACGACGAGCAGGGCGAGGCCGACCGAATCGGCCAGCGCCGCCTGCTCGTCCGGCGCGGGGTCATCGTCGGGTATCACCACGAGGTTCGCGAACTCCTGCTCGTAGGCGATCTCGGGGTGGGCTCGGCGGGATCTCAGGAGGTCCAGGCTGATGCGGCCGACCACCGTGGTCAGCCAGCCCGCCAGGTTGCCGATGGTCGCCGCGTCCTGACGAACGAGGCGCATCCAGGCTTCCTGGACCACGTCCTCGGCGTCGGCATGCGAGCCCAGCACGCGGTACGCGACGGCGCGCAGCCGATCGCGCTGGGCTTCGAACGCCTCGGTCACACGGCCGGACGGGTGGGCGGTCACGGCTTCCGCTGCTGACGGAGCGAGACCCGGTTGCCGTCCGGGTCCACCGCCTCGATGCGGACCCCGAACGGATAGTCCTCGGGCTCGGACTCTTCGAAGACGACGCCGCGTTGACGCATGATCTCAAAATCCTTTCGCAGATCGTCGGATTCGAGGATCAGCGGACCGGGCGCGCCCGCTGCCCCCGGTTGCCCCGCAGCCGCCGCATGCGACCACAGGATGATCTGCACCGGGCTGTCTGGAACCCCGACGGTGAGGAACCGTCCGTCGGGCCCCGGGAAGTCGAGCCGCTTTTCCAGGCCCAGTCCCTCGGTGTAGAACTCCAGTGCGCGGTCCTGATCGGTGACGTAGATCGTCACGTACATGATCTTGTTCAGCATCCTGCTCTCGATTCACTCGTTGATGCGACCGTTCGTATGCGGTCGTCCCTCCCATGACGAGTGCCGACGGGAGAAGGTAACAAGACCGGTCCGCGGGAGCGGAAACGGAACAAGCCTCACCGCTGATGCCTGAGAAGCATCGTGCGGGCTTCGTCTGACGTAGTCCGGTACCTACCGGGCAGTCGATGCAACTCCCCGGCCTTGAACGGGCTGACCTTGCTGATCGGAGACCCCGGCGCGGGCAAGTCGACGCCGGCCCGCACCTGGCCGGCCTCCCAGATCCTTCTCGCTCGCCGCGGCGCCCGCCGGTGTCGACCCCGTCCGGGCCGCCACCATCCCCCTCAACGGGCTGACCGCGGCCCAGTGCGTCGAGCTGCTCGGTGTCCAGGCGGGCCAGACCGTGCTCATCACCGGCGCGAAAGGGGTGGTCGGCGGCTACGCAGTGCAGCCGGCCAGGCGACGGGGAGCTGTGGTCATCGCGACCGACCTTTCGCCCGAGGGCGAGTTCGCGACCAAGATGGCAGGGGCCGACGTGTACGTGCCGGCGTCCCAGCCGCTCGTCGAGACCGTCCGCACGGTGCGCCCGCCAAGGGGTTGACGCCGTTCTGGACACGCCAGGCCGGGCGGACCGCCATCGGGGCGGCGGCGGACGGCGGCAGGTTCGTGACCACACGGCTCGACGCCCTGCCCCCGACCGAGCGGGGCATCCGGGTCCTCCTGACGCAGGTCGGCCCGGACGGAGTGATGCTGTCCGAGCTGGCCGCGGTGCAAGTCTCTTCGGGGTGAGACCTCCGCGAGAAGACAGCCGCCGCTGCCTCACGGCGATCCCCACGCCGGCACGCGGACGGGAGGCGGTCGACCAGCAGCACCGGGCCGGAGTCGGGCTGGGTGGCTTCACAGCCGGCCGGTGATTCCCGGTCGGCACCATGGGCCGAGGCCGGAGACGAGCCGCTGCGTGTCCGGTACGGCCGGGCTGATGCCCCGACAGACGGGCCCGGCAGCTGGGATTGTGCGGCCGAGTGCCCCGCAGTTGCCGGCCGGGGTCAGTGCTCGGTGTCGGCCTCAGCGGCGGCCGGGTCCCGGTGCTGGCTCGCTGCCCAGCTGGCCAGGAGCTTCAGGGCGTCAGCGGCCAAGGTGCCCGGGTCGGCGCTGTACACGGTGATGGACAGCCCCTGTTCGCCGGGCAGGTCCAGACTCTCGTGAAACAGCTCCATCTCTCCTACCGCCGGATGATGGAACCGCTTGGTTCCCTCGGTGAAGACGTGCACGTCGTGCGCGCCCCACAGGGTGCGGAAGGCGTCGCTGCGGGTGGACAGTTCACCGATCAGGTTCGACAGCTCCCGGTCGTAGGGGTTGTTGGTCGCCTCGACACGCAGCACCCCGACCCCGTCGCGGGCCACGCGTTCCCAGTCGGGGAACAGCCGGGGGGCTCGGGGGTCGAGGAAGACGAACCGGCAGGTGTTGACCGGCTCCACCTCGAACACCTCACTGAGCAAAGCGCGGGCGAGCGGATTGGCCGCCAGGATGTCCATACGGTTGTTGCGCACATAGGCCGGCTGGTCGTGCAGGGCTTCGACGATGCGCAGCACGCTGGGCCGCACGATGGCCTTCTTCGGGCGCCGCCTGACCCGGGCCGCACTGGTGTTGGCCGCCCGGGCCAGGGCGTAGAGGTGATCCCGCTCGGTGTTGTCCAGCCGCAGGGCCTGGGCGAGAGCATCCAGGACGCTGTCGGAGACCCCGGTGAGGTTGCCGCGCTCCAGACGCGTGTAGTACTCGACGCTCATCCCGGCGAGCATCGCGACCTCGCCGCGGCGTAGCCCGGGCACCCGGCGCTGCCCGTACACCGGCATGCCCGCCTGCTCCGGTGTGATCTTGGCGCGGCGGGATTTGAGGAATGCGCTGACTTCGGCCCGATTGTCCATGGAGCCCAGCGTAGGTAAACGAAGCGATCAGTGGGGGTCCCTGTCAGTACCCCTCACAGCACGGACTCCCACGACAGCGCCGGAGCGGAGTTCCTTGCTACCGCGCTGTCGCCGGCACCGCCGCAGTCGGCCTGAACTTCGAGGCACTTCTCTTTGCCGCCCTGCGCTGAGAGACCCCCTATACCGGCACATCCTTCGAAGAGTCCACGGCCACCATCGCGTCCAGCCCGCGGACCAAGCGGCGGCTACTCAGCGAGCCCGAGGACCTCCTGCGAGTCGCGACCCCCGACCTGGTCGCATCCAGGAGCTGTACGACCAGCAGCTCGCCCGACTGCCAGGCCCAGCATCTGAACTCCGCCCTTGTCATACGCCGTTCAGGCACGAGCCAGAGCCCGGACCACCGTCGAAGGCCTGCCCCTGGTGCTCTCACGAGACCGTGTCGATCTCTCTCTTCACCAGCCTTCATGCCCCCCATCATCGACAGCTTTCACGCCGCCCCACGCCGGTGCCGCGTTCTGCCGCCCTGGGCTGTCTCCTAGCGCATCCCCAACGCGCCGAGGGTCTGCCTTGTCGTTCGGGAGCAGGGCCGAGGTGTTCATGCCCAGAGGGCGGGCCGGTGAGCCGTAGCTCCGGGACGTGCGCTCCTTCAGGGCCCGCCGCGGCGCCGCGAACTCCGCCACTTCGTCGGTGTCGTGGCCGTCATCGTGCGCCGACACAGGCATTCCTCGTCCTCGCACGGCCTCATCCGGCCCTGGACGGCATCCCAGGTGCTCTATGTATCTGCAGGTCAGACTGTGTGGGATGGTTCCACCGTGTCCGATCGGCCGTGGGTTGTTGCGCTCGGCCCCTGTGACCGCCGATGCTCTTGGTGTCGCGCCGACCAGGTCCGGGTTGACCAGCCGGCCTCGCCGTGACATCCACGTCCACGCACTCATCCACGGGGGAACACCCATGTCCATGCGCATCCGAACGAGCGCTCTCACCACACTCGCCGTCGCCGCCCTCGCGGCGGGCACGGTCCTGACGGCACCGGCCGCCGGCGCCGCGCCGAAGGCCGCCGCGCCGAAGTTCCTGTCGGCGTCCCAGCTGCCGCCGCACCCGACGTCGTCCTGGACCGCCGGGCCGGTCACCGAGGGGTTCCCGGAGTCACTCGGCGCCTGCGTGAGCACGGAGGGCGTGCTCGACTACGACTACCGGCACCGGGAGTTCCGGACCGACCTGGACACCAACGCCGTGCAGCTGACCGTCGTGACGGGCTCGCCCGCCCTGGCCAAGGCCCTGGCGAAGCACTACGACGACCTGATCCGCACCTGCGCCGCCCGCATCGAGAAGGCCTCGCCCGACGTCGAGGCCGAGGGCCGCGACTACGGCAAGCTGCCGGTGGAGGAGGGCGCCCGCGTCCGCGGCCTGCACACCGAGACGTCCGGGGGCGCCACCGACATCGCCCTGCTGTCGGTCGGACGGGACGGCAAGACCGTCACCGTCGTCAAGTGGGGACAGATGGGCGACTTCAAGAATGCGCCCGTGGCTGCCTTCAAGAAGACCACGAGCACGGCGGTCAACAAGCTGTACTGACCGGGCGGCCACGGGAAAGGGTCGGGGCTGTCCTTTTCGCCACGGGGGTCGAAAGGACGGCCCCCGTACCGGTCATGCCCCGAGGCGGGGACCGTCGTACTGCGGTCAGGTTTCCCCTGAGGAAGTATCTTTCTTCCCCGGCGTTATGGGCATCTGAGGCCCGGCCGTTGACGTCGCCGCTCAGTTCGCGAGACTGACACAGCAATGGAGCTCCCGCCGGGGGCTGATACTCCAGCTGTGGATCGTGATCTCGCTGGTGGGAGCTGGTGCGGGGATAGGGCGCGGCCACCGCTGATCATCGTGAGTCGTGTGGACTGACGATGAGACGGTGGCCGCAGGTCACAGCATGAATCCGGCTCGCCGGCGGGAGGCTTTCGAGGGCCTGACGGGACGCATAGCGGGTCGCTTCGCGAGGGTTGAAACTCGACGCAGGGCTGGGCGGTCGGTCCTGGGGCTGCTGGCGGAGCCGCCGTGCAAGACCTGCTGGACGATCGCCGAGTGGGCCGGGGAGAAGACCCCGCACGGGATGCAGCACTTGTTGTGTCGGGCCTCCTGGGATGCCGACGCGGTACGTGACGATGTCCGCGACTACGTCGTGGAACATCTGCATGACGAGGACGCGGTGCCGGTTGTCGACGAGACCGGGGACGTGAAGAAGGGCGTCCACACCGCCGGTGTCCAACGTCATTACACCGGCACCGCCGGGCGGATTAGGGATTCCCAGGTCGCCGTCTACCTCGTCCAAAGGTTGTCCCGCAATCTCTGGCTGGTTGTTCCTGACGGCGCCCTATGGTGCGGCGGCCGACATGCTTGTTGGGTTGGGAGGCGTAGTTGCCTGGCCCGGGATGTCCAGCCATGCGCCGATGCGGGTGACTGCATCTTCCACGGTGGCGCGCGGGGCGCCGGAGGCTTCGAGCGAGGTGCGGGCCACGGCGGCGAGTTGGGGGTCGGTGAGGGCGAGCGCCGTGCGGGCTGTTTCGTACTCCTGCAGCAGACCCGGACCGAACAGGAGAGGGTCGTCGGCGTTGAGGGTGCACCGGACGCCTGCTTGCAGGAGCCGCGCCAGGGGATGCGCAGACAGGGATGCGACGACCCCGAGGGCGACGTTGGAGGTGGGGCAGACGTCGAGGACTATGCCTTCCGCAGCCAGGCGGGCAAGAAGAGCCGGGTCTTCGACTGCCCGTACGCCGTGAGCGATCCGTCGGGCGCCGAGTACGTCGAGTGCGGCGCGCACGCCGGCCGGGCCGACAAATTCCCCTGCGTGCGGGGCGGGAATCAGCCCGGCATCGCGGGCAATGGCGAACGCCTCAGCGAACGGCTCAGGGGCGTGGCGGGCCTCATCTCCGGCCAGGCCGAAGCCGACCACCCCATTATCCGATCGTCTAACCGCCAGGCGGGCGGCCTCGACCGCTTCCGACGGGTCCGCGTTGCGTCGGGCGAACACCAGGATGCCGAAGCCGACGCCCAGCCGCGCGCCCGCGCGGCGGCCCTCGTCGATCACCGTGTCCAGGACGTCGAGCGCGGCGTCCGGATCGCCCTCATAGGTCAGGGGGTTCAAGTGCGGCTCGATCCATACCGCTCCGTCCGCGGCGGCGTCCTCGACCACCTCGCGTACCAGCCGCAGAAGGTTCCTGCGCGGGCCCTCGCGCACCACCCGGGCAGCGGCGCCGTACAAAGCGCCGAAGTCCTCAAACGAGGTGAAGCCGTTTGAATCTGGAGGTCGTTCGCCACGCTCGCCCGCCAGCTCCGCGAGCGTGGCGGGACGCATCGCACCTTCGAGATGTAGATGGAGATGGGCCTTCGGCAGATGGTCCAGGCGTCGCATGGCGCCTCACTCTATGGCTAGCCTCTTGACGGCCGTTGGGAGATGCAACCATCACTGCGTGGCTAATGTGATCACGGCGTCGGTGCCGTCATGGTCAGAGCCCTTCACGGGTCTGACCCCACGCTGCTTCGCCAAGTTGGTAGCCGAGGTTCGACGCGAGCGGGCTGCGGATCAACAGTGCGGGCGTCCCTGGAGTCTGCCGCTGGAGGACCGTGTTCTGCTGGTCACGGCGTACTGGCGTACAAACTTGACGATGCGACAGCTGGCACCGTTGTTCGGGATTTCGAAGTCGGCCGCAGACCGGATCATCGACCACCTCGTCCACTGTTGGCGCTCCGGCAGCGAAGACGGTTCCGTAAGGACACTGTGCTCATCGTGGACGGGACCTTGGTGCCGACCCGCGACCGCACGGTCGCCGAGCAGTCCAAGAACTATCGCTACTCCACAGCCCACCAGGTCGTTATCGACGCCGACACCCGCCTGGTCGTCGTGGTCGGCCGACCCTTGCCCGGCGGCAACGCGACGCTGCGGACATCGCTGGAAGCACGCGGCATGAGCTACGTTCTGGCCATCGCCTGCTCGGCCGAAGTTGCCACCGGCGCAGGCCGCATCCGGGCAGACAGCCTGGCCAAACGGCTGCCCAAGCGAGCCTGGCAGAAGCTGTCCGCCGCGGCGGGTGCCAAGGGGCACCGCTTCTACGACTGGGCCCTCATCGACCCCGCCGAACCGGGCCCGGGCCCGTCACCAGATGCTGATCCGCCGCAACCGCACCACCGGCCAACATGCCTACTACCGCTGTTTCTCACCCGAACCGGTGCCTTTGGCCGAGTTGGTGCGGGTTGCCGGATCCAGATGGCGGGTGGAGGAGACCTTCCAGAGCGGGAAAGGGCTGGCCGGGCTCGATGAACACCAGGTCCGCCGCTATCCCTCCTGGGCCCGCCGGGCCACCCTTGCGATGCTCGCCCACGCCTTCCTCGCCACCGTCCGCGCCGAGGAACACGCCCGCCGGCCCGCACCCGATGGGCTGTTGCCGCTGTCCTGCAACGAGATCCAGCGCCTGTTCATCGCACTCATCGTCCGTCCCGTCGACGACGCGGCCCACCGACTCGACTGGTCCCACTGGCGGCGCCGCCATCAAGCCCGAGCCCGCGCCGGCCGTCACCGTCGGCAGGGGACCGGTGGCCGAGCACGGCCGGCACCGTTGTCGGCCACTGTGTGGTTGCAGTGCCGGAGCTGCTACCTGGGGGACATGACTTCGTAGAGGTTCCCCGCGTCATCGGTGAAGTACAGGCCACGAGGGCACAACGGGTGGTCGATCCGACCGTTGTCGGGCTCGCTGGGATCGTTGCCATAGGGCACCGCGGCGGTTCGGAGCCGGTCGAGGATCGCGTCGAAGGACGACGGGTCCACGTCGAACGCCAGGTGATGGCCGACCGGATTCTCGACGGACATGAAGTCCAGCGTCAGAGAATCGTTGACCTGCACCGGCGCGAAATGCCGATCTGCACCCCGATAGTCCAGTCCCATGACGGAGGCGAAGAAGCGTGCTGCCGCCTCGTTGTCGACGGCTGGGACGATGGTGTGGTTCAGCGTGATGGACATGCTCTGCCTCTCAGTTCTCGACCGGCTGGGACAGGGCGCCGTGCAGGAAGACATCGATGAGGTCGTGCACTCCCAGCTGCGCCGACGAATCCGCTGACTCGCCTCCTACCGGCGGCCTGCCATTCCCGACGAACAGCAGACCCAGGAAGATCAGTGCTGCCTGCTCGGGAGGCAACCGCAGTGACTCCCGCTCAGGTTCGAAGAGTTCGGCGAGCGCCTCTCGCACGGGCAGGGAGCCGGCCGCACGGTCAGGCGGCGCCTCTGAGCTGCTGGGACGGCCACTTCGTCCCCGCCCTCCCGTCGCATGAAGCGCACCAACCACCGCGCCGACCCGGTCCAAGTGGGCATGCAGCGCAGAGGCAGCCTCGGTCAGCCGGGCAATGAGCGGCTGCTCCATGGACACCAGAGCGAGTTCATCGAGGGCATGGGCCGGGCTGAGAGCCTCCGTGACGCATGCGTCCAGGAGCTCCTCCTTGTCCGCGAAGACGCGGAAGATCGTGCCCTCTCCGATGCCTGCGGCCCGAGCGATCTGGCGCGTCGTTACCGCGCTGCCGTGCTCGATCACGAGGGGAAGCGCAGCACGAACGATCATTTCCCGGCGGCTGTCGGGGTCCATTGCCGGCGCTCTTCGCCGACTTGGTGTTGTCGTCATGGCCACAAGTATCGGAGTGAGTACTCACTCCGGTCAAGGGGCCGCCGAACGGAAGGGTGAGCTGCCCGCCCCGGCCGCCCTGCCCGACGTATGAAGATCACGATCTACAGCTGGAGTACCAACCCGACGCGGGGGTCCTTCACGCAAGAGCTGCAACTCCCGTACAGCCAGTCCTATGTTTCGCGCATCTGAATCAGTGACCGCTTGAAGCAGCACCGATTCCGGCGATCAAGAGGAGATGCGATGCGCAAAGCCGTGCTCGGTTTGTTCGTGGCACTGGCGGCGGTGCTCGCGGTAGCACCGCTCACCAGTGCCGACCAGAGCGAGACCATCGCCTGCTGCGGCAAGCCGCCCGGCCAGAGATAGAGGGCGCTCGCTGTGATCTCGACGTTGCATGAGGGGTCGTCAGCTCACCGGCGGCCCCTCGTCCTCGTTCGGAACGGTGACCAGATGAAGGGTCGGTCACGTCCGCTGGAGTGTTGTATTGACGGCCACTCGGTGATCTCGTCTTGAGGCTGTGCGGTGAGTCTGGTGGACAGGGTTGTCTCGTCGGTTTCTGACTCGATCGGATGGAGGCGGGCCTTGGCCAACAGGCCGAGTCCTGTGCAGTGGTGGGCTTCGGTCCACTCATCGTTCTACTTGGCCGCACCGCGCCGACCAGCCGGATGACGGCGGTGCGGTCGGGGAAGATGCCGACCAAGTCGGTGCGGGCGGGTGTGTCGGAGTTCGGGGAGCCGATGGTTGGTGCCCGGGGTGAACAGCCTGGACGCCGGTGCCCGCGTACGCCTTCGGCGTCACAGTGAGCAGAAACCGGCCGCTCGGATGGTCGGCCGATGGCCGGGAGTCGTGGATGGCATGGACGGCGGGCCAGGAGTGCCCGAAACGCAGCAGTTCGGTGGCGGTGACCGCGGCGGCTGTATGACCAGGCACTTCGCCCGGGAGGGTACAACCCCCAGTTGGCCGCGAGGAAAGCGGCGCCCACCGACGTCTGACGGCGCAGCTGCTCGTCGCAGGGCCACGCAGCGGCGAGCGGCAGTCGCGAGCGCGCCGTCTGGCGCACTGACCCAGCTTCGGGAGGGGTCCCGAACCCCGCCGCTACTGTCCGCCCATGCGATGGTTCCGCGGGAGAGGCAAGGAAAGTCAACTGTCCGGTGAATCGCGGGAGACGGCTGCTCCCGAGGCGGGATCGGAACCCGAACCGAAGACGGGGGTGGAGCCCGAACCTGAGCCGGCTCCGAAGCAAGCGGCGGTGCGCGGTGGAGCGACCGGACCCAGGCGCAAGCGGAGAAACCTCAGGAGTGACTCGCCGCCCACAGGGCAGCGAGAACCGCAGCCGGAGTCCGCCCCACGAGGAATTTCGGCGGGCAAGGTTATTGCGGAGAAGTCCGATCGCATTGAACCGCATCCGAGATGCGTGAGTTGCCGACGATGCATCGATCCTGAGGACTTGCGTCCCGACCCGATGGGGGAGCGGGGTTTGTGGGACGTCGCCGCGAACCTCGGTCTGACCCGGGAGGATCTGGCTGGGCCGATAGCCGAGGTGAGCGCCCAGCTCTACGCGCGGCGGTGTGATCGCTGCAATTCCTGGATGTGCCATGTGTGCGTGGACAAGCTCACTGGGCACGGCCGGCGGCCGGCCAGGCACCAAAGCTGCGGAGGCATCTTCCAGCCGAAACAGGTCGGTTGACGGAACGGGCTCTCTGCTCCTACCGGAGCAAGTGAGGCCCAGTACGGCCACGCAGGCCCCACGCCGTTACTGCGAGCATCCACGAACCGCCAAACGAGTGATCAAGGTATCAGGAACACGCATTTAGCCCCACGGCACGAGAAGGCGACAGGGAAGGGACGAAGCCATGGCAGGGGATACCGTTGCCTGGATCGCATTAGGCATCGTTTTCGGGATGCTGCTGATTTGGGAACTCTGGGCGTGGGTGTGCCGCGTGCGCGACCCGGATGAGTCTACGGAGACACCTCGAAGGGAAACCGTGCCAGCACCGCACTCGGCCTATACGCTCTCCTGCGCCTACTGCGGCTATGCGTGGCCAACTCCGGATCCTGCATCCGACACACTGAAATGTCCCAACCCTGCGTGCGGTCGAACACATCAGGGAATCCGGTACCCCGACCCTTGGGGCCGACCACACCGGTAAAGCAGAAGCGATCCTTCGTCGTGCGGAACCTCGGCATCGCTGCCGAACTGATCGTCTTCACCGCGGAGACGAACACCCACAGGCTCCTCATCGACCCGCAGAACATCCCCATCGAGTCGTTCGAGAGCGAACTGGTGGACATGATCAGGCGCTACCTGCGCGGCGGTCGGCAGCACGCAAGGGACGGACTCAACCACAGCCTCACGCTCTCCCTCATCGCACCGGCTCGCCAGCCCGCCTCGCTCGCCGGCGCACAGCCTGAACGCAACAGGCGAGGGGCCCGGGCATGTCCACCCATCGACCGTCGATCATCCAAGGCCGGCGCCGGAGCGGCCACAGCACCGTTACCCGCAGCTCATCGCGAGGTGTCCATCGGTCCGGAGACAGCTGCTCACGTCCAGTTCGAACTGGTTTCGCAGGGGGGAGCGGCCACCGCTTGGCGACGAGTCTGGGCAGTACTTGTCGATCACCGAGCCGTGAAATGCCGAGGAGCACTGACACCGCTCGGTGGCGGAGTCGACGTCATTGCTCTGCTCTTTGGTGGTGCTGCGGTTGCTGTTCAGGATGTCTTCGGGGTTTGCTGCCCTCGCCGGTCCGCGTCCTGTCGGCGAAGGCCCTCGAGAATGACGTTCATCAGAGGCCGTGCTGTCGGTTCCCATTGATCTCGGTCCAGTCGGCCGAGGTAGGCGATGAGCAGGAGGACCCCGCGGGCGTCCACGTCCGTGCGGATGGAACCGGCTGCTTTCCCGGCGTCCAGCAGTTGGCTCAGGGCGCCTTCGATGGGGTTCTGGCTGTGGGCGACAAGGTCTTGCCATGCTGCCGGCTCGAGTACTGCCAGGACGCCGTACTTGATCTCGGCGTAGTCGATCACTCGGTCGAGCCAGTGACGCAAGGCTTCCACGGGCTCGTGTTCCGCCAGTAGAGCGGAGGCGGCGGTCACGAGTTCTTCGACGTCGCGCCGGTAGACCTCGGCGAGCAGCGCTTCGCGGTGGGGAAAGTTCCGGTAGAGCGTTCCCTGTCCTACCCCGGCGCGCTTGGCGATCTCGTTGAGGTGAACGTGGTGGGACTCGGCGAGGGCTGCGCGAGCAGCCTCAACGATGCGGGTTCGGTTCTGCACCGCATCCGGACGGCGTGCTGGCGCACTCATGGGCCTCTCCTGAGGTTCCGACTCCGACAAGTGGACACGTGTCCGGTAGGTTGGGCGTGCAGCGGACACGTGTCCACTTTACTCGGAGGCAGTAGTGCTTTCTCTTCACGGCAAGATCGTCGCCATCACCGGAGCCAGTGGCGGTATCGGCGAAGCCACGGCCCGGCTGCTCGCTCAGCGCGGCGCTACGGTCGTCCTCGCAGCGCGCCGCAGCGAGCGTATCGACGCCATAGCGCAGGAGGTCCGGGAGCAGGGCGGCCGTGCCGCCGCGTGCGTCGTCGACGTCACCAAGGCCGAGGACCTGCAGCACCTGGTCGCCACCACCGTCGACCAGTACGGCCGTATCGACGTACTGGTGAACAACGCCGGCATCGCCCCGATCAGCCCGCTGGCCGACCTCGACACCGAGAGTTGGTCGGCCATGATCGATGTCAACCTTCGCGGCATGCTCAACGCCGCCGCGCTGCCCGCCTTCCGCGAGCAAGGATCGGGTCACCTGGTGAGCATCGTCTCGGTGGCCGGTCTGTCCGGCGTGTCCCCCTCGATGGCTGTCTACGCCGCGACCAAGAACGCGGTGCGCACCGTCCACGAGGGGTTGCGCAGGGAGTCCACCGACGGGGTGGTGCGCACGACGGCCATCTCACCGGGATACATCCGCACCGATCTCGCCGACTCCATGGCAGAGCCGAACATCCGCGAGCAGACGCGCAAGAGCATGGACGTGATGGGCATTCCTCCGGCGGCGGTCGCCCGCGCGGTGGCCTTCGCCATCGAGCAGCCCAGCGACGTCGAGATCGGCGAGATCAACGTTCGCCCCACCGTCCAGGCATGACACTTGCCGTCACCGGTCAAGTGAGCCGGCCGCCAGCTGTCTGCGCAACGCCCCTGTCTGGCCGGGCATCCCGACGAGCAGAACACAACTGGCGGGCGGCATGACCCGCCTCGTCGGGGAGGTAGGGGTGGTCCTGCCGCTCTGGCTGATGCCGGCAGCCGAGTCCTCGGTCAGAGAGTCGGCTGGCGGGCTCGGGCCGCCTCAATGTCCGGGACATGCTCTTCGGCCCAGAGCCGCACGGCGCGGAGTGGGATGAGCAGAGAGCGGCCCAGCGGTGTCAGGGCGTACTCGACGCGGGGCGGGTTCTCATCGAACGCTTGGCGGCTGATCAAACCGTCGCCTTCCAGGGCGCGCAGCGTCTCGGTCAGGGTCTTCGGGGTGATGCCCTGGATATGCCCCTTCAGTTCGGTGAAGCGGCGAGGTCCGTCGGCGAGGGCGTTGACGACGAACACGGTCCAACGGGCACCGATACGGTGCAACACCGTGCGGCTCGGGCACGTCGCTGCCATCACGTTGTAAGCCTTGCCCATGGCTGCTCCCCGTTCCGTTGAAGATACCGGTATCAAATCCATACCGTCGTATCCGATCCTACGAGAAGGAGTGAGACGCATGGAGCGGATCCTGGTCATCGGCGGTGCACGGGCGCTCGGCGCGGCCGTCGCGAGGCGTGCGGTGAAGGACGGGTACGACGTTGTGGTCGGCGCCCGCGATCTGGCCGCGGCCGATGGGCTGGCGCGCGAGATCGGAGCCACCGCGATACGGGTTGATCTGCAGGACGAGACGACGCTCGCGGACGCGGCGGAGCGTCTGAAGGAGGGAATTGACCACATCGTGACGACCGGTTCGGCGCCGCACGATGTTCGCGCGACCGAGCTGGATCGCGACAAGCTGCTGGCTGCGTTCACAGCGAAGGTGGTCGGCCCGATGCTGGTGGCCAAGCACTTCGCGTCGGTACTGCGGCCGACCGGGTCCATGGTGCTGTTCTCCGGTGTTGTCGGCTGGCGCCCGGGGCCGGGATCACTCGTCAAGGGGGTCACGAACGGGGCGGTCGAGTACGCCGCGCGCCACCTGGCGGCGGATCTGGCGCCGGTACGGGTCAATGCCGTCTCGCCTGGTGTCGTGGACTCGGGCGCATGGGATCGCCTCGGTGACAACAAGAGTGCCTTGTTGGGCAAGAGCGCGGCCGGGACCTTCGTCGGACGCCACGGCGAGCCCGACGACGTCATCGACGCGGTGATGTGGCTCCTCCGCGCGGGTTTTGTCTCCGGCGAGACGATCCACGTCGAGGGCGGCACCCGTCACAAATCCGCCTGACGCCTAAAAGGCGTCCCGCAACTACTGGTCAGGGTTGGATGATTTTGCTGTGGCCGGCGTGATCACGGCGTCAGAGTCGTGCTGGACAGCTCGCCGTAACGACAGCTTGGTTTGATAATCTGCGGCGATGGACGAGGTGTTGGACGAGGGGCCGTTCTTTCATGGCACGAAGGCCGAGCTGAGGATCGGAGACCACCTCACCGCCGGTTTCCGTTCCAACTACCGGCCCGAAATCGTGATGAACCACATCTACTTCACCGCGTTGCGCGACGGCGCGGGACTCGCCGCCGAACTCGCCGCCGGCGACGGGGCCCCGCGAGTGTATGTCGTCGAACCGACCGGGGAGTTCGAGAACGACCCAAACGTCACCGACAGGAAGTTCCCCGGCAATCCCACCCGTTCCTATCGCAGCGGGGAGCCGCTCCGGATCGTTGGCGAGGTCACCGACTGGACGCGACTGACACCCGAAGCGCTCCAGATGTGGCGGGACCGGCTGGCCGCAATCCGTCTGGACGACCGCGCCGAAATCATCAACTAAGGGTGTTACGCAAGGCCGCGACCTGGCCATCTCCCTTGTTTGGCAGGGGCGTTGAGGGCCGATCGGGTGTAGGCAGAGAGGTTCACCGGGCTGCGGATGACGCCGTTAGCGCGTCTCGATGACGCAGGTCTCCGTTCACCCGGGCGCGGCGCCGGGTGGATGACTCGCCCTGGGACGCATTGGCCAAGAGGTCGTCTCATCCTGTTGCTTTATCCCTGGATGCGGCTTTGGTGTGCTGGTGTCGGATCTCGCCAGGAGATGGTGTTCTCGCCGGTGAGGCGGCGGGCCATCAGGTCGGTCATCGCGAGGTGGATCACTGCTTCGGAGCGGTGTGGGTGGGTTTCGTAGTCGTGGGACAGGCGGCGGTGGAGCATCAACCAGCCGTAGGTCCGCTCCACCGCCCGCGGTTTGGGGATGGGGGTGAATCCCCTGATTGCTGGGGTGCGTTGGACGATTTCGAGGTCGATGCCGAGCGTGGCTGCGTGCTCGACGAAGTGCTTGGGGTAGCCGCCGTCTACCCAGGCCTTGCGCAGGCCGGGGTGGTCGGCGGCAACCTTGTTCCAGGAGGGTGCGGCCGGCCGTGGAGTCCTGGTCGCTGGCCGCGGTGACCAGCACTGCCAGCAGCAGGTCGAGGGTGCGGTGATGATGCTGCGCTTGCGGCCTGCGATCCTTTTGTCCGCTCTGCCAACGGCAGAACAGCGGCCGGACCGGGCTCGACGGTCACTACCGTCCAGCCTCATGACGACGATTACGACGCGTACGGTCGAGTACCCGGCCGACGGTCTGACGATGATCGGGCACCTCGCGCTCCCGGCCGGTGTCGACCGCCGGCCTGCAGTGCTGCTCGGACCAGAGGGCACGGGGCTCAGCGACGTCGAGCGCCGCCGGGCCGATGCTCTCGCCGAGCTGGGATATGTAGCGCTGGCCTTCGACCTGCACGGCGGGCGCTATTTGAGCGACCCCGAGGAGATGCTGGCCCGTTGCATACCGCTGCTCGCTGATCCCGACCGGATGCGGGGCATCGGCCATGCGGCGCTCGACGTGTTGCGCACCGAACCGCGGACCGACCCCGACCGGATCGCTGCCGTCGGCTACGGCACCGGGGGTGCCGTCGGGCTGGAACTGGGGCGCGACGGCGTCGACCTGCGCGCGATCGGGACAGTCAACGCGCTGACCACGGGCCGACCGGGCGAGGCGGCGCGCATTCGCTGCCCGGTGTGGGCCGGGGTCGGGTCGGAAGACCCGATCATGCCGCCCGCGCAACGGAACGCGTTCACCGCTGAGATGCAGGCCGCGGGCGTCGACTGGCGCCTCGCGGTCTACGGCGGCGCCTTGCATGCCTTCCATCACCCGGCGGTCGACCACCCCACGGTCCCCGGCGTCGGCTACCACCCACAGCACGCGCAGCGCGCCTGGCGCGACGTCGTCGACCTGCTCGCCGAGTGCCTGCCCGTGACGGAGGATCTGGGGGCATGATTCAAGCGACCATGCTGGCGCCAGGCTCGGTCGGCGTCATGCACTGACCAGGTCGAGCGCAAGGCGGTCTTGAACGACGCGGTCGACGGCATCGTCGCGTCCATCGCGATGCCGCTCCCGTGGGACCTGTGGGGCCTCGAGCAGCGTGGACGGGTTCGGCAGATCGGGGCAAGGGTGCCTTGGGCTGGACGGCGGGCCGGGTGAGTCTGCGGGTCATGAGCGTGATCGAGGCAAGGGTGAGCATCGCCTCGGAGTGCTCAGGCCGGGTCTCGTAGTCGCGCACGTTCCGACGCGCATGCGATAACCGGGCCAGCGACCTCTTGACCACCCAACGCCTCGGCAGGATCACGAAGCCCTTGGCGCCCTGGGGTCGGCCGTCCGCGGGCGCGACCGCGCGCCGCGAGCGGCGGTACCACCCGTGGACGTGATGCGCGCCCTGCGCCCGCACCGCACCCCCCCACGCCCGCGCCCGCGCCGTCTACGGCCGGGCCCGCTCGACAGCGGCCTCACCCCGTTCGGCCGCCCCAGCCTGAGGCTCGGCGCGGCGCAGCCCTCGTTCCGGCTGGCCCGCCGAGCATCGACTCCGCGATTCACAGACCGTTTTCCATGGCCCGAACCGCTCAGGCAGGTCGCGCCACTGCACCCCGGTCCGCACCTGGTGCAGAATCCTGTCGATCACCTGCCGATGATCGCGCCACCGGCCACAACATCTGTTGCTGACCGGCAGGAACGGACGCGGCTGTGCCCACTCCGCACCCGTCAAGTCTCCCCGCCCCATGTCTGGGACGACGAGACAGCAGTTGGATGGTCACATGCTCGGACGGGCGGGCCCTAGTCGACGCCGGGCGCGGTGTTCTTCCTGCTCCGCGTATCGGCGACGGCGTACGGAAGCCCGGGAAGGAGCAGCGCCAGGGCCGCCCACAGCGGCAGTGTGAACAGTTCCCCGTCGCCGCCCAGCCATTGGGAGAGCAGCACTGCGGGCAGGCCGACGACAAGGGCGACCACCAGGGTCCTGCCGATCCCCAGGGTGCCGCGCCGCAGCTCCCAGGCGACCGTGACCGCTGCGACGACGGTCCAGAAGGCAACATCGTTGGCGCTCACGACCCGTTCGGTGGTCCACCGGAGCAGACACGTGGCCAGTATCAGCCAGCCGATCATGAAACAGACCATCGCCGCCGTGCGCAGCAGTCGGCGGGCAAACGGAGCGCGGGCCCGGGCCCAGGTGGCGGCGAACTCCCTCACGTCGTTGCCCACGACGTCCTGGGGCGTGCGGCCTGCGGCTACCGCGTCGTCCAGGTGGGCGGAGAGCTCATCGAGCATCTCCCGGACGGATCCGTCGTCGATACCCCGGTACTCCCAATTGCTGCGGCAGACCGCGAGTATCTGTTGGTTAGTCATGGTTCGCTGGTCCATTGTGGTGCGCTTCCCCCGTGGGTTCGGTAGCGGTCAGGATCCGCCCCACACGCCCGCTGAAGGCGTGCCATACGGCCCGGCCGCTCGCCAGTTCGACACTTCCCGCTTCGGTCAGGCGGTAGTACTTGCGTGGGGCGCCACCGCTGGCCGACGGGGCGCGGTATGAGGAGATGAGCCCCTCTCGCTCCAGCCGGGTGAGCAACGGATAGATACTGCCTTCGCTCACGAGGTCGAGCCCGTTGTCGGCGAATGCCGCCACGAACTCGAAGCCGTAACGCGGCCGTTCGGCGATCAGCGACAGCAGGCACAGGTCGAGCACTCCGCGCAGCAGCTGACTACGACGCTGGTCACCGGTAGCGGGCGGCCCCTTTGTCATGCGGTACAAGGTAGTCAGTCATTGTCATGCACCGCAAGATACTTGCGGTGCATGACAATGCTCTGACGACACAGGTGCTCGTGACAGGTCCGACTCCAGCATGATCGGCCGGACAAGTCCTTCGAGGGCCTGTTTCGGAAGCCCGCTTCGAGTGAGCGGTCAGTGGGCAGCGAGCATGTCGGAAAGACTCACAGCGGGGCGGCCAAGCATGGCTGCCAGCGTGCGCTTCTGGCGCGCGGTCAAGGAGGCAACGAAGATCACGACGTCGGCGTTGACCTGGTCGCAGGCCTGAGCTACTTCACGGACTTTTCCATAGCTCAGCAGGGTCCGCGAGGAGTAGGGCAGGCCCATCTTCCGGACTCCGCCGTCCGAGACGCCTCGTCGCTGCACAATCTGGACGACGACCCGAGCGCCGCGCGCTGCCAGTTCTGTGGCTGCTGACGCCATGAGCGTTTGGAAGTCCTTCTGCTTCGCGGAGAAAAAGCCAACCAGGACTACATCAGCGCCCATGGCCGTGTGCCGAGACGCGCGGCGCCGGGTTGGCTCCCGCGGAATACGGCGGGTCAGGCGCCGGTCGCGCCTTCGGGGTTGATGCACGGACCAGAGGATAGAGGCCTGGCTACCTGGAGCGATACCCCGTTTCTCGCCCAGCAGAGGGTCAGCACGTTCAAGTACAACGACCTGGCCAGTCTGGAGCAGGAATTCCGCCGCTATCCCGGCGAGGTCGTCTGCCTGCTGATGATGCCGTTCGAGGAGGAATCCCCTAGCTACGGCTTTCTGACCGCGGCCGCTGAGCTGGCCCGGCAACACGGCGCCTTGTTCGTGCTCGACGAGATGCGCTCCGGTTTCCGGGTCGCGCTGGGCGGCGCGCAGGAGCGGTACGAGGTGCAGGCGGACATCGTGACCTTCAGTAAAGCAATGGCCAGCGGATATCCCATCTCGGCGGTGGTGGGTCGCGAGGAAGTCATGCGAGCCGTTGGCGAAGTGCACATCGGGTCGACCTTCCACGTAAACGGAGCGGAAATGGCTGGTGCTGTCGCAAGGATCACCCAACTCCGTGATTCCGAGGCGTTGAAACATATCGAGGATCTGGGTGTGACCTTGCAGCGCGGCCTGGCGGAGCAAATTTCTCGAACCGGACTCGACGCCCACGTGCTGGGGGTGCCCCAAATGCCCTTCATGCGCTTTCGGTACGCCGATGACGCCACGCGACGAAGGATTCAGGACGCCTTCTACGCCGAAACCACGCGTTGTGGGATCTTGTTTCATCCCAACCATCACTGGTACATCAATGCCGCGATGACCCATGCCGACATCGAGACCGCTCTCGACGCCACCGCAGCTGGATTCCGGGCGGCGGAGATCGCCGCGAGTCGCGATTGAGGACGCTGCGGAGGGTCGTGCCGGCCATGAGTTGCCGGCCGGCGCCGTTTGTCCTGCTCCAACCTCGACGGAACCTTGAATCAGAACCAGCCTCGATCCTCCAGCGAGGTTCGGCTCTGATCGACTCGATGGTTCGCCCGTAATGTCCTCGTGCTCTTCGAGGTGGGCCGTCGCGTGATGCCTCGGGCGCGCCGGGTTCCACAGGCCCGGAAGTCGCGGAGTGTCCTCCGTTCTTGTCTTCGTCGGGGCGGACGTCGGTCGTGAGGTCACTGAGCCGTTGCCGGCCGGTGGTGAACACGCTGTCTCAGAGCCGGCTCTCGAAGCCGCGAAGTCCGGGTCTGGAAGTCTCCATAGACGGAGTTCGCGCCAAGGCGCCAGGCCGCCAATCCGTGCCGAGCCCGATTGGCAGCATGGCGCCTTGGCGCCTAACGGCCGCACGTCGGCCATGGACAATTGCCAACGCCTTTCCCCATGATCGTCATGCCGCTCGGGGCGTAATCGCCGCGGGATTCCATAGGGACAGGTGAATTGATGGTGCAGACAGACAGCGCGCCGTCCTTGGCGACGACCGCGACGCGGGCCCTGGTCACGTTGTGGGATCCCGGTGCCCGGATCAGCGCGCCGCTGTGGCGACGTACCGAGCGACTGGGGCGACGGGTGCTCGCCGCCCTGAAGTCACCGGACGCGCCGGCAGAATGGCAGGAGATGGCTGGCCGGCTGCGCCGGGACCCGCTGTGCCCGGTGGCTCAGCGCACGGTGTGCGAGCTGATTGACCGGCCCTGGGCGACGGAGCACGAGGGCGCGGCGGAACTGCGCGCGGCCGTCGAGGAGTTCCAGGCCCGCAACCGCATCGTCCTGGACACCGGCGCACGACACGACCGGGCCGCTCCGTGTCCCGACGTCGACCTCCTGCGGATGGCGGCAGCCGGCTCCAGCGCGTCGCTGGACACGGCGCGGGGTGCCTGGGAGCTGACCGTGGTACTGGACCTGAGGGACACAGGCTCCGGCGACCGCCTGCGCAACGCCATCGCCTCGTGCCTGGCCCTGCGGGACCAGACGCTGCCGCGGGATCGTTACCGGATCGTGGTGGTGGAGCAGGACGATCGTCCCCGTCACGCCGAGCTGTTCCAGCGGCTCTCCGACCTGTATGTGCACGCCTCCAACAGTGGCCCCTACAACCGAAGTTGGGCCCACAATGTGGGCGCTGTGGCCACCGGCGGCCGGGAGGAGAATCTCTGTTTTCTGGACGCCGACGTGCTGCTGCCCCGCGATTTCCTCGGACGCCACCTGCGGCGGCTGCGCACCGAGGGCGGTAGCGCGCTGCTGCCCCATGCGAGCCTGCTCTACCTGGACCATCTCTCCACGCAGCTGGCCCTGGACAAACGGTTCGCCAGGGGCGGCGGGAACGTCGACCGGGGACGGCTGCACGGCTACCAGTTGGTGACCAACCGGGGCGGCTGTGTCCTCGTACGGAGTTCCCTGTTTCACGACCTCCACGGTTTCGACGAGCGGTACGAGGGCTGGGGCGACGAGGACAACGAGTTCTACCGGCACCTCACGGCACACACGCCGGTCCTCCACGGATCCGAGGTCCTGCTGCACCTGGACCATCCGCGTCCGGTGATGGAGCAGGACGGGCGCCGCCCCAACGAGCGGCTGCTGGGCGACGTCTCCAGCAGGCCCACCCGGATCGGCCTGCTCGACCGCTATGTGCCGTCGCCGTCACCGGTCTGACGGCCCCGGCGGTGCACCGGATCTGTTCTCTTCCTGTGGAGGTGGAGTATGCGCCGAGCACTTCTCAACGCGGCCCGTGTGATTCTCCTGGCCGGCGTCCTCGCGGCGGGCGTCTACAGGCTCGCCAGCGGCGGCGCCGACGCTTCCGGAGCCACTGACAACCGGCCCGGGACCCCTTCCGTGGCCGTCCACTCCGACCCCGGGCGAGGCTGATCCCTATGCGCGTACTGATACTGGCTTCGAGTTTCCACCCGGTGATCGGCGGCGCCGAGACGTACCTTCACGAAGTCGCGGTCGGTTTGGCCCAGGCGGGCCATCGCACGCTCGTGGTGACCGACGTACCCCGCGGGTACGCCCCCTCGGACGCCTTCGACGATCCGCCCCAGGTGGAAGTACGGCGCCTGCACCGCTACCGGGACATCCTCGCCTCCGACAGCAAGATCCTCTGGGAGGAACTGGCACACGGACTTCAGCCTGAACTCGCCGAGTCCCTCGAGCAGTGGCGTCCGGACCTGGTGTTCACCAACAGTCTGGGCACATCGTTCGCGGGCAAGACCCTTTCGCTTGCGGCGGGAATCCCCTGGGCGGCGGCCTTTCATGAGCAAGAACCCGAGGTGGCGCCGCTGGGCCACGCCCGTCTCGGGCTGGTGTATGGCGTACTCAGACCCGATCTGGTGCTGGCGGGCTCGCAGTTCTACGCACAACGGGCCGTGCGCTGGGGAAGCGGGTCGAACACCACGGTGATCCACCACGGTGTGGACACCGACCTCTTCCACCCGGATGTCGACGGCGGCCCGGTCCGGCGGCGGTATGGGATTCCCGACGACGCGACGCTCATCGTGTCCGCCGGGCGGCTCAAGGAGCGCAAGGGCCACCTGGAGACGATCCGTGCCTTCGCCCGGGTCAGGCGCGAGCGGCCGGACTGCAGGCTGCTCATCGTCGGCAGTGTGAGCTCGGCGTCTCTCGACTACGCACACCGGCTGGACGAGGAGATCGACCGGTCAGGGATGAGGGACGCGATAGTCATCGACCGCGACGTCACCTTCCCGGCGATGCCGGGCATCTACGCCGCCGCGGACATCGTGGCCCAGCCCAGTCATGCCGAGGGGCTCGGCATCGCCGTACTGGAGGCGATGAGCGGCGGCCGGGCCGTCGTCACCACCGATGTCTCCGGCATCCGGGAGGTGCTCGGCCCGCCCGGTATCGCCGAGGTGGTGCCCGCGCGGACCGTGGAACCGCTCGCCGATGCCCTGCTGCGTCTGGTAAAAGATCCCGGTGCGCGGGCTCGTCTGGGCCGCCGCGCCCGGGACCACGTGCAGACGCGCTTCTGCCGCCGAACCATGATCACAGAAACCGAGAGGGCGCTCACCGCGCTCATCCAGGCCAGGCCTTCGTCGAACCACCCGGAGAACCCCCTTGCGACAGCATGACGAACAGTGGACCGATGAACTGCGCCGGCTCGGCCACGCCGGTGCCGAACCGCTGGACGCGGGGATGGAGGCGGCCGTCTACCGCCTGGGTGCGGGCCGGATCGCGAAGGTGTGGGGGCGGCGGACGCCGGACGAGCTCACCCGGCTGAAGACCTTCTACGACGAGCTAGCCGACACCCCGCTCAGTTTCCGCACTCCGCGCATCCTCGCCGTCCACGCCACCGGACTCGGCGTGTGCACCATTGAGGAGGAACTGCCCGGCATCCGGCTGGACCGGGCCACGACCGGGGGCCGGGCCCGGCTGGTGCCCCAGGTCCAGGAGCTGTTCCTCGACGTCCTCGACGAACTCTCTCTGGTCCGGACCCCGGCCGCGCTGGACCTGATGCCCTACATGGACGAGCCGGACCCCTTCCGGCCCGCCGGGCAGAGCTGGGTGGAAGCGCTGGCGGCGCTCGTGGAGCGCCGCGTCCGGCGCTCGGACGTCCTGCACGCCGCGGTCCCGGACCTCGACGAGCGCGCCGCCCAGGTCGTCTCGCTGCTGCGGGCCTGGGGCGGCGAACATCACGGTGTGGTGCACGGCGACCTCAATCCCGGAAACATCCTCGTGGACGAGGAGCTGCGCCTCACCGCCGTATTGGACTTCGGCCTGCTGTCGCTCCCCGGCGATCCGGCGTTCGACGCGGCCGTCACCGCGCACGTGGCCGACATGTACGGCCCGGAGGCCCTGCTGGTCGAGCGCGGGTACGACGCGGCCCTCACCCGGCGCTTCGGACACCCGCAGGAGCTACTGACCCTTTACCGGGCCGCCTGGGCGCTGATCACCAGCGATCTGCACGACGCGCAGGGACGCGACGGGCACTTCGCCTGGTGCGCGCAGATGCTGCGACGGGACGAGGTCACCCGACTGCTGGCCGACGCCGGCGCCCCCGGGCCGCTGCCCCTGCCGCGACACGTGGCGGCGACCGCGGACGCGTACCCGATGGCGGACGTGCCCGGCGTACCGGCGGTGCGGGCCGACGGCGGGACGGCGGACGGCATGGAACGCGTGGCGCCACGGGCTGTGCTCTTCGATGTGGGCATGACCCTGGTGCATCCCAGTGGGCAGCTCATGCTCGATCTCGTGCGGGCCGAGGTGCCCGGCCATCGCGTCGACGCGCGGGACTGTGCTGCCGCCTTGGTCGCCGCCGCCGAAGCCCGCCGACTGCCGCTTCCCCGGGCCCTGTCAGGTGACGAGAAAGTGGGAGCCGCCTGGGGGGCACTGCTGGGACTGGACCAGGTCACCGCCCTGCGGGTGTGGCGGCGCGTGCTGCTGCGCCGTGACCTCTACCGCGAACTCGACCCGGACGCCATGGAGTTGCTCACCGGGCTGCAGGAGCGCGGTATCGCCGTCGCCGCGGTGTCCAACTCCGACGGCACGGTGGGGCAGTTGCTGCGCCGCTTCGAGCTCGACCACTTCTTCCACACCGTGGTGGACTCCGCCCTGCTGGGCGTCGAGAAGCCGGCGCCAGAGATTTTCCGCGCGGCCTGCTCGGCCCTGGACGTGCGTCCCGAGGAGTGCTGGTTCGTCGGCGACGGCCCGGTCAACGACGCGTTGGGAGCGCGGGCGGCCGGGATCGGCACGGCGTTCCTCTACGACCGCTACGCAATCCACGGGCGGCTGCCCGGAACGCGCCGTATCGCCTCCCTCAACGACCTGCTGAAGAAACTTCCGTAACCTCCCGCCTCTGCAGGAACCGCTGACGGGCCGTCCGGTGACAGCCCGTCAGCAATTGATTTCAAAAGTGTCGAAGCGCTTCACAAGATGGCCGGACGTACACGTCGGAGCGAGGCGGGATCTCTCCGAAAGGCACCGCGTGGGGGTGCTTTTGGCGGCTGATTTCCTTGACTCTG
This sequence comes from Streptomyces sp. NPDC032822, assembly GCF_055578825.1. NCBI lineage: Bacteria > Bacillati > Actinomycetota > Actinomycetes > Kitasatosporales > Streptomycetaceae > Streptomyces > Streptomyces sp. NPDC032822. The sequence continues at coordinate 21,615 of NZ_JBVIOL010000036.1, read as the reverse complement.
CTCTCTCGATCATGCGACAGTCACAACTTCTTCAGTGTCGAAGCGCTTCAACTCTGGGGTGCGTGCGTACAGTCACAGGGGTCTTCATGCTGTCAACTGGAGCCAGCCTTCCCGTCGAGCCCTCGGGCGTCTCCGCACTGATGTACGCGGGCCTGGACGGCACCGCCCAGGACGTCTACAGACTGCTGCTCAAGAATCCGAACTGGAACATGCGGCACATCGCCGACGAGCTGGGGATCGACGAGGGCGACGTCGGCCTTTCCCTGGACCGGCTGGCCGACAAGGCCCTGCTCACGACCGTGCAGCCCCACTCGGGCCGCCGTGTGCCGATCAACCCGGAGATGAGCCTGGGCGCCATTCTCGCCATCCAGGAGGCGCAGGTCGCACAGCGCTGGCAGGAGATCCGCCGCGCACGTGACCAGGTGTGCGACCTCGCCTCTACCTACCTCACCGCCGGGCACCCGGAACCGCTCCCCCTGGTGGAGCACCTTTCCGGACTCGACGCCACACGGGAACGGCTCGCCGTGCTGGCCGAGGAAACCGAGACCGAGGTCCTGTCCTTCGCGCCCGGTGGCCCCCAGCCCGTCGACGTCCTGGAAAGTAGCCGGGAACTGGACCTGAGGACCCTGTCCCGCGGGGTGCACATGCGGACGGTCTGCCTGGAGAGCATTCGCAACAGTCGGCCCACCATGGAGTACCTCGAGTGGCTGGTGGGCGAGGGCGCTGAGGTACGGACCGTGCCCGTGTTGCCCATGCGGCTCATCATCGCCGACCACACGACCGCCGTGGTCCCCCTCCGTGCGGACGACCCCCGCGAAGGCGCTCTGGTCATCCGGCATCCCGGGATCGTCACAGTGTGCGTCGCGCTGTTCGAGCAGGTCTGGGCGGGGGCCGCCCCCGCGGTCGGCGGCGAAGCCCGTGAGCGCGACGAGGGGGATCTGAACGAGCAGGAACGCGAGTTGCTGCGGTTGCTCGCCATGGGACACGCCGACGAGTTCGCGGCGCGGCAGCTTGGTGTCTCCCTGCGCACCGTCCGCCGGATGATGTCGGGGCTGATGCAGCGGATGGGTGTGAAGTCCAGGTTCCAGGCCGGTGCGAAGGCCGCGGCCCTGACCTGGATCAGCGGTTCGCCACACCTTCCGGATTGACATCGTCCAGTCGGCTGCCGATGTCGAAACCCAGCGAGCAGCGGGTCAGCAGCCAGCCAGGCAGCAGGCCGTTGGGGAGGCGGGTCAGCTCCAGCAGCCGCTCGCATAGCCCCGAGACGGCGGCTTCGGCCGACACCGCCGAGACGAACGCGATCAGGCTCAGGTCGGCGTCCGCGGCGTGGCAGCGCACGCGCTCGACCACCACGCCGTGGGTGCAGCGCCCTTCGTCCATGAGGTCCGAGGCCAGTCGGTCCCAGTCGTCCGGGGGCGGGGCGGCGGCCCCGCTGACCATTTCGCCACGCACGGGATACATGGGGTTGGTCCTCCTCTGACAGGCCTCTCGGAGGAGACCAGGCTCGCCGGCACGGGCAGAGAGATGGGCGGACGTGGAATCAGCCGCGCGGCATGATCCCCGTTGCGACGGGGCCGGGGGTGCCGCTGTGTCCTTCAGCGAGCCCGAGTCGCCGCTCTTGACGGTGGTGCCTCATTGGTGAGGTGGGGGAGGGGTTGGTAGAAAATGCCGTCCCGGGGCATCGCGAACAGGACGTTGATGTGCTGGCGGGCGAGGCGGGGAGGGCTTGAGTGTGGGTCTTTCAGCGGGCGCGTGGCTTGTCGTGGTAAATCCGGGCGGTTGTAGTAGGTCCGAGAGATCGAAGTGGGCTCCCAGGGCCCCGCGCTGGTCGTGGACGGCGGCGAGCGAGCGGGACAGGGAGGGGGATGTCGATCGTGCCGGTCCTCGGGACCGCGACGGTCTGCTCGTCCAACGTGTCGAAGATGTCGTCGATCAGACGGGCGGCCAGGGGCGGGTTCGTGGACCGGATGAGTTCGACGAGTCTGCGGCGGCCGGCTTTCTGTTGTGCGGCCGCAGGGCCGTGGCGTTCCAGCAGCCCAGTGATGGCCTGGTCGTCGAGGTGAGGTCCAGTACGCGCTCCGGCGACGAGTGAAACTGGGTGAGCGGGCCGCGTATCCGGTTGGAGGTACGGATGGCCTCGGCCGCGAGGTCCTGGTCGAAGTCGACGAGGATCGTGAACTCGGCGGCGAGCTCCAGGGAGCGCAGGGTGTGGCATGGTGCGGGCCGCGTCTGCGATCACGGCGGTGTTCTTGCCCTCGGCCTTGGCCTCGCCTGGATACAGGTCGGCGATCAGGCGCATCACAAGTCCTGGACTGTAGGTGGCCTTGCCGCCCGCGTCGCCACTGCCGGTGAATGGGAGAGCGCCGATGGATGCGGGCTGGTCCACGATCACCAGGACGGTGCCGATCGTGGAGGTCGGTCTATCGAGAGCGGCCCGCAACTTCGGCTCGTTGTCGGGCGGTTGCTTGGCGAGGACCTTGCTCTCGGCCGGGGTGAGCCAGTGGCCGTGATGAGCACTCTTACCGACGTCCAGGCCGAGGAACACCGCCACGTTCTCGGTGTCGAACATCACGATCCTCCAAGGGAGTTGAACGTGCTGACCTCGGTATGGGTGCCGTAAGCCCGCAGCGCGCCGGCGTGAGTGCCGGGCGGTGAGCGGGTTGGGCCAAGAGGCTCGTCGGGGGCCGGTGCGGGCTCCGGTGCCGTGGGCCTGGGCGGGGTGAGCGACGCAGTGCCAGGGCGGCTGCCGGAGGCGGCGAGTGGGCTCATGTCACCGTCAGGCCGTCGATCAGGACCGTGCCCGCCGGGACCACCGAGCCAGGCAGGACCACCGTGTTCTCGAGCCAGACACCGGCGCCGACACGGGCGCCCGCTCCGATCACCACCGGGCCGCGGAGCACGGCGCTGGCCTCCACCCTGGCCCCGGCTCCGATGTGCACGCCGCTTCCTCGTTCGCCGCCGGAGGGGGCCAGCCAAGGAATGCGGCCCGCAGCGGCGTCGAGGTTCGCCTCGCGCAGAGACTTTAGGGTGCCGATGTCCCGCCAGTAGCCGTCGAGCCGGGCCGCCGACACCCGGCGCCCATCGGCCAGCAGGCGGGGCACCAGATCGGCCGCGTAGTCGAACACGGCGTCCTGCGGGATACGGTCGATCGCGGCGTGCGAGAGGCAGTAGATGCCGGCGCTCACCCAGTGCCACTCGTCGTCGGGCACCGGGGGCTTCTCCCGCGCCCCGGTCACCGCGTTGTCGTCCCGGATGTCGAGTACGCCGAAGTGCCGGGCACCCTGGCGGCGGATCGCCGCGACCGTGAGGTCCGCCCCGGTGCTCTGATGGCAGGACCGGACCCGGGCGAAGTCGTCACCGGAGAGCACATCTCCGGAGGAGACCAGAACCGCGTCGTAGGCGCGGAGCCGGTCCGCGAACCTGGCCAGTGCCCCCGCCGGCCCAGTCAGCCGCGGTTCCACCACGGTGTGCACGGGCACCGGAGAGCTGTGACGGGCGAGGAGCGCCAGGACCTGGTCCGCGTGATGGTGCAGGTTGACAAACACCTCCCGTACTCCCGCGGCCGCCATCCGGTCGAGGAGGTGGATCAGCATCGGGCTGTCGAGCACCGGCACCAGGGGTTTGGGCAGCGTGTCGGTCAGCGGCCTCATCCGGCTTCCGGCGCCGGCGGCGAGGATGACGCCCGCGGTCCTCATACCCTCGCCCGACGGGTTACTCGCATGCGTGGGCATGCCTGTTCCTCTCTCTCGCGTCTTCTCGGCCAGTACCGTCAGCCGGCCGGCGGCGGGGACGGTGAGCGATGGCCGCGCGGGGCACGGTGGAGAAGACCGCCCGGACGTCGTCCTCGGTCAGTCCCACGGCGAGCATGTTGAGGCGCTGCTGCGCGTAGTCGGTGGTGCCGGCCGCCACGATGCCGTCCTTGCGTCGCCACAGGCCCACGTCGTCGACGTTCAACTGCTCTCCCGCCATCGAGCCGACCTCGATGTGGTCGGTGAGAGCGGCCAGCCGGTCCGCGCCGACGTAGTCGACCGTGCGCCGGCACACCTCCATGTCCACGTGCAAGCCGTCGAAGTTCAGGCAGGGAGTGAGCAGCCCCTCGCGGGTGAGCATCAGCAGCGTGGCGGGGACCGGTCCGAGCAGTGCGTCGAGATCGGCCGTCTCCCAGTCGTGCGCGAGGAACGGAGCGAGTTCCCTCGAACGTCGCGCACGTTGCTCGGTGGTGCGCCAGCAGTGCACGAAGGTGCGTGGCATGTCGTTGTAGAGGTGGTCGGTGAGGACCAGGTAGGGGGAGGACTCGTACACCGTGTGCAGATGGGCGACGACATCCCTGGTGCGGCGTGCGCTGCGTTCCGGGTCGTCGTGGTGGAAATGGCCGAACGCGGCACGGCAGCCGTGGTCGTAGAAGAGCTCCAGCAGGCCCGCGAAGGTCAGGTCGGCGGAGGCGCGCTCGTCGAGCTCCATGGCGTCCGGGGCGAGGACCAGATAGCGCAGCCCGAGGTCGCCGAGCCCGGCCAGCGTGCGCCATTCCTCCTCGGTGGGCAGCCACTTCCCGGCCTGCGGAACTCCGCCCTCGGGCCCCAGTAGCGGGCCTTCGACCGCGAACCCCGCGATGTTCGGCAGTTCCCCCGCGTTGTGCAGGACGTCGTAGTGCTTCAGCACGTCGACCAGACCGGAGAGCATCCCTCGGCGCAGGAAAACCGTAGGCAGAATCTCCTGCCCACGTTCTTCCGCGAGCCGGTTGAGCGGAATGAGATCCTCAGGTGCCAGAGAGGAGAAATCGAATCCCCCCATGCCGTGCACGTGATAGAGAAACGGCCGCATTTCACTTCTCCTTTGGTGGGCTCCAACTGATGGCTGGTCGGCGAAGTGGTGAGGTCACCCCCAGCCCCAGGTGTCCTCCGTGGACGAGGTGGCCAACACCGTGCCGGACCGGTCCGATGCCTCAATGGAGGGCGCGGCGACGGCGCCGAGGGCGGCGGTGAAAGCGAGGAAAAGAGCGCAAAAAAGCATGACGGATCTCCAATCGCATTCAATACGGGATGATTTGACAAAGTGCCCGATTGGCGAGCACTCGAAAGTTGAGCGAGCGGCGCGAATTGCATGGAAGGTGAGGGCTGAGCGTATGGTTTGATTCCCTCGGGGCCGAATCCCATAACGATGATGCCCAGGCGGAAGTCCGGGCGCCACCGTTCCGGCTGGCAGCTACGAGCCTGTGCCCCTTCCTGCCAACCCCCCTGCGGCTCAAGGAGCTTGAGGGGTGCTTGACACCGCGGCGGCGACCGCTCATTGTCAGTCTTCGGCCCGCTGACCGCGATCACTCGCCCAGCCGGCCCGGATCTCCTCCCTCACGGCCGAATCCCACTCAAGGTCGGAGGGATTCCATGCCGTCAAACTTTTCGCCGCCCCTGAGGGCGGCTGCCCACTCCACACCCAAGGCCGCGGCGGTGCCTCACTCCTGGCTCGCCATGCTGGGGCCCGCCTTTGTCGCTGGCAGCGCGTATGTCGACCCCGGAAACTTCGCCACCAACATGGCGGCGGGCTCGACGTTCGGCTACCGGCTGCTGTGGGTCATCGTGCTGTCCAGCGTCTGCGCCATGCTCGTCCAGGCCACCGCGGCCAGGCTGGGGCTGGCGACCGGGCGGGACCTGTCCCAACTGTGCCGTGAACACCTGCCCCGGCGATGGCGTCTGGGGCTGTGGATCCAGGCCGAGGGCGTCATGATCGCCACCGATCTCGCCGAGGTCGTGGGCGGCGCGATAGCCCTGCAGCTGCTCTTCGGTGTGCCGCTGCCAGTCGGAGGCGCCATGACCGGGCTGATCGCCTTCGCCGTACTGTCCCTGGAGACGCGCAGACAGCGCCGGTTCGAGGCGGTCGTCGCGGCGATGTTCCTGGTGATCGTGGCTGGCTTCTGTTACGACCTGATGGTCGCCGGTGTCTCCACCGACGGGCTCGCCGCCGGGATGGTTCCCGGGTTCGCGGGACCCGAGAGCCTGGTCCTCGCCACCGGGATCGTCGGGGCCACCGTGATGCCGCACGCCATCTATCTGCATCCTGCGCTGACCGCGGGCCGACGCAACACCGCGGCCGTACCTGTGAGCAGGTCCTGGCTGCGCGGACTGCGCGTCGACGTCGCCCTGGCCCTCGGTATCGCGGCGACCGTCAACATCTCCATGCTCGTGATCGCCGCGCAGCTGTTCGCCGGAGAGTCCCTCGACGACCTGTCCGCGGTCCACCAGCTGATGGGTGAGCGCACCGGCTCCGCGGCGGCATGGGCCTTCGCCGTGGCCCTGCTGGCGTCCGGCTTCGCCGCCTCGTCGGTGGGCACGTATGCGGGCCAGACGGTGATGAACGGCTTCCTGCGCCGATCCGTACCGCTGCTGCTGCGGCGGATCGTCACCCTCGTGCCGGCGCTCGCGGTGCTCACCGCCGGCGTGGATCCGAGCACCGCGCTCGTGTGGTCGCAGGTCGTGCTGTCCTTCGGCGTGCCGTTCGCCCTGGTGCCCCTGGTCTGGTTCACCTCCCGCCGGGACGTGATGGGCGAGTTCGTCAACAACCGTGCCACCACGTTCGCCCTGTGCCTGATCACCGCCCTGATCGTCGCTCTCAACGTCCTTCTGCTCTGGGGAGTTTTCACCTCATGACCCACTCGCCCGCGGCCGATGCGCCCACGGCCACCGCAACGGACGGCGGCCACCGCGTCCAGGACGCCCGAGAACTCGCCGACCAAGTGCTGGCCCGTCTGACCCTCGACGAGAAGATCTCCCTCCTGCACAACCACCAGCCGCCCGTGCCCCGGATCGGACTGCCGCCCTTCCACCCCGGCGGCGAGGTCCTGCACGGGATCGTGACGAAGACCCCCGGCACGGTGTTCCCGCAGGCCGTCGGGCTCGGCGCGACCTGGGACCCCGCCCTCCTGGAACGAATCGCCGACGTCATCGGCTCCGAGGTGGACTCCTTGCTCCAGCGCGACCGCGCTCACGCGGCGATGTCGCGCAACGTCTGGTCCCCCGTGGTCAACCTGCTGCGAGACCCCCGCTGGGGGCGCAACGAGGAGGGCTACAGCGAGGACCCCCTGCTCACCTCGGTGCTGGCAGTGGCGTTCTGCGCCGGGCTGCGCGGCGCGGCGCCCGGCGAACGACCCGCCCGATGGCGCCTCGTGCCCACGCTGAAGCACTTCATCGCCTACAACCACGAAACCGACAAGTTCGCCGTGTCCATGGACCTGCGCCCCCGGGTCCTGCACGAGTACGACCTGGTGCCCTTCCTGGAACCGGTGAAGGCCGGGGTGGCGGCGGCCGTGATGCCCTCCTACCACGTGCTCAACGGTCGCCCGAACCACCTCAGTGAGCACCTGCGGTTGCTGCGAGCCCACAACCCCGACCTCGCCGTGATCTCCGACGGCTTCGCCCCGTCCGACATCATCGAGAAGAGCCGCTACTTCGAGGACCGGGGGCACGCCTACCCCGCGGCCATGCGGGCGGGCCTCGACAGTTTCACCGACCACTGGACGGACCCGACCATCACGGTCGAGGCCCTGCGCAACGCCGTCGCCCAAGGACTGCTCACCGAGGAGGAGGTCGACGCCTCGGCCCGGCGGATGCTGCTGCTGCGGGCCCTCGCCGGCGACCTCGACCCCGCCCAGCTCCCGGGCACCCCCTGCACCCTCGACGCACCGGACCACCGCGAGCTGGCCCGCGAGGCCGTACGCCGGTCGGTGGTGCTGCTGCGCAACGACGGCACCCTTCCACTGCCCGACGCGCCGGGCCGGCGCGTCGCCGTCATCGGCCCCCTGGCGGACCGCTGCTCCCGCGACTGGTACGGCGGGCCGCTGCCGTACCGCATCACGCCGGTCGACGGCATGCGCGCCCGGTCGACGGGAACGGTCGTGTATGAGGCCGGCCTCGACCGGATCTCCCTGCGGCACCGAAAGGACGGCCGCCGACTGACGGTGGGCGCGGACGGCGAGGTGCGTCTGACGACCGCGGACGACGACACGGTCGCCTTCGAGGTGTTCGACTGGGGCGAGGGCGGCATCACCCTGCGGTCGGTGGCGAACGGCCTGTTCCTGTCCCGGGAGCGGGGCGAGAAGCGAGCCGACGGCAGCCGACACGAGAGACTGCGCTGCGACCGCCAGGAGCCGTACGGCTGGGAGATCGAACAGACCTTCCGCCTGGAGCGGGGTGACCCGGACGGCTCCTGGTCACTGCGCAACGTGCACTCGGGGCGGTACGTCGCGCTCGACACGTCGTCCGACGACGACAGCGAGGTGGATCTGACGGCGGCCGACGCAGGCAGTGCCCTGCCGCTGGACCTGGAGACCCGCTCCCAGGGCATCGACACCGCGGTCCGGGCGGCACGCGCGGCGGACGACGTCGTCGTCCTGGTCGGCACCCATCCGCAGATCAACGGCAGTGAGGGACACGACCGGACAGACCTCGGACTGCCCCTCGGCCAGTCAGAACTCGTCGCGGCGGTCCTCACGGCCCATCCGCGCACGGCTGTCGTGCTGGTCAGCGGACACCCCCTCGGAGTCCCCGAACTCGCCGAACGCGCAGCGGCACTGCTGTGGACGAGCCACGGTGGCCAGGAGCTCGGCAACGGCCTGGCCGACCTGCTCTACGGCGACCACGCTCCCACCGGACGATTGCCGCAGACCTGGTACCGGTCGGCCGACGACCTCGGCGACATTCACGACTACGACATCATCAAATCCCGGCTCACCTACCTGTACTCCGACCGTGAACCGCTGTTCCCCTTCGGGCACGGCCTTGGCTACACGAGCTTCCGGTACGCAGCGCCCGTGCCGGACACCCCGACCGCGGGCCCGGACGACGTGGTGACGGTCTCGGCCGAGGTCACCAACACCGGCGACCGTGCCGGGGAGGAGGTGGCGCAGCTCTATGTACGTGCCCTGGACGCCCCGGTGCCCCGCCCGTCGCGCCAACTCCACGGATTTCGGCGGGTGCGGTTGGAGCCCGGCGAGACCCGGCGCGTACAGTTCCCGCTCCCCGTTCGGGAACTGGCCCACTGGGACGTGGGGCGTCGCCGGTACGCCGTGGCGCCCGGACGCTACGAACTGACCGTGGCGCCCAGTGCCACGGGCGACGGCCCGGCGGGTTCCATCCTCACCGTCACCGCCGAACCGCTGCCTCCGCGCGACCTCGCCTCCGCACTGGTCCGGGCCGTCGACTTCGACGACTACCACGCCGTACGGCTGATCGACGCGAGCCCGACGACCGGGGAGGCAGTCGCCGCCCGGGAGCCCGGCGCCTGGCTGCTGTTCCGAGACGTGGAGTTCCGCCCCGAACACACGGGCGCGGTACTGCGGTTGGGCGGCGTCGAGCGGGAGGCCGGCCGAGTCGGTTCCCGCGCTCGCATCGAGATTCGCGTCGACGACCCCGCCACGGGTTCCCTGCTCGGCGTCGCCGACCTGCCGCAGGGCGCGAACGGGCGTTACGACTGGCAGACCGACATCGTGCCGTTGGCGCCGGTCGTCGGGCGACACGACCTCTATCTCGTCTTCACCGGTCCCGGCCGCCTCGCCTCGCTCGGGCTGACCGCCGCCCCGGACGTCGGCGCACCCTCGGAGGCCGTCCGATGACACGATCCGCGCGCAGTCACCCGCCGCGCGGGTGGCAGAACCGGGTCCGGCAGCGACTGGACGTGCTGAGGCCCCTGCCCGGCGCCGGAGCCGCCTGTCTGGTCGCGCTGCTGGCTGTCCTCAGTGTCCAGGCGCTCCAGCCCGCGGTGTCCGCGTACGCGACGGGCGCACTCGTCGACGCCGTGACAGGCGCGGCGGGCCACGCATGGTGGCCGCCGTTGCTTCTGCTCGGCGGCACTCTGATCGCCGCACAGACCGCCGACCTCCTCGGCAGCGTCCTACGGACCCTGGCCGCCCGGCGGATCGACGGGGCCCGCCGCGACGCCGTGGCCGCTCTGGTGCTCAGGGCGCCGGGCGTCGCCGCGCTGGAGATGCCTGGCGTCCAGAACGACCTGCTGTTGTCGTCCGCCCGGCAGACGTCCAGCTGGACCGAGAGCACGCCCGGCCAGGCGGCCGTGGCCCAGCTACGGCTGTGCTTTCGGGTCGTGCAGGTCTCCAGCTGCTGCGTGGTGCTCGTCCAGTACGCCTGGTGGCTGGTCCTCGGACTGGTCGCCACTGTGCTGGCCGCCCGCCATGTGCTCAGCCGCAACACCCTGGCCATCGCCGAGGTCGCGGTCTCGGGCGCGCAGGCCGCCCGCAGGGCCCGGTACTGGCAGGACCAGGCCTTGGCTCCCGGCCCGGCGAAAGAGACCCGTCTGTTCGGTCTTCAGGACTGGCTCACCGCCAGGTGGCGCAGCAGTTTCCTCTCCTACGTCGAACCGATCTGGCTCCGGGGCGGCCAGCTGGGCTCACGGCACTGGGCCGCACTCGCGGTGGTCGGGGTGGCGGCACTGGTGGCCCTGGAATCGATCGGCCGGGGAGCCGTGGCGGGAAAGGTGTCCGCCGGCGGACTCGGGGCCATGGTCACCGCCGTGATCGCTGTCCTGGGCATGGCCGCCTCGGACAGCGACACGGTCAGCGCGGCGGGCGGCCTGCCAGCGGCGGCCTCGCTGCGGCGGCTGCGGAGCGAACTCGCCCCCGGGCAACGCGCCGTGGCGCGGGCCTCAGGGGAAGGAGGGGCGGAGCCGCCGTCACCTGCCACGGCCCGGGCTCCGATCGTCCGGCTTGAGGGCGTCGCCTTCGGCTACCCGGGCGCCGACCGGCCCGTACTGGACGGCTGCGACCTGGAGATCCGTCCCGGTGAGGTGCTCGCCCTGGTGGGGCGCAACGGAGCCGGCAAGAGCACCCTCATCAAACTGCTCGCGGACCTCTATCGACCCGACACCGGCCGGATCACCGTGGACGGGACGGACGTGGCGTCGCTCGACGCTGACGCGTGGCGCCGTCAGGTGGCGGTCGTCTTCCAGGATTTCGTGCAGTACGGCCTCACCGTGGCGGACAACGTCGCCCTGGGCGCCCCGCATCGGCTCCCCACACCGGACCGGCTGGACGCCGCCGCCCGGGAGGCCGGCAGCGAGCGGCTGATCGAACGGTTGCCGGACGGCTGGTTGACCCCGCTGTCACCCGCGTTCACCGGCGGCGTCGACCTGTCGGGAGGCCAGTGGCAGCACGTGGCGCTCACGCGGGCCCTGTACGCGGTACAAGCTGGGGCCCGCCTCCTCGTCCTGGACGAACCGACCGCGCATCTGGACGTTCGCACGGAACTCGAGGTGTTCCGCAGAGTCGTCCACGGCCTGCGTGACGTCTCCGTGGTGCTGGTCTCGCACCGGATCTCCACGATCCAGCAGGCCGACCGCATCGCGTGTCTGGACGGTGGCCGGATCGTCGAGACCGGCACCCACGAGGACCTGATGGACCTCGACGGCGTCTACTCCGCCCTGTTCGCCGCACAGGTCTCCGATCGTGAGGCCCTGCGGGACGTGACGGTCCGATTGGGGAGGTCCCAATGACACAAGGACGGTTCTCCGTGTGGCTGGCGCTCTTGAACCGGTGCCGCCGCACCGCACCGGGCGCGACCGCGACACTGGCCGGGCTGATCGCCGCCGGAAGCGCGGCCGTGTCCCTGCTCGCCCTGAGCGTGCGGTCTCTGGTCGACAGCGCGGAGGCGGGACAGGACGGGCGGATGCTGAGCGCGGCCGCGGGCGCCACCGTGTGCGTCCTGGTCGTCCACATCGGCTCCGGCGCACGCGAGGCGCTGCGCGGCAGCCTCGGCGAACGGGTCGGCCTGGACCTCGACCAGGAGATCCTCGGCATCGTCACCGGACTGCGCCGACTGGAGCACCTTGAGCGCCCCGACTACCTGGACCGTGTCTCGCTGGCCCTGGGAAGCGGACCGAACCTCGTCTCGGCGGCGTGGGTTCCGCTGGAGTCGGTCGGCAGCGTGCTGGGCATCGGAGCGAGCGCGGTCCTGCTCGTGCAGGTGCATCCCGTCCTGCTGCTCCTGGTGCCGTTCGCCGCCGTCCCGCTGCTGCTGCACCAGTACGCACAGCGCGGTATCCGGACGGCGATGCTTCGGTCCGCCCAGCCGAGCCGCCGTGAGGAGCACCTTTTCGGCCTGCTCATCTCCGCCGCATCCGCGAAGGAGATCATGGTGGCCGGGGCTGGGGAGCGACTGCGCGAACTGCGGGACGACGAGTGGCGGACGGCCACCCAGACCCAGCACCGGGCACGGCTGCGCGGGGCACTGCTGGCCTCGGTGGGCTGGCTGCTGTTCACCTGCGCCTTCGTGGGCGGCCTTGCCTACGCCGCTTATCTCGCGAGCCAGGGACTGCGATCGGCGGGGGACCTGCTGCTCGCGGTGACGCTCTCGGCCCAGTTGCGCAGACAGGTCGAGCAGACCGTCCACAGCGTCGGCGCCGCGGTGGGCGGAACAGAGGCCCTGGATCCGTATCTGTGGCTGCTCGATCACCGCGAACAGGCCGAGCCCCCCGCCCCGCATACCGCGCGGCTGCCCGGCGCGCTGCGCCGGGGAATCACGCTGGAGGACGTCGGCTTCCGCTATCCGCGGGCCGACCGGGACGCCGTACGGGCGGTGTCCGCGCAACTGCCCGCCGGGGCCACCGTGGCCGTCGTCGGGGAGTACGGGTCCGGCAAGACGTCGCTGGTCAAGCTGCTGTGCGGGTTCTACGAGCCGACGCACGGCCGGATCACGGTCGACGGCGTCGCGCTGGACGAGACGGACATCGGCGTCTGGCGGGCCCGTGTCAGCGCCGCCTTCCAGGACTTCGGCCGCTATCGGACCACCTTGCGCGAGGCGGTCGGCATCGGCGACCTGGCGCGGGCCGGTGACGAGCCCGCAGTGCTCCAGGCCGTGCACGACGGCAACGCGCACACCGTCGTGGAGCATCTCCCGGACGGCCTGGACACCCTGCTCGGCAAGGACTTCGGCGGCACCGACCTGTCGGAGGGCCAGTGGCAGCGGCTGGCGTTGGCCCGGTCGGCCATGCGTCCGACCCCGCTCCTACTGGTACTCGACGAGCCGACCGCCGCGCTTGACGCGCCCAGCGAGTACGCCGTTTTCCGCCACCATCGGCACATCGCCCGCAGGCTCGCCGCCGACCACGGGACGGTCACCGTGATCGTCTCGCACCGACTGCCCACAGTGCGGGACGCCGATCTCATCCTCGTCATGGAAGAGGGGCGTCTCGTGGAGGCCGGCACCCATGAGCAACTGCTGTCGGAACACGGCCGCTACGCCGAACTCCTCCAATTACACCGGGAGTTGCACCGACTCTGAGCCTCCCGTTGGACCCTGCGGTTCTCCCACTGGCCCCATCCTTCGTTCACTCAAGGAGTTCCTCCATGCCCTACCGCCAGCCCCTGGCCCCCTGGATCACCCATGTCGCCGATCCCGCCGACCTGCCGGTGCGGGGCCCCGACGACCCGGGCCCGAGCCAGGTCGTCAGCGCCGAGCCGATCAGCCGGGAAACCGACGGCCTCGTCCTGCGGGCGAAGACGTCCACCGGCGACGAACTGCACGTCACTGTCCGGGCCGCCGGGGAGGGCGTGATCAGGGTCCGGCTCGCCCCGGACGCCGACGCCGTGCAACGCTCGGCGCGCGCCCTGCACCTGGTCACCCCCGCCCCGTACGCCGACGCCCGGGTCGAACCGCGCGAGGGGGGAACAGTCGTGGACGCCGGTTCGGTGCGCGCCGAGATCGACTTCGCCCCCTGGCGGATCCGCTTCACCGACGCCGACGGCCGACTGCTGACCGAGCAGAACGGCCATGAGTCCGACATCACCTTCAAGCTGCGCATCCTGCCCTTCGGACGGTCCCACGCGACCGACGGGACGACGGTGGCGTACCACGAGACCTTCTCGGCGCTGCCCGACGAGCGGTTCGTGGGGCTCGGTGAGAAGTTCACCGTGCTCGACAAGCGCGGGCAGCGGATCACGAGCTGGAACTACGACGCCTTCAGCTCCGAATCCGAACGCTCCTACAAGAACGTTCCGTTCTACCAGTCCAGCCGCGGCTACGGCGTCCTCGTCGACAGCGGCGCCGCCACCGAGTTCGACATGTGCCACTCGACGCACTCCTGTGTGCAGATCACCGTCCCCGACGACCTGCTCGACTACTACGTTCTCGCGGGTCCGGACCCGACCAGCGTCCTGGACCGCTTCCACCGCCTCACCGGCCGTCCGGTCACCCCACCCAGGTGGGCGCTGGGCACCTGGATCTCGACCGGTTACCTGCGCATCAACCAGGAGGAGACGGTGGCGCAGGCCCGGCGAATCCGGGAGCACGGCATCCCCTGCGACGTGCTGCACCTGGACGCGTACTGGCAGCAGCGGGGCAACTGGTCGGACCTGCGCTGGGACGAGGAGTGCTTCCCCGACCCCGAGACGATGCTCAAGGAGATCTCTTCGCTCGGCTTCCGGGTGTGCGTATGGATGAACCCGTACATCAGCGTCAACAGCCCCCTGTTCCAGGAGGCCGCGGACGCGGGCCGCTTCCTCACCCGCGAGGACGGTTCACTCTACGTGGCGGACGTCTGGCACGGCGCGCGTCCCGAGTGCGGCATCGTCGACTTCACCGACCCACAGGCCACAGCCTGGTTCCAGAGCCTGCTCAGGCCGCTGCTGGAGCAGGGCGTCAGCGTTTTCAAGACCGACTTCGGGGAGGGGATCCCGTTCGACGCGGTCGCGTCGAACGGGATGACCGGCGAGGAACTGCACAATGTCTACTCGCTGCTGTTCAACGACGCTGTCGCTGATGTGACCGAGGAGATCGCGGGGCACCGCGTGGTATGGGCCCGGTCGTCGTTCACCGGTGGTCAGCGGCACTGCGGCCAGTGGGCGGGCGACAACAACACGACCTTCTCCGCGATGGCGTCGACGCTGCGCGGCGGCCTGTCCTACGCGTTCAGCGGTGTGCCGTACTGGAGCCACGACGTCGGAGGGTTCACGGGCGTGCCGTCCGGTGAAGTCATGGCACGCTCCGCCCAGTTCGGGGCGTTCTCGCCGCTCATGCGCTTCCACGGCACGAGCTCGCGCTTCCCGTGGGACTTCCCCGAGGAGGTGGACCGGGCGATCATCGACGCCGTACGACTGCGCTACCGGCTGCTGCCCTACCTGTACTCGGCGGCCGTCGAAGCGGGCCGCTCGGGTGCCCCGATCATGCGGCCGCTGGCACTGGCAGCACCGGACGAACCCGCTGCCTGGACCGCCGAGTCCGAGTACCTCTTCGGCCCGGACCTGCTGATCGCTCCGGTCACCAACACCGAGGGCGAGCGCGGCGTCTACCTGCCGTCGGGCAGCTGGATCGATCACTGGACGGGCGAGGTCCACGAGGGTGGCCGCCATGTGCGGGTGACCAAACCCCTTGATCAGGTGCCGCTGTTCGTACGGGCCGGTGCTTTGGTCCCGCTGGCCGAGGGAACACCCGAGACCACTGATGGCCTGCCGGACGGCGTCACGCTCGCCTGCTGGACGGGCGGTGCGGGCGAGACGACTGTCCACGACGAGCGGGGCACCAGCCTCGTCCGGCTCACCCGCACCGGCGAGCGGTCCGAACTCACCGTCGAGGGCCCGCTGACGGTGCGCGGCGTCATCTTCCCCACGATCGCGGGGGTCCAGCCGCCCACAGCCGTGACCGTCGCCGGACAGCCCGCGACCCCGGACGCCGACGGCGTGTGGCGAATCAGCGGGGAGACCGCATGATCCACCTGGTCTGCGTCTTCGGCGGCGGCGACGTCGCTCTGCTGCCGCATCTGATCCAGCACTACCGCGGCCTCGGCATCGAATCCTTCCGGCTGGTCCGGCACGCCGAGCGCGCCGACGACCCGGAATTCGCCCTCGCCGAGGAGTACGCGCGCGCCTGCGGGGTCGAGCTGTTCCACACCCACATCGGCCCGTGGGACCAGAACCTCAACGAGCGCATCACCGAATACGTGATGAGCCTCAGCCCCGACGACTGGTACGTGGTCGTGGACCTGGACGAATTCCAGGTGTACGACCGCCCGTTGGACGACGTGGTCGCCCTGTGCGAGCAGGAAGGATACGAGTACGTCACCGGCTGCTTCCTCGACCGGGTCGCGGTCGACGGGTCCTTCCCCGCCGTGGACGACACCTCGTTGTGGCGGCGCTATCCGTTGGCCGGATCGGTCGGGGTGAACCTGGCCAAGGCGCTCCCGATGAAGGCCACGCTGGCCCGCGGCCGGGTCGGCCTGCTGTCCGGCCACCATGGGGCCGCCGACGGAACCGGGCTGCCCGCCCACCGGAGCTTCGCGCAGGTGCACCACTTCAAGTGGACGGACACCGTCGTGGACCGGATGCGCCGGCGGGTGGAGCGGTTCGACACCGGGACCTGGAAAGTGTTCTATCCGGCGGTCATCGCGGAGGCCCAGGCCGTCCTCGGGCACATCGAGGCGAACGGCGGGCGCATCAACGTCCGGGACGAGCGGCTGCGCCTTCAGCCGTGCGGCAGCTCGTACGACGACCACCCCTACTGGAAGGAGCTGGCCGATGAAGCTCATGGCTGGGCCTGGACCCTCACCTACTGACACACTCACCGACGAACCGGCGCCGGTGACCGTGCTGGACCTGTCGGGGCGGGGCCTGTCCGCAGTCCCGGAGCCCGTGCGGGCACTCACCTCGTTGCGCTGGCTCGATCTGAGCGGCAACCAGCTGACCGAACTGCCGCACTGGCTCCCGGAACTGTCCTCGCTCCAACGTCTTGACCTGGACGGCAACCGGCTGTCCAGGCTGCCGGAGCGAATGGGGCGGCTGACGGCCCTGCGCCATCTCGGGCTGCGGGGCAACCGGCTGACGGAGCTTGAGGAAGCAGCGGTGCCCTCGGCGGGGCTGTTCCGGCTCGACCTGACGGACAACCGGCTGAGCCGAGTCCCGGACGCCTGCGCCCGGCTCGGGCAGTTGCGGCAGCTGCGCCTGGCGGGCAACTCGATCACCGTGTTGCCGCAGTGGCTGGGCGACCTGGACGACCTGCGGGTGCTGGACCTCAGGGACAACAGCCTGACGGAACTGCCCGCGCACTCCGTGCTGCCCGGCAGCCTCAACATGCTGGGACTCGCCGGGAACAAGATCGGCCACCTGCCCGACTGGCTCGGCGCTTTGAGCGAGCTCAGCGTGCTGGATCTGAGCGGGAACCGCCTGCGCGAGCTTCCGTCCGCCCTGTCGGAGCTGGCTCAGCTGCGCAGGCTGGACCTTGCGGCGAACCGGCTGACCCACCTGCCGGGATGGCTCGGCGGTCTCTCCCGGCTCACCTGCCTGGACGTCAGCGACAACCGACTGACCGAGCTGCCAGGGCGGTTGGCCGAGCTGACCGCCCTGACCCGGTTCGGCGCCCAGCACAACCGTCTGACGGACGTGCCGGACAGCCTCGGCCAGCTCACCACACTGACCTGGTTCAGCCTGAAGGGCAACCCCCTGCCCGGTCCGCCGGAGTGGGCGAGGCACCTGACGCAGTTGCGCTGGGGCGAGTTCCGCAGCGAGGAAGGACCACGCGCGGCGGCCTGACGCCCTTTCTCTCCCTGGGCGACGTCTCAGCGGGCACGCTTCTCGTAGAAGACGTCGTCCAGGTCAGGAAGTCCCGCTCCATCGCACGGAACGTGGCCATCGCGTCGTACGACGTGTCCACGATCGGTTTGCCGT
Source organism: Streptomyces sp. NPDC032822 (assembly GCF_055578825.1). NCBI lineage: Bacteria > Bacillati > Actinomycetota > Actinomycetes > Kitasatosporales > Streptomycetaceae > Streptomyces > Streptomyces sp. NPDC032822. The sequence goes on along the minus strand of NZ_JBVIOL010000036.1, from coordinate 3,965 downwards.
GGTCGTTGAAAGAGGTGTAGAGGAGCACGGCCGGCAGGACCGGCACCGCCGGCCGGTCCAGTACCGCGCCGGCCGCCCGCTGCAGGTCTGAACCCTTCGGCCTCATGGATGGTCAGCGGCGTCGCCGCCCTCACCGCGTCGGCGAGGTCTGGTGGCTTGATCACCCGACCGCCGAGGCTGACCGTGCGCACAGCTTGGACAAGGTCCTTGGAAGCAACGGCTTTCAGCAAGTACCCCCGAGGCCCTGGAATCGAAGGCGCACTGCACGTAGCCGGTCCTGTCCATGGCAGTCAGCATCACCGTCGGGGACCGGCATGCGGCCGGGTAGTTCGCGGGCCAGCGCCAGCCCGCCTCTTCCGGGCAGACTAATGCGCCTTCCGGTCAGGGGCAGGGCCGTCAGCGCCCGGCCATGTCACCCAACCAGCGCAGACTCGATTTTGGGGTGGCGCGCGAAGGTCTCCCGGTCCACCGCCACGAGTCCGAACGTCGGCTCCCAGCGGCCCCACGCGAAGTTGTCGAGTGCGCTCCAGTGGAGGTAGCCGCGCACGTCGACGTCCTCGTCGGTCGTCTCGAAGAGGTGGCGTAGCGCCTCGGCGGTGGAGGCGATGCGGCGGGAGTCGTCGGCCGTGGCGATGCCGAGAGCGTCGGGCCGGTAGGCGGTCCTGGTCAGGGTGTTGTCGGGGTTGAGGGGGTGGGTGACGATGCCGTTCTCGTCGATGGCTTGGCTGGAGTACGACTGGACGCCGACGCAGTCGTCGTCCAGGGCCGCTTCCAGGTGTAGGTCCTCGCGGGTGGGCGAAGTGGTGCAGGGTGACGACCGGAGTAAGAGAGCATCTGATCAACGTTCAGATCGATCTGCCTGATTCGTCGGTTTCGATTCGCCAGGATGGTGCGGATTCTCCGGTGAGCTCACGACTAGTTTTGTTAGCCATGGCCCAGTGGACCATGGCGCGGGATCGCTGGGGCAGGGCTTCATAGTCTCGGACGAGGCGCACGGCCCCGCCTGCACGCCGCCCTGCTGACCGAGCTTCACCGCGCCGCCCTGCTGGACCTGGACGACTGCTCCGTGGACGGATCGCATGTCCGGGCCCTCAGAGGAAGGGTCGCGTCGGCCCCTCACCCGTCGACTGCGCCCGCCCCGGCTCCAAGCACCACCTGATCGTCTACCGCCACGGAACCCCGCTCGCCATCACCCTCACCGGCGGCAACCGCCACGACGTCACCCAGCTCCTGCCCCTGCTCGACGCGCTCCCGCCGCTACGGGGACTGCGGGGGAGCCCCCGCCGCAAACCCCGGCGTCTGTACGCCGACCGGGGCTACGACTTCGGCAAGCACCGCCGCCTGCTGTGAAAACGCGGCATCAAAGCCCTGATCGCCTGACGCGGCGTCGCCCGCGTTTGCGGGCTGGGCAGGGCGCGCTGGGTGGTCGGGCGGACCTTGCCCAGGCGGGCATCAGGTCGGCGGCGTAGGCCGGGGGGCGGTCGGCGTCGCCGAGCTCTCAGTGGATCCAGCCCCCCCAATGCCCGGAGTACGTCTCTTTTCAGCCATGCCCCTACAACGTCCCGGCACGGAAAGGTACTTCCGCACAGGAGGACCCGTCTGACATCTTGCATCCACCACTCGTTTCGTACGGCCCGGCCGGTGCCCTCAGCACGGCCGGGCCGTCTTCGGAGGACGCTTTGATACCCCACATATCCAGCCGCTCCAGACGCACGCTGGTGCTGGCGGCCACGCTCGGCACCGTCCTCGCGTTCGGCGCCCCGGGCGCCCTCGCGGGCACACTCCCCGTCGCCCCCTCCAAGGTGCCGACCGCCAAGGCCGACGCTCCGGCCGCCGTGCCGGCTTCCCAGAGTGCGGCCTGGGTGGCCGGCACGCGTGCCTACCTCGTGATCACCGCCCCCGGTGACAGTTCGGCGGTCCGCTCCGCTATCGCGGCGAACGGCGGCACCGTCTTCTCGAACTTCGACGCCATCGGCGTGATCGTCGCCCACTCGGCGTCCAGCGGATTCGCCGCCACCATGCGCGGCGTCACCGGCGTGCAGCAGGTCGGCGCCACGCGCACCTCGGACGTCCCGGCCGACGCCTACAACCCGGCGCTCCCGGCCAATCCGGCTCAGGCCTCGACCCCGGCCGGAGAACCGGTCCGGGCCGACATGAGCCAGATCAAGGCCGACCAGGCCTGGGCCGTGAACCCGGGCTCCGCCTCGGTCAAGGTCGGCATCCTGGACACCGGTGTGGACGACCAGCACCAAGACCTGGCGCCCAACTTCGACGCGGCCGACTCGGTCTCCTGCGCCTACGGCAAACCCGACACCCGTGCCGGCGCCTGGCGGGACGTCGACACACACGGCACCCACGTAGCGGGCACCATCGCCGCGGCCAAGAACGGCAAGGGCGTCGTCGGCGTGGCCCCCGGAGTGAAGATCGCCGCGGTCCGGGTCGCCGAGCCGGGCAATGCCTTCTTCTTCGCCGAGAACACCATCTGCGGATTCGTCTGGGCCGGTGACCACGGCTTCCAGGTCACCAACAACAGCTATTACACAGACCCGTGGCAGTTCAACTGCCCCGACAACATCGACCAGGCCGCCATCATCGAGGGCGTCAAGCGCGCCCAGGAGTACGCCGAGGGCAAGGGCTCCCTCCAGATCGCCGCCGCGGGCAACGAGAACTACGACCTCGCCCACAAGACGACCGACTCCGCGAGCCCGAACGACTCGACACCGGTCACCCGCACCATCACCAACGCCTGCCTCGACATCCCGACCGAACTGCCGGGCGTCGTCACGGTCGCGGCCAACGGCACGGGCGTCACCAAGGCCTCGTTCTCCAACTACGGGCAGGGCGTCATCGACATCGCGGCGCCGGGCAGCAACGTGTACTCCACCGTCCCCGGCGGCGGCTACGGCAGCAAGAGCGGCACCTCGATGGCCACCCCGCACGTGGTCGGCGTGGCGGCACTCATCGCCAGCGCCAACCCGGGCATCACCCCGGCCCAGATCCGCGCCAAGCTGGCCACCCAGGCCAACGACATCGCCTGCCCCTCAGACAGCCGCTGCACGGGCACGACGGCCAACAACGCGTTCTTCGGCGAGGGACAGACCGACGCCCTCAAGACCGTCGGGACCACCCCGCCGCCCGGCAAGTACTTCGAGAACCTCGCGGACTTCGCCGTCAACGACAACGCGACCGTGGAGAGCCCGATCGCCGTCACCGGCGTGACCGGCAACGCCCCGGCCACCCTCAAGGTAGGTGTGGACATCAAGCACACCTACACCGGTGACCTGAAGGTCGACCTGGTGGCGCCGGACGGCACCCTCTACACGCTGCACAACCACGCCGGCGGCAGCGCCGACAACATCGCCCAGACCTACACCGTGAACGCCTCCTCAGAGGTCGCGAACGGCACCTGGAAGCTGCGCGTCAACGACAACGCCGCCTCCGACACAGGCAAGATCGACGCCTGGAACCTGACCTTCTAGCGCAGGACCCGGCAACACCCGCGTACAGCACGCACCGCGCCGGCGACAGCTCACCGCCCACGACCGCGAACGAGGCGGGCTGCGGTCTGCTCGGCCAGGGCTGCGAACTGCTGGGCGGCACAGGGCATATGGGCCTCGGCGGCGGTGCACGCCGCGGCCGGGGCCCATATGCCGGAGGCGTCCAGGAAGGCCGCGGACGGCCTGGGGCCGGTGTCCGGCGCACCTGCGCCTCCCCTGAGGAATCTGTAGGACTGTGTCCGCGCTGCCCGTACAGGCAGCGCGGACACAGCTGCGCGCGCTGCGGCCCCGAGGAGTGCCAGCCGGCTCAGCGGCGGGCCGCCGCCCCGGCCCGGGCCGCGGAGGCGGCCTCGCCGCGGGAGGCCTACGGCCTTCCCTTGTTCTTCGCAGGGAATCCCGGCCTTCAGGCCGGGCGGGAATGTGATCCTCGGTTTGGAGGCGCGAAGCGCCGGAGATCACTGCGTCTGG
>NZ_JBVIOL010000035.1:0-48279 GCF_055578825.1 Streptomyces sp. NPDC032822 | reverse complement strand
GCCACACGAGAACGCGGCCAGGATGGCCGTCTCAACGAAGTTAGTCCCCCCTGTACAGCAGATCGAGGTCGACTGACTTCCTTGAGAACGGACAGCCGAGTCCGCGCCCTCACCAGGACCGCTCAGCTCTCATTATCTTGACGTCAAGATTCATTGGTGGAGGAGAAGTTGTGGCTCTGGGAACGCTCGGATACTCCTTGGACGGCCTGCATCACGTGCAGCTTGCGATCCCTCCAGGTGCTGAGGACATCTGCCGCGAGTTCTGGGGAGACGTTCTCGGCATGACAGAGCTCGAGAAGCCGCCGGTGTTGGCGGCTCGTGGTGGGTGCTGGTTCCGAGGTGGTGGCCTGGAGGTCCACTTGGGGGTTGAAGAGGACTTCCGCCCGAACAGGAAGGCGCATCCGGGGATCCTTGTGACCTCGCTCCAGGCGCTCGCCAAGCGGTTGGAAGACAAAGGAGTGAGCGTCACCTGGGATGACAACTTTCCTGGCCACGATCGCTTCTATGCATTCGACAAGCTGGGCAATCGGCTCGAGTTCCTTGAACCTGTCCGCGATTGCTGACATCGCATGATCAGGGCGTCTTCTTCGTCCAGTGGCTGGTGCGGGGGCTCTTGCGGGTCAGGCGCCGGGTCATCATGGTGATGAGTGCCCAGTTCAGGTGTGCTTCGGAGTGCTGGGGCAGGCGTTCGTAGTCGCGTGCGTTGCGGCGGGCGTTCATGCACCAGCCGATCGTGCGCTCGACTTTCCAGCGGCGGGGCAGCACGACGAAACCCTTGACGCCTTTGGGCCGGGAGACGATACGCAGGCTGAGCCAGAGGCGTTCGCGGGCCCAGTCCACGAGTTCGCCGGCGTAGCCGCGGTCGGCCCAGACCTGGGTGATCTGCGGCTGGGTGAGGCGCAAGCGCCAGAACACGTCGCGGGCGGCGTCGCGGTCCTGGATGTCGGCGGGCGTCACCGTGATCATCACCGGCAGACCGAGCGTGTCCACGGTGATATGTCTTTTGCGGCCGTTGATCTTCTTCGCGGCGTCGTAGCCGCGGCTGTTCCGGCCGACGGTGGAGGCGCCCTTGACCGACTGGGAGTCCACGATCAGCGTCACGGGGTGGGGGCAGCGGCCCTTGCCGGTACGGATCCGGCGGCGGAGCTGGTCACGGATGTAGGTGACGACTCCGGCCCGGTTCCACCTCCAGAAGAACCCGTAAACCGTCTCCCACGGGGGAAAATCCGCAGGCAGAGCCCGCCACTTCGCGCCGTTGTCGACGATGTAGCGGATGCCGTCGACGATCTCCCGCCGCGGCCACTTCTCCGGATGCCCGCCGGTCTTGGTCCGGCAGGCCGGGATGGGCAGCAGGGGCTCCAGGAGTGCCCATTCGGCGACGGAGGTGTCGGACGGGTAGCGGCGGCGACGGGAGGCAGCGGGCATGGCGGGCTCGGCAGGGTGATCGGCGGCGGGGGTTACTTGGAGAGCTGCGCGAGGGTGGCGCGGACGCCGGTGAGCTGGGCGGTGGCGAGCTGGGCCCATTCATCGTCGAGGTAGCGGGCCAGGTGAGGATCGAGCGTGCCCGTGATCACCCGGGTGAGTCGGCCGAGGATCTGCCGGAACTGCCGCTTGTCGTACTCGATCCAGTCCGCGGGGTCGTCGGAGAACATGAACCCGTCGCGGCGGGTCCAGGTGATCGGCGTCAGATTCTCCGCGGCGACGACGTCGCGGACGTGCCGGATGCCGCGGCCGATCTGCGAGCGGGTCAGGCGGGTGACGGCCATGAGCTGGCAGGTGTGCAGGCCCGCAGGGCGTGCTTCCATCAGGGCGACGCGGACCAGGTCGCCGTCACTCACGGTCGCTCCAGAAAGTACGCAGTCGATGCCATCAAGGGTGATGGCGACGGTTTCGGGCTGAGTGCCGGCGTCGGCGACGACGAGTCCGGGGTTGGTCAGGCGCGCCAGCGCGTAGTCGAGTTCGGTTTCCGACAGGGCGCTGCCGGCGAAGTACGCCGCAGTGGTGCCCAGGAAGGCGGCCGGGTCGGTGGGGCGCTGGTCGTGCGCGGTGGCGTAGAGCCAGCGCAGGAAGCCGTCGGTGGCGTAGCGGTGCCGGGCGGCGGGTGCGCTGCGCAGTTGAGAGAGTCGGCGCAGCTCTACGCGTCCGTCGCTGGTGATCCTGTAGGAGTCGGGTGCGCCGAAGGAGCCCATGGTGTCGATCAGGCCGTCACGCTCCAGCTCGGCGGCCAGGACCGCAACGTCTTCCAGAGGCGTGCCGGAGTGGTCGGCGTAGTCGGCTTGTTCTCCGAACTGGCCATCAGGCAGCTGGCCGAGCCAGATCAAGTAGCGGACCAGCTGTGGGTCCTGCTCGATGCCCACGCCCAGGCCGGTGGCTCCGGCGGAGGCGGTGAAACTCCTGCCGCCCAAGGGCACAGTGATCGGGTACTTCTTGAAGGCCCGCTCGTAAGCCTTGTTGATCTCCTTCACGTGCTTCTCGATCGCACGCTGATCGATCTTGGTGCCAGCCATTTCGTCCCCTTCACGACGTACTGACACAAGCGTAATGAGGGGTACTGACACCGAGCGGCCCGATCTGAGCACTAACCCGGCCGCGTGAGCGGGGGCAGCCGTCTGCACCCCCGGCAAACTACGGGGCGGCCGGGGCGGGTTCGGTGAGGCGGTCGTACAGGCCTCAGCCGCCGGCGTTGTCCGGGCGGACCAGCAGCGAGGCGTAGTCGGGATTGATGGCCTTGAGCAGCTCTGTGTGGAGGCGGGAGCCGATGCCCTGGGACTGCCGGGCGGGGGTGACAGCGAGCTCGCACAGACCCGTGAGGCGGCCCGCGCGGACGTGTTCGGGGATCTCGGGAAGCAGCTCGCCGTACCAATACTCGGATGTGCAGGGGAAGGCGTAGCCGAGTTCTGGAGTGCCTGAGCTACCTCGCCGAACGCGGGCACCTGACACGCCGACGCCCGGCTCGACGCCCGCCGACATTGCTGGCAGGTCGTGCTCAGGTCTTCCCATGGCACGGGGCGCGCCCCGTGGCCAAGAGGCTGAGTCGCCCGGCGCTTGTCTTGTGGTCACTCCGTCCACGGTGTCCGGTCCGTCGCGGCTGTGCAGTACTTGGTCCACTGTCCGGCGCGCGAGAGTTCCGACGTCGGCACGGCACATGCCTTGGCGTGGAAGGACGCGCCCACAGATGCCATGGGGGTGAACTGATCGCTGCCGAAACGGACCAGAGCGCCCTGCGCGGATCCACCGCGAACCTGGAGCGTCACCACGTCGCCCTTCTCTCCCTTGACGATCCGTCCCCACACTGCTTGGCAGTGCTTGCTGTAACGGACCTGCAGAGCCACCGGGTTGGCGCCCTTGGGCTGCCAGCTCACCGCGTCGGCCACACACCCTTCCTTCTGCGGGTTCTTGCCGTCACACCCTGCTCCAGGGCACCCGGGCTGTGGTTCGGTGAACCACTTCTCCCATAACCCGCTTGTGATGACGGGGGGCGACTCCGCCTGCGACGGCTGCCGCGACGGCGACGACCAGGACATGCCTGGCGTGGGCGCGCAGCCATAATCGTGCCGCGGCGAGGCGTCGGCGCGGTGGCGTGGCAGGTTGCGGATCAGTTGGGTCGCCGGAAACGTTCGAATCAGGCGCGGTTGGCTTTGTAGGTGGGTTTCGACTCCACTGGTAGGTCAGTTCTGACTCCAGTCGGAGGTGGGGTCTGATCCCGCTGGGGTCCAACCAACGGTCCGCAGCGCTCACGAGAACGCGAGCGAGAGGTCCCGGGCATGCTCGGGACCTGACAGTGGCCAGGTGGATGTACCCACCGGCGGCCAGCGAGTGGGTGGTATCCGGCCGGCATTGGTGACGCTGTGTAGGACCGGAGGCGGCGTGGCCGGGCACCGTCTGCTTGGCGGTGTCGACGGTGGGGGTCTCAGCGGGCGGGTTGCAGGGTGAGGTTGAGGGCAAGGCGATTGTCGGTGGGGTGGTGGCCTTCAGGGCTGAAGGGAGGTACGGCGGCGGGGAGGCAGTCGGCGATGAGCAGGCAGTCGTGGTTGCGGTCTTCGGCGGTGGCGGCGATCAAGGGCTCGCCGTCGGGGGCCCAGATGCCGGAGTTGCCCTGGTACTGCCAGGCGCCGGCAGGGACCTGTTCCCAGCCGCGGCGGTTGGCGTAGGCGATGAACAGGCGCCAGATGCCCGCCATGGCCGGGATGATGTGGCGGGTGGCGTCCTGGTAGGGAACCTGGCTCATGGTGCCGTCGGCCAGGCGGAAGTGCCCGTCGGCGGCGGTGGGCCCGAGCACGACCTGGGCCCCGTGCCCGGCCAGGTACTGGTAGAGCGGCGGGAACTCGCACTCGTAGCAGTTGAGCACGCCCACCCCGATGCCGTTCAGGCTGACGACGGGCGGCAGGTCCTGCCCGAAGGAGTAGTTACGCCGCTCGGCGGCCCCGTACAGGTGGGTCTTGCGGTAGTTCGCCGCCACCAGCCCATCCGCAGCGATGATGCTGATCGAGTCGTAGAACGCGTCCCCGTCGCGTTCGGGATAGGGCAGGACCACGGCCAGGGCGTTCTCCTTGGCCGCCAGCCGCGCACGCTCGACCGAAGGGCCCTCACGGTGCTCGGCCAGCTCACGACACTGCTCGGGGCCGATCGCGTAGCCGGTGGTGTACTTCTCCGGGAAGACCACCACCTGACAGCCGTAGTCCGCCGCCAGCGCGGTCACCTCGACCAGACGCTCCAGGTTCTGCTCCACCGCCTGTCGGCTGCCGACCGGGCCCTGGCCCTGGTACAGCGCCACCCGGAGTCCTTTGCCGGCAGCGGGCGCGTCACGTGAGGCAGAGCGAAACACAACACGGACAGGCTGAGTCATCAACAGGAGATCCCTCGGTAAAGGACAGTCCGGGCGACCGCCACCAGCAAGAACGACTCACCCCGCCCCCGGACACCAAGATCTTCATCCGGCCGGACTCGGACCCGGTCGTCACAGTCACCGACTCCCGGAGACCTCCACGGGGTCTGATCACAGGGCGTGACTTCGGCGCCGACCGTCCACGGCGGGGCCGCGGCCAGTCCGAGGCGTTTCCTGTCCGGCGTCCGGGGAGGCTGCTCAGACGCGGCGTTCGTGCAGTGCGGGTGCCAGCGGCTGCACACGTCAGGGAAACAGTCAAGGTCTTGTGCCCCCGGCAGGTGGAGTCAGAACCCGCCTACAACTGGAGTCGGTTGTCACCTACGAAGCTAGGCCGGGCGGGAACGGTAAAACCGTCACCGACGCGCCCGCCCTGGCCCGCATGGTGGCCCGCCCGGAAACACCGCGGCCCCTCCTGATCGACACCGACCCGCCCCGCAGCCTCAACTGGCCCGGCCCGGCGCTCACCCACACCGTTCTCGTCGATCTCCCGTGGCCCGCCGACCCCGCCACACCGCCCGCGGACCCCCGACCTCGTCAACAAGATCCTGAAGGAACTCAGCATCACCCCCAACCCACCAGCCGAATAGCCCGGAACGCCCCCGCGGCTGTCCGCGCGCCACGCGGGCAGCGCGGGCGCCGATCCCAGAGCCCGGTCGCCGACGCCAACACCGCGAGACCGAAAGGTCAGCCAGCCGGCGACTACACCTACACCTGGAACGCGCGAGGCGAACTGACCGGCCTGACGAGAGGGACGACTACGTCCTCGTTCGGCTACGGCCCGCTCGGCGACCGCTTCTCCAAGACGGTCGGCAGCGCGACAAGCCGATACCTGACGGACGCCTTCAACCCTCTGGTGGAGCAGACCAGTTCAGGCGCCACGGCCGCAACCGTGGCCACATCCGGCCTGGATGAGTTCCTCACTCGCACTGAGAACGGCACGACGCAGGTCTATCTCACCGACGTTCTGGGCACCGTGGTCGGCCTGGCGAACCCGGACGGCACCATCGCCACCAGCTACGCCTACGACCCGGGCGGCACACCCACCGCCTCCGGCGCGGCCTCGTCGAACCCGTACACCTTCACCGGCCGCGAGAACGACAACACCGGCCTGCTGTACTACCGCGACCGCTACTACGACCCGCAGACCAGCCGCTTCATCTCCCAGGACCCCATCGGCCAGGCCGGCGGCACCAACCTCTACCAGTACGCCCTGTCCTCCCCCACCACCTACAGCGACCCCACCGGCAACAACCCCCTGATCGCCGGCTGCGTCGTCGGCGGCCTCATGGACGGCGGCCTGGACTGGCTCACCCAGCGCCTGTCCGGCCGCAAAGTCAACTGGGGCCAGGTCGGCCAGGCCGCCGCCCTAGGCTGCCTCAGCGGCATGCTCGGCGCCGGCCTCGGTGCCAAGGCCGGAACACGGGCGACGAACTGCAACAGCTTCACCGCCGACACCCCCGTCGTGATGGCCGACGGCACCCGCAAACCCATCCAGGACGTCCAGATCGGCGACAGCGTCCTCGCCACCGACGCCGAACCCGGCCCCCGCAAAGTCACCGCGTTAATCACCGGCAGCGGTGACAAACACCTCGTCGACCTCACCGTCGACACCGACAGCACAGCCGCAACCCAAACCGCCACCATCACCGCTACCGACGGTCATCCCTTCTGGGTCCCCGACCTCCACCAGTGGATCAACGCCGGCGACCTCACCGCCGGCCAGTGGCTGCAGACAAGCGCCGGAACCTGGGTCCAGATCACCGCCCTCGACCACCACACCCGGCCAACCTCGGTCTACAACCTCACCGTCGACGACCTCCACACCTACTACATCGCCGCAGGCAGCCAGGACCTCCTCGTCCACAACTCCACCTGCCTCCTCGGCCGTAGAGGCGACATCGACGACTACGTCAACGACAACCCCGGCCTCGACGCCGACGTCCTCAACCTCCGCGGCACCATGAACGGAAAGAGAGGCCAGCAAGGCGCGAAGGGAGTCGGCAGTTGGAACTGGACCCGCAACAAGCGCTTCATCGATGACGCGCTGGCCAGCGGCAGGCCCATCCGCTTGGTAACCGACCTCACCCGGCCCCAGTACCTCAAGGGCGACGTCTACCAGCGAGAGCTGAAATACCTCCAGGACAAGGGATACGGCTGGCGCAAGATGGACGGCTACTGGGAAGTCGTCAGAGTCCGCCCCTAGACCAGCGAATGAAAACGAGGTCAGGAGGCCCCGTGGTATCAACAAAGGACTTCTTCGCCGAGGTCAGGACAGTCTGCGCTCCCGTCGCAGTCGCTCTGGGTCTGACCGGCCCCGAGGAAACCGAACGGGTGATGCCACGCGCCACCTACAAGAGCACGGGCATCGAATACCGGATCCGCCTCGACGACTCCGACGCAACCGTGGAGTGCAGTGCCAAAATCGAAACGGATACCGTCAGACTCACGGCGGACATCGAGGCACTGGCCATCGCCGCTGGAGTCGTGGAGAAACGCGGCGGCATCTCCTACAGCGCCCGGAACCTGAAACAGCTGCGGAAGTCCCTCCACGGACAGGCCGACTACCTCCAGCGCGTGCACCCGTTCCTCGCTGACGCCACCACGGCCGAACGTCTCATACGCCAAGCCGGCCGCGAGTGGCCCAAGGAGACTTCATGATCCGCAGCCTCCAACGAGCCCGCGCCGCCTCCCAGCGGCTCAGATGCCGCCAGGTTTTCGGACCTACACCTGCGGGGCCACGACCCACTGGCTCATGGCCCGGCCAACTCCGGGGAGCGGCTCTGTGATCCGGCGCAGCAGACGGGACATCCTGCGCGCCACTGCTGCCACTGCCGTCGGGGCCGGCGCGCTGTCGGCCATCGGCGCCACCGCGTTCCACTGGTCTTCCTCGCCGAAGAGACTGCCGGCTCATCTGCGCGGAGCGGCACCCTTGCCGTACGCCGAGGTCGTCTCCCTCGACCTCGCCGCTGGTCAGGAACAGCGTGCCAACGCGCTGCGCGCCGCCCATCGCGCCATCACGGCAAGCAACCAGAGCAGGACCATCTCCTGGCTGGCCCTGGGAGCAAGCGGGCTTCCTCATACGGTGAGCCCACCGCGGCACTTGAAGCAGATGCCATCGTTCCCCGGTGATGTGCTGGATCCCACGTGCTCGCATGGCGACTTGCTGCTGCAGGTCACCGGGACCTCGGCCACGGCAGCCCAGGAAGCGGCGGAGCAGGCACTGCGCACGCTCAACCAATGGAAGGTGCGCTGGCGGCTGACCGGGCACAGGTCAGCAAACCGTACCGAGGACGGCAGAGGGCTGTCGCGCAACCCGTTCCAGTTCACCGAAGGCTACGGCAACCCCGCCAGTGCGGCTGAAGCCGCTGAGCGTGCCATCATCAGAGCAGGCTGGAAAGAGCCGTCCTGGGCCGTGGGCGGCAGCTACCAGGTCATACGGATCATCCGGCTCGCCACCAACTTCTGGGACCGCGACACCGTCGACGAACAGGAGCGCATCATCGGCCGGCGCAGAGACGGCCGATGGCTGGACGGCACCCCTACAAACGAACAACCTGTCTTCGCCGCCGACCCCCAGGGCAAGATCACACCGCTGGACGCACACGTCCGCCGGGCCGTCCCGGACCGCCACCAGCCCCCTCCGATCGTCCGGCGCGGCTACAACTACCAGCGAGACGGCACCGACCACGGACTGCTCTTCTCCTGCTTCCAACACGACCTAGAAAAGGGCTTCGAGGCGGTGCAGCATCGGCTGCAGGGTGAAGCTATGGCCAAGTACACCCTCACCATCGGAGGCGGCTACTACTTCATCCCACCACCGGGGGCCACATGGCTGGACGCCTGGGAGCGTCATTAAATTGACACACCCTGGTCTGCCACGGACGAACGGAGTAGCCAGCCACCGCCATACCGCAGGATCAGCCTCGTGGGGACAGTGGTGCACCGGTCGGCCCGTTCCCTGTCCAGGGCCCGAACGACTTGTTCCTCGAAGCTCACACATCCCCCCACTGCACGCTCCATTGGTGCGTCACGCGCCCAGACTACTGCGACCGGCTGTACGTCGCGGTGCCGGCCGACTCCGCAGGCACCTTCGCGGACATCCCCAGCGTCCGGGTGCTCTCCAGCGGGCACCAACTACTCACCCCGAGCACGCCGCAGGACGGCACGCTCGCCGCCGACTGGGTCAGCCACCCGCGCGGCGACACACCGCCGGCACTCGTTGCGCCCGACCGGCTCGCCGCCCAACTGCGGGAACTCGCCTCCCCCGCCCATGCGAAGGCGTCTGTGTCATGAACGGCCACACCGTGCTGTACGACCCCGAAGGACGCATCGACGCGGAACTGCCGCTCGATCGCACCACACACGAGCGTGTCGCCCGCGCCGTGCTGGCGTGGTCCGATCCCGACACTCTGCGGCCCGACGACTACCAACAGGTCGGACTGCTGCTCGCCGGGGCCGCCCGCGCCGTCACCGACGACGTCCGCGCGCTCGCGGGCAAGCCAACCGCCTCTCACACGACCTGATCACCGCCGTGACCAGCACTTACCCGAGAACGCAATGACCCTGACGGTGACCGCGTTCGGGGTGGCGATCCGAGGCCATGGCGTGAATCACATGGACCCCGCCACCACCGAGCGATCTGTTCGTGGCGACCTATCCGTGTGGGCCCTCGACTTCGGCGCACAGGATTCGCTGCGCGTCGTCGCTGAGCCAGAAGGTTGTTCCAGCATGGTCGACGATCCGCATCTTGGCTGCACCGCGGGGCAGGACGGGTTCGAGCACTTCGCCCGTCCAGAGATCGAACAGGCGCTGTCTGCCCTTCCATTCGCCGGTCGCGAACACCGGTGTGAGCAGCACGTAGCGCCCCGAGGACGTGACCTTGCCGTTGATGGCGTGCTTACCCGGCAGGCGCTTCCATCCCGATTGTTGATAGAGCGGCTCGGTGACCGTCCCGTCCGGCGTGACACGGGTGATGGTGAAGAAGTCGGCCCCGTACTTGCGCACGCTCGAGGCGTCCGAGCCTTCGACGCAGACCAGCATGCTGCCGCCGTGGCCGACCGCATCACCGATGATGCAACCGTCGACCGATACGTCGGGGCTCTGGTTCAGTTCGTCGTCGCCGAATCGGTCGACCGGAAACCCGTCCGGGCCGAGAGTCCCGATCCGCGTCCATGACGCGCTCGTCTCGCCGATGCGCAGGAACGCGAGGTATCGCGGGTTGCCGACCGCGATCGGCTCATCGAGCACGACCACGTGTTCGGCCGCGAGTGCTCCTCGGCTTGCGTGGCCGGTCACCCGCGGCCGCTGCCCGTGTTTGGCGAAGCGATGCAGCACGTCGTCGCCGGCGATCGTTATCTCACGCCGCAACCGCAGATCGGTTCCGTACATCCGCAGCGTGCCGGCATCGGCGATCACGCCGAATGCGCCGTCGTCGAGCAGCACCGGCGCCGGGGCGTCATAAGCGTCGAACGGGTCACCCAACTCGTCGAGCAGCACCGTCTGAACCACCTGATCGGCGATCGACACCAACGCGTACCGGGCACCGCCGTCCCACCACACGACTGCGTAGAACACTCCGACACCGGATACCAGACACGACCCTGCCCGTATCGGACCGCCCACCTTGTCCGGCAGCCTGAACTCGGCCGTCTTCGCCAGTCTCACGGAGCACCCTCTCGATTGTCGGACGGGTAGGCCTCGGGCACGTCGTGTCACGTGTTCCGCGTGTCCCTACTCGCTCCCGGATCTTGGCGATGATCTACGGCTTCGTCCACCTGCTGGTCGCCTCGCCCGAACATGCCGAAGGCCGAGGCCCCCGCTTCACCGCCAACCTGAACCACCTCCCCCCTCTCCCTCCCCCGAACAGCACCGCCCACTCACACGGGGCCGGGCAGGGGTGATTCTGTCCGGCCCCGCTGTCGTCGGGTCGGCTGAAGTCGAGCGTCGCCTGTGCCGGGGTCAGCGGTTCGCCGTCCTGGCGCACCGCTTTTTCAGCTTGCACAGTGCACGAAGAACCGCGTCGACTTTCTCCCAGGTGCTGAGCGTCTGCCCGGTGATCAACCGCCGGAGCGCGCCGTCAGGCGCGGGTGCATCCGGTGCTGGGACACGGCGTCCCTGGACAGTCCCGTATCCGAGACCTACCCGTCCGTGACCACGACGATGTCGAGCGTTCGCGGTCCGTGCACGCCCTCAACCCGGTCCAGTTCGATGTCGCTGGTGGCTGAGGGGCCGGAGATCAGGGTCAGCGGCCGGTGCGGGTGGAGCAGGCTCAATGCCTCGGGTACATCAGCGGCGATCTGGCTCGCCCTGACCACGCAGACATGCTGGTCCGGCAGCAGGGTCAGCGCACGACGTCCCTGCCCGGGCCCGCTGTCGAGGACGACTGTGCCGGTGAGGGCGATCGCCGCGGCGACGGTGGTGAGCACGGCGTTCGCCGCGTCGAGCTGTCGGACCGTCAGTGGCGGGATGTCCTCCAGTCGGGACCAGGGGCCTTCGGGTACCAGGTCTTCGGGGAAACCCGGGGGCACCACAAGGGATTTCGCTCCGGTGCGCGCCAGCGCACGGCCCACGGCGGCGACGGCGTCGGACGGCGGAACGCGGACGACGGTGGCGCGGTAGTCGGCGGCGCGTTCGATGAACAGCTCGACGACGTCCAGCCCCGCGTGCTGGGAGCGCGGATCGTGCGGGACGGGGTCGTCGTCGGGGGCCTCGGCGCCCGGTACGTCGGCCAGTGCGCTCCGGATCGCGCCGAGTACGGTGTCGCGGCCACTCATCGGCCCCTCTCCTTCCTCGTCGTACGGCCTTCTTCTCTCGTCCGTCGCCACCAGGCGCGCAAGGACTCGCGCGCCGGTACGGGGGTGTCACGGGTGCCGGACCAGCGAGCGAAGGGGCCGGGCAGGACGCCGATCCGGCCGTCGCGGGCCACCAGCCGGGCGGCGAGAGCGGCGAGTCGCTGGGCTGCTGCCAGCCGTCTCGGGGAGGACAGCACTACGCCTACGGCCTTCATGGCGAGCGCCTCCGGGGTGGGTAGCAGCCGGTCCCGGCGCTTGGCCTCCACGGCCTTTGCCCGCAGATGGACGAGCACCTCCGGAATGTCGATCTTGACCGGGCAGGCGTCGTAGCACGCCCCGCACAGGGTGGAGGCGAAGGGCAGCGAGGCCGCGTTCTCCACGCCCACGAGCTGTGGGGTGAGTACCGCGCCGATCGGGCCGGGGTACACCGAGCCGTAGGCGTGGCCGCCGGTGCGCTCGTACACCGGGCAGACGTTCAGGCAGGCCGAGCAGCGGATGCAGGACAGCGCCTGGCGGCCCACCTCGTCGGCCAGGGTCGCGGTGCGGCCGTTGTCGAGGAGGACCAGGTGGAAGTCCTGCGGCCCGTCGCCCTCGGTGACGCCGGTCCACAGCGAGGTGTACGGGTTCATCCGCTCGCCCGTGGACGAGCGGGGCAGTAGTTGGAGGAAGACGTCCAGGTCGGAGAAGGAGGGCAGGACCTTCTCTATGCACATGACGGTGATCAGGGTCTCCGGCAGGGTCAGGCACATCCGCCCGTTGCCCTCGGACTCCACGACCACGACCGTTCCGGTGTCGGCGGCGGCGAAGTTGGCTCCGGAGACCGCCACCTTGGCCCGCAGGAATTTCTCCCGCAGGTGGAGCCGGGCCGCTTCGGCCAGGTCGTGTGGGTCGTCGGTGAGCCCTTCGGGAGCGGGCCGGCCCCACTTCCCCATCTGCCGCTGGAAGATCTGGCGGATCTCGGAGCGGCCCCGGTGGATGGCCGGCACCAGGATGTGCGAGGGCCGGTCGCCGTCCAGCTGCACGATCAGTTCGGCGAGATCGGTCTCGTAGGCGCGGATGCCCGCTTCGGCGAGCGCCTCGTTGAGGCCGATCTCCTGGGTCGCCATCGACTTGACCTTGACGATCTCGCTCTCGCCGGTCGCCTGGACCAGCCGCGTGACGATGCGGTTCGCCTCGGCCGCGTCCGCCGCCCAGTGGACCGTGCCGCCGGCGGCGGTCACCGTCTCCTCCAGCCGCAGGAGATGGCGGTCGAGGTGACGCAGGGTGCGGCGCTTGACGGCTGCCGCCGTATCCCGCAGGTCCTCCCAGTCATCGAGCTCGGCGGTGACCGCCAGCCGCCTGTCCCGGATGGTGCTGGTGGCCCGGCGCAGGTTCGCACGCAGCCGGGTGTCGGCGAGCGCGGCGCGCGCCGCCTCGGGGAAGGGCGGGGTGCCCAGCCATACAACGTTGTCGGCAGCAGTCACCGTGCGTTCCCTTCCGTGGAGGCCAGGATCTCGGCCAGGTGCATTGTGCCGACGCCGGTACGCAGCCGGGACAGGCCGCCGCCGACGTGGGTGAGGCAGGAGTTGTCGCCCGCGCACAGGTACTCGGCGCCGGTGTCCAGGACATGGCGCATCTTGTCGGCCAGCATCGCGTTGGACACGTCCGCGTTCTTCAGCGCGAAGGTGCCGCCGAAGCCGCAGCAGGACTCTGCGTCGGGCAGTTCGACCAGGTCGATGCCCTTCACCGCGCGCAGCAGCCTGAGCGGCCGGTCGCCGACACGCAGCATGCGCAGCGAGTGGCAGGTCGGGTGATAGGTGACCCGGTGCGGGAAGTGGGCGCCGACATCGGTGACCCCGAGGACGTCAACGAGGAGTTCCGACAGCTCGTACACCGTCGGCACGACCCGCTCGACCGCCTCGGTGAGCGCGGGGTCCCCCAACTGGCCGGCCACCACCCGGTGGTGGTCGCGCACCATGCCCGCGCAGGAGCCGGAAGGGGTGACCACGGCGTCGTAGCCCGCGAAGACCTCCGCGAAACGGCGCACCATGGGCAGGGTCTCGGGGCGGTAGCCGGTGTTGAAGTGCATCTGGCCGCAGCAGGTCTGGCCCTGCGGGAACTCCACGGTGTGGCCGAGCCGTTCCAGCAGTTCGGTCACCGCGCGGCCGGTGCGGGGGAACATCATGTCGTTGAAACAGGTGATGAACAGAGCTATGCGCATGGTGCTTCCTGAGCGGCCGGGGAGCCGGTGACGGTCAGGCCGTAGGTCCGCAGGGCGGTTCCGGTGAAGACCTCGCGGCGTTCGGCGGGTTGGAGTGCGGCCGTCAACTTCCGTGCGGCGGAGATGACTTCGACGTAGGTGGCGGCCAGCCGGCAGACGGGCCAGTCGGAGCCGAACATCAGCCGCCGCGGTCCGAAGGCGTCCAGCACTGTGTCCGCGTACGGCTGGAGGTCCTCCACGTTCCACTTGCCCCAGTCGGCCTCGGTCACCATGCCGGAGAGCTTGCAGACGGTGTTGGGCAGCGAGGCCAGGAGGCGCACCGCGTCCGCCCATGGCCGCAGCTCGCCCGAGGCGATGGGGGGCTTGCCCGCGTGATCGAGTACGAAGGTGAGGCCGGGAAGCAGTCGGGCGGTCTCATGCGCGGCCGGGAGCTGGTGGGGCCGGACGACCAGGTCGTACACGAGCCCTGCCTCGGCCACCGCGGCCAGCCCACGCAGTACGTCCGGCCGCATCAGCCAGCGAGGGTCGGACTCGCCCTGCACCTGGTGTCGGATGCCCACCAGGTACTCGCCACCCGGCCTCTCCCGCAGCGCCGCGAGTGCGCGGGCGACATCCGGGGAGGTCAGGTCGGTCCAGCCCACGACGCCGGCCACCAGGTCGCTGTCCCGGGCCAACGCCAGGAACTCGGGCGTTTCCTCCGGCACGTCGATCGTCTGGACCAGGACCGTCGCGGTGACGCCGGCCGCTTGGGCCTCCGGCTCCAGGTCGGCGAGAGTAAAGTCGCGGCGCAGCGGGGCGAGTTCCGGTCCGGTGATCCAGTCCTGGTCGCGGACGGAGAGGTCCCACACGTGGTGGTGTGAGTCGATGACGCCCTCAGCGGTGTTCGCCTTCAGGTTCATGGCGGTCACCCCCACGAGTCCTTGACTCGTCCTTCGGCCGATCGGCTTCTTCGACTGGTGTGGCGGCGGGGACGGGGACGTGCGGCGGCAGCAGCCCCTCGGTGCGCAGTTCGTCCCAGAGTGCGGCCGGTACCGTTCGCCGCAGTTGGTCCACCGTGTCGCGGACCTCGTCGGCCGAACGCGCTCCGGACAGTACGCTCGCGGCCGCCGGATGGCCGAGCGGGAAGCGCAGAGCGGCTGCGCGCAGCGGGACGCCGTGGCGTTCGGTGACCGCCTTCATGCGCAGGGCCCGGGCGAGGACATGTGGTGGGGTGGGCGCGTAGTCGTACGTGGCCCCGGGCTTGGGGTCGGTGAGCAGACCCGAGTTGAACACCCCGCCGACCATGACACTCCTGCCGCGGGCGGCGGCCTCCGGCAGTAGCTCCGCGAGTCCCTCCTGCTCCAGCAGGGTGTAGCGGCCGGCGAGCAGCACCACGTCGATGTCGGTCTCGCGCAGGAAGCGGGCGGGGAGCGCGCACTGGTTCACACCGATGCCGATCGCCTTGACGACGCCTTCGGCGCGCAGTTGTTCCAGCGCCGGGTAGGCCTCGGTGAGGGCCTGCTCGGCGTGGTGGTCCGGGTCGTGCAGCAGGGCGATGTCCACCCGGTCCAGGCCGAGGCGGTCCAGGCTCGCTTCCAGGGAGCGCAGGACTCCGTCGGAGCTGAAGTCCCAGACTCGGCGGTGAGTGTCGGGCACGGCGAAGCCGTTGGCGAGATCGTCGCCGCGGCCACCCTCCGGGTCGGGTTCGAGCAGTCGCCCGACCTTGGTGGAGACGGTGTACGTGTCGCGGTCGCGTCCGCGCAGCGCGGCACCCAGGCGGCGCTCGGACAGCCCGAGTCCGTAGTGCGGGGCGGTGTCGAAGGTGCGTACGCCCGCGTCCCAGGCCGCCTCCACCGTGGCGACCGCGGCCTCGTCGGTGACCGGGCGGAAGAGGTTGCCGATGGCGGCGGCCCCGAACGACAGCTCGGTGACCCTGACACCGGTGCCGCCCAAGGTGGTTGCTCTCATGAGCCGGCCGCCGGGCGCAGTCGGAGTCCCTGCATGCCGCCGTCGACGGCGAGGGCGATGCCGGTGACGGAGGCCGCGGCGGGGCTCGCCAGGTAGACCACGCCCGCCGCCACCTCGTCCGCCGTGACCAGGCGGCCCAGGGGCTGGCGGGCGTCGAGGGCGGCGCGTTCAGCTTCCGGGTCCTCGGCGGCGTCCAGGAGCCGGGTCACCCAGGGGGTGTCGGCGGTGCCGGGGTTGACGCAGTTGACGCGGATGCCCTCACGGACGTGGTCCGCGGCCATTGCCAGGGTCAGTGACAGCACGGCGCCCTTGCTGGCGGAGTACAGGGCGCGCTGGGGGAGGCCCGCGGTGGCCGCGATGGAGCAGGTGTTGACGACCGCCGCGTGTGACGAGCGCCGCAGATAGGGCAGGGCGGCCCGCGTGGTGCGCACCGTCCCGAGGACGTTGACGTCGAGGACGCGGTGCCACTCCGCGTCCGGGTTGTCCTCGACGGTCCCTACGGCGCCGATGCCCGCGTTGTTGACCAGGATGTCCAGGCCACCGAGCTGCCCGGCAGCGGCCTCCACGGCGGCACGTACCGAGGTGTCGTCGCCGAGGTCGGCCTTGATGGCGATCAGCGGCTCGGGGGCGCCGGAGGGTTCGAGGTCGAGGACGGCCACCGTGGCGCCGTGGTCGGCCAGCATCCGGGCCGTGGCCAGCCCGATGCCGGACGCGCCGCCGGTGACGACGGCCTTGAGCCCCGACAGGCCGCTCAAGCTGTTCAGGTTGCTCGACTTGCTCACGGGGGCGCCTTTCACGCTTGGCCGAAGGTCTGGCGCTGGGCGCCGAGACCGTCGACGGAGAGCTCGACGGTGTCGCCGGGGCGGAGATAGGGGGTGCCGGGCAGGCCGAGGGCCACGCCCGCGGGAGTGCCGGTGTTGATCACGTCGCCCGGCTCCAGGACCATGTACTGGCTCAGGTACGACACGATGTGGCCGACCGTGAAGATCATGTCGCTGGTGTGGCCGTCCTGCCGCTTCACGCCGTTGACGCTCAGACGCAGTCCGAGATCCTGCGGATCGCCCACCTCGTCGGCGGTCACCAGCCAGGGTCCGAGCGGGTTGAACGTCTCGCAGGACTTGCCCAGGTCCCACTGTGAGGAGTACTCCAGTTGGAACTCGCGCTCGGAGACGTCGTGGCTGATCGCGTACCCCGCGATCACGGCCCGCGCGGCCTCAGGACCGTCGAGGTAGCGGGCCCGCCGTCCGATGACGACCGCCAGCTCGACCTCCCAGTCGGTCTTCATGGAGCCGCGGGGGATCAGCGCCTCGTCGTACGGCCCGACCATCGTGCCCGGGTCCTTCATGAACACCACCGGCCGCGGGGGGATCGCCGCGCCTGTCTCGGCGGCGTGGTCGCGGTAGTTCAGCCCGACGCAGACGATCTTGCCGGGGCGGGCGAGAGGGGCACCGATCCGCAGACCGTCCGGGTCCAGCTCGGGCAGACTTCCCGCCGCGATCGCCGCACGGGCCCGCTCGACACCGTCCTCGGAGGCCAGGAAGGCACCGTCGATGTCGGAGGTCACGGAGGACAGGTTGAGCAGCCGGCCGTCCTCCGTGCGGACGGCGGGCAGTTCCTCGCCGGGCGCGCCGACTCGTAGAAGTTTCACTGGGTGTTTCCTTGCGACGGTTGCAGATGCCAGATCTCGGTCAGGTCGGACCAGTTGCCCCCGGTGCCGGCATCGGCCCAGGACTCCTGGCAGGGGTCGGTGAGCTTCCACCAGGCCTGGGTGGTGGGGTCGGCGCCGATCGTGGCCATGTCGGCCTCGAAGTCGTCGCCGTGGTACTCGAAGTAGCCGAACAGCGTGTCCTCGCGCAGGAAGATGCTGTAGTTGCGGATGTTCGCGGCCCGCAGCGCGGCCTCGACGCCCGGCCAGACCGCGGAGTGCAGCCGCAGATACAGCTCACGGTGCTCGGGCCGCAGGCGGATCGTCTGGGCAAGGCGTTTCACCTGGGTCATCCGGGCCTCACTCCTTGGTCGCGCCGGCGAGCATGCCGGCCACAAGAGCGCGCTGGGAGAAGAGGAAGACGATCAGGACCGGGACGATGGTGACGAGGGTCGCCAGGGCCAGTTCGGGCCGCATGATCTGGTTGCCCGCGCCGCTGGAGGTGTTGAACAGCGGCGAGGCGGAGAGCAGGTTGTTCAGTCCCACCTGCGCCGGGTACTGGGAGCTGTCGGGCAGCATCACGAACGGCAGGAAGAAGTTGTTCCAGTTGCCGACGAAGTTGAAGAAGCCGACCAGGGCGATCACGGGCTTGGCCAGCGGCATCGCGATGAGCCGGAAGACCTGCCACTCCGAGCAGCCGTCGATCCGCGCGGCGGACAGCAGGTCGGAGGGGACGTTGGAGGAGAAGTAGATGTAGGTGAGGTAGACCCCGAACGGGAAGAAGGAGAAGGGCAGGATCACCGACCAGATCGTGCCGTCCAGGTGCACGGCGTTCATGCCCAGGTACAGGGGCAGCACCATCGCGGCCGTCGGCATGAGCATCACGAGCATGGTGATGGTCAGCAGCATCCGTCGCCCGATGAACCGGGTGAGAGCCAGTGCGTACCCGGCGGGGATCGATGTCACGAGGGTGATGGCAAGTGCGCCGAAGGTGTAGAGCGCCGAGTTCCGCAGCCAGGTGAGGATGGCGCCGTCCTGGAAGGCGTAGAGGTGCTTCCAGGCGTCGGCGATGGCGGTGAGGGAGCCGAAGGAGAACGGGTTGTCCCGGACGATCTGGCCGTCGGTCTTGGTCGTGGCCAGCAGCAGCCACACCACCGGCACGCAGAAGAACAGTACGGCCAGGCCCATGACGATGAGCCAGGCCAGCCGGGCGGCCAGTGAGCGTGGGCGGCGCGTCTGGCGCATGGGCTTCCTCGGGCTGGTGCGGTCGCCGGCGCTGTGGCGCGGCGGGGTTCGGCGGGCTCTGGTCGTGGGAGCCGGGGTCGTGGGGGCCGTGGTCATTCTTCGTCCCTGTCGAACAGGCCGGTACGGAAGACGACGAGCGCCGCGCAGGCGAGGCCCAGGATGAGGAGGTCGACGGAGAGCGCCGCCGCGCCGTTGAAGTCCCCTGACTGGAAGGCGTACTGGTAGGAGAGCTGGTTCGGTGACCAGCTGTCGGGGATCATGCCCCAGCTGGCGAGGGAGACCAGTTGTGGCTCGACGAAGAGCTGGGTACCGGCCGCGAAGGCCAGGATCAGCATGTACGCGATCCACTTGGTGATCATCGGGATCTGGATGCGCAGGGCGATCTGGAGCGTACTGGCGCCGTCGATGCGAGCGGCCTCCAGGATCTCGTCCGGGATGCTATTGAGCGCGCCGTACATGACCACGATCCACCCGCCGGCCCCGGTCCAGAAGGCGATGACGGTGAAGAGTACGGGGAGGTGGCCGGGCGCGTTGACCTGGGCGAGGGTTTCCCAGCCGAAGGCCTTGAGCAGCCAGCCGACGGGGCTGGCGGCCGGGTCGAGGAGGATCAGGAAGAGCAGTACGCTCGCCACCCCGGCGAGGGCGCCCGGCAGGTAGAACAGGAACCGCAGGGTGGTGGAGGCCCTGCGCATACGGCCGTGCAGCATCAGGGAGAGCAGCACCACCAGGATCATCAGGCTGGCCAGCCAGATCACCAGGTACAGGCCGATGTGGAGGAAGGCCGGTCCGAAGCGGTAGTCGGTGAACGTCCGGGTGAAGTTGCCGATCCCGACGAGCTGGTTCTGGGAGTTGGACAGTGCCAGCCACACCGCGTAACCGGTGGGCAGGACGCCGAAGGCGAGCAGGAGGAGGACGTAGCCGGAGACGAAGACGTATCCGGCGCGTCCGGCCGGGTTGCGGGCCGAGCGGCCGCGGCGGCCGCTCCGCTCCGGTGCGAGGTGGGTGGTCATCGGTCCGCTTCGCTAGTTGACGGTGTATCCGAGGGACTTGGCCTTGTCGGTGATGGCCGTCTGCCAGGTGCCCAGGGTGTCGGTGAGTGTCTTGCCCGAGTTCAGGGCCGGGATCACGGTGGAGGAGTAGATCGCCTCCTGGCTGTACTGGGTGGCGGACCAGCCGGGCCAGATCAGTTCCGCGGCTTCCTCGAAGGCGGGCCCGATGTCGCCCGCGAAGTAGCCGGTGTCCAGCTGGCCGACGAGCCACTTGGTGGCCGCGGGCTTGTACGCGGGGTAGGTGCCCGCGGTGGCCTGGTAGTCGTTCGAGGTCGTCATCCAGGTGACCAGGTCGGAGGAGGCCTTGAGGTTCTTGCTGTGGGAGGAGACGAACCACAGGCCACCGCCGACGTTGCCGGTGTAGTTCTTGTCGTCGCCCTCGAACTTCAGCGGTGCGGCGGCGGCGATCTGCCCCTTGGGGATCTTGAACGTGGAGTTGAAGAGCACCTGTCCGTACCAGGACGGGCCGGGGAGCATGAGGACCTTGGCCGCCTGGTTCTTGATGAACCCGGCGCTGAAGACGGTGTCCTTGGAGACCGAGCCCTTGGCGATCAGGGTGTCGAGCAGCTTGGCCATCCGGGTGCACTTGGCGTCCTGGAGGTCCACCGTGACCTTCCTGGCACCGGTGGTGGTGCTGGCGGTGCACTGGCTCGCCCAGAAGTACACCTCAGGGGTCCAGGCGTCCCCGGCGGTTCCGACCAGGTATCCGGGGTGCTCCTTGGCGACCTTCTCGCCGAGCGCCTGGTACTCCTCCCAGGTGGTCGGGGCGGTGTAGCCCCACTTGTCCATGAGCTTCTTGTTGTACCAGAGCACGTTCTGGGCAAGGTCGTTGCGCAGGCAGTAGGTGCCGCCGCTGAACGTGCAGGGGTTCAGGGCGCCGGACGCGAAGCCGTTCAGGGTCGACGCCGGGACCAGGCCCTTGTCGAGGGGCGCGGCGTAGGGCGTCTTGCCCTGGGCGGCCCAGCTGCCGTCGTTGACGTTGGCGCTGAAGGCCACGTCGGGCCAGCCGCTGCCGGTCCGGTCGAACAGCTGGACCTTGGTCTGCAGGTCGTTGGCGCCGTTGGCGTCGCCGCTGTACGTGACGATCTTGATCTTCACGTCCGGGTGCGCCTTCTGGTAGGCCTCCACGCCGGGCACGCGGCCGGCGTCGGCCCAGACAGTGATCTCACTGTCCTTCTCCTGGGTCACGGGCTTGAAGGCCGCCGGGGAGGAGGATGCCGCGGGGGTGGGGTCCGCACTGCCGCAGGCGGCGAGGGCGAGCAGGGAGACGGCGCCCAGGGCGGCGACGGCTGTGTGTCTGAGCGGGCGGCGGGAGGAAACCGGAACGTCGTTGTTCATGACTGACCTCGGATCGTGGGAAATGGCGCACAGCGGTGAGTGGCGCCGCGTTCGTGGTGCTCGTGGTGCTCGGGGTGTTCGGGACAGGCGGTCGGGTCTGGGGTTCCGGACATCAGGCCCGGGGTGGGGTGACGGTCTCCTTGTCGACGAATTTCTG
The DNA here is from genome assembly GCF_055578825.1 of Streptomyces sp. NPDC032822. NCBI lineage: Bacteria > Bacillati > Actinomycetota > Actinomycetes > Kitasatosporales > Streptomycetaceae > Streptomyces > Streptomyces sp. NPDC032822. The sequence continues at coordinate 27,022 of NZ_JBVIOL010000035.1, read as the reverse complement.
AAGGACGGTGGGGTAGTCCAGGCCTGCGGGGAGGGCGACGCCCGGACCGGTCGGTGCGTGGACGAGACCCTGGGCGTCGATGCCACTTTCGCGGCTGATGGGGTTGCCCATGACCAGGGACTCGTAGTAGGTGGTGTTCGAGATGGCCATGCACAGGTGCCGGTTGGGGATCTCCGGTCCGTGCACCTCGGCGCGCAGCCGATAGGCGTCGGCGAGGTGGGCGGTGCGCATCGCGCCGGTGAAGCCGCCGCGCAGCTGGGTGGAGGCGCGGACTCCGAAGGTGGCGGCGCCGGCCTGGATGAAGTCGGCCGAGTTCATGTGTGCCCCGTCGGAGGTCTCGGCCACGAGGAGGGGAACGGCCACCGCGTCGGCGAGACGTTTGTACGCGGTGATGCTGAACTCCCTCATCGGCTCCTCGTACCAGAGGTAGCCGGCGTCCGAGAGGGCGTGCCCGAGGTGGATGGCGTCGGGGAGGTCGAAGCCCGCCGACCCGTCGAACATCAGCGGGATGTCGTCCCCGACGTGTTCGCGCAGTGCCACCGACAGGCGGGCGTCGCGGCGGGCGTCACCCCAGGCGTGGAGCTTGATGGCGGGGTAGCCGAGCTCCAGGGCCTGGTCGGCGATGTCCAGGTACTCCTCGACCGAGGAGTAGGTGACGGTGGAGGCGTAGGCGGGTATCGAGGTGCGGTATCCGCCTAGCAGCTGCCAGGTGGGCCGGTCGGCGAGCCGTCCGGCCAGGTCCCACAGTGCTGTGTCGACCAGACCGAGCAGGTAGAGCGGTAGCTCTTCCGTGCGGTCCAGCTCCCACATGCGGTGCCAGAGCCATTCCCGCTGGAGGGGATCCTGCCCCACCAGCTCCTTGCGCAGCACGCGGTCGAGCAGGTCCGCCAGGATGACCCCGCTGCCCCGGCGGGGGGCCATCGCGACTCCCTCGACGCCTTCGTCCGTGCGGATGCGCAGCACCGAGGCCTCGCCCTCGGACGGGCTGCCGAGGAGTCCGTCCCGCCAGACGAAGGGCGGACTGGCTCCCGGCACCCGGACCGGATGGCACTCGACTTCGGTAATGCGCACGGCTTGCACCCCTTGGAGCGGGAAGTACTGCTGCGAAATTTTCGTGTAACATAAGTCGTCATACGAATGCTGTCAAGAAGTCCCGAGCAGTAGACTCGCCGTCATCCGCATCAGCAAGGGGGACACGCATGGCCAAGGACAGCGCCGGCAGAGCAGGCGAGCCGCCCGTTCTCAAGCCCTGGCCCAAGCGTCCGGCCCGGCTGGCGCAGGCCGTCATGGAGAGCCTGACCGACTCGATCGTGTCGGGCGTCATTCCTCCGGGCTCGACCCTGCCGGTGGAACCCGAGCTCTGCGAGACGTTCGGTGTCAGCCGCATCACCATCCGTGAGGCGGTCAAGTCCCTTGAGGCCAAAGGGTTGGTCCTCGCCCGGCAGGGCTACGGCACCAGCGTCACCCCGCCCGAGGAATGGAACCTGCTCGACCCCGTGGTGCTCGCCGCGACCGTCCGGCACGACGACCAGCTCGTCGTTCTCGACCAGTTGGTCGACATCCGGTCGACGCTTGAGGCCCAGATGACGGCCCAGGCGGCGGAGCTGGCCACCGACGACGACCTGCGGGCCATCGGGCTGCTGCTCGCCCGGCTCGACGAGGAGACCGCCGTCCCGGCACGCTTCATCGAGACGGATGTGGCCTTCCATGACCGGATCCTTCAGGCGTCCCACAACAGGCTCGGCCGTTCCATCATCCGGATTCTGCACGCCCAGGCGCGTACGACGTTCCTGTACAACGGCACACCGGACGCGACCGCGTGCGAGCGGGCCAACGAGGAGCACCGCGAAGTCGCCGAGTGTCTGCTGGCCCGGGACCCCGACGGGGCCGCGCGGGCCATGGCGGCACATATCCAGACCGCGTGGAGCCGCCGCCGCCTGCCGAACGTGAGCTCCCCCGCTTCCTCCTGAGCCCTTCGGCTCCTGAGCCGGCCCGCCTCCTGAGAGCACCCGCACCGACCCCGCCCCCGAGCCGATCAGGCCGGGGGCGTTCGCATGCCCGGGGCGACTCCGGCGGACTCCGGTCAAGTCCGTGCGCGGGATCTATTGACGAAATTCATATGACGTCTAATGTTACAGCCAAATTTCCCTTCCCCTCCTGTGCCTCTGGGCTCTTCCTGCCCGAGACGGGCACCGCAGGCTCCCTGAACCACCCGGAAGGTGTCACGTGCGAACAACCCGCATTCGTCCCTCGGTTCCCCGCCGGCTCAGATCATGGCTGGCCACAGCAGCCGTACTCGCCGCCTCGACGGCCACGGTCCTCGTCCAGGCCGGGCCCGCCTTCGCGGCCGGCACGACGCTGTATGTCTCGCCGAGCGGCTCCGGCACCACGTGCTCCGCGAGCCAGCCGTGCTCCATCACTCAGGCCAAGACCAACGTGCGGGCGCTGAACAGCTCCATGACGGCCGACATCACCGTCGAGCTCGCCGACGGCACCTACCGGCTGACGGCACCGCTCAGCTTCACCTCCGCCGACTCCGGCACAGGCGGCTTCACGGTGACCTGGAAGGCTGCGCTCGGCGCCCACCCGGTCATCACCGGAGCACAGAAGGCCACCGGCTGGGCGGTGCAGGACTCGGCCAAGAACATCTGGAAGAGCAACGTCGGCACCGGCTTCGACACGCGCCAGTTGTCCGTCGACGGTGTCCTGGCGACCAGGGCCCGCACCGCGCTCACCCGCTCGGACCTGACCGCGACCACCAGCGGTTACACGTTCACCAGCAGCTCGCTGAGCTACCTCAACAGCCTCGCGCAGCCCGGCCGGACCGAGATCCACGGCATCGGATCCTTCACCGACCGCTACGCCCCGGTGACCGGCATCAGCAGCGGCACCATCACGATGGACCAGCCCTCGTGGAACAACAACACGTTCGGCTACGACACCCTGACCAACCCCTACCGGTCCGGCCCCCTCTACATCGAGAACGCCTACGAGTTCCTCGACACGGCCGGTGAGTGGTACCTCGACACCGCTACCGGCACCCTGTACTACAAGCCGCTCACCGGGCAGGACATGAGTGAGGCCGACGTCGAGGTGCCGAAGCTGGAGTCGCTCATCGGCGTCGGAGGGACGTACTCCTCCCCCGCCACCCACCTCGCCTTCTCAGGACTGCAGTTCTCAGGCACCAGCTGGCTGGACCCCACCGCCCACGGCTACGCCAGCCAGCAGACCGGCGCGTACATCTCCGGTACCTGGGACCGACCGTCGGACGCGCTGACCTCTTGCCAGAGCGGCTGCCCGCTCTTCGAGGCGACACGCCCCCACTGGGACCAGATGCCCTCCGCCGTCCAGGTCTCCGCCGCCGACCACATCACCTTCACCGGCAACCGGTTCACCCAGCTCGGACAGAGCGGCCTCGGCATCGGCAACGACGCCAACGCCCACACCACCGGCGTGGGACTCGGCGCCGACACCATCACCGCGACCGGCAACGTCTTCACCCAGGACGCGGGCGGCGGCATCATGGTCGGCGGCCTGCAGGCGGACGCGCACCACCCCAGTGACAGCCGGATGACCAACAAGAACATCACGCTGAACAACAACCTCATCCACGACGTGGCGCTGGAATACCGCGACATGTCGGCCATCCTCGTCACCTACGTGAACGGCGCGACCGTCTCGCACAACGAGGTGTACAACCTGCCCTACTCCGGCCTGACCATCGGCTACGGCTGGGGCACCAACGACGTCGGCGGCAGCCAAGACTACGTCAACCGGGGCCTGTACAGCTACCAGCCCACCTACACGACCGCGACCACCGCCGCGAACAACCACGTCACCGACAACTACATCCACGACATCATGCAGCAGATGACCGACGGCGGCTGCCTCTACACCCTGTCGGCGTCACCGGGCAGCACCTTCGAGCGCAACTACTGCCACAACAACAACGGTTTCTTCGGCTTCTACCACGACGAGGGCTCCCGGAACTTCACGGACACCAACAACGTCTTCCGCAACACCGGCCGCTGGGCCCAACAGAACAGCACTTCGGTCAACAACACCGGTGCACTGACCCTGAAGGACAACTGGACGAGCAACAGTTCCTCGATCATCAGCAACACCGACGGCCGCGGCAACGTGGTGAGCGGTACCGTCGTCGTCAGCGACGGCAACTGGCCGTCGGCCGCCAAGACGGTCATGGACAACGCCGGCATCCAGCCCCTGTACCGTCCGCTGACCACCGACCCCGTCAGCTCCCCCTACACCGCCTACTCCTCCACCCCCGCCGACACCGGCCAGCGCGGCGGCCACTTCACGATCACCGACGCGGGCAAGGACATCTGGGGCGCCGGCGGACAGCACGACGACGAATACGGCACCGTCTTCCGAAACGGGGCAGCCGTCGACGGCACGTCGGTGACCGCCCGGGTCGACAACCTGGACAACACCAACGGCTGGGCCAAGGCCGGCGTCGTCCTGCGCAACGACCTCACGAACGACGGCTCCTCCCCCGGATACGCGGCCGTGGTGGTGACCCCGAGCAACGGCGTCAGCTTCCAGCGGGACTCCAACGCCGACGGCTACCTCGACCAGCTCACGAACACCGCCGCCAACGTCAAGGCACCGGTCTGGCTGCGGCTCACCCGCACCGCCACCCAGGTGTCCGCCTCCTACTCCACCGACGGATCCGCGTTCACCCAGGTCGGCTCGACGGTGACCCTGCCGTCCATGGCGGCCACCCAGGACGCCGGTGTCATCCACACGGCCCACAGCACCGCCGCCGGCAGCGCGACCTTCAGCAACCTGCGGATCGTCACCTCTCCCTACAAGGCATACAGTTCGATACCGGCCGCCGTCAGCCAAAGCAGCCAAGTCACCTCCCTGACCAACGCGGGCATCGACATATGGCGCTCCGGCACGGCATACGACGACGAGTACTCCGCCGCCTACCAGAGCGGGGCTGCCGGAACGTCCTCGACCGTCACCGTCCGCGTCACCAGTCAGGACAAACCCAGCAGCTGGGCCAAAGCCGGCCTGATGCTGCGCAACAACATCGCCTCCGCCGGCTCCTCCGCCGGGTACCTCGTCCTGGCCACCACCCCCGGCAACGGAATCGCCCTGTCGGTTGACTCCAACGGTGACGGCTACCTCGACACCAACACCATCAAGACCGGAAGCGCCACCGCCGCCCCGGTCTGGCTCCGCCTGGTCAGAAGCGGCACATCGGTCACCGGCTCCTACTCCGCCAACGGCACCACCTGGACCACAGTCGGAACCGCGACACTGAACGGAGCGAACAGCACCCTGGACGCGGGCATGTTCTCCACGGCCCACGCCGGAAGTACCGGCACCGCGACCTTCAGCCAGTTCTCCGTCAGCTGACGATCTCCACCGCTCGCGCGGCCGGGCCGACGCCACGTTCTCCGTCTGGTACTGAGCCACCGGGGCCCGCACAGAGAAGGGCGCCGTTGGAGTCCATGCTGATGGACGTGTCGAGCGGGTCCACGGCGACCGGCGCCAAGATCACCCAGTGGCCGTCCGCCGGCGGTACCAACCAGCAGTGAACCCTCACCCGGGTGGCGGACAACACCTTCACCCTCAGAAGCGTCAGGAGCGGCCTGTGCCTGGACATCCCCGACAAGTCGACCACCGTCGGCGTCCAGTTGCACCAGTGGACCTGCAACGGCCAGACGCGCCAGCAGGGGGCTCTCGACCTGACCGGCAGCTACTACATGCTGGTGGGCATCGGCAGCGGCCTGCACATCGGCGTCGCGGGCTCGACCACCCAGGGAGCGGCGGTGGACCAAGAGTTCGGCGGCAGCGCGAGCGTCAACCGCGAGACCTGGACTCTCTCCTGACCGCATGCCCCGGCGACCCCGCCACCGAGCGGGCCGCCGGGGCACGTCCCCTACGGGGGATCACCTCACGGGCTGGTGCGGACCTGGAACGTTGTCCGCTCGCCTGCCAATGACTCCCCACACATCCCAACTCCCCCATTCCGTATAGCCCTCAGCAGACAAAGGAGTTTGCGTAGTGGACTGGACCACTCCAGGGATCGCAGGTGCCCACCGGCACATCCACCAGCACCTGTACGGCGCCTGGCCGCTGCACGAGATCAACCCCGAGGACGAGTCCTGCCTCGTCAGCCCGGCGCTCAAGGCACTCGACAAGCGCGGCGACCTCGGTGACAGTCGCCTCCTCTCCACGCGGAAGAGCCGCACGTCCCCACCCAGCGAAGAAGGGCCGCACATGCACACCTCCCGAAGACTCGCCGCCAGACTCACGGCCACGGCATCCGCCACCTGTCTGGCCGCTGTCGGACTCGCCCTGGTCCCGGCGGCAGACGCCTCGGCCGCGGGCGCGCCGCAGGGCGGCCACGTCTACGCGCTGACAGCGGCGCACAGCGGCAAGAACGCCGCCGTGCTGTCGGACTCCCTGGCCAACGGCGCGGCGGTCGTGCAGAAGACGGTCTCCGGCGGCCCCGGCCAGCTGTGGGAGGCGGTCGACCACGGCGACGGCACCTTCTCGCTGGTCAACATCAACAGCGGCAAGTGCATGGACATCCAGAACGGCTCCATGAACACGTGGGCCGCGATCGTCCAGGGGACCTGCACCGGCGCCAACAGCCAGCGCTGGACCTTCAGCGGCTCGGCGATCGTCTCCGCCCGCAGCGGCCTGTGCCTGGACGTCTCCGGCGGCTCCACCGCGGAGGACCGCGCGCTCATCCAGTGGACCTGTAAGAACACGGCCAACCAGAAGTGGAGCCTGACCGAGCGCCTGCGCTCCGCCGCCTGGGGCCCGAGCATGGTCAGCGGCGGCCAGACCTTCACCTCGCAGACCATCCGGATGGTCGTCCACAACAACACCTCCGGCGCGGGGCTGCGCATCCGGCTGTCCAACCTGCGCAGCACGACCGCACTCTCGGTCGGTGCCGTCACGGTGGCCGTCCAGTCCAGCGGCGCCACCGCGGTCGCGGGCACCACGCACACCGTCACCTTCGGCCGGTCGGCCACGCCCACCATCCCCGCGGGGCAGGAAATGACCAGCGACGTCATCCCGATGCCGGTCGTCGCGGAGCAGAACCTGCTGGTGAGCGTCCATCTCCCGGGCACCACCGGCGCCTCGACCTACCACTACGACGCCCACCAGACCTCCTACCTGTCCGCCGCGGGCACCGGCAACCACGCGGCCGAGGAGGCCGCGACGAACTTCACCACCACCACGGCCCGCTGGTTCTACGTCGCCGGACTCGACGTCGTGTCACCCACGGCCAAGGGAACCGTCGTGGCCATCGGCGACTCCATCACCGACGCCTCCAGCACCGCCTCCAACGCCAACCAGCGCTGGCCCGACTACCTCGCCCGGCGGCTGCAGGCCGAGTCCGGCGGCCAGCGCCTCGGCGTGGTCAACGCGGGCATCGGCGGCAACCGCGTGGTCACCGACAGCCCGTCCGCGCCGCAGGGCATCGCGGCCGTGAACCGGTTCTCCCACGACGTCCTGACCCAGCCGGGCGTGAAGAACGCCATCGTGCTGGAGGGCATCAACGACATCGGCAACACCAGCGTCACCGCCGACCAGATCATCGCCGGCTACCAGACCATGATCGACCAGGCGCACCAGGCCGGTGTCCGGATCCTCGGTGGGACGATCCTACCGACCTCCGTGCTGTCCACCGACAAGGCCGCCATCCGAGCCCAGGTCAACCAGTGGATCCGCACCAGCGGCGCGTTCGACGCGGTGATCGACTTCGACGCGGCGCTCCGAGACCCGGCCAACCCGGCGCGATTGCTCCCCGCCTACGACGGCGGCGACCATGTGCACCCCAACAGCGCGGGCATGCAGGCCATGGCCAACACGGTGGACCTCGCGCTGCTCACCTCCTGAGCGGTGCCCACCTCCTAGACGGCCGCTCTCCGCAGCGTCGGTTCTGCGGGGCGAGCTCAGGCGAACCCGTCCCGCTGAGCGGCAGCACATACACGTCTGCGGCCTTCGTACCGGCTCCATGTGTTTCCAGACCTGGAACACAGGATCAGGGCGAAGGCCGCCGTGCACTGCGGGGACCAGGCAGACACAGCTGGCTTCACCGATGAGTCGTGGCCCCACCCAAGTTGTCGCCCGGGGCCTCGTGCTGTCTCGCCACGACGGGCGAGATGAACGGCTGAGTTCGACCCACTGAGTCAGGCCCTGCGTGCCAGGCGTGTGTCCTGCGTTCCCACCGTGCCTGGCACGCTCTCGGTCATGCGTCGTCGGCCCCGACGCTCAGGTGCATCCGGGTTTCGTGGAAGTGGTCCCAGTCCATGACCAGGCGGAAGCGCTGGTGCGCCTCCAGCCTTGCCGGGTCGGCCTGCTCCTGCCCGCGCTGCACCCGGGCGTCACCGGCCTCCACGAACTCCACGACGGCGAGGCGGACATCGTCGGCATCGCGGCCGGTGGCGACCGCCAGACGGTCGAAGGAGGTGAGGATCTCCTGCGGCTCGCCCAGATCGTCGATCAGGTGATTGATGAGCCCATCGACGAGCGGGCCGGTGCGCATCGTCCAGCGAATCCGGTCGAGCCGCTTGGTGAGTTCGGCGTCCAGAGGCAGCAGGTCACCGGGCAGCGGCAGCACGGTGGGCATCGACCAACGAGTACCGTTCGGCGTCTCCTCGCGGCTCGCCAGACCCCAGGTCAGGTAGAGCTCGGACAGGTCCCGCACGGTCGCGGGCACCGGGAAGCCGGCAGCCGTGAGCATGGCGCCGAACTTCTCCCAGCGGTTCGCCTCACACGCTTCGCGTCCCTCCGGCGCCTCCTCGTAGTCCCACTCCTCGTCAGGCCACGAGAACGTGAGAGCACCGTCAAGATTGCCGCCGATCATGTCCCAGTGGCCGTCGAAGATCTCCTGCAAGAGGCCGTCCAGGGAGCCCGTGAAGCCGGGCTGGCTCGCGGTGCCGATCAGCATCGTCAGTGGGAAGCCCTGACGGGGCAGGACGTGGTCCCAGCCCGAAGCCCACCAGTCGTTGTGCATCGCCATGTTGACTTCGTTCACTTCTAGTGACGGCGTTTGTTGACGAGTTTGGACAGCGGATGGGTGGTTATCGAGCCCGTGTTGTTCACGAGTTTTGACGGCATGGACGGTGTCGTGTGTCGGTGGCCAGAGTGTCCGTGCGTTGTCTGACGCAACTGAGGCGTGGACGGCGAAACCGGGCCAGGGAGCTTTCTGGCTCTGGAGTTCGGCTCCCTGGCAGGGCAAGATCGGGCACATGTCCAGCCAACGTGAGATCGTTCTGCCGCCAAGCATTCGGTTATCAGGAGACGGGATACTGCTGAGAGAGTGGGCCGAGTCCGACCTGTCCGCGTTGGTCGAGCTCTATGACGATCCCGAGATCGACCGATGGACTCCGGTGCCCTCTCCGTTTGACTCCAGGGCGGCGCGTGAGTACCTGATCAAGGCTCGCGAAGGCCGCGAGGAAGGGCGCAAGAAGGCGCAATTGGTGATCACTATCGATGGTGAGCAGCCGCGCGGTGAGGTCCTCCTCTTTCGCAGCGAGCTCGACGCGCGGGACGTCGAGCTCGCTTATGGCATCGGCAGCCAACATCGGCGGCAGGGCCTGGCCTCACGAGCTGTCAGGTTGATGGCTGACTACGCCTGTCGCCAGCTGGTCGCAAGGCGAGTGCTGCTGCGCATTGAAACGGCGAACTCTCCGAGCGTGGCTGTCGCTCGCGCAACTGGCTTCCAGCTCACCGACGACGACCCCATCACGCGCGAGGCCAAGGGCCGCCAGGTGACATTGCTTACCTGGTGTTATCAGAACAGCGGAGTAGATTCCCTTTCGGCTTGAGCGGCTGGGTTGCCTCGCCTTCAGCCCGCCTCGGCATGTTCGGCTCGGGCTCGGGTGCTGGCGAGGCGGTAGGAGTCGGTGCCGGTTTCGATGATGGTGCCGTTGAAGGTGAGGCGGTCGACGATGGCCGCGCAGAGACGGGGGTCGGTGAACGTCTTCGTCCAGCCGCCGAACGACTCGTTGGAGGCGATGGCGACGCTGTTCTTCTCCTCGCGCTCGGTCAGGACCTGGAACAGCAACTCGGCGCCGTGACGGTCCAGTTCCATGTATCCGAGTTCGTCGATGCACAAAAGATCGACTCGGCCGTAGCGGGCGATGGTCTTGTTCAGCTGCTTCTCGTCGGCGGCCTCGACGAGCTCGTTCACCAGCTTCGTGGCGAGCGTGTAGCGGACGCGGTAGCCCTTCATGGCTGCCTCGGTGCCCAGGGCGATGAGCATGTGGGACTTGCCTGTTCCGGAGTCGCCGATCAGGCAGAGGGGCTGGCTCTTCTTGATCCATTCGCAGCTGGCCAACGTGTGGATCGTGGCGGCGTCGATGTTCGGGTTGGCGTCGAAGTGGAAAGCCGGCTGCCTTGATGCGCCGTTCTGAACGGCGGCGTGCCCGGTCGTCGCACTCGGTCATCAGCAGTTCGGCGAGGAAGCCGCGGTAGGTCATCTGGTCCTTGACCGCTCTGTCGGCGATCTCGTTGAACTCGTTGCGGATCGAGGGCAGCCGCAGCAGGCGGCAGGCAGTGTCGATCGCGGCGTCGGCGGCCTGCTCGGTCAAGCCTCGCTGGCGGGGCAGGGTCACTGGGCTTCTCCCTCACGGTGGTCACTGCCGCTGGTGCGGCGGCGTCGGAGCAGTTGGTCATAGGGGGTCACCGACGGCAGCGGCCTGGTGTCCGGCGGGAGGTGCGCGAGCCGCCACTCGTGCAGCGACGTGACAGTGGCCGGCGTCTGCCCAGGAACCGCCGGGATGGAGGCACCAAGGGTTGGCTCGTCCTCTACCTGGGCGGCCTTGCGGGCCTCCAGGGCGACCGCGTCGGCGGTCAGGGCACCGGCTCGCAGTGCGGTGGCCAGGCCCGCGACCACGTGCTCGTGGGCGAGGTGCCGGTTCAGCAGCAGGACCTCGATCAACGCCCGGGTGCCGTCCCGCTCGCCGTGAACCTTGCGGGCCTGGGCCCACCAGGCGTCGTGGACCGGGGTGAACTTGCCCGCGGACCGGGCCTGTTCCAGAGCCGTGGCACCAGGGAAGGCGCCGGGCTTGCGGATGAGGGCTTCGAGGTAGTGGTCCAGGTCCAGGCGGCAGCTACCCTTCGCGATCAGCCTCTCGTGGCGCGCCACCTCAACGTTCCTGTCATAAACCACCAGGTGAGAGGCGTGCAGGACGACTCGCACCCGCTTGCCGATCAAGCGGGTCGGGACCGAGTAGCGGTTGGTGCGGACGGCGATCTGGCTGTAGCGGTCGACCCGTGGCGTGAACAGCCGGCCCGTCTCGAACGGCTCTTCCGGCAGCGGCATCAACATCGGCTGCTCGACGGCGAAGTACTCGTCGACGGTCCGCGGCCGTGAACCGATCCTGCGGTGCCCGTCGTGCAGGTCCCACTGGTCGACCATCTCGTTCAACTCAGCGAGGGAGTCGACTTCCGGGACTGGTGTGAAGTGGTTGCGGCGGAAGTAGCCGATCATCCCTTCGGCCCCGCCCTTCTCATGGGCGCCTTCGAGGCCAGGGCGGCAGTAGAAGCTTTCGATGTTGAAGTGCGAGCGGAAGGCGATCCACCGGTCGGTCTCCACCCGGGCCCGGTTCAGCCCCAGCACCTGGGCCACGGCCGACTTCAGGTTGTCGTAACGGATCTTGCTTCGAGGGACACCGCCCAGCGTGCGAAGCGCGTGCACATGCCCTTCGAAGAAGGCTTCCTGGCCGCAGGAAGCGAAGACCCTTCTCTGCACTTCGGTATTCGCGGTGTGCTTCGGATTCTCTGATGGGGTGTGACTGTCGGCGTACACCTGCATGTCCCCAGTCACGTACAACTGAACGTGCCCGGGTTGCCGTACCGGATTCAGTTCTTCCGTCGGTACGTTCCGGGTGCCGTTCCGTGCGTTCGTTTGAACGCGTTGGCGAAGGCGAACTCGGATGTGTAGCCCACTTGGGTGGCGATGGATCTCAAGGGTGCGTCCGATGTCCGCAGCAGGTGCGCCGCCGTGGTCATCCGCCACCAGGTCAGGTAGCTGAGGGGCGGTTGACCGATCAGCAGGGCGAAGCGCCTGGCGAACGGAGCCCGGGAGAGCCCGGCTTCTGCCGCGAGTTTCGCCACGGTCCACGGCGAAGCCGGGTCTCGGTGGATGGCGTGGAGGGCGGCGGTGACCGGGCGGTCGTTGAGTGCGGCAGCCCATCCGGTGGTGTTGCCCAGGGAGGACTGTCCGTTGAACCAGATGCGCAGGATGTAGAGCAACAGCACGTCCAGCAGCGCGGGGACGGCTGCGTCAGTGCCCAGACGTGCGTTCTCCACCTCTGCGGCCAGTAGCTCGACGGCCGAGTTCAGTTCCGGATGGCGGTCTCGTTGTGCCGGGAGGTGGATCAGATCCGGGAGGGTCAGCAACAGCGGGTGAGTGCGGGACAGGTCGAGTTGGTAGGCCCCGCAGAGCACTACGGTGACCGGGCCGTCCTCTCCGCTCCGGTCGACACTGTCGGAGACGTAGGTGCCGGACAGTTGGTGGTCGGCGGGGCCGCAGACAGGGGCCGTCACCGGGGTTTTGGGGCTGTCCGCCAGGGTGTGGCCGCGGCCGTGGGGAAGGAACACCACGTCGCCCGCGCCCAGTTGGACGGGCTCCGTCTCCGGCGGCAGCAGCCAGCAGGAACCCTGCAGGACCACCTGGAAGCCCGCCGACCCTGGGACGGAGGCGAACTCCTGTCTCCACGGGGCATGCCACCGCACGTGCGCCGAGCGGGGGCGGCCAGTGCGCGTCACCGCGACCACGTCGCTGAGTACATCCATACGGTGAGCGTACGCGTGCGAGACGTTCACGCATGAACCGGGCGCTCTGGCGCATGGATCGTCTCTGCGTGCGGTCGTAGATTCGCGGCATGACGATGATGAAGACCGCGCGTATCCATGAATTCGGCGATGCGTCCGTGATCCGCTACGACACCGTTCCGCGCCCTCGACCCGCCTTCGGAGAAGTACTCGTCCGTGTCGCCGGGACCTCGTTCAATCCCACCGAGGCCGCGTTGCGCGCCGGGATGCTGCAGGCGTTCCTTCCTGTGGACCTGCCGTACACGCTCGGCTGGGACGTCGCCGGCACCGTGGCCGAGATCGGCGCGGGGGCGCAGGGGTTCGCCGTCGGCGACCGGGTCATTGGGTGGCTCGACAGCGGAGGTGCCGCGGAATACGTACGGGCGCCCGTCGCCGTGCTGGTCGCGGTGCCGGACGCTGTCCCTCTCGCGAACGCTGCGGCTCTTCCCTTGGCCGGCCTGACGGCATGGCAGGCGGTCTTCGAGCATGGGAAAGTGGCCGCTGGTCAGCGGGTGCTGGTCAACGGCGCGGGCGGTGGCATCGGCGGCTTCGTGACGCAGCTTGCGAAGTATGCCGGAGCCGAGGTGATCGCCACGGCCGGTGCTCGAAGCGCCGAGGTGGTCCGGAGGCAGGGCGCGGACCGGGTGATCGACTACACCGCAGGGCCGGTGGGCGCGTCGCTCGACGGCCCGGTGGACACTCTGCTCAATCTGGTCCCGTTGAGCCCGCCGGACGCCGCGGCTCTGGCGCCTCTGGTCCGGCCGGGCGGGCGTATTGTCTCGATCGCGACCCCGGTCAAGTCGCCTGCCGATGCCGGGGTCACTGCGATGCACATCGTCGCCCGAAACGATGTAGCGCATCTGGCCGCGCTGGTGGAACTCGTCGAGGCGGGTGCGGTCGCCATCGACGTCAGCGAGTCACGCCCGCTGACCGACCTCGCAGACGTCCACCGCCTCAGTGAGGCCGACCGGACCCGCGGCAAGGTCATCATCATCCCTTGAGACTGGGCGGCCGAACGTGCTCTTCAGCTCCCGCGCACCCCTTTGGTAGGCACGTTCCCGTGTATTGGTTGAGCATGTTGGCGGGTACGCCGACAGTGACCGCCGTGAGCTTCGACGGCTCCGACGAAATCGAGCTGCGGCCCACCCGGTGAGAGGGCACCATGACTTGGTGCCTGACCTGCTGTGGGATGACGTCAAGAACTTCTTCGACCCCGATTTGATGGGTTCGCTGCCGGACGTGAGTATCGATGGCACCTCCGTCGATAACTGGCAGGCGGTGCTCGACTTGGTGCGCTCGCGGGGTTGGGCGTGCGAGTACTCCGAAGACGGTGCCGTGGTGCGGCTTCCGCGGGCCGAGGTGATGTTGGCTCGGGGCGGTGAGACCAGTGTGATGTTGAGGATCTGGCCAGTACCGGGAGTAATGGCAATCTTTCGCCCCTGTGCGGCCGACTCGATCGACTTCGACGTTGACCTTCGGGAGCTCCAGGGCCAGGTGCAACTGAACGTGTTGTGCGGCTTCCTGCGGGCGATCGGACGTTCCTTGGACAAATCTGTAGTGCTCGCGCCGGAGACTGACCCCGGGCACCCGGTGCTCGGCTTCGATGTCGAGGCTGACCGTGTGGTGTTGCTGGCTGCCCCGCACTTCACCGGGTGGCACCGGTCCCCGTCGTGCTGAACTCGGCGTCGTCCGCAGGCCGGGAGTCGGCGGGGTGGGGAACTGCATAGGCTGCAGCGGTGATCGTCCGATGCGTCAAAATCATCCAGCCCGGGACCTCGACGGTAGTGAGCGGGCATCCAGGTGTGCGGATCGGCGAGGAGTACCCGGTCCTCGAAGTGTCCGGCGCCCGGCCCAGCGTCCTGTTCCGCCTTCCTGACCGCAGTGCGAGGCGGGACGAGATCGACTCCCCTGGGCTGTGGGACGCGGCCATGTTCGAGATCGTGTCCGATCGGATGCCGACCTGTTGGGTCACCGCACTGAACGACGGCAGGCTGACCCTGGCGCCCCAGGAGTGGCAGCGACCCGGTTTCTGGGAGGGCTTCTTCGATCACCTGCCGGACGCGGTCGCCGAATATGACCGGCTCAAGGCTGAGATCATCGCGGAGGCGTGAGGACCTAACCAAGGGCAGCGACCCCGTCCTCACCTCGGCCGACTTGGGCTCGCAGACGTTCGGCCTGCTGCTTCTTGTCGGCGATGTGCCGCAGGCTCTCCTCCAGGCCGGCGACCTCGCCGAGCCATTGCATCCGCTGGGCCTCTCCCAGGCGCTGGCGGGTGTTGGTCTCGATCTCCAGCAGCCGGGGCTCCTGGGCCAGGTCCAGCCGGAGCATGGGGCACCTGACACAGGCGTTTTCATGCTGGCAAGGGGTCCCATAGGGCCGGTCGCAGGTGCCGAGTGCGACCTTGCGCAGGCTGAAGTGGTCACGGAAGTCCTGCCACTCGGTGTCGCTGGGCTCGCGGTACTCCTCGCTGGGACGGTGCGTTCGGCGCTGGTCGACGAACTGCCTGTAGTGGCGGATCACTTCCTCGGGATAGACAGCGACGTAAGCCTGAGTGGTGTTCAGATCGAGATGGCCAAGGAGCTTCGCGGCAATGTGGATCGGCAGGCCGCCGTTGACCGTCTCTGTCGAGAAGATTCTGCGGAAGTCGTGCGGCGTGAACCTCAGCGGTGTCCTGTCGACGTCGACGATGCCGGCCTGCAGCGCATGCTCGGTGAGGAACTCGCGGATCCGGTTGGGGGAGATGACCTGCAGCCGGTGCTGGGAAGGACATTGGAACAGGTGCGGCATCGGTGGGCCGAAGACCCGCTCGTAGCCGTCGTACCGGGTCAGCAGCGGCACTCGCTCGCCGGTGCCCTTGATACGGCAATGATCCGGGCGAGCACCGCGACCAGGTCCGGGTCGGCGGGGATGACGCGCTCACGGTCGGTCTTGGACGGGCTGATCTGCAGCAGCGGCACCGTCTCCCCAGTCGGCGCCTGGTACTGACGCAGACTCAGGCCGGTGAGCTCCAGCAGTTCCTCGATCCTGGCCCCGGTGCGTCGCAGAACCTCGATGCTCGCCCAGGTCCAGAACGCGTTGTTCTCCTCGCATTCGGCATCGAACCGCGGCCCCGGTTCACCGACGGGGGCTAGGAACAGCGCGGTGGGACGCCAATGGCTGCCGTCCCTGCCGGTGCGTCGATACTGCGAGCCCTCAACGGTGAACTCCTCACCAGGCTTCGCGGAGCGGGCTGCCTGCAGCAGCAGCGTGGCACGTTGCAGCCGGGCCTCGGCAGCGCGGACGAGCTGCGGCAGGACGGGGACCAGGGTGCGGGTGCGCTGCTGCATCCGCGCCTGCCGGTGCCGGGTCTCCTTGATGTAGCCGCGGATGTCGGCCTCGCTGATCGGGCAGGGTGCCCAGCGGGCAGGGTCCTCCATCGACCACTGCGAGAGGTCCAGGTAGAAGGAGCGGACGGCCAGGAACACAGCGTGGGCGGTGCGGCGCGGTCGCCCGTCGGGCAGGACCCGGACGCGTTGCTTCCATGCCTGGGCGACCTCGTCAGGCAGGTTGAGCGAGGAGACCGTGGTCGAAGTCCCCAAGGCCGCGATCACCGCCCTGGTGGAGGAACCGCGTGGAGTTGATCTCCAGCGCCCAGCGCAACCGGCTCTTTGGGACCTTCACGAGGGACGCCTTCCATCTGGAGCTGAGGGACGACTACTCCGTTGCGGATGAGGACGGGCCCTACGAGAGCTGGCTGCGGCAAGAACCGGTCGACTACGCGTACATGCAGCCGTGGACACAGCTCATCCAGCACGTCACCGGGCAGGGCAAGAGGGTCCGTAGCGTGCGGGTGGTCACCCAACCGCACTCGCCCTACATCCAGTGGGAACACGCCGCCACCGCCCACAACGAGGACGCCGGCGAGCAGATCCGGTGGCTGCCCCGCCACTTCCTGCCCGACGAGTTGGTCTTCCCGGTCGCCGGCCATGACTGGTGGCTGTTCGATGGCCACCTGCTGGCCGTGGGGCACTTCGACAGCGACGGCCGTGTGCTCGGCTCCGAGCTCGTCGAAACTGTTGGCGTGGTCGCTGAATGTGTCCGGGTGCGGGACCTGCTGTGGAACCTGGCCACCCCGCACCGCGAGTACCAGCCCTGAACCATCCGTACGTCGTCCAACAGGCGAGGCCAGCGCCGGGTCGTGGAGGGTTTTGGCGGGCGAGCGCCCAGATTCGTCAGAACCCGGTGGCGGGTCTCCGGCGCCAGCGCATCATCCGCCTCCAGCAGCCGCCGACAACGAGATCATGAAGGAGCTGATCGGACGGCGTCCGGAGCCGCGACCGGCTCTGGAACCCCCTCTCCCCGCGCAGCGATCAGCGGTCCCAGCAACTGCGTGCCCGGCCCCACCCGCCCGCCGGGGCCAGGCAGTTGCGTCGTGCCGGCTACCGTGAGTGGCTCCCGGCAAGCGTCGCAGGCCACCACCGGCGTGGCCAGGTGTCCGCAGGCGTCGTGGCGGATTTTGGCGGGCGGCCCGGCGGGCCCTGCGTGCCATTTGTCGCCCCAGGCCATCAGCGCCAGCAGGACGGGGTAGAACTCCCGGCCCTTCTCCGTGGCCACGTATTCCTCGCGCGGCGGGCTGGTCTGGTACCGCTCGCGCGTCAGTACGCCCTCCTCGACCAGGCGGGCCAGCCGCGCGGCGAGGGTTTTGCGGGACAGGCCGAGGTCCTGCGCCAGCTCGTCGAAGCGGCGGATGCCGACGAGGACGTCGCGCATGATCAGGGCCGTCCAGGCGTCGCCGAACAGGTCGGTCGCGCGGGCGATCGAGCACGCGACGCCGGCGAGGGGGGTACGTGTCACGCTCCCATCGTATGACCGGCGGGTTTCCTCAGGGAACTCGCCGATGTTAGGTTCCCTCAGGGAACTTGACCCGGAGCGTCGAGGGAGCCTGCCATGCCCACCACCCCACACATTGAACTCGACTCGGCCGGGCCCGCGGCCGTCGACGGCCGCCACATCCGGGCTCTGACCTTTCAGTCCGTACGGCTGGAGTACCTGCGCCAGGTGCTGTCGGAACCGAGCCTCGCGGCGGCCGGCAGCCGGGCGCTCGTCGTCGGCAGCGGGCGCGGCCTTCTGGCCCGCGGCCTGGCCCGGCTCGGTTTCGAGGTCGTCGCCGCCGACGCGTCCCCTGCCGCGACGGCGCTCGCGCTGGACGCGGACGACGGCCTGGGCATCACCTACCTGACGACGCCCCCGGAGGAACTCGACTGGCCGAACGGCTCCTTCGACCTGGTGTACTGCGCCGACACCCTCGAGATCACCGAACGGCTGGACGCGGTCCTCGCACAGGCGGCGCGCGTACTGCGTCCCGACGGGGCCTTCGTCTACGACACGGTGAACCGCACCCCCTTGTCCCGCCTCATCTACCTCGGCGCCTTCCAAGCCTTCCCGGGCACACGGATCATGCCCCACGGCCGCTACGCCGCACACCGGCTGCGCCGCCCGGCACAGCTCGCCCAGGCCCTCGACCGGGCAGGGCTGTCCACAAAGGACGTCTCGGCGTTCAAGCCCCGCAACGCACGCAGCCTGATGCGCGCGACCCGCGGGCGCCGGCGCGGCACGCTCACCGACGAGCAACTGCCGGAACTGGTCGACATGATCCTCGACCCGGACGGCAACCCGGTGGTGACGTATCTGGGGCACGCGATCCACCGGGCATGAGCCACACCCTTTGGACGTGGAATGCGGCCGCCGGGTGACGAACGCACTCGCGCCAGTACTCAAAGGGGACGGAGTGCTGGCACATCTGTGCCGGCACGAGTCCTTGGGGCACAGGACCAGGTTCGGGGCCGGCGTGCGGCGTCCGGCAGCGTCCGCCGGCCACTCATCGCAGGCAGCGGCGCCACGATGGTCGTGGCGCCGCTGGTGCAAAACGGGTTCGCGGTGGGTCAGACTGCGCAGATGACGTGGAGCGTGCCGGAGCCTCCGGCACCGCTCGATGTCTTCAGGTCGCCCTTCCAGCCGATGGGCGTGCGGGCGGAGTTCTGCACCGGCTCGGTGCGGCCCACGTGCGTGGTGGCGGGATTGTCCGCTCCCACGCCGCCGCCCGTGGCCACCCAGCCGTCAGGGCAGTAGAGCGTCGCCTGGTTCGAGAAGTACATCGTCTTGACGAACGAGGAGGAGGCCGCTGCGTCGGCCTGGGCCGAGGTGACCACGACCAGGGCGAAGAGGGCGGAGACAGCGGCCGCCAGGGCGTAGGCGGGATGCCATCTCAAGGTGACCCAACAGTGGGGGGACGAGAGGAAAGCCCTACCGTATTGCGCCGATAACTTCCCCCAGCTAAGGGCTGTCCCACAAATAATCTGTGTCGTGCGAACCGACCAGATTGACCGTGGGCCGTGTGAGCCCATGTCCGACCTGGCCACATCAGTTGCGACCGGCCACTGATGTGGCCCGAACTCGGGCCCGACCCGTGCTGGGTCTGTCCGTGCCGTGTGCTTGGATGCCCGGCATGGACGACTCGGCATGCATGTGGATCACTGCGGTTCCTCCATTCGGGCCGGACGACGTCGGGGTGCTCCTCAGCGTCGACTTCACGTCCCAGGACCCCGGTGAGCGCATGGTTAACATGCTGGGGAACAGGGGGCACGAGGGTGAGGAGGGCGTGTTTTACCTGCTGCCGCACGACATGTCGGCCCGCTATACGCGCAAGGGCGACCGGCTCGCGGTTAGCGTCACAGCCTCCCGGCAGGTACTCGCCGACGATCTGGCCGATCGCCAGGACGCCTGGCGCGAGCACCTAGCCGGTCTCTCCCCAGATGCTGCGGATAGCGACCGGGTAACCCTGCTGCGCCGCGAGATCGTGACCGACTTCGTCCCCTCCGAACGAAACGGCACCAAGCAGGCGGTGCTCCTCATCGACCACGAGGGCCCGGCTTCCCTCCAAGAGTTGTTCTCCAGCCTTGGCAAGGGCGAGGCCGGCATCTTGGTCCTCTGCGCCTACTGACCGGCGCCCCGGTCCTGCCAGACGATCCCGGGAATCTCTGACAGCCTGCTGGAACGCGTCCGCAGTAGCCTCAACAGAGGCTTCCTGTTATCTACTGGTCACGGGTGAGATGATCTTGACGTGGCTGGTGTGATCACGGCGTCGGAGCCGTTCTGGATAGCCCCGTTCACCGGGCTGAGTCCTCGCCTGTTCGGCAAGCTGGTGACCGTACTGCGGCGCGAGGGTGCGGATGCGGTCCGCAGGGGCCGGCCGTGGAGCCTCCCCCTGGAGCACCGGGCTCTGCTGGTCACAGCGTACTGGCGCACCAACTTGACGATGCGCCAGCTCGCCCCGCTCTTCGGGGTGTCCAAATCGGCAGCGGACCGCATCATCGACCACCTCGGACCGATGCTCGCGCTCCAACCCCGCAAGCGGTTCTCCAAGGACACCGTGCTCATCGTGGACGGCACCCTGGTCCCGACCCGGGACCACACGGTGGCGGAGCAGTCCAAGAACTACCGGTACTCGACCAACCACCAGGTCGTCATCGATGCCGACACCCGCCTAGTCGTCGTGGTGGGCCAGCCCCTGCCCGGCAACCGCAACGACTGCAAGGCGTGGGAGGAATCCGGCGCCAAAGCCGCCGTCGGCAGAACACTCACGATAGCCGACGGCGGCTATCCCGGCACCGGGCTCGTCATGCCCCACCGCCGACGCAAAGGCGAAGACCTTCCGGACTGGAAGGAAGCACACAACAAGTCCCACAAGCAGGTCCGCGCCCGCGTCGAGCACGTCTTCGCACGCATGAAGACCTGGAAGATCCTCCGCGACTGCCGCCTCAAAGGCGACGGAGTCCACCAGGCCATGCTCGGCATCGCCCGCCTGCACAACCTCGTTCTCACCGGATAGACGAGCGTCCCTCACAACAACGTCCAACCACGCCCGAGGCAGCTCGTAGAGCATTTGCGGGACAGCCCTTGGGTACTTCGACGTGTACGCCGACAGCCGACGAAGGAAGCGGGGGTGCGTTGGGTCGGCGGCCCGGGCAGCATGGCGGGGTGAGCGACCTGCTGTGGGATGACGTGAAGTGCTTCTTCGACCTGGACTTGATGGGGTCGTTGCCGGACGCGCGTGTCCCGAATGCCTCGGTGGAGGACTGGCAGGCGGTCCTCGACCTTGTCGCGGAGAAGGGCTGGAAGTGCCAGTACTCCGAGGAGGAGACGGTGCTTCCGGTGCCCCGGGCGGAGGTCGTGCTGTCCCGTGCGGCGGATGACGAGTGCCCGGACCTGCGGGTCTGGCCGACCGCCGATGTGTTGGCGATCTTCAGTTTCCACGCCGCCGACGAAGTCGACTTCGACGTCGACCTGCGGGAGTTGCAGGGCCAGGACCGACTTGATGTGCTCTGCGGCTTCCTTCGGGAGATCGGGCGGCGGTTGGGCAAGCCGGTGCTCATGGACCCGGAGGGTGAGTACGGTCAGCCGGTGCTCGGCTTCGACGTCGAGGCTGATCGAGTCGTTCTCCTTGCAGACCCGCAGGTCAGGTGACTGGGGCTGACAGCCGCAGTTCGCAGAAGGTGCTGTCGCGGAGCATGGCGAAGAGGACGTCAGCTCGGCGTCTGGCGAGGCAGAGCAGGGCCTGGGTGTGGTGCTTGCCCTAGGCGATCTTCTTGTCGTAGTAGGCCCGGGCGGCCGGGTCACCGAACGCCGCGAAACGCCGACAGGAAGAAGGCCCGCTTGATCGGTGGGCGGAGGCCCCTGACCACCCGCCCCGAACGCCCGAGGGACCAGCAGGCAGTCACAAAGTGGGCACCGGTGGCTCAGGGGGCGTTGGGCGCGGCAGGCATGACAGTCCGTGCGGACAAACGGTTCGGTGTCGGGCGCGGGGGCGGTGGGGTCATCACACCACCCCCTTCTTGCTTGCGGTACGTACTGTGTACGCGAACTTCGGCATGGCGATGAGCTGCGTGGTCACCCACGCCCAGCGCTGCCGGCGCGTCAGCATGTCGACCAGGTATACCTGCTGCTCCTCCAGCCACTCGTCCCGCTTCTCTCCGGGGAGGAGGAGCGAGGCAAGCCCAAGCATCCGTCCGCCGGAAGGGCGGTAAGGGGCGGCCCGGATCAGGCCCGAGTGCGGCTCGTCCCGGCGGTCGGCCCGCCAATCGTCGCCGGGGCCGTCAACCCGCGAACCGATGAGGCCGTCGGCGGATCCGCCGGGGATCTTGCTGGGTGCGACGCGCTTCTGGGAGATCTGGATGGTCTTCGTCATGTCGTGGCGCACCTCCGAGCGGCTCCAGCCACGCTCGGCAAGCTCCCACATCGTCGTCAGATGAACGGGATGGGTGCCGGTGACCTGGGCCAGGGCGACGGTCGCACCCTTGGGCGCGAACAGCCGACCGTTGAGATAACGCTCCCAGGACGTCTTGCTGTAACCCGTGCGGTCGGCCACCGCGGCGATACTCAGACCGCTGCGGTCCACGAGCCGCCGCAGCTGGCTGACGAACTCTCTGACCTGCGGATCGAGAACATCGGGCAAGGCCCTCCAACGCGGCCGTCGAGCATCACCTACCCGAATGATCCGGTGCTTCCCGAGGGCTATGGCAAGCAGTGCGCTGGCCAGGGCAACGACCACGAGCCCCAAGATCAACAGAGTGTCGACGCTTTCAGCACCAGGAATCGGAGGGTCCTCCGGCCTTCGGCCACCGTGGGCGGCGATGGCCCGCATCACAGCACCCGTGCCACTCAGGACAAAGGCGACCAGTGCGACCGAAGCCGCCGCGAGACTTACCTTCAGGACGGTCACGGCGCGCGCGACGTGGGTGGCGACAGTGCCAGGACTCCTGCCCATGTCCTCGGCAGTCTCCGCCTGAGACTGCCGCAGGGCCTTTGTCGCCCACACCGCGACACGCTGCTGCTGAGGCAGTTCGTGAAGTGCCTCATAAATCATCATGCGGTGCGCCACCATGTCGCTGAAGTCCGCGGCCGGGGCTTCCTCGACCGATCGCATCTCCAGCACGCTGGCCTCGTGCTTGGCTGCGTCACGGAAGCGGTTCGCGGCGTGGACGATTTCGCGACGCAGTACCTGGTACATATACGGCCGGGGCTGCTCGATCAGGCCCTTGGTCGCCAGCACGTTGGCGAATGCGGTCTGTACTAGGTCCTCCGGGTCCACGCGGGACACCGGGATGCACCAGGCGTTCAGCTGGTTGCGGGCGAACCCGATCATTTGCCCCCGGGATTCCTCGTACAAGGACTGCAACGTCCTGGAGCGGAGCGCCTGCTGGTCATCCATGACGCCTCCGCCTCGTGTTCAAGGCCTTGGATGCCTTGGGTTCGCCGCGCTTGGCGCGGATGACTTCCGCCTCGCCCGCGGCCCTGATTCGGTAGGCCACGGTGTTCAGTAGCTTCTTGCAGCCGGGAGCGAGGATCACGATCAACAGCAGAACGACGCTGGCGACCTCCACCGATACCTCCTTCTAGTCTGCGGCCTCCAGCGCCTCGCGGTCGAAGCAGTTGGCCGTACATGACTGGAGAGGGGCAACCGGCTGATTCTCTTGACAGGGGTAGCGAGAATTTGGAAGCCAGGCAGTACCCGTTACCGGGCTACTCCCCCTTTACTCACAGTCGCACTGCCGGTCCGAACAGACCGTCACCGCCAAGAAGGAAGGCGGTGCCAGAAGCGTCCGACGCGGCCGCAGGATCCCGCACCCCGGACGGGTGAAAGCCCGCAGACACCAGAGCGCCACGTCCGGCCTGGTGCGGGGCCGTCCTGGCCGTCGAGGAACGCGAAGCCGGGCCATGACGTGTGCGAAGGCGGGTGCGTCGCCAGCCTGACCGGCGGTGAGAATGAAGGCCAGTGGCCGGCAGTGGGCATCGCAGGCAAGGTGGATCTTCGTGGTCAGTCCGCCGCGGGACCATCCGATGGCGTCGTCTGCCGGTTCGCCTGCTGGGGCCCCTCTTATTTGCGGGCCCCGGCCGCATGCCGGTGTGCGCGCACGATGGCGGAGTCCACAGAGACAGCCCAGTTGAGGTCTTCGTCGGCGTCGGCCTGCGCGACCAGCGCGGTGAACACCCGCTCCCAGGTGCCGTCGATGGCCCACATCCGCAGCCGGTTGTAGGCCCCTCGCCCGTTGCCGTACCTCTCGGGGAGGTGGATCCACTGCGATCCTGTCGGGAACTTCCGGGCGATCGCATCGATCACCTCACGGTGATCCCGCCATCGGCCACCTCTCTTCGGCGCCCGATCGGGAAGTAACGGCTTGATTCGCGCCCACTGCGCGTCGGTCAACGACGCACATCAACCAACGAATCAGATGATCCGCCGGCAATGGTCCGGTGCCGTTGCGTGTCAGGCCAACTCGAAGCCACTGCGGATGACACCGTACTCCGCAGGCGTCTCCCAGCAGGTGTAATGGCGGCCGGGGAGATCTGCGAGGCCGATCCCCAGCGCCTCCGCCAGTCCGGCGGCACCGGTCTTGCGGGTTCGAGAGGGGGCATCGGCAGCTTGATAGTGGGCACACGCGCCGCGCACTTCGATCACCACGTACTCCACACGCCTGCCCGCCGATTCCTCGTGGTGCTGCTCATGCCGGGCATTCACCACCTGCCCGCAGAGCCCGCAGCGCAACCCGTCCCCCGAGGTATCCACGCCAGGCATCGTAGGGCCCTGTCGAGCACGTGCGGCCACCAGCCATCCTCCAGAGCACCTGGGCACTGGCTCGCCAGGCGCCCCCGCTCTCATCACCGATCCGAAAGAAACGCCCTCACCCTCATTGGTCAGACGCGTGGGCCGAGGAACAGGCCACCACTCGCGTCGATGATCTGACCAGTGACCCAGCGGGCGGCGTCGGAGGCGAGGAAGGCGACCACATCGGCTACGTCGTCGGGCCCGCCCAGCCGGCCGAGTGCCGTCATACCGGATATCTGTTCGGTGAGGCCCGGCGTGTCGAAGACGGCTCCGTTGGTCGCCGTCCTGGTGGCCCCAGGAGCGACCGCGTTCACCGTGATCCTTCGGGAGCCGAGCTGGACGGCGATGGTTTTGGTCATCGTCTCGATCGCGCCCTTCGTCATGGCGAAGGATGTCTGGGCCGAGTTGGCCATCCGGGTCGCCACCGACGACACCGAGACGATCCGGGCGCCCTCGCTCAGCAGAGGCAGCGCCCGCTCGATGATGAAGTACGGCGCTCGCACGTTCACCGCGAACAAGTGGTCGAACTCTGCCCGGGTCGTCACGCCGAGCGGGCCGGCCGGTGCGGCCGCCGCGTTGTTGACCAGGATGTCCAGCGGCCGGCCGGCCAAGCCGGCCTCCACGCCGGCGAAAAGTGTCTCGACGTCACCGTCCACGCCCAGTTCGGCCCGGACAAAGAAGGCGGTCCCACCGGCGCGTTCCATCGCATCGACCGTCGCAGCCGCCCCGCTCTCATCCGTGCCGAAGTGCACGATGACCGTGGCCCCTTCGGCCGCGAGCCGAGCGGCGATCGCCTGCCCGATGCCCCGCGACGCGCCCGTCACCAAAGCCGTTCTGCCCGTCAGATCACCCATGCCTTCACCCCATCTAAATGTTAGTCACTAACGTGATGGTAGTGTCTAACACATGAGTGAGCGGCAACCAACCCTGCGGGAACGACGGCGATCCCAGACACGGCGCCTGGTCCAGGCGCACGCGGTGCGGCTGTTCACCGACCACGGCTACGACGCGGTGACGGTGGCCGACGTCGCCGAGGCCGCCGGCGTCTCGGCCATGACCGTCTACCGGCACTTCCCCACCAAGGAGGACCTCGTCCTCATCGACCAGCCCGCCCAACTCATCGCCGAACAGGTCGCCGCGTCGCCCGCGACGCAACCCCTGGTGCGCCGCGTCGGCGGCGCGCTCATCGACGCGGCCACAGCCTTGACCAGCGGCAACGAGGACGAACCAGGGGCAAACCAACGGTTCCTGCTGGACTGCCTCCACCTCATGGTCTCCACGCCTGCGCTGCGGGCCCGGCACCTGGACAGCCAGTACGCGCTGCAACAGGCCATCGTCGACGCCCTCGGGGACGACGCAACCGATCCCGAGGCCGTATTCCGCGCCCAGGCGGCGACCAGCGCATGCATGGCCGCGATGCACACGGCGCTGACACGCTGGACCCAAGACGACGGACACACCAAACTGCCCGACCTGATCACACAGGCACTCGCCGCGTCCTTCGGTGAAGACGCCATCACCCCCTACCGCAAAAACTGAGACCGCCCACGCCCGCCCCTGGGGCAGATCCCGAATCGGCCGGCGCCCTTGCTGACGGGGGGCTGCAGCCACCGAGCGATACAGACCCCGCGCTGCCTCCTGCCTCGAGCATCGGCCATCGAACACGGCGCGGATTCGGTGCCTCCCGAAGTGCCGAACAATCGCTGTCGACACTCGGTTCCGGCACAGACCTTGAGGAGCGGTCGCGGAGGGTGACGGTGTCGTTCGATTCGCTCAGAGCACGATCGGCCGGTACCTCAGAGCCTCGTCGACAATCTGCTCCGCAGACGGGTCCTGGAGGATGTCCGAGGGATGGAAGACCAGGTCACTCACCCGGGGATGCGACACGTTCGCCTCCAGGAGCCGCAGGTAGTAGCCGCTCTCCGCAGAGGCAGTCAGGAGTCTGCGAACGATCTCAACGAGCTCATCCCGGGTGATGTCCGCAACCACAGGGCGAGCCGGCCGGGCCGCCTCCCTCGCGAACTCCTCCAGGCTCCTGCTTCCGTCGAACTCAGCGAAGTCGAGAGCCACGTAGGCGTGACCGGTCATCGCGTTGAACGCCTCGATAGCCTCGCCCGCCACCTCTGAGCGGGCGACCAGCAGCTCAGCGATCTGCTCAGCCTCCGCGCACAGCTCGTCCAGCCGCTGCTGGCTCACGGGCGGGGGCAACAGCTCCGCTCTCAGGTCCACAGCCACATTATCTCCGTCGGTGCCGACACGCCCTGGCCAAGCTCTCTGGGTGCGGTCAGTCCTCGGTCTTGGCGCGGGATTCGGAGGCTTGGAGAGCTACCGGAGCAGGATCATCTTGCGGAGCAGTTCGAATCCCGTCCGTCCGTAGAGCTGCCTCTTGATCTTCTTGATGCGGTTCACGGCACCTTCGGTGCCGCCGGAGCTCCAGGGCAGAGCGAGGCCGGCCGTCACGGCGTCGAAGTCGGTGTTCAGACACCCCATGTCGTTTGAGGTCAAGCGGCAGGGGCGTGGGCGTGGTGTGACCAGGCGGTCGCTTCGTCGTAGTGGGTGCGGGTTTTG
>NZ_JBVIOL010000034.1:0-48442 GCF_055578825.1 Streptomyces sp. NPDC032822 | reverse complement strand
AAACGCCCGGTTACATTCCGAACCCGGAAGCTAAGCCTTACAGCGCCGATGGTACTGCAGGGGGGACCCTGTGGGAGAGTAGGACGCCGCCGAACTCCTTTTAGAGCTCTGGCTCTTGGGCACGCAGCCCAAGAGCCAGAGCTTTTTTGCGTTGAGGTAGGGTCAGGGAGCATCGTTGGCTCGTTTTGCACAGGAGGCTCTCGGGTGGAGGTCCAGGAGACCCGCGTCCAGACGGAACGGGTCCTCACCATCCCCAACATCCTCAGCATGGCGCGGCTCGCCGGAGTCCCGCTCTTCCTGTGGCTGATCCTCAGGCCTGAGTTCGGTGGCCCCGAGAGTGACGGGTGGGCGCTGCTGGTACTGCTCCTGAGCGGAATCAGCGACTACCTGGACGGCAAGCTCGCACGGCGTTGGAACCAGATCAGCAGCCTCGGCCGGCTCCTGGACCCGGCGGCCGACCGCCTCTACATTCTTTCGACATTGCTCGGCCTCACCTGGCGCGAGATTCTGCCGATCTGGTTGACCGCTGCACTTCTGGCGCGCGAGCTGGTTCTGCTGGTGATGGTGGGCATCCTCAGACGCCACGGCTATCCGCCCCCCCAGGTGAACTTCCTGGGCAAGGCCGCGACCTTCAACCTGATGTACGCCTTCCCCCTGCTGCTGCTCAGTGACGGAAGTGGATGGATCGCGTCACTCGCTGCTATTTTCGGATGGGCGTTCGCAGGATGGGGTACAACGCTGTATTGGTGGGCAGGAGTCCTCTATGTGGTACAAGTCCGCCGCCTGGTTCGTGCGGACCCCAAGGCCGACTGAACTCGCCGATTGCAGCGGTCGTATCGGCCCGATGGCCCGCGGAGAAGAAGTGCGGGACAATCTGGACGGGTGAAGTCGGCTAGACCGTCGTCTCTTAGAGGAGGACGCTTCCGACATGAAGGCCGTCGTGATGGCCGGAGGCGAAGGCACACGCCTTCGTCCCATGACCTCAAGCATGCCCAAGCCGCTCCTGCCGGTGGCCAACCGGCCGATCATGGAGCACGTTCTGAGGCTGCTCAAAAGGCATGGGCTCAACGAGACCGTCGTTACTGTCCAGTTCTTGGCCTCGCTGGTCAAGAACTACTTCGGTGACGGTGAGGAGCTCGGTATGGAGCTCACCTATGCCAATGAGGAGAAGCCACTCGGTACTGCCGGAAGCGTCAAGAACGCCGAGGAAGCGTTGAAGGACGACGCTTTCCTCGTCATCTCCGGTGATGCCCTGACCGATTTCGATCTCACTGAGCTCATCAATTTCCACAAAGAAAAGGGTGCGTTGGTCACCGTCTGTCTGACGCGTGTACCCAACCCCCTGGAGTTCGGCATCACGATCGTCGACGAGGAGGGCAAGGTCGAGCGCTTCCTCGAGAAGCCGACCTGGGGCCAGGTCTTCTCGGACACCGTGAACACGGGTATCTACGTGATGGAGCCCGAGGTCTTCGACTACGTCGAGGCCGACGTCCCCGTCGACTGGTCCGGTGATGTCTTCCCTCAGTTGATGAAGGAAGGCAAGCCGGTCTACGGCTATATCGCGGAGGGCTACTGGGAGGACGTCGGCACCCACGAGAGCTATGTGAAGGCGCAGGCCGACGTCCTGGAGGGCAAGGTCGACGTCGAGCTGGACGGCTTCGAGATCTCCCCGGGAGTGTGGGTCGCGGAAGGTGCCGAGGTACATCCCGACGCCGTTCTTCGGGGTCCTCTCTACATCGGCGACTACGCCAAGGTCGAGGCCGGAGCCGAAATCCGGGAACACTCGGTCATCGGCTCCAACGTCGTCGTCAAGACCGGGGCCTTTCTCCACAAGGCCGTCGTGCACGACAACGTGTACATCGGACAGCACAGCAATCTGCGGGGATGCGTCGTCGGAAAGAACACCGACATCATGCGCGCGGCTCGCATCGAGGACGGCGCCGTCATCGGGGACGAGTGCCTGATCGGTGAAGAGTCGATCGTGCAGGGCAATGTGCGGGTCTACCCGTTCAAGACCATCGAGGCCGGCGCGTTCGTCAACACCTCGGTCATCTGGGAGTCCAGGGGGCAGGCACACCTCTTCGGCGCCCGAGGCGTGTCCGGGATCCTCAACGTGGAGATCACGCCCGAACTGGCCGTGCGTATCGCCGGCGCCTACGCGACCACGCTCAAGAAGGGCTCGACCGTCACCACGGCCCGTGACCACTCACGCGGTGCCCGTGCGCTCAAGCGGGCGGTCATCTCCGCGCTGCAGGCCAGCGCCATCGACGTACGTGACCTGGAGAACGTACCGCTGCCTGTGGCGCGGCAGCAGACCGCGCGGGGCAGCGCCGGCGGGATCATGATCCGGACCACGCCCGGGGTCCCGGATTCGGTGGACATCATGTTCTTCGACGGGCAGGGTGCGGACCTCTCACAGGGGAGCCAGCGCAAGTTGGACCGCGTGTTCGCGCGCCAGGAGTACCGGCGGGCGTTCCCGGGCGAGATCGGGGACCTGCACTTCCCCGCCAGTGTCTTCGACTCGTACACCGGGTCGCTGCTGCGGAACATCGACGTCACGGGGATCTCCGGGTCCGAGCTCAAGGTCGTCGTCGACGCGTCGAACGGCAGTGCCGGGCTGGTGCTGCCCAGTCTGCTCGGCAAGCTCGGTGTGGACGCTCTGACCATCAACCCGGGGCTCGACGAGTCCAGGCCCACCGAGTCGGCGGACACGCGGCGGTCGGGACTGGTGCGGCTGGGCGAGATCGTGGCGTCCGCGCGGGCCGCGTTCGGGGTGCGGTTCGACCCCGTCGGCGAGCGGCTGTCGCTGGTCGACGAGAAGGGGCGGATCGTCGAGGACGATCGCGCGCTGCTCGTCATGCTCGACCTGGTGGCCGCCGAGCGGCGCAGTGGCCGGGTGGCGCTGCCGGTGACCACGACGAGGATCGCCGAGCAGGTGGCGGCGTACCACGGGACACAGGTGGAGTGGACGACCACTTCTCCCGACGACCTGACCCGGGTCGGTCGCGACGAGACGACGATCTTCGGCGGGGACGGCAAGGGAGGGTTCATCATCCCCGAGTTCAGCAGTGTCTTCGACGGAACGGCGGCCTTCGTACGGCTGATCGGACTGGTGGCGCGGACGCAGCTGACACTCAGCCAGATCGACGCGCGGATTCCGCGGGCGCACGTCCTCAAGCGGGATCTGGCGACCCCCTGGGCCGTCAAGGGACTTGTGATGCGACGAGTCGTCGAAGCGGCCGGAGACCGCTTCGTGGACACCACGGACGGCGTGCGGGTCGTCGAGACCGACGGGCGCTGGGTGATGGTGCTGCCCGACCCGGCTGAGGCGGTCACCCACCTGTGGGCCGAAGGACCGGACGACACCTCCGCACAGGCCCTGCTCGACGAGTGGTCGGCCGTCGTGGACAGCGCCGGGCGCTGAAACCCACTGCACGCGCGCGTGCCGGACAGGTGTCCCCAAGGGGGCCTGTCCGGCACGCCGGTGGGGCCATTCGGAGCTGACGGTCGCGACGTGCGACGATGTGCGGCATGCCGCAGCAGCCCCCCGTTCGGAGCACACCCACGCGCCCTTCGCGCCCGGACGCCTCCATGTCGCTGCTCACCAACGTCATGGACCACAGCCTCGACGACGGGTACGCGGAGGCCGCCGCCCGCAGGAAGGCCGCGGGCGACGGAGGACTGCCCAGGACGCTGCGCGCGAAGCTGGGGCTGGCAGCCGGCCTGGTGCTCGCGGCGCTCATCGTCACCGTCGGAGCGGCCCAGGCCCGGGTCGCCGCCCCCGTCGTCGCCAAGGAGCGCGAGGAGCTGATCGACCGCATCGATCAGGAGACGGACACCGCCGACGAACTCGAGGACTCCGTCGACGAACTGCGCGACGACGTCGGCGCGCGCCAACGTGCCGCCCTCAAGGACAGCGGTGGCAGTTCCCAGGCGGAACTCGTGGGCATCCTGTCGGGCGCCGTGGAAGTGCACGGTCCCGGTGTGAAGCTGGTCGTGGACGACGCCAAGGAAGCCACCACCGGTGGTGACGGCAACCCGCGGGAGACCTCCGGGTTCTCCGACACCGGGCGCGTGCGGGACCGGGACATGCAGCGGGTGGTCAACGGGCTGTGGGAGTCGGGTGCCGAGGCCGTGTCGATCAACGGGCAGCGGCTGACGGCACTGTCGGCGATCAGGGCCGCGGGGGACGCCATACTGGTCGACAACAAGCCGCTCGTGCCGCCGTATACGGTGCTCGCCGTGGGGGATGGCAAGCGGCTGAGCACCAGGTTCCAGGACAGCGCGGACGGCCTGTACCTGCATGCCCTGCAGGAGAACTACGGCATCCGGACCGCCATTTCGGTGGAGGACGACCTCCGGCTGCCCGCAGCACCGAGTGTGATCGTACGTACAGCACAGCCGAGAACTGAGAAGGGCACATCGTGATCGCCGTACTGGGCCTCGTCGTGGGAGTCGTGGCCGGCCTGTTGGTCCGGCCCGAGGTTCCGGCGGTCGTCGAGCCTTATCTGCCGATCGCCGTGGTGGCGGCGCTCGACGCCGTCTTCGGAGGTCTGCGGGCCATGCTCGACGGCATCTTCGACGACAAGGTCTTCGTCGTGTCGTTCCTGTCGAACGTGGTCGTGGCCGCACTGATCGTGTTCCTGGGCGACAAGTTGGGCGTCGGTGCCCAGCTGTCCACCGGCGTCGTCGTCGTGCTCGGCATCCGGATCTTCTCCAATGCCGCTGCGATCCGCCGACACGTGTTCCGGGCGTGAGGCGGATGAGCGACCAGAACGAGACAGGCGAGAACAGGCTGCGCAAGGAGCTGCCGCCGGAGGCAGCGACCGCCGGCGCTCCGGAGCCGACGGCGGACGCCTCCGAGGAGCCGCCGCAGCGCCTGGGCCGGCAGCGGCTGGCGAACGGGCTGTGGCCGCCGCGGGTCACCCGGGCCCAACTCATCGTCGCGGTGCTGCTGTTCGGGCTGGGTTTCGGTCTGGCTGTTCAGGTGGCGTCGAACAGTGACGGTGACAGCGCGCTGCGGGGCGCCCGTCAGGAGGATCTGGTGCGCATCCTGGATGAACTGGATGACCGTACTCAGCGTCTTGAAGACGAGAAGCAGGGCCTTGAGAAGCAGCGGGACGAGCTGGAGAACAGCTCTGACCAGGCCGAGGAGGCCCGCAAGCAGACGGTCGAGAAGGAGAAGCAGCTCGGCATCCTGGCGGGCACGGTGGCCGCACAGGGGCCGGGTATCACGATGACCATCGACGACACGAAGGGCACGGTCAAGGCGGACATGCTCCTGGACGCGATCCAGGAGCTGCGCGCGGCCGGTGCGGAGGCGATCCAGGTGAACGGCGTGCGCGTGGTCGCGGGCACCTATCTGACCGACTCCGACAAGAGCGTGAGCGTCGACGGGAACAAGATCAACGCTCCCTATCGTTTCAAGGTCATCGGTAAGCCGCAGGACCTCGAACCGGCGCTCAACATCCCAGGAGGCGTGGTGCAGACTCTGGAGAAGGAGCAGGCCACCGTGAGCGTCGAGCGGTCGGACAAGATCGTCGTGGACGCCTTGCGAGCGGCGAAGCGGCCTGACTACGCTCGGTCGTCCTCCCAGTGAACCGGGGGTGCATGGGGGGCGTCCGGCCAGGGCAAGAGGTTGCGGGGGGTCGGCGCACCGATTGGGTGGTGCGTGGTGGAAACTGTCTGGTGGATACGGACGTTGTGAGGATGTCCGGGTCGACCGGTGTGTTCAATCAGGGTTCGTCCTGCCCCACGGGCGGGTCTGTTTCGGTCAAGGGGAATCGCCCGTGAAGTTGTTTGCGAAGTTGTTCGGCAAGAGCGCGCGAGAGGGCAGCGACAACGCGACCGCCCGCCATCGCGCACAGCCTGACGCAGAAGGCCAGCGCCCGCTGTTCCGGGATCAGGTCGGCGGTCCCGGCGAGGACGTTCCGGGAGGTCAGGGCGCGCCGTCAGTTGACCCTGCCCAGTCCGGAGGCATAGGTTTCGGGCAACCGTCAACCTCAAGTACGGGTGGAGGGTTTTCCCCTATGTCGGCCCTGGTGTGTACGAGGTGCGGTAACCGCAACGCGGAGAACAGCCGCTTCTGTTCGAACTGTGGTGCTCCGCTGCGGGCCGGCGCCGCCCCAGAGCGCCCGTCCGAGACGACGTCCACGATCTCCATCTCCGGGCTTGAGGCCTACGACGCCGAGGTCACGGGTCAGACGCAGATGCCCATGCTCTCTCCGGAGGCACAGGCGGCGGTCGACGCGCTGCCGCTGGGCTCGGCGCTCCTGGTGGTGCGTCGCGGACCGAACTCGGGCAGCCGCTTCCTCCTGGACGGCGACCTGACCACGGCCGGGCGTCACCCGCAGAGCGACATCTTCCTGGACGACGTCACGGTCTCCCGTCGGCACGTGGAGTTCCGTCGCGGTCAGGACGGTTCGTTCACGGTGGCCGACGTGGGCAGTCTGAACGGTACGTACGTCAACCGTGAGCGCATCGACCAGGTGGCTCTGAACAACGGTGACGAGGTGCAGATCGGCAAGTACCGGCTGGTCTTCTACGCGAGCCAGCGAGGCTACTGACCCTCCCCCAGACTCCATCCGGGGGAACCCCCAGGGAAGGTCCATGCTTCAAACACCGAGCGGCGGTGCCGGGAACGGTAACGCCGCCACGGACAGTGGGCTGATGAGTATCGGCACGGTGCTGAACGCGCTGCGCGACGAGTTCCCCGAAGTCACCATCTCCAAGATCCGCTTCCTGGAGTCGGAGGGGCTCATCGAGCCGCAGCGGACCCCCTCGGGGTACCGCAAGTTCAGCGCCCACGACGTCGAGCGCCTCGGTCACGTCCTGAGGATGCAGCGGGACCACTATCTGCCGCTCAAGGTGATCCGTGAGCACCTGGACGCCATGGAGCGCGGTGAGGCACTGCCGTTGCCGGCGGTGGGCCGCCAGCGGGACGGTGAGGGCGTCGTTGAGATCGCCGAGGCGCCCACGGCCGCCAGGATCGGGCGGGACGAGCTGATGGCCGCCGCCGAGATCGGCGAGCAGGAACTACAGGAGTGGGAGTCGTACGGGCTGATCACTCCGCTGCCCGACGGGGCGTACGACGCGGAGGCGGCCACCGTGGCCTCGCTCGTGGCCGAGCTGGGGCAGTTCGGGATCGAGCCGCGCCATCTGCGGGTGATGAAGGCGGCGGCCGACCGTGAGGCCGGACTGGTGGACCAGGTGGTGGCTCCGCTGCGGCGCCATCGCAACCCGCAGACCAGGGCACACGCCGAAGCGCGTACGAAGGAACTGGCCGGGCTCACGATGAAGCTGCACGCGGCACTCGTGCAGACCGCGCTGGGCGTGCGGCTGCCGTGACGTCGGCCCTTCGGCGCAGGCCGGATCGGCCGCCCGTTCTCTGCCCGACTACCCAAACGTCCCGGGCACGGCCTAGGGTTGCTGTGTGAACGAGCTCGATGTCGTAGGTGTCCGGGTCGAAATGCCCTCCAACCAACCGATCGTGCTCCTGCGTGAAGTGGGAGGCGACCGCTACCTCCCCATCTGGATCGGGCCTGGGGAGGCTACGGCGATCGCTTTCGCGCAGCAGGGCATGGCACCCGCTCGACCGCTGACCCACGACCTGTTCAAGGACGTGCTGGAGGCTGTCGGCCAGGAGCTCACCGAAGTGCGCATCACGGACCTGCGTGAGGGCGTCTTCTACGCGGAGCTGGTCTTCGCCAGCGGGGTCGAGGTGAGTGCCCGCCCCTCCGACGCGATAGCACTGGCCCTGCGGACCGGAACGCCCATCTACGGCAGTGACGGTGTGCTGGACGACGCCGGCATCGCGATCCCGGACGAGCAGGAGGACGAGGTGGAGAAGTTCCGCGAGTTCCTCGACCAGATCTCGCCCGAGGACTTCGGCACCAGCAGCCAGTGAGACATCCACGAGCCCGGCGGGCGGACAGCCCCGCCGGGCTCGTCCATGTCCGGTGACGTCTCAAATGCCGGCATTTGCCAGCGGCGCGTGAGAGAGTCCTGCAAGCCACTACGAGCGCATTCGGCTAGCCTTTCCCCGCGGTTGGGTGCGGGAAACCACTCGTAGGGTGATTATCACCCGGCGTGCCGAGTGTGGCGATCGTTGACGCGCCCCTGGTGACTGCCTACCGTCGAGAAGGCAGGTCAAGGACGGAGGTCGGCGTGAGAAGCAGGGGCGACGGTACGGCTGGGGGTGCCCCCGGACGCAGTCTCGGGGCGAGCGGCCCGTACCCGCTTCACAGCAACGCGGTCGATCACGCTCCGCAGCGACCGGCGGCCGTGCCGAGCAGTGGAGGGGCGACGTCCATGGCGTCCGAACAGATCGGCTACCGCGGTCCCACGGCCTGCGCGGCCGCCGGTATCACCTACCGGCAACTGGACTACTGGGCCCGCACCGGCCTCGTGGAGCCGAGCGTGCGGCCGGCCCACGGGTCGGGGACGCAGCGGCTGTACAGCTTCCGGGACGTCGTCGTCCTGAAGATCGTGAAGCGCTTTCTGGATACCGGTGTGTCGCTGCAGAACATCCGCACCACCGTGCAGCACCTCAGGGAACGCGGTTTCTGCGACCTGGAGCGCATGACGCTGATGAGCGACGGTGCCACGGTCTACGAGTGCACCTCGCCGGACGAGGTCCACGCACTGCTCCAGGGCGGTCAGGGGATCTTCGGGATCGCCGTGGGTGTGGTCTGGCGGGACGTGGAGAGCGCGCTCTCCCAGCTGCACGGGGAGCGGATCGACACCGGGGAGACCCTTGTCGGGCACAACCCCGCGGACGAACTGGCGCGGCGGCGCAACCGGGCGGTCTGAGCGCCGGCCCGGCTCTTCGGAGACGGCATTGTCAGTGGCGTAGGGCAGCATCGGGGATGTGAGAAGCGCGCCCACGATCCTGCATCTCGACATGGATGCCTTCTTCGCCGCGGCGGAGCAGGCGTCCAAGCCGAGCCTGCGCGGGAAGGCCGTGGTCGTGGGTGGGCTCGGGCCGCGGGGTGTGGTGGCCACGTCGTCCTACGAGGCACGGGTTTTCGGGGTGCATTCGGCGATGCCCATGGCGCAGGCGCGCCGGCTCGCTCCGAACGCGGCGTACCTCGTGCCGCGCTTCGCGTTCTACCGGGCCATCAGCGAGCAGGTGATGGGGCTCCTGCGGGCGCTGTCGCCGCTGGTGGAGCCGTTGAGCCTGGACGAGGCGTTCGTGGACCTGGAGGCCGGGGAAGCGGCCTGGGACGGTGAGTCGGCGCGGCTGGCCGGGATCAGGCTGCGGGCCGACATACGGGCCTTCACCGGGCTCACGGGGTCGGTGGGGCTGGCCGCCTCCAAGATGCTCGCGAAGATCGCCTCGGAGCAGGCCAAGCCCGACGGACTGGTGCTGATCGAGCCCGGGACCGAGCGGGCGCTGCTGGGGCCGATGTCGGTGCGGACGCTGCCGGGGGTCGGGCCGGCCACGGGTGACCATCTGCGGCGGGGCGGCATCCACACCATCGACGAGATCGCCGAGGCGGGCGAGGACGAGCTCGTGAGGCTGCTCGGCAAAGCGCACGGTCATGCGCTGTACGCCATGGCGCTGGCGCACGACGAGCGGCCCGTGGTGGCCGAGCGGGAGACGAAGTCGGTGTCCGTGGAGGACACGTACGACGTCGACATCCATGACCGGCTCAGGGTGGGGATGGAGGTGCAGCGGCTCGCCGACCGGTGTGTGCGGCGGCTGCGTGACGCGGGGCTGTCCGGGCGGACCATCGTGCTCAAGGTGCGGAGGTACGACTTCTCCACGCTGACCCGGTCCGAGACGCTGCGGGGGCCCACGGACGACCCGGGGGTGGTGCGGGAGGCCGCGGCACGGCTGCTGGACTCCGTGGACACGACGGGCGGCGTGCGGCTGCTGGGAGTGGGGGTGAGCGGGCTGGCCGACTACACACAGGAGGACCTGTTCGCGCAGGCGGCGGGGGAAGCCGAA
The DNA here is from genome assembly GCF_055578825.1 of Streptomyces sp. NPDC032822. NCBI lineage: Bacteria > Bacillati > Actinomycetota > Actinomycetes > Kitasatosporales > Streptomycetaceae > Streptomyces > Streptomyces sp. NPDC032822. Next base: position 38,490 of record NZ_JBVIOL010000034.1, on the reverse strand, counting down.
GCGGGGGAGCGCAGGGAAGCGGGGGCGGTGGAGGATGCCGTCGACGCGGCTGTCGTGGAGCCTGTGGCGCCGGTCGAGCGGCGGTGGGTGTCGGGGCACGATGTGCGGCATGCCACGTACGGGCACGGCTGGGTGCAGGGAAGCGGGCTGGGACGGGTCACCGTGCGGTTCGAGACGCCCGACTCGGAGCCCGGGCGGGTGCGGACGTTGCGCATCGACGATCCGGAGTTGGAGGTGGCGGAGCCGTTGCCGCTGGTGGCGCGAAGACCGGGCGAGGGTGGGGACGGTGACGGGGGGTCTTCGGTGGATGGAGGGAGAGCGCGGGCGGGGTGAGTCGCGCGTCGGTGCCGTGGGGCAGGTGAGGCGGAGGGACTCGGGGCTGCGGGGTCGGTGGGGATCAGGCTTCCTCTGTGCCTGCCAGCCTGCCGAAGTCGTGGTCCGGGAAGGGGGGAGGGGCACTGATGTCGAGGCCGTAGTGGTGGTAGAGCTGGAGTTCCTGGTCGGGGGAGAGGTGGCGGCCCACTCCGAAGTCGGGGGCGTCCTTGATCAGGGCGCGGTCGAAGGGGATGCGGAGGGTGCCCTCGATCAGTTCGCTGGGCTCCAGGGGGACGAAGGCGTCTCTGGAGAAGAGGCCGGTGCGTATGGCCGCCCACTCCGGAACGCCGGTCGCGTCGTCGAGGTAGACCTCGTCGATGGTGCCGATCTTGGTGCCGGTGCGGTCGAACGCCTTGCGGCCGATCAGGTTGCGCGGATCGATGTCGGTCTGCACGGGCCCTCCACTTGCTCGCAACTCATCCGTAAACACTACAAAAGAGCAGATTCAGGGAGGCGGCCACTTGAGGGATCGGGCGTTGACCTCGCTGGTAGGCTGGCAGCGGCTGCTGACCCCGTGCGGGAGAGTCCTCCGGACACCATCCGGAAGGCGCCGAAGGAGCAAATCCTCCCCGGAATCTCTCAGGCCCACGTACCGCACGGACGAGGTCACTCTGGAAAGCAGGGCGGGTGTCGACGGCTTCCGCTCTCACCGACGGTGAAAGCCGGGCACCCTCGGGCGGCCCGGTGAAACTCTCAGGTTGAGATGACAGAGGGGGAGGCCGTCGGGGTACCCGTGCCGGGGTTCCCCTCGAAGGTCGCGTCAGACCAGGAGGCCTCCGCAATGACTGCCCACCGCATTCCGCTCGCCGAGCTCGAACAGGGCATCCCCTTCGAGCAGCGCCACATCGGGCCCGACCAGGAGGCGCGGGCCAAGATGCTCGCGCAGGTCGGATACGGCTCGCTCGACGAACTCACCGCCGCCGCGGTCCCGGATGTGATCAAGAACGCCGACGCGCTGGAGCTGCCGGGCGCCCGCACCGAGGCCGAGGTGCTGGCCGAGCTGCGGTCGCTGGCCGACCGCAACCAGGTGCTCGACTCGATGATCGGGCTCGGGTACTACGGGACCTTCACGCCGCCCGTGATCCTGCGCAACGTGATGGAGAACCCGGCCTGGTACACGGCCTACACGCCGTACCAGCCCGAGATCTCCCAGGGGCGGCTCGAAGCCCTGCTGAACTTCCAGACGATGGTCGCCGACCTCACCGGGCTGCCGACCTCCGGTGCCTCGCTGCTCGACGAGGGCACCGCGGCCGCCGAGGCGCTGGCGCTGTCCCGGCGTATGGGCAAGAACAAGAAGGGTCTCTTCCTCGTCGACGCGGACACGCTGCCGCAGACCGTCGCCGTGATCCGGACCCGCGCCGAGCCGACCGGCGTGGAGGTCGTCGTCGCCGACCTCGGCGAGGGCATTCCGGCCGGGCTCGCCGGGCGGGAGATCAACGGGGTGCTGATCCAGTACCCGGGCGCCTCCGGGGCCGTACGCGACATCAAGCCGCTCATCGACCAGGCCCACGAACTCGGCGCGCTCGTGACCGTCGCCGCCGATCTGCTCGCGCTCACGCTGCTGAAGTCCCCGGGCGAACTCGGTGCGGACATCGCGGTCGGGACGACGCAGCGGTTCGGGGTGCCGATGGGCTTCGGCGGGCCGCACGCCGGATACATGGCCGTGCGCGAGAAGTTCGCGCGCAGCCTGCCCGGGCGGCTCGTGGGGGTGTCCGTGGACGCCGACGGGAACAAGGCCTACCGGCTCGCCCTGCAGACCCGTGAGCAGCACATCCGCCGGGAGAAGGCGACCAGCAACATCTGCACCGCGCAGGTGCTGCTGGCCGTCATGGCCGGCATGTACGCCGTCTACCACGGGCCCGACGGGCTCAGGGGCATCGCGCGGCGCACCCACCGGTACGCCACGATCCTGGCCGCGGGACTGACCGCCGGTGGGATCGAGGTCGTGCACGGTTCCTACTTCGACACGCTGACCGTGCGGGTGCCCGCGAAGGCCGCCGAGATCGTCGCCGCCGCGCGCGCGAACGGCGTCAATCTGCGGCTCGTGGACGCCGACCAGGTGTCCATCGCCTGCGACGAGACCACCCTGAGGGCCCAACTGGGCGCCGTGTGGGACGCGTTCGGGGTCGAGGGGGACGTCGAGGCGCTCGACGCCGCCACGGAGGAGACACTGCCGGGCGCGCTGCTGCGGTCCGACGAGTATCTGGCGCACCCGGTGTTCCACCAGTACCGGTCCGAGACCGCGATGCTGCGCTACCTGCGGCGGCTGGCCGACCGGGACTACGCGCTCGACCGCGGCATGATCCCGCTGGGCTCCTGCACGATGAAGCTCAACGCGACCACCGAGATGGAGCCGGTCACCTGGCCCGAGTTCGGGCAGCTGCACCCCTTCGCCCCCGCCGAGCAGGCGCAGGGCTACCTCACGCTCATCCGCGAGCTGGAGGAACGTCTCGCCGAGGTCACCGGCTACGACAACGTGTCGCTGCAGCCCAACGCCGGGTCGCAGGGCGAGCTGGCCGGGCTGCTCGCCGTACGCGGATACCACCGTGCGGGCGGTGACGAGCAGCGGACCGTGTGTCTGATCCCGTCGTCCGCGCACGGCACGAACGCCGCCAGCGCCGTGATGGCGGGCATGAAGGTCGTCGTCGTGAAGACCGCCGAGGACGGCGAGATCGACGTCGAGGACCTGCGGGCGAAGATCGAGCAGCACCGGAACGAACTGGCGGTGCTGATGATCACGTACCCGTCGACGCACGGTGTGTTCGAGGAGCACGTCGCCGACATCTGCGCCCAGGTGCACGAGGCGGGCGGGCAGGTGTACGTCGACGGGGCCAACCTCAACGCGCTGGTGGGGCTGGCCAAGCCGGGGCACTTCGGCGGCGACGTCTCGCACCTGAACCTGCACAAGACGTTCTGCATCCCCCATGGGGGCGGCGGTCCGGGCGTCGGGCCGGTCGGTGTGCGTGCGCACCTGGCGCCGTATCTGCCGAACCACCCGCTGCAGCCCGCGGCCGGCCCGGAGACGGGTGTCGGTCCGATCTCGGCCGCGCCCTGGGGTTCCGCCGGGATCCTGCCGATCTCCTGGGCGTACGTCCGGCTCATGGGCGGTGAGGGGCTGAAGCGGGCCACGCAGGTGGCGGTGCTCTCCGCGAACTACATCGCCAAGCGGCTGGAGCCGCACTTCCCCGTGCTCTACACCGGTCCGGGCGGGCTGGTCGCGCACGAGTGCATCATCGATCTGCGGCCGCTGACCAAGGCGACCGGTGTGAGCGTCGACGATGTCGCCAAGCGGCTCATCGACCACGGGTTCCACGCGCCGACGATGTCCTTCCCGGTGGCCGGCACGTTGATGATCGAGCCGACCGAGTCCGAGGACCTGACGGAGATCGACCGGTTCTGCGAGGCGATGATCGCCATTCGTGCGGAGATCGAGAAGGTCGGCTCGGGTGAGTGGTCCGCGGACGACAACCCGCTGCGGAACGCGCCGCACACCGCCGGGGCGCTGGGCGGGGAGTGGGAGCACGCCTACACGCGCGAGGAGGCCGTCTTCCCGGCCGGTGTGTCGGTGGCGGACAAGTACTGGCCGCCGGTGCGCCGCATCGACCAGGCCTTCGGCGACCGCAACCTCGTCTGCTCCTGCCCGCCGCTGGATGCCTACGAGGACTGACACACGTCGTAGCGCCTGTTGAAGGGCTGTGTTCGTAGCGAGTGACGAGGGGCTCCGTCCGGCTGGGCGGAGCCCCTCGGTGCGTCATGGGGTCGCGAGGGAGACCTCGGTCGACTTGATCAGGGCTACGACCGAGGTGCCGGGTGCCAGGGCGAGGTCCGTGACGGCGTCTCGAGTGATCACCGCGGTCAGGTCGCCGCCCTCGACGGCTACCTTGACGCAGGCCATGGCGCTGCCGGTCGCGACCGAGCGGACGGTGCCCGGCAGTTGGTTGCGGATGGAGACGCCCGCGACCGGGGCGGTGGCGAGGGAGACCTCGGTCGACTTCACCAGGGCGCGTACGGCGGTCCCCGCGGCGAGGCCGAGTTCCTCGACGGCCTCCAGGGTGATCGCCGCGGTGAGGTTCCGGCCGCCGGTGAGGCGGACCTTGACGGTGGCCATGACCTCGCCCGGGGCGAGGGTGGTGACGGTGCCGGGGAGCTGGTTGCGGATGCTCAGGCTCATGGGAAGGCCTCGTGGGGGTGGTGGGGGAATCGGGTCCTCACCGTAGCCCTCGACGAGCGTTATGCCGGGTATGCGTGGGTCTGCGTCGCCTTGACCGTGGCCCACACCGGTGCGCCGGGACGCAGGTCGAGTTCGGCGGCGGCGACGGTGGTGAGGTCTGCGGCGAGGGGGAGTTCGCCGGTGAGGGCGGCGCGGATCTGGTCGCCGTGGGTCTCCAGGCCGGCCACTTCGCCACGCCAGAGGTTGCGGGCGCTGGAGCCGGTGGGGCGGTCGCTGTGGAGGGTCACCGCGCTCGGCGGGAAGGCCACGAAGACCGGTCCGGTGAGGTCCTCGGTGGTGGTGATGTCCGGGCCGGTGTCGAGGTGGACGGTGTGGCCGTCGGCCCGTCCCTTGTAGAGGTTGAGGCCGACCAGCTGTGCGATGTAGTCCGTGCGGGGGTGCCGGGCGATGTCGGCGGGGGTGCCTTCTTGGACGACGTGGCCGTCTTCGATGACGACGAGGCGGTCGGCCAGCACCATGGCGTCGAGTGGGTCGTGGGTGACGAGGACGGCGACGGCCTCGAACTCGGCGAGATGGCGGCGGAGTTGGGCGCGGACTTCCAGCCGGGTGCGGGCGTCCAGGGCTGCCAGGGGTTCGTCGAGGAGCAGCAGACGGGGGTGGGTGGCCAGGGCGCGGGCCAGGGCGACGCGTTGGGCCTGACCACCGGAGAGGCGGCGGGGCTTGGATCCGGAGTGCTCGGCGAGGCCCATGCGGTCCAGCCACTCGGTGGCCTCGGCCCGGGCTTCCGCCTTGGTCGCGCCGTGGCAGCGCGGGCCGAAGGCCACGTTGTCGAGGGCGGTGAGGTGGGGGAAGAGGAGGTAGTCCTGGAAGACGACGCCGACCGGGCGGGACTCGGGGGGTGTGCGAGCCAACTCGCTGCCGTCCAGGCGTAGATGACCGCCGCTCAGGGGGGCGAGGCCGGCCAGGGCGCGCAGGGCGGTGGTCTTGCCCGCGCCGTTCGGGCCGAGCAGGGCGAGGACCTCACCGGGGGTGGCGGTGAGGGTGATGTCGAGGCGGAAGGGGGCGCGGTCGACGATGAGGTGGGTGTCGAGACCGTTGGTGGGGGCGGGGGGTGTGGGGGGGTTGGTGGTCATGTTGTTGTCATCCAGCGGTCGCGTAGGCCGGCCAGGACTGCGATGGAGACTGCCAGGAGTACGAGGCTGAGGGCGATGGCCGCGGCCGGGTCGCTCTGCAGGGCCAGGTAGACCGCCAGGGGCATGGTCTGGGTGCGGCCCGGGAAGTTGCCCGCGAAGGTGATCGTGGCGCCGAACTCGCCGAGGGCACGGGCCCAGGCCAGTACGGACCCGGCCGCGATGCCCGGCATGATCAGCGGCAGGGTGACCCGGCGGAACGCGGTGAAGCGGGAGGCGCCGAGGGTGGTGGCCGCCTCCTCGTAGCGGGGGTCGGCGGCGCGCAGGGTGCCCTCGACGCTGATGACGAGGAAAGGCATCGCCACGAAGGTCTCGGCGAGGACCACACCGGTCGTGGTGAACGGGAGCGTGATCCCGAACCAGGAGTCCAGGTACTGCCCGACGACGCCGTTGCGGCCGAGGGCGAGCAGCAGGGCCACGCCGCCGACCACCGGGGGCAGGACCAGGGGCAGGGTCACCAGGGCGCGGACCAGACCGCGGCCGGGGAAGTCGGTGCGGGCCAGCAGCCAGGCCAGCGGGACGCCGATGACCAGGCTCAGCGCGGTCGCCGCCGTGGCGCACAGCAGGGACAGGCGGAGGGCCTCCCAGACCGCGGGGCTGGTCAGCTGATCCGGGAGGTCGCGCCAGGGAGCCCGTACGAGAAGGGCGATCAGCGGCAGGAGCAGGAACGCCAGGCCCACCAGGGCGGGGAGCAGGAGAGGCAGGGGTACTCCGCCGCCCCTGCCGAACCTCCGGACACGCCGGCGCCGCGGACCGCCCTCCAGGGCGGTCGCGGTGCCGGCCTTGTCGGGTTCGGTCACGGCTTGAGGAACCCGGCCTCGTTCAGGACCTTCTGGCCCTCGGCGGACTGCACCAGCGCGATGAAGGCCTTGGCGGTGCCGGGGTTGGGGGCGTCCTTGAGGAGGGTGATCGGGTAGTCGTTGACGGCCGCGGCCGACTCGGGGAAGTCCACGCCCTCCACCTTGTCACCGGCCGCCTTCACATCGGTCTTGTAGACGACGGCCGCGTCGGCCTCCTTGAGCTCGACCTTGGTCAGGGCGCTCTTGACGTCCTGTTCGTAGGAGACCGGCGTGAGCTTGAGGCCGGCGGCCTCCAGGGCCTTCTGGGCGGCGGCACCGCACGGCACCGTCCTGTCGCACAGGACCACCTTGAGGCCCGACCTGGTGAGGTCCTTGAGGGAGGCGACCTTGTGAGGGTTGCCCGGCAGGGTGGCGATCTCCAGCTGGTTGCGGACGAAGGTGGCGGGCTTGCCGGCCGCGTCCTTCGCGTCCGTCACGATCGCCATGGTCTTGGGGCTCGCGGCGGCGAAGACGTCGGCCGGGGCGCCGCCCGTGATGCTCGCGGCGAGGCTGTCGCTGCCGCCGAAGCTGAAGGTGACCTTGGTGCCCGGGTGGGCCTTCTCGAACGCCTTGCCCAGGGCCGTGAAGCTCTCCTGGAGGGAGGCCGCGGCGAAGACGGTCACCGTGCCGGTCGGCTTCGACGACGAGGAGCCCGACCCGGCGGAGTCGGAGTCCGAACCGGACGAGGAGCACGCGCTCAGTGCCAGCAGCGCGGCGGTCCCCACGCCGAGCGCCTGCGTGGTCCGCCGGGTCCGGCGCACGGAACGGGTCATCACGGGTCCACTCCCTGGGTCTGTCTGGAGAAGAGCCCGTCGGACCCTTCGATACGCCGATCATACTTCCGCATGTGCGAGGGGTAAGTCAGCCGTCGCATCGCATGAGCGGGGTAGATCGCGAGTGGGGTGCGCATGTGCGTTCGTACGGGGTTTTCCTTGGGTGGGGTGGATTCAGACGCGGTCGATGTGTACGTTCGTCGACTTCACCCGGGCCGTCGCCTCCATGCCGACCTCCAGGCCGAGTTCCTCGACGGCTTCGCGGGTCAGCAGGGAGACCAGCCGGTGCGGGCCCGCCTGGATCTCGACCTGGGCGGCGACGTCGCCCAGCTTGATCGCGGTGACGATGCCGGGGAAGGCGTTGCGGACGGAGGTGTACGTCGGGTCCTCGTCGGTGCTCGTGGCCTTCGCCAGCTCCACCGAGAACGCCGCCAGGTCCCGGCCGTCGACGAGTCGCCGCCCGTTGTCGTCGCGATGGGTCGTCACCCGGCCGGCGTCCGCCCAGCGGCGCGCGGTGTCGGGGCTCACGCCGAGCAGTCTCGCTGCCTGGCCGATCGTGTAGGACTGCATGCGGGTCACGATAGGCCGCGAACGGCGGGTCGTGGATGCGGGGTTGGCTACCGGGTGTGACGCGATATAGCGTTAGTCTTCGGCGTGGTGACGGTGACGGTGTCGTGGATCGGGGTGAGGGGATGTCGGACGAGCGCGCGCTCGCGGATACTGCGTCGGCGCCCGGGCTGAGGGCGTCGCACGAGGACCGGGACCGGGTGGTGGACGTACTGCGCATCGCCGCGGGGGACGGCCGGCTGACCGCCGAGGAGTTGGACGAGCGCCTGGAGGTCGCGCTGTCCGCGCGCACGATGGGTGAGCTGGCGGTTCTGACCGTGGACCTGCCGGCGACCGGCGCGCGAGGCGCGGTCGAGGCCAAGGATGTCGTCCGCATCGAGCAGGAGGGTGCCTCCGCCCTGCGCGACGGGACCTGGGTGGTGCCTCGGCGGATGGAGATCAACTCCGCGTGGGGCGATGTGACGCTCGACTTCACCGAGGCCGTGATCACCCACGACACCCTGCGCATCGACCTCGGTATGCGGGGCGGTGCGCTCCGGCTCGTGACCCGGCCCGGGATCGTCGTGGACACCGACTCGCTGGTGAAGCACTACGGCCAGGTCAAGGCGCGGCGGGCCGGATCCACTGACGCTGCCGTGGTGCTGCGCGTGGAAGTGGCCGGAGAGCTGCACTTCGGGCAGGTCGTGGTGCGTCCGCCACGGAGGCTGTTCGGCAGGTAGATCGCGTCCGGGGCGGCGGCGGCCGTGCGCGAGGGTTCAGCCCGTGTGGACACGCGGTCGGCGTGATCGGTCCGGTTCCGCCTCGCGCAGGACCTCCCGGGTGACCGGGGCGACCTCGCCCTGGCCGAAGAGGAAGAAGCGCAGGAAGTTGGCGAAGGGGCTGCCCTCGGTCCACTCGAAGTAGATGTGCGGGGTGCGGCCGGTCGTGTCGCGGACGTGCAGGAGCAGGGCGGCCAGGGCGTTGGGGATGGAGGACGACTCCAGGGTCAGGACGCGGTAGCGGTGGTGGAGCACTTCACCGCGTACGGTCAGACCCGCCTCGAACTCGGAGGGGTCGAGGACCGTGACCTCGACGAAGACGAAGTCCTCCCCGGGGATGTCGTTGTCCTCCCGGATCTGCTCGATCTTGTCGCGGTACTCCGCCTTGTCGCGCTGGTCGGGCTCGTTGGCGATGAACCGGATCTTGCGGGTGGCCATGTCCCGGATGAAACGTTCCGCCATGGGGTCGAGCGTCACGCTGGTCACGCGCAGTTCGAAGGCGCGGGCCAGCCGGGAGAGCAGGGAGACCAGAATGATGCCGGCGATGAAGCAGGCGCCGATCTTCACGCCGTCGGGGCGCTCGATGACGTTCGCGACGGTGACGTAGAGGAAGACGGCCGAGATCACCGCGAAGCCGATGGTCCAGTTCCGCTGGCCGGCCTTGCGGGCGGCGATGGTCACGGCGATGGCCGCGGAGCTGATCAGGACCAGGACGCCGGTGGCGTAGGCGCCGCCCTGGGCGTCGACGTCGGCGTCGAAGATCCAGGTGACCAGGAAGCCGATCAGGGTGAAGACGATGACCATGGGGCGGACGGCTCGCGCCCAGTGCGGGGCCATGCCGTAGCGGGGCAGGTAGCGGGGCATCAGGTTCAGCAGGCCGGCCATCGCGGAGGCGCCGGCGAACCAGAGGATGGCGATGGTCGAGACGTCGTAGACCGTGCCGAAGGCGTTGCCCAGGTACTCGTGCGCGAGGAAGGCGAGGGCGCGGCCGTTCGCCTGGCCGCCCGACTCGAACTCCTTCTCCGGGATCAGCAGCGTGGTGATGAAGCTGGTGGCGATCAGGAAGACGCTCATGATGAGAGCGGCCGTCGTCAGGAGCTTCTTCGTGTCGCGGATGCGGCCCGCCGGGTGCTCGTCGGTGTCGTCCGGATCGCCCTGGACGTGCGGCATGACCGCTACGCCGGTCTCGAAGCCGGAGAGGCCGAGGGCCAGCTTGGGGAAGACCAGGAGAGCCACGCCGATCATGGCGAAGGCGTTGCCGTGCTCGGCGGTCAGGGCCGTGGACCAGTCGGTGATCACGTGTTCGGCGGTGATGACGTGCCACAGCCCGACGGCCACGACGACGACGTTCAGGGCGAGGTAGAGGCCGACCAGCACGGTCGCGACGCCGATCGCCTCCAGGAAGCCCTTGAGGAACACCGCGCCGAGCAGCGCCACGAGGATCAGCGTGATCAGCAGTTGCTTGTCGTGCAGGGTGCTGGTCAGGTGCGGGTTCTCGACCAGGTGGGTGGAGGCGTCCGCGGCGGACAGCGTGATGGTGATCAGGAAGTCGGTCGCGGCGAAGCCCAGCAGGGTCAGGACGAACAGCTTGCCCTTCCAGAAGGACAGCAGCCGTTCCAGCATCGCGATCGAGCCCTCGCCCCGGGGGCTCTCCTCGGCCACCCGGCGGTAGACGGGCAGGGCGCCCGCCAGCGTGACGATCACCAGCACGATGGTCGCAACGGGTGACAGCAGGCCCGCCGCGAGGGCGGCGATGCCTGGCTGATATCCGAGGGTGGAGAAATAGTCGACGCCGGTCAGGCACATGACCCGCCACCAGCGCTGGCCCTTGTGCGCGGGCTCCGGTGCGGCGTGCGGGCCCTGGTGGCCGCTGTCCTTGCCCATGTCGGACAGGCCCTCCAGCATCCAGGAGCGCAGGCGACCGGGCGCGGGGTGTTCGGTGACGGCCATCGCGAGGGCTCCTGAGGTGCGGTGCAGCGTGCGGATCCGGCCATCATGCGGACGGCGGAATCAGCGTAAGCGGAGAGTGACGTCTGGGCCTGTGGATGGCGGGGGGAGGGGCGTCAAGCTTCCGTTAAGACTGGTCGGCGGGGCCGTCCGCACCCGAGGTCTCCCTCGGGGCCGCGCCGGTGGAGCTCGTCCCCGACCGACCTGAGCCGCGTGGAAGCGGGCGGGCCGAGGCCGAACCCGCGTCCCACTGTCCCGGAGGAGATCCCCCGGCGGTGAGTGCCTCCGGTGTCCGTCGGCCGGAGCACCTCGCTGTCAAGGCGGCGTCAAGGTCGGGCGGTCGCGCGCGAAGAACGCGCAAGGGCCCGTGGGCGGCGTCGCGACGCGGACAGAACCTGGGTGCACCGCGCGCGGTGTCCCGCGCCCGGCATCGAGCACCGCACGAAGGAGCACGCATCCATGTCCGTTCTGACCGCCGAATCGGACGCCGTTCCCGCAGGTGAGGAACCGCCGGACACCGGCGAGCGGCACCGCCTCACCGCCGTCACCGGTCTCGCCGCGCTGTCGCTGGACGCCATGGCGTCGGTGGCGTACGGGCCCGAGGCGATCGTGCTCGTCCTGGCCGCCGCCGGCGCCCACGGCCTCGGCTTCACCCTGCCGGTCACGCTGGCCATCGCGGGGCTGCTGGCGGTGCTGGTCGCCTCGTACCGGCAGGTGATCGCGGCCTTCCCGGACGGCGGCGGTTCGTACGCCGTCGCCAGGACGCACCTGGGTGCCCGCCCCGGTCTGGTCGCCGCGGCCTCCCTCGTCCTGGACTACGTCCTCAACGTCGCCGTGGCCGTCACCGCCGGTGTGGCCGCACTCACCTCCGCGTTCCCGGGACTGTACGGCGACCGGCTGTGGCTGTGCCTGGCGGTGCTCGTGCTGATCACCGGGGTGAACCTGCGCGGCATCGTCGAGTCGGCGAAGGCGTTCATCGTGCCGACCGTCGTCTTCGTCGGGTCGATCCTCGTGCTGATCGTGGTCGGCCTCTTTCGGTCCGGGCCGGTGAGCACGGCCACCGCGGCGGGGCACGCCTCCGTCCTGTCGGAGAACGCCACCGCCGTGGGCGCCCTGCTCCTGCTGAAGGCCTTCGCCTCCGGGTGCAGTGCCCTCACCGGCGTCGAGGCCCTCGCCAACGCCGTCCCGTCCTTCCGCGTCCCGCGCGTCGAGCGTGCCCAGCGTGCGGAGGTCGCCCTCGGCGCGGTGCTCGGCGTGATGCTGATCGGTCTGTCCGTGCTGATCTCCCGTTTCCACCTTCAGCCGGTCGAGGGCGTCACCGTCCTCGCCCAGCTCGCGGACGCGTCCCTCGGCCACAACTGGGCTTTCTACGTCATCCAGTTCGCGACGATGATCCTGCTGGCCCTGTCCGCGAACACCTCGTTCGGCGGCCTCCCGGTGCTGCTGAAGCTGCTGGCCCGCGACAACTACCTGCCGCACGTCTTCGCGCTCAAGGCGGACCGCCAGGTCCACCGGCACGGCGTACTGGCGCTCGCCCTGGTCTCCGCCGCGCTGCTGGTGTTCTCCGGCGGTGACACCAACACCCTCGTGCCGCTCTTCGCCATCGGCGTGTTCGTCGGCTTCACCCTCGCCCAGGTGGGCATGGTCCGGCACTGGCGGCTGGAGCGCGGGCCGGGTCGGCACGGCAAGGCGCTGCTCAACGGCTTCGGCGGCGCCCTCACCGGCGTCGCGGCCGTGGTCGTGACGGCGACCAAGTTCGAGGAGGGCGCCTGGCTGGTCGTGATCGCCCTGCCGCTGCTGGTGACGGCCTTCGAGGCCGTGCACCGCGCCTACGCCCGGATCGGCGAGCGGCTGGGCCTGGGCCGGATCCCCGAGGCCCCGCACCGGGACCGGTCGGTCGTGATCGTGCCGGTGTCCTCGCTGTCCCGGCTGACCTCCGAGGCCCTCACCGCGGCTGCCTCCCTCGGCGACGAGGTGCGCGCGGTCACCGTGTGCCACCCCGACCCGGAGGACCGGGCCCAACTGCACGCCCTGGAGCGGGGCTGGGCCGAGTGGGACCCCGGAGTGCCCCTGGTCCGGCTGAGCTGCGAGCGGCGCTCCCTGGGCCCCGCCGTCGTCGCGTACGTCGCTCTGGTGACCGTGACGGAGCCGGCCACCCGGGTCACCGTGCTGATCCCGGAGACGGAACCGGAGCGGCTCTGGCAGCGGCTGCTGCAGAACCAGCGCGGCGCCGTCGTCGCGCACGCCGTGCGACGGGAGACCGACGCCGTGATCTGCCGGCTGCGGTTCCGGCTGTTCTGACCGCTCCTCCGGCGCACCGCCGCCTCCGGTGAACCGTTGCCCCAGGCGGACCGCTGCCCCGGGCCGAGCGGCGGTCCAGGCATGCGGGGCAGAGCGGTCGTAGCGGTCGGCGTATGAGTCCCGTCAAGGGCGTGTCCGTCGCCGTAAGGGACCCGTCAACGAACGTCGAAACCGGACTCGAAGGCGGTTTCCTCGAACCGTCCCGTTCCATCCGCACCTCATTCCAGGAGCTCACGATGGCCGATCTGGCCTTCGTCGTCACCACGATCGCGGTCTTCGCGCTGGTGGCCCTTGTCGCCAAAGGGGTGACGAAGCTGTGACCGCCGAGAACGTCGTCGGCCTCGTCGTGGCCGTCGCCCTGCTGGGCTATCTCGTCCTCGCCCTGATCTTCCCGGAGAGGTTCTGAGACAGACATGGGTCCCGTACTCGCCGGCATCCTCCAGCTGCTCGCCCTGACGGCGGCGCTGGCGCTCGCCTACATCCCCCTGGGCACCTACATGGCCAGGGTCTACTCCTCCGACAAGCACTGGCGCGTCGAGAAGTGGATCTACAAGGGGATCGGTGCCGACCCGGACACGGAGATGCGCTGGCCCGCGTACCTGCGCGGTGTGCTCGCCTTCTCCGCGGCCGGGGTTCTCTTCCTCTACGCGTTGCAGCGGCTGCAGGGTGTGCTGCCCGGGTCGCTCGGCTTCTCCTCGATCGACCCGGACCAGGCGTTCAACACCGCCGTGTCCTTCGTGACCAACACCAACTGGCAGTCGTACTACGGCGAGCAGGCCATGGGCCACGTCGTGCAGACCGGTGGTCTGGCGGTGCAGAACTTCGTCTCGGCGGCCGTCGGCATCGCCGTCGCCGTGGCGCTGGTGCGTGGCTTCGCACGCTCCCGGACCGGTGAGCTGGGCAACTTCTGGGCCGACCTGGTACGCGGTGTCGTACGCATCCTGGTGCCGTTCTCGCTGATCGCGGCGATCGTGCTCGTTGCGTGCGGCGTCATCCAGAACTTCTCCGGGATCCACGAGGTCGGCCAATTCCTGAACGGGCACGGCGTGGGCGGCTCGCAGCAGTGGAACGGGGGCGCGGTCGCCTCCCAGGAGGCCATCAAGGAACTGGGCACGAACGGTGGCGGTTACTTCAACGCCAACTCCGCCCACCCCTTCGAGAACCCGACCCCGTTCACGAACCTCTTCGAGATCTTCCTCCTCCTGGTGATCCCGTTCGCGCTGACCCGGACCTTCGGCCTCATGGTCGGCTCGGTCAAGCAGGGCTACGCCATCCTCGCGACGATGGCCACGATCTGGTTCGGCTTCGTCGCCCTGATGATGTGGACGGAATTCGCCCACCACGGCCCCGCGTTCGACATCGCCGGCGGTGCGATGGAGGGCAAGGAGACCCGTATCGGTGTCGGCGCCTCGTCGATCTTCGCGGTGTCGACCACGCTGACCTCGACGGGCGCGGTGGACTCCTTCCACTCCTCGTTCACCGGTCTCGGCGGCGGCATCACGATCCTGGGCATGCAGCTGGGTGAGATCGCGCCCGGCGGTACCGGCTCCGGCCTCTACGGCATGCTGATCATGGCGGTCATCGCGGTGTTCATCGCCGGACTGATGGTCGGCCGTACGCCCGAGTACCTGGGCAAGAAGATCGGCATCCGGGAAATCAAGCTCGCGGCCTGCTACCTCCTCGTCACCCCGGCCCTGGTGCTCGTCCTCACCGCCGCGGCGATGGCCCTGCCCACGCCGGGCAACTCGATGACCAACAGCGGGGCGCACGGGTTCTCCGAGATCCTGTACGCCTATTCGTCGGCCGCCAACAACAACGGCTCGGCCTTCGCCGGGCTGAACGCGGACACCCAGTGGTTCAACACCACCCTGGGACTCGCGATGGCCCTCGGCCGTTTCCTCCCGATGGTGTTCGTGCTGGCGTTGGCCGGCTCGCTCGCGGAGCAGAAGCCGGTGCCGGCGACCGCGGGCACCCTGCGCACCGAAAAGCCGCTGTTCACCGGGTTGTTGGTGGGCGCGATTCTCATCATTACCGGTCTGACCTACTTCCCGGCGCTCGCGCTGGGGCCGCTGGCCGAGGGGCTGGCGTCATGACCCTCCGTGCAGAGACGACTCGCGCGGAGACCACGCGTACAGAGACCCCCCGTACAGACACCACGCGTACAGAGAAGCAAGAGGACTCGATGTCCACAGTCACTCCGACCCGGGCGCCGCACGGCGATGTACCGACCGGCCACCAGACCGAAGGGCGCGTCGGCGCGGGCCTCTTCGACCCGAAGCAGCTGCTCAGGTCGCTGCCGGACGCGGTCCGCAAGCTCGATCCGCGGGTGATGGTCAAGTCGCCCGTGATGTTCGTGGTGTTGGTCGGTTCCGTCCTGACCACGGTGTTCTCCTTCAAGGATCCGGGCGACTGGTTCGGCTGGACGATCAGCGCCTGGCTGTGGCTGACGGTGATCTTTGCGAACCTCGCCGAGGCCGTCGCCGAGGGCCGCGGCAAGGCCCAGGCGGACACCCTGCGCAAGGCCAAGACCGACACGGTCGCCCGGCGGCTCGCCAAGGGCCGCGAGTTGGTGGAGGAGGTGCCCGGCACCGAGCTGCGGATCGGTGACCTGGTCGTCTGCGAGGCGGGCGAGATCATCCCCGGCGACGGCGACGTCGTCGAGGGTGTGGCCAGCGTCGACGAGTCGGCGATCACCGGCGAGTCGGCCCCGGTCATCCGCGAGTCCGGCGGCGACCGCTCGGCCGTCACCGGCGGGACGAAGGTGCTGTCCGACCGGATCGTCGTCAAGATCACGACGAAGCCGGGCGAGACCTTCATCGACCGCATGATCGCCCTGGTCGAGGGCGCGGCCCGGCAGAAGACCCCGAACGAGATCGCGCTGAACATCCTGCTCGCGTCGCTGACGATCGTCTTCCTGCTGGCCGTCGCCACGCTGCCGCCGTTCGCGGACTACGCGGGCACGCACCTCACCATGGTGGTGCTGGTGGCCCTGTTGGTCTGTCTGATCCCGACGACGATCGGCGCCCTGCTCTCCGCGATCGGCATCGCGGGTATGGACCGCCTGGTCCAGCGCAACGTGCTCGCCATGTCGGGGCGTGCCGTCGAGGCCGCCGGTGACGTCTCGACCCTGCTGCTGGACAAGACCGGCACCATCACGCTCGGCAACCGGCAGGCGTCCGAGTGCGTGCCGGTGAGCGGTACCACGGAGGCCGAACTGGCCGACGCCGCCCAGCTGTCGTCGCTCGCCGACGAGACCCCGGAGGGTCGCTCGATCGTCGTCCTGGCGAAGGAGAAGTACGGACTGCGCGAGCGGCACCAGGGTGAGTTGTCCGGCGCCGAGTGGATCGTCTTCACCGCCCAGACCCGGATGTCGGGTGTGGACGTCGACGGGCGCAGGATCCGCAAGGGCGCGGCCGGTTCGGTCGTCGCCTGGGTGCGGGAGCGGGGTGGCGAGGTGTCCGAGGACGCCGGCGTGCTCACCGACCGCATCTCCGAGGGGGGCGGCACGCCGCTGCTCGTGGCCGTCGAAGACATCGACGGGGCACGGGTGTTGGGCGTCATCCACCTCAAGGACGTCGTCAAGGAGGGTATGCGCGAGCGGTTCGACGAGCTGCGCCGCATGGGGATCAAGACCGTCATGATCACGGGTGACAACCCGCTGACGGCCAGGGCGATAGCCGAGGAGGCGGGCGTCGACGACTTCCTCGCGGAGGCCACGCCCGAGGACAAGATGGCGCTGATCAAGCGGGAGCAGGCGGGCGGCAAGCTGGTCGCGATGACCGGTGACGGCACCAACGACGCCCCGGCCCTCGCGCAGGCGGACGTCGGCGTGGCGATGAACACCGGCACGTCGGCCGCGAAGGAGGCCGGCAACATGGTCGACCTCGACTCCAACCCGACGAAGCTCATCGAGATCGTCGAGATCGGAAAGCAACTCCTCATCACTCGGGGCGCGTTGACGACGTTCTCCATCGCCAACGACGTCGCGAAGTACTTCGCGATCATCCCGGCCCTGTTCGCGGCGGTCTACCCGGGCCTGGACAAGCTCAACGTCATGCACCTGGCCTCGCCCGACTCCGCGATCCTCTCCGCGGTCGTCTTCAACGCACTGATCATCATCGCGTTGGTGCCGCTCGCCCTGCGGGGGGTGCGGTACCGGCCGGTCAGCGCCGACCGGTTGCTCCGCCGCAACCTCGGGATCTACGGCCTCGGCGGGCTGATCGCCCCCTTCGTCGGCATCAAGATCATCGACCTGCTCGTCTCCCTCATCCCCGGAATCGGCTGATCGGCTATGAACAACTCGGTTTTGAAGACGGCCCGGTTGCTCTGGGCCGGCCTGCGCGCGCTCCTCGTGCTCACCGTGGTGACGGGCATCCTGTATCCGCTGGCCGTCACCGGCGTCGCCCAGGGTCTGTTCCACGACAAGGCGAACGGCTCCGAGATCGGCGCGGACGGCAAGGTCGTCGGCTCGTCCCTGATCGGGCAGTCCTACAACCTGCCGCTGAAGAAGGGCCAGGAGACTCCGGTCCCCGACCTCAAGTGGTTCCAGGGGCGCCCGCAGAACGGCCTCGGCACCAACACCGTCAACACCCGGTACAAGCTGATCCTGTCCGGCGCCACGAACCGTTCCGGTGACAACGCCGACCTGATCCAGTGGGTCAAGGACGCCAAGGCCGCCGTCATCAAGGACAACTCGGTGGGCGGCTACACGGTCAAGCCCACCGACGTGCCCGCCGATGCGGTCACGTCCTCCGGCTCCGGCCTGGACCCGGACATCTCCCCGCAGTACGCGGACATCCAGGTCCACCGGATCGCGGCGGAGAACGGCCTGACCGTCGCCCAGGTCCAGAAACTGGTCGACGACCACACCGAAGGCCGCACCCTCGGCTTCATCGGCGAGCCCCGGGTGAACGTCCTCGCACTCAACATCGCCCTCAAGGAACTCGTGGCGAAGAGCTGACGGTGCCGATCCTCGTGTTGCCCGCCCGGCAGGCCTCCGACGAGAAGATCGCCGCGCTGGACGCGGGGGCTGATACCTACGTCATCACCGAGCCGTTCAGCATGGACGAACTCATGGCCCGGCTGCGGGCCGTCGTCCGCCGCCCCGAGGGCCCACCCCTCGCGCGCGGTGCGTCATGAGCTGCGTACTCCGCTGGCCGGCGGAGGTGCCGTCCTGGATGTCGACCGAGGTCCGGGCGTTCCCGAGGAGGCCGGGGAACGTATCTTCGAGCCCTTCCAGCGCTACGGCGACGCCCCGCGCGGCGCCGGAGTCGGCCTGGGCCTCGCGGTGGCGCGCGGCTTCGCCGAGGCCATGGGCGGCACCCCGCACGCCGAGGACACCCCCGGCGGCGGCCCCACCATGGTCGACGGTTGGGAGTCGGCCGCGTCGTCGTCCACAGTCCGTGGGAGATCGCCCGGCCGGTGGGCGGGCCGGGTGCAGGCCCGCCCACCGGCTTGCCCGATGCCTTGTTCCGCCCTGGGGCGCCCCTACCGTGCCGCTCCGTAATGTTCGCTGATCGGACCGAATGTTTCGATCGATCCGCGGAGGGTTGAGGCGTATGCGGAGCTACGACAACCGGTGATCGGCGGCTTCCATCCCGCCCCCGGTGTGTGCCGGGTCGGGGAGGACCACTACCTCGTGTGCTCCGGCTGCGAGTGCGTTCCCGGCGTCCCGCTCGACCATCATCGAGACCTCGTGCACTGGCACCAGATCGGCAACGGCCTCGACCGGTCAGGGCAGTTGGAGCTGCCGGACGACACGGTGGCCTCCGGCGGGATCCACGCCCCGATGGTCCGTCACCACGACGGCCGCTTCCCCGTGACCACGCCCCATGCCTCCGGGCGAGGCACCTTCCTCGTCACGAGCGACCGCTCCGAGGGGACCTGGTCCGACCCGGTGCGGATCGACCTGCCGGGCATCGACCCCGACCCGGCCTGGGGCGACGAAGGGAAGTGCTGGTGTGCTGTCGCCGGGGTCCGGATCGCGCACGTCGACGCCACGGCCGGCCGGGTGCTGGAAGGACCTCTTCCGGTGTGGTCCGGCACGGGTCTGCGAGACCCTGCGCCGCCGGATCTGTACCGGATCGGCGACGGGTCGTATCCGCTGCTCGCCGAGGGCGGCACCGCGTACGGCCACCGCGTGTCGATCGCCCACCTCCGCGACCCGTGCGGCCCTTACGAACCCGCCCTGGCCCACCCGTTCCTCTCCCGCAGTGGCACCGGCCGGCCCATCCGGTGCACCGGCCACGTCGACTTGGCGTAGTGCGCCGACGGCAGTGGGTGGAGAAGGCTGCTGGGCACGCGCCCCGGCGACTCCTTCCCGTCCTTCCACGTCCTCGGCCGGGAGACGTTCTTGGCCCCGGTGGAGTGGGTGGACGGCCGGCCCCGCGTCGGCCCGGTGGGCGAACGGCACCTCGCACCGGCGGCCCACCGCATCGTCGAACTCCCGCTGGAGCAGGGCGACTTCGATGCCGCCCACCTGGCTCCGTACCGGATGCCCCCACCCAGCAGGCCGGAGGGGAGCTGGTCGCCGGGCCCGCTGCCGGGGTGGCTGACGCTGCGGGCCACCGGGGACAGTTGCGACCGGCCCGGCCACACCCTCGTCCGACCCCGTCGGCGGCATCCGCGGCGCGGGGCGAGGGGCCGCCTGGACGCCGGAACCGTCCGCGCGGGCCCGTCCGTTCGCCTGAGCGAAGCCCACCACTACGACGTCTGAGTCGCCGGGGGAGAGGTGGGCGTCCTGGCCCGGACCGGTTCGCTGCGGCGGTGTCCGGCCCGCCGCCCCGTGCCCGCGGGGCCGCTGAGGCCGGGGCGTCGAGGTCTGTTCGGCGTCCCCGGTGCCGCCGACCGCCACCGGCTCACGCGACCGGGCCCCACGCTCCACGCACCAGGCCCGGTGGCCCCGACGCGATCGTCTTCTCGGTCGAGTGCGGCGAGCCGGTCGCCGCACTCGACAGCTGCCTTCTCTCCGTGCAGGTCGTCGGCGGTTTCACCGGCCGGCTGATCGGGATGTACGTCCTCACCGAGGGCGGCACGTCCTTCGACCGGTTCGCGTACCTGCCGTCGGACTGCCGAAGTACCGCCTTTCCGGAACAAGTTGGCGGCCTGCCTTCCCAACATTCCCCGCGTACAAGGGGTTGCCACCGTTTGGGAGCTGTCTCTAGGGTGCGGCAACAACGAACCTTTCTGGATTCACTCCGAAACTTTCGGTCCAGCGGACAGGCGTGGACGCGCCGTCCCGTACCCAAGGAGCGCAACATGGGCGACCCGGCACTGTCCCGCCGCGGCTTCCTCGCGGCGTCCGCCGCGGCCGGTCTGAGCATGACGGCACTCAGCGGCTGCGGCGGAGACTCGGACGGAGGGTCGTCAGGGACGACCACGATCGAGTGGTGGAACATCTCCACGACCCAGCCCACGAAGGGCGTCTGGGCAGGCCTCGCGCGCAAGTTCGAAGCCGCCAACCCCAAGGTGAAGATAAAGATCGTCCAGTTGGAGAACGACGCCTACAAGTCGAAGATGACCGCGCTGACCGCCTCCGGGAAGCTCCCGGACATCTTCCACACCTGGGGCGGCGGCGTCCTGCGGCAACAGGTCGACGCCGGGCTGGTGGAGGACCTCACGGACCGCGCCAAACCGTGGGGCGACGAGCTGCTGTCGGTCGCGAGGGAGCCGTACCTGCTCGACGAGAAGGTCTACGGCATCCCGTTCGACATCGGGATGATCGGCTTCTGGTACAACAAGGCGCTGTTCAAGCAGGCCGGCGTCAGCACGCCCCCCACCACCTGGAGCGGCTTCCTCGACGCCGTGCGCAAGCTGAAGACCGCCGGTATCACCCCGCTCGCCCTCGCGGGCAAGGAGAAGTGGCCCGGCATGTACTACTGGGCCTACCTCGCGATGCGCACCGCGGGCGCCGACGCGCTGGGGAAGGCCAACGACGACAAGGACTTCACCGGCGCCGAGTTCGTCCAGGCCGGAGAGCACCTCAAGGAACTCGTCGACCTCCAGCCCTTCCAGAAGGGTTTCCTCGGCGCCGCCTACTCCAGCCCCACCGGCCAGGCCGCCGCGGTCGGCAACGGCAAGGTCGCCATGGAACTCATGGGCCAGTGGGCGCCGGTCGTCGAGGCGGACGCCGGCAAGGGCCTCGGGGACGACCTCGGCTTCTTCCCGTTCCCCGCGGTCGAGGGCGGCAAGGGCTCTCTCACCGAGGTGTTCGGCGGGGGCGGCGGACACGCACTGCGCCAGGGCGCCCCGCAGGCCGCCGTCGACTTCCTGAAGTTCTTCGCCTCCGAGGCCACCGACCTGGAACTCGTCAAGAAGACCGGCGCCCTGCCCGTGGTCCCCGGGGCCGAGAGCGCCATCGCCGACCCCAACATCAAGGCCGTACAGGCACAGTTGAAGGCCGCCACCGGCTTCCAGCTCTACCTCGACCAGGCGTACGCGCCCGCCGTCGGCCAGGAGGTCAACGACAGCGTCGCCGCGCTCATCGCCGGTTCCAAGTCCCCCGAGCAGGTCACCGAGTCGATCACGAAGACCGCGAAGGAAGAGCAGTAGACGGCGATGACCTCCACGTTCCTTCCGGACAAACGGACCGGCTCCGACATCGACCTCCCGCCCCCGGCCGCGGACAGCGGCCGGGGGCGGGCCCGGCGTCGCGCGATCGACTGGCTGACCGCGGTCGGCTTCCAGCTGCCCGCCCTGGTGCTGTTCGGCGTGCTGGTGCTGCTGCCGATCCTCTTCGCGCTGTACGCGGCCTTCTTCCGCTGGGGCGGCTTCGGCATGCCCTCCGACTACATCGGCGTCGACAACTTCACCCGGCTCTTCGACGACCCCGTCTTCCTCGGCGACCTGTGGCGCTGCCTCGTCCTGGTGCTGCTGTCCCTCGCCATCCAGCTGCCGTTCGCGCTCGCGATGGCCGTCCTGCTCAACCAGAAGGTGCGCGGCCGGGCCGTCTACCGGATGCTCTTCTTCGCGCCCTACGTGCTGTCCGAGGCCATCACCGGCGTGCTGTTCAGCATGATCTTCGCCCCGGACGAGGGCCTCGCCGACCAGGTCCTGGGCAGTGTGGGTCTGGACGGGCTCGGCGGCACCTGGTTCGCCGACCCCTCCACCGTCATGGCGACCCTCTTCCTCGTCATGACCTGGAAGTACTTCGGCTTCCACATGATGCTCTACCTGGCCGGACTCCAGTCCATCCCCGCCGAGTTGACCGAGGCGGCGCTCATCGACGGCGCCAGCGCCTGGCAGCGGTTCCGCAACGTCACCCTGCCGCTGCTCGCGCCGACCCTGCGGATCAGTGTCTTCCTGTGCGTCATCGGCTCCATCCAGCTCTTCGACCTGGTGTGGGTCACCACCGCGGGCGGCCCCGACCACCACTCGGAGACCATGGCCGTGACCATGTTCCAGTACGGCTTCAAGCGCTACCAGGTCGGCTACGCCAGCGCGATCAGCGTGGTCATGTTCGGTATCAGCCTCGTCTTCGCCCTCGCCTACCAGCGGTTCGTGCTCCGCCGGGACCTCGAAGGGGCCACCACGACCATGCGAGGGGGCGGCAAATGACGACCACCCGGGAAACGACGACCACCACGGCACCCGCGACCGTCCCCCGACCCACGGCCAAGCGGACGACCCGCAGGAAGTCGCTGCCGGTGCACGCGGTGCTCATCGTCGTCGGTGCACTCATGGCCGTACCGCTGCTCTACGCCGTGATCTCCGGCTTCAAGGCCACCGACGAACTCTCCCGCAACCCGATCGGGCTGCCCGACTCGTGGGAGACCTCCCACTACACCGACATCCTCGGCTCGGGCTCGTTCTGGCAACTGCTCGGCAGCAGCACGGTGATCGCGATCGGGACGACCGTCCTCGTGGTGGCGGTCTCCGCGCTCGCCGCCTTCTCCTTCGCCCGGTTCGCGTTCCGCGGCCGGGAGGTGCTGTTCACCCTGTTCACGATGGGGCTGATGTTCCCCTTCGCGGTGGCGGCCCTGCCGCTGTTCCTGCTGCTGCGCTCCATGGGCCTGCTGGACAACCCGCTCGGTGTGATCCTTCCGCAGGCCGCGTTCGGACTGCCGATGACGATCATCATCCTGCGCGGCTTCTTCCGGCAGATCCCGGGGGAGCTGGAGGAGGCGGCCACACTCGACGGCTGCGGTCCGCTCGGGTTCTTCTGGCGGGTGCTGCTGCCCATGGCACGGCCCGCGCTGGGCACGGTGTCGGTCCTCGCCGTCGTCACCAGCTGGAACAACTTCTTCCTGCCGCTGCTGGTGTTCACCGACTCCACCTGGTGGACCATCCCGATCGGCGTCCAGCAGTTCCAGGGCCAGTACTCCGCGGACACCGCCCGGGTCTTCGCCTACCTGGTGCTGGCCATGGTCCCCGCCCTCGCCTTCTACGCGGTCGCCGAGCGCCAGCTCGTCGGCGGCCTCACCGCCGGTGCCACGAAGGGATGACCGCACCGGCGGACGTACGGCTCACCCACACCCCCCGAACGTGAGGAGTCGCACCATGCGCACCAGCCGCACGACGATCCGCTCCCGGACCCGGCTCAGACTCGCCGGTGCCCTCGCCGTCCTCCTGGTCGGCGCCGGGATCGCCACCGGACCACCCGCCCAGGCCGGGGGCAAGCCGCAGACCCTGGCCGACCTCGCCCAGCGCCACGGCCGGTACTTCGGCAGCGCCACCGACAACCCCGAGCTGGTCGACGAGCCGTACAAGGCCGTCCTCGGCAGCGAGTTCGACATGATCACGCCCGGCAACGGCATGAAGTGGTACGCCACCGAGCCCCAGCAGGGCGTCTTCGACTGGTCCCAAGGCGACGAGATCGTGAACCTCGCGCGCGCCCACCACCAGAAGGTGCGCGGGCACACCCTGGTCTGGCACAGCCAGTTGCCCGGCTGGCTCACCGACCGCGCGTGGACGGCACCCGAGCTGAGGGCCGTACTGAAGAAGCACATCCAGGCGGAGGTGCGGCACTACCGCGGCAAGATCTACGCGTGGGACGTCGTCAACGAGGCGTTCAACGAGGACGGCACCTACCGCGAGACCGTCTTCTACAACACGCTCGGCCCCGGCTACATCGCCGACGCGCTGCGCTGGGCCCACCAGGCCGACCCGAAGGCCAAGCTCTATCTGAACGACTACAACGTCGAGACCGTCGGCCCGAAGAGCGACGCCTACTACCGGCTCGCCAAGGACCTCCAGGCGCAGGGCGTGCCGATCGACGGCTTCGGCCTCCAGGCCCACCTGGCCCTCCAGTACGGCTATCCGACGACGCTGGAGGAGAACCTCCGCCGCTTCGCCCGGCTCGGCCTGGACACCGCCCTCACCGAGGTGGACGTCCGCATGTACCTGCCCGCGGACGAGGCGAAGCTGGCCCAACAGGCCGACTGGTACCGGGACATGACCGAGGCCTGCCTCGCGGTACGCCGGTGCGTCGGCATCACCCTGTGGGACTACACGGACAAGTACTCGTGGATCCCGGCGTTCTTCGAGGGACAGGGCGCCGCGCTCCCGTGGGACGAGCAACTGGCGCCGAAGCCCGCCTACTTCGCGATCCGGAAGGCGCTGAGGTAGGGCGCCGGCACAAGGACACGTTCCCGGGCGCCCGATAGGGGAGGGGCGCCCGGGAACGTCTGTGTCAGCCCGCCGTCACCGGCCCCGCACCCGCCGTACCCCTCGGCGTGAGGGGTGCCGTGCTCGCCCGCACCACCAGCTCCGTGCCCAGCTCGACCCGTGGCGAGTCCGGCTGTTCGTCGCGGGCCAGGCGCAGGACCGTACGGACGGCCAGCTTGCCCATGTCGGCGAGGGGCTGACGGATCGTGGTGAGCGGCGGGGCGGACCAGCGGACTTCCGGAAGGTCGTCGAAACCGACCACGCTCATGTCCTCCGGGACACGCAGACCGCGCCGGCGCAGTGCCTCGATCGCGCCCAGCGCCATCTGGTCGCTGGCCGCGAACACGGCGGTCGGCGGTTCGGGCAGGCCGAGGAGGGTGTCGGCGCCGGCGAAGCCGGACTCGGGGTGGAAGTCGCCGGGGACGACGAGGGAGTCGTCCACGGCGAGCCCCGCGCCCTCCAGGGCCGCGCGGTAGCCGTCGAAGCGGGCCCGGGAGCAGAGCAGCCGGGGCGGGCCCGCGATCAGGCCGATCCTGCGGTGGCCCAGCGACAGCAGGTGCTCGGTGGCGGCCATGCCGCCCGCCCAGTTGGCGGCGCCGACCGTGGGGACGTCGAGGGCGGGGGAGCCGGCCGGGTCGACGACCACCAGCGGGACGCCGAGAATGCGCAACTCGTCGTGCAGGATCGGCTCCAGCACCGAGGTGACGAGGATGACGCCGTCGGAGGCGCGGGCCCGCAGATTGCGCATCCACTCCCGGGCGTCCCCCGTGCGTCCGTGGATCGCCGACACCACGGTGCCCACCCCGGCCGCGTGGGCGACCTCCTCCACGCCCCGGATGATCTCCACGGCCCAGGGGCTGTCGAGGTCGTTGAAGACCAGGTCGAGCAGGGCGGCGCGGGTGCCGGGGGAGGCCGGGCGCTTGCGGTAGCCGTGCCGTTGCAGCAGCTCCTCGACCCGGGCCCGGGTCTGCGGCGAGACGTCCGAGCGGCCGTTGACGACCCGCGACACGGTCGGCACCGAGACCCCGGCCTGCCGGGCGATCTCCGTGATCGTGACCTTGCCACCGCCCTCGGGCGCCGTCCCGGCGTCGGCCTCGCGTGCTGCCACTTCCCCACCTCCGTACCGACTGCCCTGCGCAACGTCGAAACTTCCAGAAGTCTTCCGGAAAAGGGGCGACCGTGGGAAGGGGTCCCGGCGGTGAGTACCGGGTCAGGACACCGCACCGACCGGAACTCGCACGCGGTGCTACACGGAGTGACCGGCTCCGGACATGCGTCGGGGCCGGTGCGCAGTCGGCCTGCGAGCCGGCCCCTCGGATACTCCGGGCGGTGCGGGGTGCCGTCCGGTGGTGCTCAGGCCGCGGTCATCACCTGAGCGGTGCCCAGCGGGCGGTGCGGGTCGATGACCCGTCCGTCCGGCAGGAGCTCACCGGTGTCCTCGAAGAGCAGAACGCCGTTGCACAGCAGGCTCCAGCCCTGTTCCGGGTGGTGCGCCACGAGGCGGGCGGAGTCCCGGTCGGCGGATTCGGCTGTCGGACACGGTGACTGGTGCTGGCACATGGATGGGATCTTTCGCTGTGTCGAGACGGGTGGGATGTCTGTGGTCTCTGTCGCGCGGCTTGAAGCGTCGTTCATGGCCGGCCCCCGTTGTGATAAGTCGGTCGAACCCAGTGTTGCCCCACGGGTGTCATTCCGCAGGGATTTGGCGTCACTGCTTCTCACAGGTTGAGGACGCATCACCCGCGCGGACGGTTCATTCCAACTGCACTGTCACTTCGGATGGTTCGGGGTGGCCGGATAGGGCTAGTCCGGACGGGGAGGAGACCATCTCCGGCTCGTCCGAGCGCTTTATGGCTCGTACGAGCGAAAGGGCGGACGGAAATCCCCGGATGATCCCGACGGTGCCGGAAACAGCGTCGTACCCCGCTACCCGGAATTCGGATACGGGGTACGAAGGCCGCCACGGCGGAGAACGTCAGGCGGAGGAACTCATCAGCGGTGCCGGAGTCACCCGATGGGTGAGTACCGGCAGCAGCTCGGCCACCCGGTGCGGGCGGTGTGCGGCGATGCCGGGCGGCGCCGGGGCCAGCGGCACGAGGAGATCGGCGGCGGCGAGGGGGCCGGTGGTGCCGTCCGCGGCGCCGTCGCCGTGCAGCCAGAGCGTGAGCATGTAGAGGCGGGGGATCGAGAGCAGGCGCGGCTGATAGGCGTGGGTCATCGTCTCGGCCTGCCGCAGCGCGCTCTCGGTCGAGGCGATGTACGGCCCCTCGAAGAACCGGGAGAAGGCCCAGCCGTCGGGCGTCAGCATGGTCTCCGCCGCGGCCACCGCGCGGTCGCCGGCACGGATCAGGAAACGCCAGCCGGACAGCCGGGTGGCCGGGACGCCCGAGGCGTCGACGCCGTCCAGGACGTGTACCGGCAGGGGGGCTTCCGGTGTGGTGGGGCCTTTGGCGTGCAGCAGGGAGGGGGTTCGGGCCTCGCGGACCGCGGTCGGGGAACCGAGTGCGGTCAAGACGGAACGCAGTGCGGGCGCGGGAGCCGGGGGGACATGCAGCGGCATGGTGGGTCGCCTCTCATTCGACAGGCACGGTGGCGCGAGGGCGGGCTGGGCGGACGGCGCTGTCAGCTCACGTGGTCAGAGAGGCGGGGGCCGTGGTCCGGTAACCAGGAAGCGCGCGAGGTCGCCGTACGTCACCTGACGGCATGACCGAGGGTCGTGGGCGCCAGCCTTCTGCCTTGTTCGCGGAGTTTATACGACACTTGTTCAGACGATGTTTCGTCTAGCCGCTTTCGGTGAGGAGAGCAAGGGCTCATCCGGTCGACGATTCGTGGGAATCATCCCGATTCCAGGTCGGCCGCGCCGTCATGACCTCGGAAAACAACCGAAGGGCGGACGGCCCATTCTCGTCGGCGTTTTTCACGAGTTTCTCAGGGCACTCGAATCCGCACAGTGCACCATGCCCGGTGAATGTGCCACCGGTCACATCCGACAGAGTAGCGGGCGCAGGGCCGGTCCGGGACGTTATCGATCGTCCCGGCTGGGCATCATCCCCCCTGACCCGGGACACCGGCGGCCGTTCCTCGGTCCGCCCACGCGAGGAGGGACGCTTCGATGGGGGAGAAGGTCGTGGCAGGTCAGTTCGACTTGTCCGATCGCCAGCGCTATCGCGAGAAGCTCCGCCGGAACCTGACGGGGCTGGAGCGACTCCTGGCCGAGAAGAGGTTCGACCGCCCACAGAACCTCATGGGGCTGGAGATCGAGCTGAATCTGACGGGCTCCGACGGCATGCCCAGAATGCTGAATGCGCAAGTGCTGGAGCGCATCGCAAGCCGAGACTTCCAAACAGAACTCGCCATGTTCAACCTGGAAGTCAACATAGCCCCACACCGATTGGGTGGGCGGGTATTCGACCGGCTCGACGAGGAACTCCGCACCTCGCTGGCATACGCGGACAGAAAAGCGGGTGAGCTCGACGCCGGAATCGTGATGATCGGCATTCTGCCGACCCTCGACCGGGACGACCTGGTCTCCTCCAACCTCTCCGACGTCGACCGCTACACCCTGCTCAACGACCAGATCGTGGCCGCCCGCGGCGAGGAGTTCGTGCTCGACATCGACGGCGTGGAGCGGCTGAGCTGCACCTCGAAGTCGATCGTGCCCGAAGCCGCCTGCACCTCGGTGCAACTGCACCTCCAGGTCACCCCGGGCCGCTTCGCCGACGTCTGGAACGCCGCACAGGCCGTCGCCGCCGCGCAGATCGCCGTCGGCGCCAACTCGCCCTTCCTGTTCGGGCGTGAGCTGTGGCGCGAGTCCCGGCCGCCGCTGTTCCAGCAGTCCACCGACACCCGCCCGCCCGAACTCCAGGCCCAGGGAGTGCGTCCGCGCACCTGGTTCGGAGAACGGTGGATCTCCTGCGCGTACGACCTCTTCGAGGAGAACCTGCGCTACTACCCGCCTCTGCTGCCCATCTGCGACGACGAGGATCCGTTGCGGGTCCTCGACGAGGGCGGCATCCCCAAGCTCTCCGAACTCGTCCTGCACAACGGCACCGTCTATCGCTGGAACCGCCCGGTCTACGGCATCGCCGACGGCGTCCCGCACCTGCGCGTCGAGAACCGGGTCCTGCCCGCCGGCCCCACCATCACCGACGTCATCGCCAACGCGGCCTTCTTCTACGGCGTCGTACGCGCCCTGGCCGAGGAGTCGCGGCCGGTGTGGAGCAGGCTGCCCTTCGAGGCCGCCGCCGCCAACTTCGACGCCGCGTGCCGGTACGGCATCGACGCCCGTCTCACCTGGCCCCGGCGCGGCCGGTACGGCGGCACCACCGAGGTCGACGCGGTCAGCCTCGTACGCGACGAACTGCTGCCGCTGGCCGCGGCCGGCCTCGACGCGTGGGGTGTCGAGCCCGCCGACCGGGACCGGTACCTCGGCGTCATCGAGGAACGCTGCCGACGCCGGGTCAACGGGGCGTCCTGGCAGGCCGCCACCTTCCACCGGGCCCTGGAGGCGGGCCTGTCGAGGGAGGCCGCGCTCGCCGCGACGACCCGGCGGTACCGCGAGCTGATGCATGAGGGCGAGCCGGTGCACACCTGGCCGGTGGGGCTGCCGGAGCCGGTGTCACTGGGGTGAGCGCGGCCGGGACCCTCAGCCGGTAGCCTCCACGCCCGCCGCGACGATCGCCTTCAGGATCACCGCGTGGATCTGGGAGGGGTCGCTGACCTCCTGGCCGGAGCCACCGGTGGCCTCGGCGATCTGCTGGGCCTCCGCACGGTCGGCGTCCGGGCCGACCGCGATCATGATGAGCGGGACCGGGCGTTCGGGGTTGGTGAGCCGCTCCAACTGCCCGACAAGGGCGGAGCGGGAGATGCTGCCGGGGTCCTGGTTCACGCCGTCGGTCATCACCACCAGCGCGTTGAACTTCCCCTTGACATAGGAGGAGGTGGCCGCCCGGTACGCGGCGAGGGTGGTGTCGTACAGCCCCGTGGCCCCGTTCGGGACCGGCGCCAGGTCGCCGAACGCCGCCGAGAGCCGGTCCCGTTGGGTGCCGGTGCCCGCCCGGTCGCCGAGCCGCGCGGTCGGCACGAGCACGCGGTAGTCCCTGCCGCCGTCCAGCTTCGTGGAGAAGACCCACAGCCCGATCTCGTCCTCGGGCGTGAACGTGGCGAGGGCCTGCAGCAGCGACGCCTTGGTGACGTCCATCCGTGACCGGTCGGTGCCCGGCACGGTCTCCGACATGGAGGAGGAGGCGTCCACCACCGTGGTCAGCCGCGCGCTCTGCACCGTGATGGTCCAGGTGCCCAGCGCCTCCTGGAGCGCGGCCTCGCCGGGCGGCTCGACGGCGGGCCCCGCGTACGGCTGGGGAGCACTGCCACCGGCGCCCGCGACCAGTTCCTTCGACACCTCGTCCGCCGAGGTCCGGAAGCCGTGCCGGGTCAGCAGCCGCACCTGGTCGGGCCGGCGCAGATAGGTCATGAACCGGATCGCGGCCCGGCTCTGATCGGTCGTCAGCCCCTGGTCGACCAGCGTGTAGGGGTAGTCGAGCCGCGGGGAGCCGTCCGCGGGATAGAAGAAGTCCAGGCCGCCGCCGCTGTCGGCGGACGCGTTGTACGCGAAGGCGGCCTGCTCGGTGAGGACCAGCGCCTGGTTGCGCTTCGGGTTGCCCTGCTCGGTGCCCGACGCGTCGCGCGGCAGCGTGTCCACGACCTGGCCGTCGCTGTCGGAGGCGCGCTGCGACAGTGCCTTCATCATCGCCGCGGCCTGTGTCTGCCCGCCCTCGGCCGCCCCCGCGCCGGTGCTCAGCCGGGTGAGCGCGAGCAGCCCGGCCGCACTGCGCGCGGGGTCGGCCGCGCCGAGCCTGAGCGAGTCGTCCCGCAGGGTGGCGCCGGCGAGTTCGAACCAGCCGTACGTCTTCTTCGGCCACCCCAGCGACTTCGCCGCCGCCGGCACCATCGCCACGCCCACCGGGGTGGAGGCGACCGTGCCCACGGGGGACACCTTCGAGGCTCCGCTGTCCACCTTGAGCCGCTGCACCCACAGGTCCGAGTCCGGGACCCACACCTGCGCATCGGTCTTCTCGCCGGCCAGCAGGGTGTCCGTGACCTTGTACGCGTCGCGCGCGGTCACCGAGACGGCGACGCAGCGGCCGTCGGAGACCAGGTCGTCGTCGCGGGCCCGCTTCGCCGCGGCGGTGAGGGCCGGCGCCAGGTCGGGGGAGGCGGCCAGTTTCAGCCGTACCGGGTCCTCCTGGCAGGACGAGCCGAAGGAGAGCAGCCCGCTGCGGACGGCGCCCGCCGCCCCGCCGGCGACGGTCAGGACGAGGGCCGTGGCCAGGGCGATCGTGCGGAGGCGCGCGCGTGGACGGGGGTCGCTGCCGCCCGCCCCATACTGATCGGGCAAGCTGTGACGTCCCATGACCCGGTGCCCCTCCCCGCCCCAACGGCCTGTCACGCACGATCTTCGTACGTTCATTCGAGACCCTAGCGGGGCGGCGGTAGGCGTGAGGCGGGAATACCCAACTGGAGGCAAGCGTGCAGGCGGAGGCGGGCTCGGTGGCCGATTCTTTTCCTGAGGAGCGGTCCTCGCGACGAATTCTCCGGGACGAGACCCTGCTCGTTCTGGGGCTTTCGCTCGGTGCGAGTGGTGTGTCCGCCCTGATCAGCTTTGTCGGATCGGTCACCAGGCCGGGGGGTCTCAAGGACCAGGCCGCGACCCTCAACGCATCGGCCGCGCCCGGCCGCCCCTGGCTCGACCTCGCCTGGCAGCTGTTCGGGATCACCACGGCGCTCGTCCCGGTCGCGCTCGTCGCGCACTTCCTGCTGCGGGAGGGGAAGGGGCTGCGCACCCTCGGCTTCGACCGCACCCGGCCCTGGCCGGACCTCGGTCGCGGCGCCGGGGTCGCGGCGGTCATCGGCAGCACCGGAATCGCCTTCTACCTGGCAGCGCGCGGCGTCGGCTTCAACCTCACGGTGGTGCCCGAGGCGCTCCCCGACGTCTGGTGGAAGTACCCGGTGCTCATCCTGTCCGCGATGCAGAACGCGATCCTCGAAGAGGTCATCGTGGTCGGCTATCTGCTGCGCCGCCTGGGCCAGTTGGGCTGGACACCCGCCGCCGCGCTGGTGGCCAGTTCCGTACTGCGCGGCTCGTACCACCTCTACCAGGGCATCGGCGGCTTCATCGGCAACATGGTGATGGGCGTGGTGTTCGTGTACCTCTACCGCCGGTGGGGCCGGGTGGGCCCCCTGGTGGTGGCGCATTCCCTGCTCGACATCGGGGCGTTCGTGGGCTACGCCCTGCTGGCGGGCAAGGTGGGGTGGCTGCCGACGGCGTGACGGCCGCACCAGGGGGCGTACGACGGTCTCGTAGGCCCCCTTCGTCCGACAGTCCAACTCCTGCGTCCGTCCGGGGTGTTCCCCGCGTCGGTCAGGGGACGAGCAGCTCGCCCTCGATGACCGTGACCGCGCGGCCGCTCAACAGCGTGCGGTCGCCGCGCAGTTCGGTGCGGACCCGGCCGGAGCGCGGAGAGGCCTGGAGGCCGGTGAGGTCGGGGCGGCCGAGGCGCTCGGACCAGTAGGGGGCCAGCGCGGTGTGGGCGCTGCCCGTGACCGGGTCCTCGTCGATGCCGATGCGCGGGAAGAAGCAGCGGGAGACGAAGTCGTAGCCGCGGGTGGGGTCCTCGGCGCGGGCGGTGGCGATGATGCCGCGCTCGGAGTGCGCGACAAGGGCCTTGTGGTCGGGGGCGAGGGCGTGCACCGACTTCTCGTCGGCGAGTTCGACGAGCAGGTCCCCGATGCCCGGGCCGGTGTCGACGGCGGCGAGCGGCTCGGCGCCGAGGGCCTCGGCGACCCCCTCCGGCAGCTCGACCGGAGTGAGCGGCGCGGTCGGGAAGTCCAGGGTGACCGAGCCGTCCTCACGGGGCGTCGCGATCAGCACCCCACTGCGGGTGGCGAACCGCACCGGGCCCTGGTGGGCGCCCGTGGTGTGCAGGACGTGTGCCGTGGCGAGCGTGGCGTGACCGCACAGGTCGACCTCGGCGGCGGGCGTGAACCAGCGCAGCGCCCAGTCGGCCTCACCGCCCTCCGGCAGCCGGTGGGCGAACGCCGTCTCGGCGTGGTTCACCTCCAGGGCGACGTTCTGCAGCCACTCGTCGTTCGGGAAGGCGTCGAGGAGCAGGACTCCGGCCGGGTTGCCGGTGAAGGGGCGGTCGGCGAAGGCGTCGACGATTCGGATACGCATGCCCCGACGCTAGAGGCTCGGCCGATCCCCTCACCAAGGCCAATCGCGCGGTGCTGGACCGATTTCGGGAACCGGCGGCGGTGGCCTCAGTGGACGGAGAAGCCGCCGTCGACGAAGATCGACTGCCCGGTGACGTAGGCGGAGCCGCGGCCGGCCAGGAACACGGCCGCTCCCGCGAAGTCCTCGGCCAGACCGTTGCGCCCGACCATGGTGCGCGCGGCGAGCGCCGCCACCTTCTGGGGGTCGGACGACAGCCGGGTGTTGAGCGGGGTCATGACGAAGCCGGGCACCAGGGTGTTGCAGGTGACGCCGTACGGCGACCAGGCCTCGGCCTGCGAACGGGCCAGCGACTCCAGCGCCCCCTTGGAGACGCCGTAGGCGCCGCTCTGGACGAACGCCCGGTGCGCCTGCTGGGAGGTGATGTGGATGATCCGCCCGAAGCCCCGCTCGGCCATGCCGGGCCCGAACCGGCGGCCCAGCAGATAGGGGGCCTCCAGGTTCAGCGCCATCGTGGTGTCCCAGACCTCCTCGCTCAGTTCGCCCATCGGCGGCCGCAGGTTGATCCCGGCACTGTTGACGAGGATGTCGGGCTCGCCGAACACCTCGACGAGCTGCTCCGCCGCCGCGTGGACGCCGTCGCGGGTGCCCAGGTCGGCGCTCACCCAGGCCGCCCGGCAGCCGTCCGCCGCCAACTCCGCGACGGTGGCGACCAGTTCCTCCTCCTTGCGCGCCACGACCACCACGCTCGCGCCGGCCCGCGCGAGAGCGCCGGTGATGGCCCGGCCGATGCCGGAGCTGCCGCCGGTCACCACGGCGACCCGGCCGTCCAGCGCGAACAGTTCGGAGAGGTAGGTGTGCGAGGTCATGCCCGCACCCTAGGACGGCGCCCGCGGGGCGACGGCGGCGGGTGACCTGTCGCAGCGAAGCCCGGCCTGGTGCGAGAGCACCAGGACACCCGAGCGGGCGGTCCGGATGCACCAGACGAAGACGGCGACGGCGGACGATGCCCGGCCGCGCGCCGGACGGAACTGTGGAAGGCGCGCGAATCCCGCGCATTCCCCACCCCTCGCACTGTCTGGAGTGATCAACAGGTGACGACATTTCTCTACCGGGTCGGACGGTGGGCCTTCCGGCGTCGCCGGCTCGTGAGCGCCGTGTGGCTGGCTGCCCTGGTACTGCTCGGGATCGCCGCCGCCGTGGCGCCGGAGGCGCAGGAGGAGGACCTGTCCATGCCCGGCACCGAGTCGCAGCAGGCGTTCGACCTGCTGGACGAGCGGTTCCCGCAGAGCAACTCCCAGGGTGCCGAGGCCCGTTTGGTGTTCCGGGCCCCGGACGGCCGGCGGGTGACGGCCGGCGAGAACAGGGCGGCCGTCCAGGACACGCTCCGCTCACTCGACGGGGGCGAACAGGTCGCGTCGACCACCGACCCCTACGCGACCGGCGCTGTCAGCGAGGACGGCACCATCGCCTACTCCACGATCACCTACACCGCGGACGCCGTCGACCTGACCGAGCCGACGAAGAACGCCCTGGAGGACGCCGCGAACCAGGCCCGGGACACGGGGCTCACCGTGGAGATCGGCGGCTCGGCCCTGGACGCGGAAGTGGAACCGGGCGGTACGACGGAGATCATCGGCGTGGTGGTGGCGGCGGTGGTGCTGGTCCTCACCCTCGGGTCGCTGGTCGCGGCCGGACTGTCGCTGACGAGCGCCTTCCTGGGCGTGGCCATCTCCTTCGGCCTGATCTCCGCACTGGCCGCCCCGCTGGGCCTGACGTCCACCGTCGCCATCCTGGCGCTGATGCTGGGGCTGGCGGTCGGCATCGACTACGCACTCTTCATCACCTCCCGCTTCCGCGACGAGCGCGCCCAGGGCCACGAGCCGGAGGAGGCCGCGGGCCGGGCGGTGGGCACGGCCGGATCGGCCGTCGTCTTCGCCGGCGCGACCGTCTTCATCGCCCTGGTCGGGCTGGGGGTCGTCGGAATCCCCGAACTCACCAGGATGGGCATGGGCGGGGCGGGCGCCGTGGCCCTCGCCGTACTCGTCGCACTGACCCTGCTCCCCGCGCTGTTCGGCTTCTTCGGCCGGCGGATCCTGTCCCGCGCCGCCCGCAAGGCCACCCGGCGGGGAAACGAGCGCCCGCACCCGGTGCCCGTCGCGGCTGGCCGGCCGGGGCTCGGCACCCGCTGGGCACGGTTCGTGCTGCGCCGGCCGGTGGCCGTACTGGTGACCGCCGTCCTCGGTCTCGGCGCCGTCGCCCTGCCGGCCCTGAGCCTCGAACTCGGGTTGCCCGGAGACGAGTCCAAGCCGGTGGAGACCACCCAGCGCCGCGCCTACGACCTGTTGTCGGAAGGCTTCGGCCCCGGCTTCAACGGTCCGCTGACCGTGGTCGTG
Source organism: Streptomyces sp. NPDC032822 (assembly GCF_055578825.1). Taxonomy (NCBI): domain Bacteria; kingdom Bacillati; phylum Actinomycetota; class Actinomycetes; order Kitasatosporales; family Streptomycetaceae; genus Streptomyces; species Streptomyces sp. NPDC032822. The sequence goes on along the minus strand of NZ_JBVIOL010000034.1, from coordinate 3,339 downwards.
GACACCGCCGCGTCCGCGGACGCGGACACCCGGGCCACCACGGACCTGGTCGTCAGGACCGTACGGGCGGTGGACGGGGTCGCGTCGGTCGGTGATCCGGTGCTCAGCCGGACCAAGGACACGGCCGTCCTCACCGCCGTCCCGCGGACCGCCCCGAACAGCGGCGAGACCAAGGACCTGGTGCACGCGATCCGGGACGCGGTCTCCGGCGTCGAGGCCGACACGGGCGCCGTCGTCGCGGTGACCGGCACCACCGCGCTGAACATCGACATCTCCGAAGCCATGTCCGACGCCCTCATCCCCTATCTGACCGTCGTCATCGGCCTGGCGGTGCTCCTGCTGACACTGGTCTTCCGCTCGGTCCTGGTTCCGGTCAAGGCCGCGCTGGGCTTCCTGCTGTCGGTGGGTGCCGCCTTCGGCGTCCTCGTCGCCGTCTTCCAGTGGGGCTGGGCGGCGGACCTGATCGGCATCGAGCAGACCGGACCGGTCATGTCGCTGATGCCGATTCTCGTCATCGGCATCGTGTTCGGCCTCGCCATGGACTACGAGGTCTTCCTCCTCACCCGGATGCGGGAGGCCTACGTCCACGGCGCGTCCCCCGGCGAGTCGATCGTCCACGGGTTCCGGCACAGCGGACGTGTGGTGGCCGCGGCGGCGATCATCATGATCAGCGTGTTCGCCGGATTCATCGGACTGAACAGCCCGACCATCCAGACGATGGGCGTCGGCCTGGCCTCCGCCGTCGCCTTCGACGCCTTCGTGGTCCGGATGGCGATCGCACCCGCGGTCCTGGCACTGCTCGGTCACCGGGCCTGGTGGCTGCCTCGTATCCTGAACCGCGTGCTGCCGAATGTGGATATCGAGGGTGAGGCACTGAGCCGGCAGGTCCCCGCCTCCGTGACCGGGCCGGACACGGAGGTGCCGCTGCTCCCCGTCGGCCGGCACGGTCGGCCATGACAGACCCGGACGGCGGCGGGCCGCGACCGCGCGGCAGGTGGTGGCGGGAGGGCGCGATCACGGCGACCGCGTTCGCGCTCTGTCTGCTCGGCGGCGTGGTGCGGGCCGACGACAAGCCGCTGTCTCCGCCGTCCGCCGCCGCCTGTCTCATCGCCGTGGTGTCCTGTGCCGTGCTGCCGGCGCGGCACAGGACACCGCTGGCCGCCATGGCGGCCACCACCGTGTGCGGCATGCTGGTCGCGCCGTCGGGTCTCCTGCTGAGCCCGCTCGTCGTGGCACCCGCCGTGATCACCGCCTACTCGCTCGCCGTGCGCAGGGAACGGCGCGTGGCGGCCACGGTGGTGCTCGCCTCCGCGGTGCTGCTGAGTGCCTCGACCCTCCCGTTCGGGACCAACTCGTGGCAGGACGCCAGCAGGATCGGAGCGGTGGCGGCGTTCCCGCTGGTGGCCGGCGTGCTCGGCCACTCGGCGCAGAACCGGCGGGCCTACCTGGCGGCCGTGGAGGAGCGGGCCCGGCAGGCCGAGCAGGACCGGGACAGCGAGGCGCGCCGGAGAGTGGCCGAGGAACGGGTGCGCATCGCCCGGGAACTGCACGACCTGGTGGCCCATCAGATCACCCTGGCCAACGCACAGGCGACGGTCGCCGCCCACCTCTTCGACGTCCGCCCGGAACAGACCCGCAAGAGCCTCAGGGAACTCGTCGAGACCACCGGCCACGCGCTCGACGAACTACGGGCCACGGTCGGTCTGTTGCGCCAGTCCGGGGACGCGCCCGCGCCCGCCGAGCCGGCACCGGGGCTGTCCCGGCTTCCCACGCTCCTCGAATCCTTCCGCCGCGCGGGTCTGGAGGTGTCGGTGCGTCAGGAGGGCACGGCCCGGCCGCTGCCGCCGGGGGTGGACCTCACCGTCTACCGCATCGTCCAGGAGGCCCTGACCAATGTGACCAAGCACGCCGGTACCGGCAGCGCCCGGGTGCGACTCGTCTGGAGCCGCGAGTGGGTGACCGTCACCGTCGCCGACGACGGAGGGGGCTCCCGTACGGGGCCCACCGCGTCCACCGGGCGCGGTGCGTCCACGGCTCGGGGTGCGTCCACGGGACCGAGCGAATCCACGCTGCCGGACCATCCGCCCGGTTACGGTCTGATCGGGATGCGCGAACGTGCCACCGCGGTCGGGGGACACCTCTCCGCGGGCAGGCGCCCGGAGGGCGGCTTCCTCGTCTCCGCCCAACTGCCCCTCCCGCCCGGCAAGGACACGACGCGGACGACGGACGGAGCGACCACCATCGAGGGGCGAATGGCCGACGGAGCGACGGACGACGGACGGACGGGCAAAGAGGCGGGGGATACGCCGTGACGCTCCGGGTGCTGCTCGCCGACGATCAGGCACTGCTGCGTGGCGCCTTCCGGCTGCTGCTCGACAGCGCCGACGACATCACCGTGGTCGGCGAGGCGGCCGACGGCAGGGAGGCGGTGAGACTCACCCGGGAACTGCGCCCGGACGTGGTGGTCATGGACATCCGTATGCCCGAGGTGGACGGTCTCACCGCCACGTCGCAGATCTGCGCGGACCCGGAACTGCGTGCCAGCCGCATCCTGATCCTCACCACGTACGAGACCGACGAGTACGTAGCCCAGGCCTTGCGCGCGGGCGCCGGCGGCTTCATCGGCAAGGGCATCGGGGCCGAGGACCTGCTGGACGCCGTGCGGACGATCGCCGACGGCGACACTCTTCTGTCCCCCGCGGCGACCCGCTCCCTGGTCGCCCGTTTCCTGGCCACACCGGACGACGCCCCGCCGCACCACCCCGAACAACTCGCCCTGCTCACCCCGCGCGAACGCGAGATGGTGGCCCTGGTCGCGACCGGTCTGTCCAACCAGGAGATCGCCGAGCGGATGTTCCTCAGCCCCTTCACCGTCCGCGCCCACGTGCAGCGCGCCATGACGAAGCTGGAGGCTCGCGACCGGGCCCAACTCGTCGTCATCGCCTACCGGACGGGGCTGGCCCACGCCGCCCCCGGCGGCGGCACCGACCGCGTGCCGTAGTCCGATGCCGGGACCTTTCGGCGGCTCCACGCGGCCGGCCGTGCCGGCTCCTCGACGGCCGCGTCCTGCCCTGGCCCGCCCTGTTCTGGTCGGTCTGGCCGAGGACGCTGCCGAGGACACCGCTTGCCCCGGTCCAGGCCGCCCTTGGTCAACGACCAGGCTGCGCGCGGCTGTCGTGTCCGGTCACGGGGCCGGGGCGAATGCGGGCAACGTGAGGGCCGAGTAGGCCGGTCGTGCCGTCGCGGGGGGGTGCCCCTATGGGTTTCGTCAAGCTGATGGGGCGGGCTGGGGTTCGTAGAAGGTGCCGTCGCGGAGCATGGCGAAGAGCACGTCGGCTC
>NZ_JBVIOL010000033.1:0-57404 GCF_055578825.1 Streptomyces sp. NPDC032822 | reverse complement strand
GAGTTGCGTACGTGTCACACCCAGCGTCCTACCAGGTCCCGTCCCCGCACGGGACCAGAACCCGAGAATGATCACGACCTCACACAGGCCCTAGTGGGGAGCAGAGGGGGGTGGAGAACGGTCGTCAGCCCTGGGTGCCGTCCTGGTTGACGGGGTACAGGCCGAGCACGCTCTGCGGGTCGGAGGGGTTCACGCCCTTCACGTCGCCGACGTAGAGATTGATACGGGCCTTGTAGCGGTCGAGGGCGGTGCGGTTGCTCATGAACTCGCCGAGACCGAGCGGGTTCATGTTCTCGTAGTCGAAGATGCCCTTGCGGCCCGCCGGCGCGGCGACGTCGGTGCGGGCGCTCCATGTGCCTATGGAGTCGCGTTGGGCGTCCTTGGACAGCAGCCAGCTCAGGTAGAGCTTGGCGGCGGCCTTGTGCGGGGCGTTCTTGAGGATGGCACCGGTCTGCGGCCAGGCGACCCACGGCGACTTCTTCGGCAGGGTGGTCTCAGCGACGCCCGGGACGCCTCCACTCGTGCCGAAGCTCGCCACGTAGTTGTCGGAGCCGACCAGGTCGGCGGAGTCCTGGGTGCCGCGGACGAACTTCGGGTGCTGGGCGAGCAGCTTCTTCAGGTAGTCGAAGCCGTACTTGTCGGTGAGCTGTTTGAAGTAGTAGAGGACGGCGTCATCGTCGTTCGGGTAGGTGAAAACGAGCTTGTTCTTGAACTCGGGCTTGAGGAAGTCCTTGGCCTCGACGGGCGCGTCGTCGCCGAGCTTGGTGGCCGTGACGTTGGAGAAGGCGAAGAAGAACAGGCCGGTGTAGTAGCCGTCCTTGTCCTTGATCTGGTTGAAGACCTTGTTCCAGCCGGCCGGCTTGTACTTCTGCAGCACTCCTTCCTTCTTCCAGCGCGGGAAGTCGTCGACGGTCTGGAGGTGGACGACGTCGGCCACCACGTGGTGCTCGGCGATCTGGTTGTCGACTCGGGCATCGTGGTTCTTGCTGAAGTCGACAATGATGTCGACCTTCATCTTGGGGAACTTCTTGACGAACGCGTCCTTGAGGTAGTCCGCCTGGCCCGGCTTGTCACCGCCGGCGTAGACAACCAGGCGGCCGCCCTCGGCCGCGGCCTCCTTGTACAGCTTCTGCAACTGGTCTTCTTCACCCGTGCGCTTGGGGGCGGGTTCCGGAGAAGGGGTGGCGGCGGCGATGGTGGCACCGCTCGCGGCAAGTACGCCCAGGGCGGCGGCGACGGCCCATGTCTTGCGGTGGGACTTCACACTCGACTCCTTCGTGGTGGGGACAAGAAGGGGAAGCTTGATGCTTCAACTAACTGCTTTCACCCTAGGACAGGTGCTGCAAATCTGCAAGAAATCTCGGTGAGTGTCTGGGTGATCATGGAGGGTAGTCAGGAAGGATGGAGTTCGGCGCGCTGCCTCTGCCTCTGTCTCTGCCTCTGGAGGAGATCAGCGACGCCAGGGGAGGTCTGCGGGGAAGGCCGGGCGGTCCGGGCCCGTGAGGCCGTTGAGGATGATCTCGCACGCTTCACCGAAGGCGCGCGCCTGCTCGGGTGTCAGCCGGTCGAAGACGGCAGCCCGGACGGTGGCGACGTGACTGGGGGCGGCCTGCTCAAGGGCGGTCAGCCCCTCGTCCGTCAGCACGGCGAGCTGAGCCCGTCCGTCCCCCGGCGCGTCCTCGCGGCGCACCCAGCCGCGCTCCTCCATGCGGCTGACGGTGTAGGAGAGCCGTGTCCGGGCGATCTTCAGCTGTTCGGCGAGGTCTGTCATGCGCAGCCGTCGCTCGGGGGCCTCCGAGAGGAACACCATCACCGAGTAGTACAGGTGGCTGAGGTCGGCCTTGTGCCGCAGTTGCTGGTCGAGAGCGTCCTCTAGCACCAGGCTGAGGTCGCGGTAGGCGCGCCAGGCGCGCTGCTCCTCGGGGGAGAGCCAACGGGGTTCCATGGATCGCACTCTAGTGAGAGCTCCTTTGAGGGCCGTCGCTCAGACGCGGTTCCGGGGGCCTGAGAGCACCGGTATTGAGGTGGTTATCCGTACTGGATGAGGCGAAGGTCGACCGGGACAAACAGGGCCTCAAACGCTCGGGGATGACAGACGGCTACGGCATCCCGCGGGGCCGCGTCCTGGCCGGAGCGAACTGCCACGACGCGCGGCTGCTCGCCCCGACCTTGGACCTTCTGGACGGCCTGGGCCCGCTGCCCCACGACATCACCGTGCACCTGGACGCCGGCTACGACTCGGGCAAGACCCGCACCACCCTCGACGAACACGGGCTGCGAGACCGGATCGCACACAAGGGCGAGGAAGCTCCCGTCCAGGCCACAGGGCGCTGGCACGTAGAGCGCACCCACGCCTGGCAGAACGCCTTCCATCGACTCGCACGTTGCCTACGAACGCCGGATCGATGTCATCGATGCCTTCTTCGACCTTACGGATGCCGTCATCACCGTGCGTAACCTCACTCGCCGCGCCTGGACCACCCACCGCTGGGTCGACCGCCCCACCCGGCGACCATGACCACACACCCATCTGCGCGACTTCTCACCAGCTCCAGCGCAGCACCAAGGGAGAACGGGCGCTGTCCCTTGAGCTAACAGAGTCTGGCAGCCGTCCGCAGCGGTGGGTTACGGCATTGCCGCGAATGCCTGCCGGTGGTCGCGTGCCCACTGCTCGAACGTGCCCGCCGACCGGCCGAGCACCTGCGGCACGTGGTCGGTGATGTAGGCCGCACCGCCGGTGCGCGCCCAGCCGATGCCAGTGGCCATCCCGGCCGGCAACTGGTCGAGCGCATTCGTGTGGACGATCTTGACCGGCCGTTCCAGCACGCCCTCCAGGGTCGTCGCCTGATCTGCGAACGTCAGCAGCTCTGGCCCGGTCAGGTCGTACCGCTGCCCATCGTGTGCATCGCTGGTCATGGCGGCGACGGCGACCGCAGCCACGTCCCTCGGGTCGACGATGGCCTGCCGGGAGTCGCCGACCAGGTTCGGGATCGGTTCTCCGGCCTGGATCAGCGCCCGGTACCACAAGAAGTTCGAGGCGAAGCTCGGCGGGCGAAGCATCGTCCACACGAGCCCGCTGGCCTCGATCGCCTCCTCCGCGGCCACATGCCACGCGCCGACGGTCGCCCCGTCGAACCGCTCGCCGCTGCCGATCGCGGACAACTTGACGATCTTACGGACGCCCGCCGCCCGCGCGGCCGTCACCAGGGCGATGTCGTGGTCCGCGGTCGGCACGGGGGGCACGGTCACCAGGAAGACCGTGTCGACGTCGGCCACCGCGTGCGCCAGCGACGCCGGGTCGTCGAAGTCGGCCCGCACCCCGCCGGGCCGCTCGCAGCGGGATATCGCCCGGAACGGCACGCCCCGCTCGGTGAGCAGACGCACGACATGACTACCGATGGTGCCGGTGGCACCGGTAACAAGGATCATGGCCCGACGATGACAGGGCTCTCACACTGCGTGATAGGAATTTTCGGCACTATCGTGGGCCGCGTGAGTTCTCTCAACGTGCCGCCTGCCCTTGTGCGTTGGGTGGCCGGAATCGATGTCGCTACGGCGGGTGCTTCGGCGGTGGTCGATGTGCCCGATCACGCCACCACACTTCTCCTGCGCACTGACAAGCGCGAGCTGATCGTCATGGGCCCCCGCACCCGGGCCGCATATCACGTCGCCGCGCCCGGCCACTCGTGCGTGCAGGTTCGCATGCGGCCGGGGCGTGCCCAAGCCCTGCTCGGCCGTCCGCTGAACGATCTCGCCGACCGTGCCCTGCCGCTCCGCGAACTACCGGGCCTGGACGTCGACCAGCTCGCCGTCGACCCGGTGACCGCTCTCGAAAAAGCATTGGCCGACCGCCCGGAGCCGTCGGAGCGGCTCGAAGAGGCGGCGCGTCTACTGGTCGGCACCACTGTCACCGCAACCGCGGCCCGGTTGCGCATCAGTGAGCGCCGCCTGCACGCCCTGTTCACCGACGGCACCGGCTTGTCCCCCAAGCACTTCGCACGCATCGACCGCGTTCGCACCGTGCTCGCGGCCGATGCGGGCCGATGGGCGGACATCGCCGCGACGGCCGGCTACTACGACCAGTCCCACATGACGGCCGAGTTCCGCCGCTTCATGGGTGTCCCGCCGGCCGCGTTCACCGCGGGGCGGCGCCCCGCCGCGACTTTGTGCACGCCCTGAGTTCCCAGACTGGCAAAGGAGGAGTTGCAGCGGCTTGTCGAAGATGGTCCGATCGCTGATCCGCGTGCGGTGGCGGCCCAGCGGGTGGGTTGGATCGTGGACGGGCCGCTGCGGAAGCAGCGCCGCGAATTGGTCCCACAAGGGTTCGGTCAGCCATGACGGCAAGGCAGGCACAGGTCTCCCGGTGATCACAGAGCGTCGCACTCCCCATGATCACCAAGCCGTATGCCTCTTCTTCTCCTGAGGTGCCCCATCGCGCCTATCTGCGTGACTTCCTATTGCAGGCAAGTTGACGACGACTCCAAGCAGGCGTCCCAGCCCGCGAGGCGAGCAAGGTCAGGACTGCGCCGTCCGGAACGCGCGATACCGGCTGAAGGCTTCGTGGCTGTCGGGGGTGAAGCGCCACTCCAGCAGGGCCGACCGCAGCTCCGGCTCGGTGAGCCAGCCATGCCAGGCGACCTCATCGGGATCGGCGGCCACGGCGTCCGGCACCACGGCTTCGTGCACGCCGAGCCAGTGAGGGCTCAAGCCGCTGCGGTTGATGAACGTGAACAGCAGGCGAGGCAGCGCGCGAATGCCCAGCTCTTCGGCCAGTTCCCGCGCGGCGGCGCGTTCGTAGGACTCGCCGACATTCGCGGCGCCGCCGACCTCGACCTCATAGAGCCCGGGGAAGCGCGACAGCTCCTCCGACCGTCGGTGGACGAGGATCCGGCCACGCTCATCACGGCACACCGTCACGGCGACCCGATGTAGCCAACTCTCCCGGATGGCCTGCCGACGGCTGACCACCCCCAGTACGCGATCTTGATCGTCGACATGCTCCACCAGTTCGTCCACGACGCACACCCTGGCAGAGCCCACCGACAACGCCGCTTCTCGGAGACCCGCGAGGGCCGGTCCAAGAGCACCTGCGCCAGGAGGCCGGACGCGGACGGCGACAGGTGTCGTGCACATACGACACCTGTCGTGCTCAGGCTCAGTCATCCGGACCTCTACGATCTCGTGGTGATGATCTGGACGGAGCGCCCTGCCAAGACCGACGTCGAAGCGGTCGTTCGCCGCTACTTCAGCCTGCTCCGAGCGGGGAGGGTCCCTGAGGCCGAACAGCTCGTCGATCACTCGTCAGTCCGGCATGTGCTCAAGTCGCTCTGGGCCGGCTCGGTCGGAGCGAGCGCCGATGCGGAGGAGGCGAGCTGCGGCCCTGCGGCCCATGCGTGGGAGCGGGACCTGTCCTGGCTCCGCGACCTCGATCTCGGGGACTTCAACTGGGGCCACACTGGCAGTCATTTCTACGCCGAGGTCACCTACCGCGCCCAGGTGATCGAGGTGTCACTCGGCTTTTGGATCAAGCAGACCGACGCTGGCTGGGTCGTCGCGGGACCGTCCACCCTCTGGTAGGACACACGGACCGACCGACACATCACCGTCAACGCTTTCAACCCCGGCGCCATGCCCGGCACCGGCTTCGCCGCACCCACCGGGATCGCCTTCGTGCGCGGTGCGACGAGAGTCTTCGGCGCCGTGATGGGCAAGCCGATCGGGACGCAGGGCACCTCCACAGCATCCGGCGCCGCGCTCGCGAAGCTCATCACCGACCCCGCCCTGGCCACCACAACCGGCACCCACATCGACCGAGGAGTGCAGGCACCGTCAGCATCTCTCTCCCGCGACCGTGACAACGCCAGGTAACTCTGGCAGGCCAGCATGGACATGACCTGGCTGCGCGAGTCCGACACCATCTTTCACGGCCCGAGAGGGACGGCTACGGCCTGAAGAGATACTCCTGCCGTGTCGAGAAGGTGATCATCGACGAGGTGCACGCGGTCGCGGGCAGCAGGCGAGGGGCGCACTTGGCCCTTTCCCTGGAGCGGCTCGATGTGCTGCTGCACCGCCCGGCCCGGCGTATCGGACTGTCGGCGACCGTCCGCCCGGTCCAGGAGGTCGCCCGCTTCCTCTCTTCCTGGCGCCGGGTCGAGATCGTCCAGTCTCCCCGGGAGAAGAAGTTCGACCTGGCGGTCCTCGTCCCCGTAGAGGACGAGATCAGCCGTCGATGGTGATCGGCCCGTCGGGGATCCAGCCCTCGACATACCCCGAGACGAGCAGGGGCGGTTCGGAAGAGAACCCGGAGATGGCGAAATTGGGCCCGCCCGTTCTCCGCGCCTCCTTCCTGCGCCGCCACGCGCTGCACTTCCGGAGGGGCGGGTCCGCCTGGGAGGCCACATCTGACCGTCCGCGGCATCAGCCGAGCTCCCTGACCCGGCGACAGCGGGCGCTGTACCGGTGGGCCGTGGGGAAACGCTGACGTCAGCGGGCGGCGGGCAGGTTGAAGGATCTGCCGCTCGCTGGGCTGTCAGCACCAAGTCGCTCAGCACCAAGTCGTCCGGCACCCGGTCGCCCAGCGTCCAGTCACCAGGCCCCCTGCCTTACCGGAGCCCGTGGGTGCGGCCGGGCGCCCCTTGACCGGCACCGCGCAAGACGGCCTGCGCCGAGGCCAGGCGTTCCGTCTCGTCACGGTCGTCGCCGGAGCCGCCCGCGACGTCGTCCGCCCAGCTGAGCAACTGGTGCAGGTGAGGGTCGGTCGCGTCCGTGGCGACGTGGGGCTCGCCCACGACGACCTCGCCGCTCGTCCCGTCGAGGGCGATGAGTGTGCCTTCGGGCAGGACGCGCCCGCCCGCCCGGACACAGCCCGCGGCGGCGTCGACGGTGAGGCCCGCGGCCCCCACGACGGCGGGCTTTCCCATCGCCCGCGCCACCACGGCCGCGTGACTGGTCGGCCCGCCGCGTGCGGTGACGACTCCGGTCGCGGCGGCCAGGCCGTGCATGTCGAGCGGCGAAGTCTCGGGGCGCAGCAGGACGACCGGTCCACCGACCGCCAGCCGCGCCGCGCTGTCGGCGGTGGTGGCCACCCGGCCGACGGCGACTCCGGGGGAAGCCCCGGCCCCTCGGGTGAAGACGTCCCGCGGATCGATCTCCGTGATCCGCGGGGTCCGCACCTGGGCGAGCTGCTGGGGCGAGACGCGCAACAGGGCCTCGTCGCGCCCGATCGTGCCCGCCTCGGCGAGATCCACCGCGACCCGGACCGCGGCACGCCCGACGAACCGCCCGGGGCGCACCTGGAGGATCCACAAATCGTCTTCCTCGAAGGTGAATTCGGCGTAACACGCGTCGCGGTAATGCTCTTCCAGCCGGTCCAGCGCCGCCAACAGCCCTGCCCACACAGCGGGTTCCCGGTCGGCCAGCTCGCTCAGGGGGCCGGTGAGTGAGGTGCCGGAGACGACGTCGTCGCCCTGCCGGCCGAACAGCACCTCTCCGAACGGAACCTGCTCGCCGGTGTTGGGATCGCGGCTGAAAGCGACACCCGTACCGCTGCGCTCGTCGCGGTTGCCGAACACCATCGCCTGGACGGTGACCGCCGTGCCGAGGTCGTCGGGGATGTCGTGCAGCGCGCGGTAGGTCTTGGCGCGCGGGGTGTCCCACGAGGAGAACACCGCCTCCACGGCCAGCTCCAACTGCCGGGCCGCGTCGTCGGGTACGGACTCGCCGCTCTGGTCGCGGATCAGCCGCTCGACCTCGCGGATCGCCGTTTCCAAGCCGCTCAAGTCGTCGTCCTGCCCGCCGATGGCCCGCTCCGTGCCTGCCAGGATCTGCTCCGCGTCCGCCAGGCTGTGCCGGCCCACGCCCACGACCTCCGAGGCGAAGCTGGTCAGGAAGCGAAGCCGCGAGTCCAGCGCGAAGCGCGGGTCGCCCGTCTCCTCGGCCAGCGCGACGGTCGCCTCGGAGGTGAGTCCGAGGTTGAGGACGGTGCTCATCATGCCGGGCATCGACACGGGGCCGCCGGAGCGGACCGACACGGCCAGCGGCCGCTCCGGTCCGCCGAGCGTACGGTGCGCTGCGGCCTCCAAGTTGCGCACAGCGTCCGCCAGTTCGATGTCGAGGCCGTCGGGCACCTTCCCGGTGAGGAGGTAGGCGCGGCATGCCTCCGTACTGATGACGAACCCCGGTGGCACGGGCAGCCCCAGACGCCGGAGCACGATGAGCCCGTGGGCCTTGCCGCCGAGGACGTCCACGGTCTCCTCGACCTCTGCCGAGAGCGGGTGGATCCAGGTCATCGCGTTGTCATCTCTGCGTCGCCTCTGCTGATTCGGCTGCGGGGGAGAGGTGTGCCACGGGGCGGCGAACCGCGGGTCAGTGGCGCGGGATGCCGAGGGTGGTCAGCAGGTCCTCGTGGAGCTGGAACCACACGGTGTGATACGAGGCGGTGCTGTCCGTCACATACTCCATGGCGCCGGACCTGGCGCGGGCGAGCGCGTCGGCGAGCCGGACAGGGTAGCGCTGGAACCGGAGCAGCGCCGCGGACAGCTCCGCGCACAGCGGCTCGGCACGCTGGTGGAACTCCGTGAACCGGTCGAGGACCCGGGCGTCGTACGAGGAGTCGCTGTGGTTGTTCATCGTCATGCGGCCGTCGACGGTGCGGGTCTGCCAGGCCGTGCACAGGTCGAGCAGTTCGGGGTTGAGGACGAGGAACCGGTCGAAGGTCGCGGACAGCGCGGGCCGCACACCGGCCGCCGCGACCTCGTCGGCGATCCGCTCGGCGTCGGCGGCGCGGCCGGTGTCCGTGAGACCCCAGCCGCCGAAGTCGCCCGCGGTGCGTGTGACGAGCCCGGCGACGGCGAGGTCGATCAGCTCCGACTCGACGTCGGATTCGGGCAGTCCTGTGGCTCCGGCCACGGCGGACAGTCCCGAGAAGCCGATGCAGCGAAGGGTGTGGAGCACCAGCAGCTCGGTGCTGGTGGCGTTGGACGAAACGGGCTGGGTCATGGCGCGGCCCCATCGGGTTCGGTGTGGGAGACGTCTGCGGTGGTGCGGTGGACGGTGGCCGTGGCCGCGGCATACGCGGCACCTGGTCCTTGGGCTCGGGTGACGATCGTGTCGTTCTGAACGCGGACCGCGTACTCGGTGGTGTCGTCGGCGTCGGGAACGCCGACGGCCGACGCCAGCAGGCCGCGGTCGTCGAGGACGAGACGCAGGCCAGGCCGATCGTCGGGGCCGAACACGCGCCCCAGGCTGTGGGCGAAGTCGCCGATTCTCAGTCGGACGAGGCGGCCGATCTCGGCGGGGGCGGCGGTGGTGACGGCCACGGTGACCTGGTCACCGGCCGGTGCGGCGCGGACGGCCTCTTCCGCGGCTTCGAGGCGGCGGGTGCCGAGGACCGTGATCACGCTGTCCTCGGCGAACCCGACCGGACGCGGGTCGAGCAGGTCCCGCAGCTCCTGCGGCGGGTCCCACGGGTCGCGGCAGGCTTGCGCGGGCGGGACGTAGGGCAAGTGCGGCGGGTTCCAGGTGTCGGCGAGGGGAAGCCCGGCCAGGTGCGCGCAGGCCTGCGCGATGTCGAAGGGGTCTCCGAATCCGAGTGCCGGATCCGCCGAGGCGCCCGGGCCGTCCAGCAGCCGCAGGACGAGTTGAGCCCGCCGTACCTGGCGCGCGGGCGGCGCGACGACGGACCCGCGCGAGTCCAGCGACTCCAGCGTGAGTGCGAGCAACAGTGCCTCCAGGCACGTGACTTGGCCGAACGCGGCGCGCATCGGTTCGTCATCGAGCACCTCGGCCAGGGCACGCAGCCGCACGCGGCCGATGGAGGGGGTGTGGTCGGCCAGCGGCAGTCGTCCGAGCCGGATCCGGGCGAAGGCGCCGAGGGCCCCGGCGGTGGAGGCCCGGGCGGGGGAAGTCGGCGGGCGGGGGGACTCGACGCCGACGCTGTCCTCCGCGCCGACGCCGCCCTCGACCATGTCGATCAACACCGCCAGATAGAGGGCGCGTTTGCTCGGGAAGTTCGAGTAGACGGCGCCACGCGTCAGTTCGGCCCGCTCGGCGATCCGGTCCACCTTCGCCATGGCGTATCCGTGCTCGGTGAACTCGGCCTTCGCCGCGGTCAGCACAGCGGCGCGGGTGCGCTCCTGCTGCTGCGCCCGGGTCAACCGGCCCATCTGCGACTCCTTCCGTCCATTGATGCGTAGCCGTTCGGTGCGGAGCCGTTCCCGCGCCGCAGCACAGGTGTTGGCGCTCACGACACAAGATACCCAGAACATCCCGATGGTGAGAACATCCGAAAGCCTGGCCTTCGCGGGATACCTCATGACGATCGGCCGGGTGTGGTTCGCTGCTGGGGTGACTCAGGACTTGGAGACCGTCGCATTCGAATCCGCCGAGGCATTCCAGGCATGGCTCGGCGAGAACCACGCCGTCTCGCCCGGCATCTGGCTCAAGCTTCGCAAGAAGGGCCCCGGAATCACCGCGCTCGACTACACGCAGGCGCTCGACGCGGCACTCTGCTACGGCTGGATCGACGGCCAGAAGGCAAAGTGCGACGACCAGTGGTGGCTCCAGCGGTTCACCCCACGCAGGCCACGCAGCAAGTGGTCCAAAGTCAACCGGGACAAGGTCGCCGCCCTGATCGAGCAGGGCCGGATGCATCCGCCGGGACAGGCCGAGGTCGACCGCGCCAAGGCAGACGGCCGCTGGGAAGCGGCCTACGACGGCGCGAAGACCGCCACAGTCCCGGACGACCTCACCGCGGCCCTGACCGCCGACCCGGCCGCGGCGGAGTTCTTCGAGACACTGGACCGGCAGAACCGCTACGCGATCCTGTACCGGATCCACGACGCCAAGAAGGCCGAGACCCGGGCACGCCGGATCGAAAAGTACGTAGCGATGCTGGCGAAGGGCGAGAAGCTGCACCCGTAGTCACGGAAAGGAACCGTGGCCGGGTGCCGCCCCGGACTCCCGGCGCGCCTGCCGCCCCCACAGCAGCCACCAACCGCCGTCGCTGAGCGTAACGAAACGTCAAAGGCCCTGAGCAGACGCACCGCTCAAGATCGAAGACCCGGTCATCCTCGCTCCCGTTGGGCAGGGACACCTTCTGATCTCTTGATTCAAGCGGACAGTTCGCCCCGTGAAAGCGCGGGGCTATGGCGAGGAGGCGCGTGGTTTTGTCGATCTGTACTCGGCGAACGCTGCTCCCACAGGGGCCGGACGGCTTTCGCGGCCGAGGATCCGCAGCAGGTCGTAAGCCCGGACCTGGTTGGTGATGAGCGAACCGGCTCCGCGGAGCATGTCCGGCCCATGCGTGGCGATTTCCTTGAGGTTGACCTTGTTGCAGGCCACGTCCTCCAGCGGCCCGTCCGGTGGCCGCCTCCTCGCCGCTGGGCAGGCAGGCGCGCCGCAACCGCTGGTCGACGAGGTCGCGGAAGTGCGGAGAGAAGCGGAAGCCGATCCTCTTGTCCAGGCCCAAGGCCACGCCGGAGCGGGGGCGTTGTCGCTCGCCACCGTCTCCGGGCGCGCCGCCGTCGAGGTCCAGCAGGGCGTCCAGGATGTAGAGGCTGTCGAGCGGGGTGCCACGCACGACCATCGCGCCGATGCCGGCGACCTGGTCGTTGACGGCATCTCTGAGGGACTGCATCTGATGCCGCGCTCCGGTCCGGCCCCGGTGAAACACCTGCGGGGCGAGCGCCGAATGGGCTGGGCCTCCCCGGCGACCGAGCGATGGACCAAGCGAGTCAGTTTCCTCCCCTTCCTCACGGCAGGGGAGTGCCGCCCGTGGCGTTCAGGATCTCGGCGGTGATGAAACTCGCCTGGGGTGAGGCGAGGAAGACGAAGGCCGGCGCCATCTCGGCCGGCTGGGCGGGCCGCCCGAGCGGTGATTGCTTGCCGAACTCGGCCGTGTCCGGGAGTGTCGCCGGGATCAACGGAGTCCATACCGGGCCGGGCGCCACGGCGTTGACGCGAATGCCGGCCGAGGACAGCATCTGCGCGAGCCCCTGGGTGAAGGTCACGATCGCGCCCTTCGTCATCGCGTAGTCGAGCAGATGCGGGCTCGGCTTGTATGCCTGCACGGACGTGGTGTTGATGATGGAACCGCCTGCGGGAATGTGTGGCAACGCCATCTTGCAGAGCCAGAACATGCCGTACAGGTTGGTGCGCATCACCCGGTCGAACTGTTCTGTCGAGATCGCTTCGATCCCGTCGGGTTGCGACATCTGGTAAGCGGCGTTGTTGACGAGGATGTCGATGTGGCCGAACTCGTTGAGGGCGCGCTCCACGAGGCGGCGGCACTGCTCCTCCTCACGGATGTCGCAGGGCACAGCGACGGCCTTGCGGCCCGCGTCCTCGACAAGGCGTGCGGTCTCGGTGGCCTCCTGCTCCTCCTGCGGCAGGTAGGTGAACAGCACGTCGGCTCCTTCGCGGGCGTAGGCGAGGGCCACGGCCCGGCCGATGCCGGAGTCGCCGCCGGTCACTATCGCCTTGCGGTCGTGGAGGAGTCGGCTGCCTTCGTAGGAGGTTTCGCCATGGTCGGGAGGCGGGTCCATCGGGCCGGTCCACCCGGGGTGGTCCTGGTCCTGCTGCGGGAATTCGGGGCGGGGGTGCTTGTCGGTGGGGTTCTCAGGCACGGGGTTGCTCCTCAGTCGTAGATCGGCGGGCCACGGCGCGGCGGTACCGGGTGGTGAGCGGGGGGTGTCGAGCCGATCGTCGAGGCACGCGACCCCAGCCGCCCTCTGTCCGGCACGAGCCTCACGGGAGGCAGCCCCCGTTTCCGCGCTCCACCACCGCACGCCGCCCGGGCAGCGGGCCGGGCGCCTGTAGGGAGGCGCAGGGGGTGCGCGCCGTCCTTGCTGAGGCTCCGGGTGCCCCCGCCGCAGTGATCCACACGGCAGACCCGGGCCCCGCTGGGACAGGCGAGCAGGTGTCAGCCCCCAGCCACGCGCGAAGGGCGGTACCCGGCGGGATGCTCGGCGGCCATGCGAATGAGTCTGGTGGATGCCGGATCCCGCACGGATCGCCCCGGGCGGCGGATGCCGAGAACGCAGGCGTACCGCGGGGCGCACCACGGATGGCAGGCGCAGCCGGCGCGGCGGACCGCGACTCGTGGCACCTGAGCGGGGGAGAACTCATGGTCTGGCCCGGACCGGTTTGAGTCCTACGACGCGGGGCACACAGCGCGGCAGGTGCTTGGGATGTCAGGCCCACCCGCGAGAGCGGCCGACAGGCGGCTGTCCCCGGTGCGTGCTGCCCCGAGTTCCTCTCGCGACTGTCTGTCCGCAGTGCGGCGAGAGGAGAGAGCCGATGAGTACCACGCGCGTTTGCCACCCCGCGCAGCGGTGAGGCACCCGTGTCTCCGCAGCCGGCCCGGGCGGGTTGTGCCCTGCCCCCGCGCCGTCATTGCCCCAACGAGCCCCGGCCCTGTTCTGACGTGCCGCGTGCGGGAGTTCCTCCCCCGAGATGACGCGGGCCGGCATCGACTCAAGGGCGCGGCGCCACCGGGACGGGCGTCCCGCCTCTGCCCGATGCGTGTGCCGACAGCCGCACCCTCGCAGCGACAGCGATTTCTCGCCCCTGCACCTCGGACCCCGCGTGACCCGAGGTCACACCCCCAGCTTCGTAAAAGGGAGACGCTCTCATGATGATGGTCCACCCCACCGTCCTCGCCGACTTGCTCAAACAGTACGAAACCCTGCGGGCCCACCCCGGCAAGGAGGACAACGCCCAGGTACTCCAGCGCCTGGACGATGTCTCCTACACCCTGTGCATCGCCACCGGCACGCGCGACATCGACGCGGCGCTGACAGCCGCCCGCCATCAGCTTCAGGGCGCCCACGCCGAAGTCCACTCGGTGAGGGCCGCCACCTGACATGCGCCACGGTGAAGGCCGCACCGCCGACCGGCCAAGCGCGACTGCCACGGGCTGTGGGCTGCCGTACCCGGGGCGGACCGGAGTCCGATTCCACCCAGGCCTGAAGGCCGGGCCACCCTCGGAGACCCGAGCGCTCTTCTCGGACTCGGTGCGTCGGCCGCCTGCCGTCAAACGATCGTGTGACGCCAGGCGGGGACCATGTCGAAGCGCTCCAAAGAGCGCGCTGAGGTTGATCTTGCCGGGGCCCGGCTGGTTCGGTTGGCGCGAAAGGCCGACCGAACCGCTCGCACGCACCTGCCCTGGGGGTTTGCCGCCGTGGTCAGCCGTGCTCAGGCTCCACGGCGAGCCACAATTCGGCGTCGGCCTCGGTCTTCTCCGGCGACAGGCGGGTGCGCAGGATCTCAGGCCCGGTGCGGGTGCGATACGGGTTCGAGGGGAACCACTCGGTGAACACGTCCCGCCACAGTTCCTGGATGGCCTGCGGAGCCGGCCCGGAGGTGGTGAAGACCGCCCAGGTGCCGGCCGGGACGGCCAATGCGGTCGTGCCCTCCGGAGCGGCCGCGGAGGTGATCACGCCGTGGTGGTAGTCGAGTTCAGTGCCCTCGGCGCGGCTGGGGTCCATGTCGTCGCAGACCGCGACGATGCCGTGCGGCTCCTGGTCCGACAGCTTCTCCAGGCGCTCCAGGGTCTGCGGATCGATCCCACGGACGAAGTCGATGATCGCCTGGTTCGGCCCGGCATGCACCAGGGGTACCCGGGTCGCGAGCCCGACGACGGTGAAGTCCGTCTTGTCCACGATGCGGTATCGCATGCGGTTGCTGCCCTCGATGGTGAGGCGGAAGGCCATCCGGGACTGGGAGATGAGTGCGGCGCCGGTACGTCGGGCCTCGCCCGGTCCGATGCCGTGCATGGCACGGAACGCACGTGCGAACGCCTCGCCGGAGCTGTAGCCATAGCGCACGGCGATCTCCAGCAGCGTGTCGTGCCCCGCGAGCACTTCGGCGCCTGCGAGGGTGAGCCGGCGGCGCCGGATGTACTCCGGCAGCGGCATGCCCGTGAGCGCGGAGAACATCCGGCGCAGATGGTGCTCCGAGGTGGCCGCGATACGTGCCAGCTCGGCTACGTCGATGCTCTGGTCCAACTGGCGCTCGATGTGCTCCAGGGCCTGGTTCAGCCGCTCCAACATGCCCGCTCCTCTTCCCTTCCTCACCACCGCCCTGCTGGCGGTGGCCGTGCAGCACAGCTATCCGCCGCTGTGGTCGGTGCCTTCTCCGTCCGGACCGGGTGTGTGCTGTCCCAGACCCCGGCGAATCGCGATCTCCACGGGTGAGTACGCGCCGTCAGCCCGCTCCAGTTCGTACGGTGCGGCCGGCATCAGCGGTGGCTGCGCCATGAAGCGCGGCCGAACCCCATGGTGCGGCTGTGCCGCGTGCACCAGGAACGGATTGCACAGGAAGACGTCGCCCGGGAACCCGGTGGCAAGGGCGAGTGGCCGGTGGTCGGACGCGGCCACCAGATCGGGGGCGAGGGTCAGCCCGCTCGCCCCGTCCTCCCCGTATTTCTCCAGCACCTTCGGCACATCGAGATGCGAGCCGACCCGGATCCGGGTCGGGGCGTCCTGTTCACCGACCTCGCTGAACAGGAACAGCATCAGCAGCGCTCGGCCCCGCGAGCGCAGATTGGTGAAGTACCAGCTCTCGCCCTCCGGCAGATAGCTCCCCTCGATGTGCCAGCCCGCGTCGTCCGGCTCCTCCTCGTGCGGGAAGCGCAGCGGGAACGTGCCCAGCGAGTAGCGGGGCTCCCAGCGTCCCGCGCCGACGAGGAGGTCGTACGCGCGCTGCAGCGACGGGGAGTTGGGTGCGGCGGCGAACGGCCCCAGCGCCATGCCGTCCACCCAGTGCACGGGCTGCGTCCACGTCGAGGGGTCGTCCGGGTCGCAGCCCGTCTCTCGCCACAGCAGCCGCGCGCAGTCCGCGGCCACGCGCGGCGCGACGGCACCCTCCAGCTTCACGAAGCCGTCGCGAAGGAAACGGGATACCAAGGTCGTGTCATCCATGCCGCCATCGTGCGTCGACACCGGGCCCGGTCACCCGACATTCTCCGCACCGCCTTTGTCGGGTGATCACCGGAGCGTGGATCAGTTCACCGGCGCCGGCGCTCGCGCCGACCTGATCGCCCTCGGCCGTGCCCTCGGCCAGCGTCCACGGTTCATCGACCACTTCGCGATGATCCGGCAGATCAAGGCCGAGATGCAGCACTTCTTGCCCGCTCTGATCGACACCTGGCAGCAGGCAGGACCCCTGCGCGTCCAAGCACCAAGTCGCTACGTCCGGTTCGCCCGGCGGGATGGCCCGCACCCGGCCCGGCACGGCGTGGGGCGATGCTGTGGGCCGTGGCGCGCTGGCCTGCGGCGTCTTTCGTCCGTTGGGCTGTTGCGGGCGGTGGGTCAGGAGGTGCTCCAGGCGCGCAGTTGACGGCCGATGAGGCCGACTCCGGCGGTAGCGGAGGCTGTTTCCCGGACCAGGGCTACTGCTTCCTTCGGTGTGTACGTGAGCCGGCATCCGTTGAGCGCCAGGTACGCCTCGGCTGCGTGCCAGGCGAAGGGCTCGTTGGAGTGCTCCAGGCAGGGCAGCCGCACCAGTGTGTGGAGGAGTGCTGCGGCTTTGAGGTGAAGGGAGCCGTACACGTCGTGGTCCAGGGCGCGCGCGTTGACCCGGGCGACGGCCGCATACAGGGGGCCGTAGTCATCCACCTGGGGGGCGCCCGGCACGAGCTCGGCGGCATGGAGCAGGAAGGCCACATCGAGCGGGTGGAGGGGGGCGTTCTGGTTCACGCGGCGTGGCCCCGGCCTGGCTGCCGTCCGTCGAGCTCATGGCGTGCCTGGAGCTCGGCTGTGCGCTGCTGGGCACTGGGATCGACCGTGCTGCTTTCCTCGGCGAACGCGGCTGCGCTGTGGGCCATCGAGGCACGGAAGGCGTCGAGGAAGGCGTTTTCCACGGCGGTGGCGCGGTCGTAGGCGGCGGAGAGGATGTATTCCTGCAGGCTGACGCCCTCTTGCTTTGCGGCGGCTTCGATCGCGGCGTGCTGGGCCGGGTCGGGGAAGCGCAGACTCATGGCCTTCGGATGCGTCATGGTATCAACGGTATCGTTGATACCGGCGGCCGGTCCAGGGTGCTGAACCGGGACAGGCACGCCGGCCGATGAGGATGGGCAGACGAGGTCCCCGGCCCCGTGCGGATGGCCGGCGCACCCGTCGACGTGCCGGCACTCCCGATGGCGCCCGCCCGGGTGACCGGGGTCGGTCTTCCGGTGATCTTGGGCCCGCTGTTCCGCCGGGATCTGTTCGGCGGGGGTGGGGCGCAGGGCCGTCGAGTGAAGGGCCGCGCGGCGGCCTGCCCCTGGGCCTTTGCCCGGACAGGTACTACAGGCACCGGGGCCTCCAGGCCCTGTAGAACCTCCGAGCCCTGTAGGCCCTACAGGGCTCGGACGCACACCCTCCTGTACGCCACTTCCGGCACATAGGTCCGCCACTGCTCCCGCGAGAGGTTCGCCCCTGTGCCCGCCCGGGCGCACACCTGGGTGGCCGCCCGTTCGGGGTCGACCGCGTACCGCTGGAGGGGGACATGGGCGCTGCTCGCGTACAGGGTGGCGCTGTCGGCGGTGAAGGCGAGCGAGTCGATCATCTCGCCCGGGGTGGTCAGCGGGCCGCCCAGGGGCTGTTGGGTGGCGATGTCCCAGAGCTGAAGTGTGCCCGTGGTGCCCCCGACGGCGAGGGTCGCGCCGTCCGGGCTGACCGCCAGCGCGCTCACAGCTTCCGGAATCGCGCCCAGGGGAGCGGGGAAGACGTTGCGCAGAATGCCCGTGCGGTCGTTCAACTCGCCGTCCCACAGGGCGACCCGTCCGGTGAGGTCGCCCGCCGCGAGGCGTGAACCTTCGGCTGCGAAGGCGAGGGCGCTGATCTGTTCGCCCTGGACGAGCCCCGTGCCGGTGACCTTCCCCGCGCGGAGATCCGCGGTGCGGTTGTCACCGACGAGGAGGCTGCCGTCGGGGTGGACGGCCAGGTGGGTGCTGGTCAGGCCGGTGAGGACGGTCGCGCGGCTGCCGGTTCGGGTGTTCCACGCCTCGTCGACCGGTCTGCCGGAGATCGGCAGGCGGGCCGCGTAAAGGGTGCCGCCGTCCGGTCCCAACGCCAGGGCGGCCACCGGGGCGGCGTACTCGGGCGGCGCGAGTTCCAGGGTCGCCCGGAGCCGGTCACGGGCCACGTCCCAGACCGTGAAGCGTTGCGGCGAGGCCTCCCGGCCAGGCACCGAGACGCCGTACGAGAGCGCCCCGCCGTCGGGGCTGAACGCGAGCAGGGCCACCGTGTGTGCCGGGATCACCGGGTCGGCGGGGTCGGCCGGCACGGGCGGGGGCGGGGCGGGGAGCGTGCGCAGGAGGCGGCCGTCGGAGGTGGCCCGCAGTTCGAAACGGTAGCGGCCGGCGACGAGTTGGGCGGTGGCGTACGTACGGGCGTTTGGGCTCACGCGTACCGCCGTCAGCGGGTCCTTGTGCCAGGCCGGTGTGACCGCCATGCCCAGTTCCAGGCAGTGCACGGCGCCGCCTTCGAGGTAGCGCAGGGCGGTCCGGCGGGCGGGGTCCCAGGAAAGGCCGTACAGGTGCTGGTTGTTGAGGGGGTGCCGGAACACGGGGGCCACCGGGGCCGACAGGCGCCACACCCGGATCTCCGCACGGGCAGCGGTCGCGAGGAAGGCGCCGTCCGGGGTGAACGCGGCCCGCTTCGCACCCGGTTCGTCGAGATGCGCGACCTCGCGGGCGGACGCCGTGTCCCATACCGTCACGCCGGACGCCGAGAGCGCGGCGAGCCGGCCGCCGTCGGCGCCGAACACCAGGGCCGTCGCTGCCGCCTCGTCGCACAGGCCGCGGGTCCGTTCCCAGGGGCCGGGACGGACGCGGTGGCCGGCGATGTCCCAGACCTGCGGCGACCCGCCCGCCGGGCAGACGGCGACCAGGCGGCCGTCCGCGCTCACGGCGGAAGTCACCGGGCCGCCCGCGACCGGGCCCTTGAACAGCACGCCGCCGCCGGTGACGGACCGCAGGCTCACCCGGTCGCCCTCGATGCCGCTCACGACGTAATGGCCCTGGGCGATGTCGACGACGGAGGTGCGGGGGAGCGGGCGCGGGCCACCGGTCCAGCGGCCGGTGGCCGTGTCCCACAGGCGGATACCGCCGGCGTCGGCGACCGCGAGGACCCGGGCATCGGGGCCGGCGGCGAGTACTTCGCCGGCGGGGAGGGGGCCGGAGGCGGTGCGGCGGCCCCCGGGCACGTCCCAGGTCCGCCAGGTACGACCCTCGACGCTGAGCAGCGTACGGCCGGAGTCGGCGAGGAAACGCGTGGGGCCGTCGCCCGCCGCCGGGTCGGTGAACACGGCGTGTTCCACCTGGGCGAGGGAGCCGAGCAGCGCCCGGCGGGCCTCCGGCAGCGGCGAGATGCGCCAGGCGGCGAGGCCCAGCAGTGTCGCGGTGCGCGGATCGGTCGTCCGCATCGCGTCGGCGAGGTCGGCGACCCGGCGCGCGGCGGTGTCGGTGCGGTGCCGGGTGTTGTCGACGCTCAGGTGCCAGGCGGCCAGCCCGCCCATCAACGCCATCACCACCACGGCGGACAGCGCGCCGACGAGGCAACGGGAGCGCCGGGTGGCACGGGCGGCGGCCCGTGCCTGCGCCGCGCGGGCCGCGAGCGCCGCGTCGAGGAACTCCCGTTCGGGCGGGGTGAGCCGGCCCCGTTCCCCGGTCGGTTCACCGGCGAACAGGTCCTCGGCGCGGGCCAGTCTGCTGCCCCGGACCAGCGCACCCGGGTCGCGGTCGTGCTCCAGCCAGAGCCGGGTCTCCTCGGCCAGCCGCCGGTGGTGACGCAGCCACTCCCGGTCCTCCTCGATCCAGTCGCGCAGCCTCGGCCAGCAGGTGATCAGCGCCTCGTGGGCGAACTGGACGCCGTCCTCGTCGGCGGTGAGGAGCCGGGCCCGGGCCAGGCGTTCCACCACCACGGGCACATGGCCGTCGCCCGACTCGGCCAGTTCGGCCCGGGTCAGCGGGCGCCGGGTGTCGGCGCCGCCCTGCCCCGGTTCGACCATCCGCAGCAGCAACTGGCGGGCACTGCGCGCCTGGGCGGGGGTCAGCTGCCCGTACACCTCCTCCGCGCTCGCCGCGATCGCCCCGCGCACCCCGCCCGCCGCCTCGTAGGCGGCCAGCGTCAAAAGCCGGCCCCGGCGACGGCGCCAGGTCTCCAGCAGTACATGCGAGAGCATCGGCAGCGCGCCCGGCCGGTCGAGGACCTCCTCGACGATCCGCGTGGTCAGTTCCCGCTCGACCAGCAGGCCGACGGCCGCCGCAGGCCGGGTCACCGCCTCCCGCAGCTCGTCCGCCGTCATCGCCCCGACCAGCAGCCCGGCCCCGCCGAGCGCGTCCGCGAGTTCCCCCTGCTCGGCGCAGCGGGCGTAGAAGTCGGCCCGCACGGACACGAGTACACGCAACCGGCTGTCCGGGTCCCGGGCGGTCAGCAGGAGGTCGACGAACCGGGTCCGCTCGGCGCGGTCGTGGCACAGGGTGAAGACCTCCTCGAACTGGTCCACCACCACCCAGCTCTCCGGTTCCCCCTCCCTGGGGGCCAGCAGGTGCCCGTACGTTTCGGCGGGCCGCTCCCCGGGCGTGAACACCCGCACCACGGCAGGCGCGACAGAAGAGTCCGGGGCGTCCGGCGAGCCGGGGGAGCGGGGGGAGGCAGCCGTGACCGGGGTGCCCGGCTCGGAATTCCGCCCCGGGCCGGAGTTCTGTCCCCGCCCGGCGCTCTCCTGCTGGAGGCGGGGTATCAGCCCGGCCCGCAGCAGCGACGACTTCCCGCTCCCCGACGCTCCGAACACCACCGCGAACCTGTGCTCCCGCACCAGCCGCAGAAGCTCGCCGACCAGTCCGTCCCGCCCGAAGAACAACTCCCGGTCGTCCGAATCGAAGGGGGCCAGCCCCCGGTAGGGCGCCACGGCCGCCCCGTCCTCGTCACGGGCGGCGGACGCGGTCTCCACCTCGGCGTCCTTCCAGCGCGGATCCCACTCACCCGGGTCGCCCCCGCACGCCCGCACATACCCCTGGACCACCGCGAGCGACGGCAGCCGCTCCCCGCGCGCCGCCTCGGACAGCGTCGCCGCCGAGAACCCGGCCGCCTCGGCCATCCGCCGGTACGAGGGCCCGCCCGCCGTCCGCCGCAGTTCCCGCAGCTCATGGGCGAACCGCTGCACCGGACCGGCCTGCGGGTCCACAGGCCTCTCGGGACGCCCCATGAGCTCCACCCTCCCCATCCCCGTACAGCACAGGAGTCACATCACAGTCACATCACAGGGGAAAACGGGCCGCGCGCCGTACCTGTTCACGATGAAAACGGTCGGGGCGGTGAAGACGAACTCCCGGCGACGGAATTGAACGGCCTGATGAAAGGGGTGCCAGTCAACTTTTCGGCTGTCAGTCTCGGTCCCGCCACGTCGGACGACGGCACGACCGAGCCGTGTTCCCGGCACGACCCAGTGGAGAGCACCCGCCATGTTCAAGGCATCCACGCACCACGGCAGAACCTCCCGTCTCGGCCGAGCGGCACTGGTCGCACTCAGTGCCGGCGCGCTGACCGTCGGCGTCTCGACGAGCGCGTCCGCCGCCATCCTGACGCCGCTGCCGTGGAACGCGAGCACCTTCCAGGACAAGTACATGCCGTTGTTCGACTACGACTCGGACAGCTGCTTCCCCGCGGCGGCCGTCGACGCGAGCGGAAAGCTCAACGGCGGCCTCAACAACAGCGGGTCGATCACCGGCGGCTGCCGGACCGACCACCTCGGCAAGGCCAACACCTACTCGCAGGGCTGGTGCAAGAACGGCTGGTGCGCCTACGTCTACGGTCTCTACTTCGAGAAGGACCAGACGCTGAACGGCGCCGACGCCTTCGGCCACCGCCACGACTGGGAGTCCGTCGTCGTCTTCCAGAAGGAGGGCGACGAGCGGCCCGGCTTCCTGTCCGCCTCCCGCCACGGCGGCTACAGCACCCACCCGATCAACGAGGTGCCGATGGACGGCAACCGCGTCAAGATCGTCTACCACAAGGACGGCGCGAGCACCCACGCCATGCGCTTCGCCAAGTGGGGCGAGACGCCGGAGGCCTGGGGCGACGGGGGCTGGGACCGCCCGGCACTGGTCACCATGGAGAACATGGACAAGACCCCGCGCGACCAGCTGTGGAACTCCAAGTGGGGCGACGCCAACTTCCCGCTGACCGGCAACCTCCAGAGCAACATCAACAAGGCCCGGAACGCCGACAGCAGGGCGGCGGCGGCCATCCCCGCGTTCTGACGCCCCAGCACACAGGCTGACGCGGACACCCTTCCGCAGGCCTTCCTGAGCAGCCGCCGGTGGGACCAGCTCCCCCCGCCCCGTCCCACCGGCGGCACCCTGTTCGTCCGTCCCGGTCACCTGCCGTTCGTCCTCGGCGGCATGCCGGTCCGTTCGGTCCGTTCCCGGACCGGCTGGTCGGTGAGGGCGTCCTCGCGTTGCGATGGCACCCGGGGCGTGCGGGGAAGGCCGGGGAGTCTCCTTGACCTGAAGTGCGGTTGAGTTTCCAGCGTGTCTTCGGGTCGATCATCCGATGACGGGAGAACGCGCTGATGATCCTGGTGACCGGTGCCACCGGGAGCATAGGAGGTGCGCTGCTGGGGGAGTTGCGTGGAGGCGGTGCGGGGCCGCTGAGGGGGTGATCGCCGGCGTCCTGTCCCCAGGCTGTCGGCGTACATGCGGACGTACTCAGCCGGATACACGGGAACGTGGTCGCGCCGGCCGTTCACGTGACTGAACGGCCCAGGTAGGCGGCGAGACGGTCGAGCGGGCCGGCGTCATCGGGGACCGGCTGCGGCGGGGCGAAGGAACCGGCTGCCGTACGGGGCAGATCGCCGTAGATCTCGCGTACGACGGGGAGGGCTCTCTCGGCGACGTGCTGCGTGGTGTCGTAGGGGTGCCCGATGGCCCGGGCCAGGTCCCAGCCGTGGACCAGCATCTCGATCACCAGCTGCTCGACGAGCCGTCGCCCGGGAGCGGGCCCGTAGCGACGCTCAAGCATGCCCGGGCAGCTGAAGGCCGTTCGTGCGGCCTGGGATGCGGTACGGAATGCCGCGGCATGGTCGTCCCCGAGATGATCGGCGGTGAAGTCGGAACGGGGAGTTCCGTTGGCCAGGCCGGCCCACAGCAGGTTCTCCCAGACCAGGTGGTTGAGGAGGGTGCGAACGTTCCAGTCCGCGCAGGGCGTTGGCCGGCCGAACTGGCCCGGCTCCACGGCGGAGACGAGTTCGCCGACGGCGTCCAGGACGTCATCACAGGCACGGAGCACGCCGTTCGGTTCCCACGCGTCCTGCCCGCCTTCGTACAACTCGGCGAGTCGCGCGGCCCGCCCACCGGGTTCGGGATGCGCCCGCAGCGCTGTCGTCAGCCATCGGCCGGCTGCCGCCATGCTGGGCCGCACGGGCCAGCCGTTGATGATGCACAGCAGCTGCCAGTACCGCTCCACATGCGTGTCGGAGGCGACGTCGAGCTGCTCAAGGAGTAGCGCTCTGGCCTGCGCGTCGTCGACGAGTTCCTTCTCGTCCGGAGCCACCTGCGTGGGGATCCATGCCGCCACGATGGCGGTGACGACGGGATCGGCTGCCGGCGAGTCCGGGGCAATTCCCTGCGCCGTCGCCGTCTCCACTCGCCGCAGCCAGTCGTCTGTCACCTGCTCTGCGTCCCGCAACGCGCTGTCGTCGTGCTCGCCCGGGTGGTGTTCGGCAGCGTAGTGGGCCATACGGCGCACACTGGCGCGCAGCACCGGATTCCTGACGAGTTCGCCTAGCTCCAGCCAGGCGTCGACCTGCTCGTCGGTGGGATCGGCGGGCAGGTCCGGGGTGGCCGCCAACAGGCCCCGTCGGTAGGTGGGTACGTCGAGTTCCCCCAGGGTGTCGGTGACGAAGTCCTGGATGATGGCACGGCGTTCGGCGGCGGACATGCGCGCCAGCTCGGTCATGGTGGTGAGCCCCTCGGCAGTGGTGTCGCGGCGGATGACGGAGCGCAGCACGGCCTGCTGCGTCCGCAGCGTGCGGATCTGCTTCTCCAGCGCGTCGACGTGCGTCGCGGCCACCTCTGACAGGGTGTTCTCGCGCTCCAGTACGTCCCGGATCGTCGCCAGCCCCAGGCCCAGTCCTCGCAGGGTCTGCGCCAGTTGCAGCCGGGCCAGTGCCTCGGTGCCGTACAGCCGGTAGCCGGCCGAAGTCCGCTGTGCCGGGTGAACGACCCCGGCGTCCGACCAGTGCCGGATCAGCTTCACCGACAGTCCGGTCTTCCGGGCGACCTGCCCGATACTCCAGAACGTGTTGTCATCGACGTGCATGCGCTCCACCCTTGGGTCTCCCACGAAGGGAGAGTCAACAGGCACCCGGTTCCGCCGGCCACTGCGGGATTTCACGGGGGACGTTTCGGTGTACGCGGCTGGACACGAAGTGCCGTACGCCGACACCCGGGCCGGGACAGGTCACCAGGTGGGTCTGTCAGCGACAGAGAACAGGGCAAAGCCCGACGCCGCTCCGGTCATCGAGTGCGGTGAAGGCGCCCGCAGAACGGCTGGCGTATCCGTTCCGTGGACAGGAGTCCCAGAGCTCGCCGGGTAGCTCCGGCGGTGCAGGTGGAGGCCGGGCAGGGTGATCGTCTTGCGCAGGCCCATGTCGTCGGGGAGGCAGCCGCCAGGCCGCGTCCGCACATCTCGGCAAGCCCCGGGCCATCCCGCGCGGCTGGTAGCCGCGCGGGATGGCGGTGAGGGCGGCGGGCCGGGTCGCGGGCGGGCGGGACGCGGGCTCGCCGATGCGGTCGGCGAGCCCCGTCGACCGCCTCACGGGTGACCGGCTCCCCGTCGGATGTCACCCGCTCACCGGTGCCGCTTGCGCCCGCTCCTGCCCGCGGAGCGCGGCGGAAGTACGCAAGGCCTGGGCCGGCGGCTGCCTGAGTTCTTCGAGTCCGGCCCGGTCCGGGTGCGCGGCTTCCAGTACGGCGGTAACCGCGTCCCTGGCCTCGGGGCCCTGGGCGCGCGGCGCCTCCTTCGCGCCCTCCCGGCCGCCCGCCGGCTCCACGAGCTGCGGCAGGCTCTCGGCGAGCACCCGCAGATGCCCGGCGTCGGTCATGTCCTCGGGTGACAACAGCTCACGGTGCGCCAGAGCGCTCGGTGCGAGCGGTGCCACCACGGCGTCGTCGCGCAGCGCACGCAGCAGTCGTTCGCCCTCGCCGTTCAGGCGACGCCGTCGGCAGCACGTCGAACAGCGCCTCCGCACGTGTGCGGAGGCGCATGGTCCGTACAGCGTCGGTCGGTTGCCGCGGCGCGGTATTACGTCAGATCTTGGTGAAGGTCCACAGCAGGTTGGTGCTGGTGCCCCAGGTCCACTGCTGGGTGACGGAGCCGGAGGAGACGTTGCCCCCGCCGTCCAGGACGAGGCCCGTGGTGCGGTTGGCGATGGAGTAGCGGCCGTCGCCGCGGTGGGTGATCAGCCATTGCTGGTTGGTGCCGCCGTTCCACGCCTGCTGCTTGGCCGGGGCGCCGTCGTTCGTGGCGCCCCCGCCGTCGGCGACGAGGCCGTTGGTGCGGTTCTCCAGCTTGTGGTGGCCGTTGCCGAGGTCGACCGCGTGCCACTGCAGGTTGGTCGAGCCGTCCCAGGTCCGCAGCTTCAGGTCGGAGCCGGCGGGGACGTCGCCGCCGCCGTCCAGGGACAGCCCGTTGGTGACGTTGGTGACGCGGAGGTATGCGGCCGGGTCGAACACGACCTTCAGGGAGGTGATCCTGCTCCGGATCCTGGCGTTGTCGACGGTGAAGGTCCACGACCTACCGGTGAAGTCGTCGCCGGAGTAGCCGACGACCTGGTATCCCGGGGCCAACCGCAGCGAGGAGAGAGTACGCGGCGGGATGCCGGCGAGGGAGAGCTGTTCGGCGGTGTAGCCGCCGATGGCCAACACGGCGCTGTCATCCGAGTAGTTGGCGCCCTGGTGGGCCACGGCACCGACGAGGGGCCGCAGCGAGGGAATCCGGCCGGAGAAGCGGAGCTTGAGGACGTACGCGGGCGCGTCGAACGGCGCCGTGGACGGCAGGGCCACCTTCAGCCCCGTCGCGGTCTGGGTGGGGGCGGGGAGGTCGAGGTACTCGCCGGCGGTCTCGCCGAGCAGTTTGACCGAGGACAGCGAGGCCAGATCGATGCGTTGGGAGCCGAGCGTCTCGATCGTGAGCGAACTGCCGGGCCAACCGAGGGCCGTGGCGTACAGGACCGTGTCCGCCTTGTCGCGGGTGAAGCGGATGTCCTGCGCGGTGCCGGCCGTGGGGCGGGTGAAGGAACCGCCGCCCATCTTCGTCGGGCCCTCGCCGTACGCGGTCCACGCCCGGGTGTCGTAGATCGACTCGCCGTGGCGCTTCAGGTAGTCGCCGATGGCGAGGAGGAGGTCGCGCTGGCCCTGCGGGATGGTGCCGTCGGCCTGCGGGGCGATGTTGAGCAGCATGTTGCCGTTCTTGCTGACCCGGTCGATCAGCGAGTGCAGCATCTGCGCGAGCGAGTAGTAGCCGATGCCCTCGGTGTAGCACCAGCTGGTGTTGGAGATGCTGTCGTCGGTCAGCCAGTACGGCGCGGTGAGGTCGGCCGGTCCGCCCCGCTCGTAGTCGAAGACCTCGCCGTGGGCGTTGAGCCCGTCCTTGTAGGTGGCGACGACCTCCTTGCCCCACTTGTTCGCCTGGTTGTAGTAGTACGCCAGGAAGTTCAGCCGTTGCGTCTCGTCGACGTGGTCAAGTCGCCAGTCCTGCCACAGGATGTCCGGCCGGGCCCGGTCGATGACCTCCTTGAGCTTGTCGAACCACAGTTGGTTCTCCGTCGCCGAACTCAGCTGGCCGTACAGCTTCTTCAAGCTCGGGTCGGACTGAGCGGGCGCGTACTCGTAGTAGCCGGTGTAGTTGTACGCGTGGTGCATCGCCACCAGCAGCTTGAGGTCGCGGGCGCGGATGGCGTCGGTGAACAGATGGAGCAGGTCGAGCCGCGGCCCCTTGGCCACGGAGTTCCACTCGTTGACCTTGCTGTCCCACATCGAGTAGCCGTCGTGGTGCTCGGCGACCGGGCCGGCGAACTGCGCGCCGGCGTCGACGAAGAGCTGCGCCCATTCGTCGGGGTCGAAGTTGCCGCCGGCCGACTTGAGTTTCGGCGCGAACTCCACGTGGTCCCCGGCGAGGTCGTCCGCGCCGTTGATGAAGTTGTGGAGCGGCCAGTCGGCGGGGTCGCCGTAGGCGGCGATGTGGTGCTTGTTCGCCTTGCTGTCCGGTGCGTACATGTTCCGCGGGTACCACTCGCTGTCGTACGCGGGCACGCTGAACACGCCCCAGTGGAAGTAGATGCCGAACTTGGCGTCCCGGAACCACTCGGGGGCCGCCGGGTGACGGTTCACCGAGTCCCAGGTGGGCGTGTAGGTGCGCGGGGACGCCATGGCATTGCCGCCGGCGAACACGTCGGTGACCGTCGCGGCCGCCACGACGGACGTGGCGCTGGCCAGTAGCCTGCGCCTGCTGATCGATTGCGACACTGCGGAAACCTCCGGCGAAGCGGTACTCATGGGACTTGAGCGCCTGGTGTTACGCACGAAGGTCAGGCATGCGACCCTTCACTGTCAACTGGCGTGCAGGGATGAATAGCCCTGGCGAGACAGCTGCGATGGCCGATTTGATGCTCTATAGAGCATTTTGTTCAGGAGAGACATCACATGTCTTTCGGAGAGGGGTCCCCTTTGTCCCTGACGGACAAGGCCATCGAGCAGATCCGCGAGCTCGTTCGCTCGGGTGCGCTGCCGCCAGGCTCCAAGCTGCCGCCGGAGCCGGACCTGGCCGCGCAGCTGGGGCTCTCGCGCAATCTGGCGAGGGAGGCGGTCAAAGCGCTGGCCGTCGCCCGGGTGCTGGAGGTCAGACGGGGTGACGGCACCTACGTGACCAGCCTGCAGCCGAGCCTGCTGCTGGAGGGTCTCGGGGGTGCGGTGGATCTGCTGCAGAGCGATGCAGGTGCCCTGTTGGACCTGATGGAGGTCAGGCGGCTGCTCGAGCCGGTCGCCACCGCGCTGGCCGCCACCCGGATCTCCGACGAGGACCTGGCCGGGGCCAAGCGGCACCTGGACGCCATGCGGGAGGCCCGCGACGATGTCGAGCAACTCAACGCGCACGACGCGGCGTTCCACCGCGCGGTGGTCGCCGCCACAGGCAACGAGTCACTGGTCACGCTCCTGGAGGGTGTCTCGGGCCGCACCCTGAGGGCCCGCATCTGGCGCGGCCTGGTCGACGGCCAGGCCGCGGGGCGCACCCTCGCGGAGCATGAGGCGATCTTCAGGGCTCTGTCCCGCCGCGATGCCGCACTCAGCCAGGCCGCCGCGCTGCTGCACGTCAGCAACACCGAGCAGTGGCTGCGGGATCACCTGGAAGCGACGCCGGTCGCCTCCGGGACGCCGACGACGACCGACGGAGCCAGGAGCGGTCAGATGTGACGCCCTGTCGCTCGGCGGTGGGTTCCGCCAAGACATCGGACCGTCCCGTCCGCTCCTTCGGCGGAGACGATCATCACGATCTTGATCAACGTCACCCGGCTCGGGTCGCACCTGCACGGGGACGAGGAGAACCCCACCCTCAGCACGGATGCTGCGCACGAACTCGATCCGGCCCGGTACACACACGCGCCCCCATCGGCCGCACCAGAGCCGTTTCCCACCTCACCACATTGATCCGGCCGTCCGCTCCCCGCCTTCCCCCATGGCGTCGATGCTCCTCACCCCGGTGGGGCGGGCGGGAAACGATCACCTGTCGGCTGGGAAGCGATCACCCGCAGCCCTCAACTCGACAGGCCACGCGGACTCGTGAACGCCTCGGCGGGGGAGGAGGTCAAGGCCGGCGTGTGCACGGAGCACGCGGTCGGAATGGCCGGTGCGCCATGGCAGGGCTGCCGCTGTCGCGAGTGGGGTGCGGGTGTGTCACGAATCCGTGGCCACGGTCACGGAAGTGCCACAGGAGCCGGCGGCAACCGCTGGGCGTACAACTTCTGTTGAGGTTCCTCGGTCTCATCTGCTGCAAGGGCGGTATGCCGTGCGTGACCGGCTCGGTGTGCGGCCCGGTTCATGAGGCTGCTGCGGCAAAGACGCAGCGACATACAAGGGGGATTCTCATGCGCTCCACACGCGCCGCTTTCCTGGCGGTAGCCCTGCTCGGCGTCACCGGCACCGCGATCGCCGCCGGCGGGCCCGCCTGGGCGGCGGAGGGCGCCCAGCGCGCCGCCACGGTGGCCCACGACGACTTCAACGGCGATGGTTATGCGGATCTGGTGACCGCGGCGCCCGCCGCGACGGTGGGTGGCAAGCCGGGCGCCGGGTTCGTCTCCGTGCTCTACGGCTCCTCCCAGGGCGTCAACACCGCCAAAAGAGCCGTCCTGACGCAGAGTTCGGCAGGAGTGCCCGGCAGCCCGGAGGCCCATGACGCCTTCGGCGCGGCCGTCACGTCCGCGGACCTCGACGGTGACGGATACGCCGATCTGGCCGTGGGAGTGCCCGGCGAGGACATCGGCGACGCCGTCGACGCGGGCAGCGTCACCGTCCTGTGGGGCTCGGCCCGCGGGCTGACCGGCACAAGCTCGTGGCTGGAGAGCAACACCCTGGGCGAGCCCCGCGCGAGGGAGTCCTACGGCAGCGGGCTCACGGCCGCCGATGTCGACGGCGACGGACGCCCGGAACTCGCCCACGTCAACGCGGAGGACTCCGTCTACGTGCACGACTTCAGCGCCTCCCGCACGCCGGAGAACCCCGAGCAGCTCTACGGTCTGCCCACTGAGGACGGCTTCCGGCCCAGCGGTCTGACCGGCGCCGACTACGACAAGGACGGCTATGCCGATCTCGTGGTCACCGGCACCGCGCCGAGGCTGGAGTTCGTGCAGAGCCACTCGGTCCTGTTGCGCGGTTCCGCGGACGGACTGGAACTGGACCGCTCCTTCGCCGGAGGCTCGGTGGGCGCCTCCGGTGACATCAACAAGGACGGATACCCCGACCTCGTGCTGGGCGACCCCCGCATCCTGGAGCACGGCGAGTGGGACCTGTCCGCGGGCAGTGTCTCCGTGCGCTACGGCAGCCCGGACGGCCTGTTCGGCTCCCACCCCCAGACGCCGGATCAGATCTTCGAGCAGGGCAAGGGCGGCCTCGCCGGCAGCGCCGAAGTCGGCGACCAGTTCGGTACCGACCTCAGCCTCGGCGACGTCAACGGCGACGGCTACCTCGACCTGGCGATCGGCTCCCCGGGCGAGAGCATCGGCGACCTGGCGGACGCGGGCGCGGCGTGGCTCCTGCGCGGTTCGGCACGGGGACTGGGGACGGCCGGCGCGCAGAACTTCAACCAGAACACCGCCGGCGTGCCGGGTGCGTCCGAGGCGGGCGACCGCTTCGGCGCGCAGACGCGGCTGGTCGACTCCGACCGCGACGGCCACGCCGAACTCGTCACCACGGCTCCCTACGAGAACGACTCCACAGGCTTTGCCTGGGTGTTCGACGGCACGGCGTCGGGCGTGACGACCAGCGGTTCCTGGTCGTTCGGTGCCGCCGCACTCGGCGCATCGCCGGACAACGCCTACTTCGGATCCGTCCTCGGCAAGTAATCAGGCAGTCGCAGGCCGTCGCAGAGCTGCCGGAAGACGCCGTCGGTCAGCCCTCCGCTGCGGCCTGCCTGCCGCACCCTCGCCCGCCGGCGCCCCCTGCCTCAGCCGAAGTGACGGATACGGGCCCCGGCCACGGGGCCGTAGGACGTCCGGTCATTGGCCGCTGAGGCGGGGACGACGGCAGCGACGGCGCTGGCCGGTGCGTGTGCACACCGACCTCTCCTCACCCACCCCAGCGGCGCAGCCCTTGCGCACCTGCTGCGCGGCGCCTGCTACGGCGTCGTCAGCGCCGAGCCCACCCGGGATCGGCCCGGCCCCCCTGCAGGACCCCTGGCGGCCACACCGCCGGGGGAGAACGACGGGCGGGCTGGGCCTGATCGACGGCCCGGCGCCGCAGGCTGCGGTGCGGGGAAAGCTGCCGGCCGGTTGCGGCAGCCCGAAGCATGTCGCCGCCCTGCCTGCCGACGGCCCGCCGAACGACCGCCTTGGAGTCCAACGGGCAAGGAGCCGTTCGGGGTCCGTTGAAAAGGTCCGGCGTGTTTCGGAACCGTCACGGGACTTGTCACCAGTGCGGGCGTCGTGCGACTGTCCGAGCCATGGTTACGTAACCATGGCCGGTTTACAGGGGTCCAAGTGTCTGTATCCGGACCCTGGTTCATCACTGCCTCGGCTCAGGTGACGAACCCGCACTCCGCCCTCCGCGATTCCCGTCACTGGAGACGACATGACCGAGACCTCGACGAGGTCGAGAAGACTGGCCAGTGTGCTCATGGCCGGCTTCGGCGCGACACTCATGTTCCTGACCGCCCCCGCCCCGGCCCTCGCCCAGTCGGGCGGCAAGACGTCAGCCGCCTCGCACGCCCCGGCGAAGCCCGCGTCGAAGGGCGGTACCAGTGACTTCCGCGGGGTGAACTGGGCCGACCCGCGGGACAACTACGCAAGCGACGCCGTGGTGCCCAGCGGGCTCAAGGTGAGCGACAACTACCGCACCGTGTACCGCACCACGGATCACATGGTGCGCGGCTTCAAGAAGAACCTGGGCGCCAACACACTGCGACTGCCGATCAACCCGGCGACCGTGGGCACCACCTGGTGGAAGTCGTACCGGGCGACGATCGACGCGGCCACGGCCTACGGTGACAAGGTCATCGTCAGCTACTGGGAGGCCGACACCAGCAAGGACGGCCTGGTCGACGACACGGCCGCCTGGAAGAAGATGTGGAAGACGGTGGTGCGGGAGTACAAGCACAACCCGCGCGTCTACTTCGAGCCCATGAACGAGCCGCACGGCTACACCCTGGACCAGTGGGTGTCCGTCACCAGCGGCTGGCTCGCCCAGCACAGGGACGTCCCGCGCGGCCGTGTCGTGATCAGCGGTACCGGCTACAACGACAACGTCACCGGCGTCGGCGCGGCCCGCCAGCTGCGGGGAACGCTGCTGTCGCTGCACTTCTACGGCTTCTGGGCCAGCCACACCCAGCAGGCGGACTGGGTCGCCGACCTCAAGGCCCGGATCGGCCGCTACGCCGACCGGACCATCATCGACGAGGCCGGCTCCCCGATGACCACCGGTCTGAACTACGGCGCGTGGAACGGCAACATCTACACGTCGTATCTCGCGGCCGTCACCAACACCGCCCGCAGCAAGGGGATGGGCCTGGTGTACTGGCCGGGACTGAGGTTCGAGGACGCCTACTCGATCGAGTCGCTGGACGCCAAGGGCAACCTGGTGGACAACAACGCCAGCGGAGTCGCGCAGCTGCGCTGGGGCTACGGCTTCGGCAAGACCCCGCCCGTCAACGACCTGCCGCCCGCGCCTCCCGGCGAGGTCCTGCGCGGAGTGGGCTCCGACCGCTGCGTGGACGTGCCCGGCTTCAGCACGACCAACGGCACCCAACTCGACCTCTGGGACTGCAACGACGGCGGCAACCAGTCCTGGAACTGGAACGCGGAGAAGCAGCTCACCGTGTACGGCAACAAGTGCATGACGGTGGGAGGCACCGGAGCCACGGCGGGCGACCCCGTGGTCATCACCGACTGCACCGGCGCGGCGGCACAGCAGTGGAACCTGAACGCGGACCTCACGGTGACCAGCGTCGCCAACCCGGAACTCTGCCTGGACGCAGCCGGCGGCGGCACCGGCAACGGCACGGCGGTCGACGTCTGGCACTGCAACGCCAGCAGCAACCAGCAGTGGACCAGGAGCTGACGCAGCCTCTGTTCCTGTCGACCGCTGCACCAGTGATCCACACCGTATGGGCCCGGCGAGCACTCGCCGGGCCCATACGCGTCAGCGCCGCCGCGCTTTGCCTTCCGGCGAGGGCGGCGGCTCTACGGTGCTCATGCGGACCACCAGCCGCGCCGGGACCAAGGTCTTGTCGATCAGGTCGGGCCCAGTCCGGTCTCTCTTGCTCAGCAGCTTCCGAAGACAACGACAGGCTGTTGCTCGGGCTGACGGGGACGATGAGCGCGGCGGAACTGCACTGGATCAAGCAGCGGATGCGCGCAGGCCGGATCAACAAGGCCCGGCGTGGAGAGCCGGAGCTCCCGCCGCCACTGGGCAACGTGCGCCACCCCTCCGGCCGGCCGACTTCGTGCTGCGAGCGTCTGCGGCCAGGACCGTCCCCATCCTGAGCTGGGCAAAGGCGCAGCCCAGAAGGGAAACAGGTATCAGGCGCTGAAGAACCTATGGACGCGGGAGACGAACCATTCGGGTTGTGCCAGGTGCGGATAGTGCGTGCGCTTCGGTGCCTGCTCGGCCACAGCGGTGGGGATGCGGTCGGCGAGCCAGTCGGCGTAGTCGGCGCCGGGGTCCGTTCCATGCAAGGACAGGTACGGGAGACCGGGCGGGAGACTCGTGGTCCGTCGAGACCACGCTGCCAGGGTGTCGGCGTCCCAATCAAGCAACGGAGTCCAAAACCCGCTGAACACGTCCTGATCGAGGGTGCGGCGGCGCTCGATGTCGGCCACCAGCACAGGGTCCAGCTCACCGTACAGCGAGGCGAAAACCGTACGAGCGAAGTCCGCGAAGCCCTCTCCCCGCACAGCGATGGCTATCTCCGCGGGCAGCGGGCCGACCCGCAGAGACTGGTCCACATTGACCACGCCACGGGTCGGATAGCGAGCTGCGTAGGCAGTCGCAATCACCCCACCGAGGGAGTGGCCGACGAGGAACGGGGGCTGATCCCCGGTCAGATCCTCGCCCAGCGACTCGATCAGTCGGTGGATGTCCTCCACCGACTCGTCAATGCCGAACGGCGAGGTCCGAGGCGAGTCCCCGTGGCCGCGCAGGTCGACGCGCAGCACGCGGAAGTGCTGGTGCAGGCGGACAGGGTTCCAGAAGGTTCGGTTCTCGGTGATGCCGTGGACCGCCACGAGTAGCGGTCCCGTGCCGTCGAGGTCGTGGGCCGGCAGATGGTCGGGTGTCATGGTCACTCTCGGTCGCGCTGCTGTTTCGACGGATCGGCGCGGGACGCCGGGGTGGCGTACGGAGGTGGTGGCGGCAAGCGGTTCCTGGCTCATCGGATGCCCCTGAAGTTGACTGGCGTGGATCTGTATCTTGCTAAGATTTACTTTCATGCAATTGGACTTGAATCTGCTGACCGTGCTGGACGCCCTGCTCGAAGAGGGCAGCGTGATGGGCGCAGCCGAGCGGCTGCATCTGTCCTCGCCCGCGGTCAGCCGCACCCTCGGTCGGCTTCGCGCTGTCACCGGTGACGACATCCTGGTGCGCACCGGTCACTCGATGACCCCCACCCCGTATGCCCTGTCGGTGCGGGAGGACGTGCACCGGCTGGTCAGGCAAGCACGCGACGTGCTCTCGCCGATCCGTGAGCTGGACCTTGCCGAGCTGGATCGCATCTTCACGATCCAGTGCCATGACGCGGTGGCCGCGTCACTGGTGCCGGTACTGGTCGGGAGGATCCAGCAACGGGCTTCCGGGGTGCAGTTGCGGGTGCTGGCGGAGAACGCCGTCGACACCGACGACCTGCGACACGGCCGCGTCGATCTGGAACTCGGTGGCGGCAGGCCGACTCTGCCCGAGTTCCGCTCCGAGCCGCTCGGCGAGGACCGGCTCGTCGTGGCGATGCGCGCGGACCACCCTTGTGCCACGGGACTCGACCTGGCCTCCTATGCGGCGCAGCCGCATGTGCTGATCTCCAGGCGTGGCCGCCTCACCGCCCCGATCGACGACGTGCTGGCCGCCGAAGGCCTGCGGCGCCG
The DNA here is from genome assembly GCF_055578825.1 of Streptomyces sp. NPDC032822. Taxonomy (NCBI): domain Bacteria; kingdom Bacillati; phylum Actinomycetota; class Actinomycetes; order Kitasatosporales; family Streptomycetaceae; genus Streptomyces; species Streptomyces sp. NPDC032822. Next base: position 22,580 of record NZ_JBVIOL010000033.1, on the reverse strand, counting down.
GGTGGTCGCAGCGGTGGCGACGGTATCCACCGCCCTGCAGATCGCCGCCCGTGGCGACGCACTGGTCACCTGCACAGCGATCCACAGCCGCCCGCTCATCGAGGCGTTCGGGCTCCTTGCCCGGCCGCTGCCGATCGAGGCCCCAGCAGCGATGATCAACTGCAACTGGCACCAGCGCTACGATTCCGACCCTGCCCACGCCTGGCTCCGCGAGCAGGTCCGGGCATCGATCGAGGAGATCACCGCCTGCTGACCGCACCGCCTACTCCGCCAACGGCAAGGCCACGGCACCGGGAAAGCCAGGCGTCGCTACTTTGCCGAGCATCGCCGCGGCGACGGATTCCCGGCGGACCTTCGCACCGAGGCCGAGGCGGGGTGCGGCCCTCAGTTCGACCGTGCGCCGACCGGGGCTTTCCGGCCCGTCAGCGAGCATCCCGGCGTGGAAGGCGGTGCCCCCAGCTGGGAGAACGGCGGTGTCGGCCTCGACCTTGTCCGCCGGCCGCTCACCCAGCACCTTGGCGAGCACGCCCGCGCCCTCGCCCGCCACTTCGACCGACTCGCCCGTGCCGTAGGCGCCGAGCCAGCTGACGCGCCGTGGGCCGGCCGCGACGACGGCCCGGGCGCCGGTCAGGAGCATCCCGGCCCGGTCCCGCTCGGAATCACGCACGATGACGGCCACGGGGTGACCACGTGCCAGCGCCTGCCGGGTGAGGGCGGTGCCGGTCCGGCCGGAGGCTGCAAGGACGGTGAGGTTCATGCCGGGAACGTTAGGGAGGCTCCTTGCTTAACATCAAGTGCATGTAGCTGACTTGATGCATTACTCAGGCGCAATCGCTTCGGATGGGGAAGGCCCGACGTCCGAGCCGTCGATCATCGTCCTCGACCAGTCCAGTGAGCCGGCGGAGTTCAGCACGGCCAGGAGGGTGTTGTCCCGGGCCTGGTCTGACTGATGACATGGTTGACCGAAGCGTCCAGATCCCGCGGTGTCGGCTGCCGACTGGGGATGGTGCTGACTGGAAGGAAACGACCGACCCCGGATTCTTGCCGAAGGCCCCGCCGACGCAGGGTCGGTGAACAACTTGGTGTGCGGGACCGATGGAACCGGGTAGCGTCTTGGTCATGTTCTTCCAGATGCTGATTTACGAGTGAGAGCGTGATGGGCACTTGCAGGCGTCCTTCGACGTCGCCGCGTCCATCCCCCACCGATAAATCCGTAGGTCACTTCACATCATTTCGGGAGAACCCGTGAGCAAGAACATCAACAACCCTGTGGGCATGGGCGGCGGTCAGCGCAAGAAGCTGTCCCGTGCCGAACGGCAGGGCAACGGTCCGCACCGCAACCTCGACCGCCAGGGCGCCGCCGACCAGAAGGCGGAGCTGGTGCGCAAGATGCGCGAGAAGGTAGGCACAGCTGAGGGCGTCGGGCAGGCGAGCGACGACACCGCCCAAAGCTGACGCACCGCCGCCGCAGAGCGGCACCGCATGGGGCAGGGCTCGGACCGCGACGCGCGGTCCGAGCCCTGTCTGTCTAACCGGGCGTGGCCGGTTCCGCCCATCTCCCGGCCAAGCACTCGTGTCTCAGCCGACGACTTGGAGCGGTCAGGGATCCGGCAGCCTCGCCACGATGATCGTCCTTGTGCTTCCTTCTGGTCGCAGCGAAGGTACTCGCCGTCGTGGGGAAGTAGACGTTCGCGACGTACCTCCTGCCGGCCCGCCGCGCGACGACGTCTTTCTTCCCGTCCGGACTGTCCAACGGGCCTGCGGCTCGATGTCGGTATAACCGCCAGCCCGGCGTGCCGTGCGCGCACCGCGTCACCGTCGGCGGTGCGCACGCCCAGAGCCCGTCTCCCGCGCACCACCACTTCAGTGACACGCTGCCTACAGCGCAGACTGCCGCCGTGACCCCGCAGCCGTGCCGCCAGGGCTTCGGCGCAGCCGACGGGCACGGGGAAGCCGTGGCCCACCAGCCCGTTGGGCCCGCTGCCGATCACCACAGCGTCAGCCATGGACGGCCTTGACGCCCCTGTCCGGCGTCGACTCTTCGACGACGCGGGCCAGTTGTCCCAGCAGGCGGCGGTGCCGCAACTGCAACAGGGCGTCGAGTGCGCTGTTGTGCAGGGCGCCGCCCACGCCGCGCAGGGGGTGCTCGTCCAGGATGACCAGCGTGTGTTCGCCCCAGGGCCGGATGTCGAAGGAGATCCGGGCGGTGCCGAGTGGTCCGCTGTGCGCCTCCAGCTCCAGGGCGCGCGGGGGCTCGTGGCGGCGTACGACGGTGAACCCCCCGAACTCCTTGGGCCCCAGCCGGACGGTGTAGTTCAGGGTGGAGCCCGTCTTCGGCCAGTCGCCTTCCCCCGGATACGAGGAGTGCGTGCCCACTACCCATTCGTGGAAGCGTGACTCATCGCCGAGCACCGCCCACAGGGCTTGCGGCGGGCGGCGGATGAGCTGATGCCGTACTGCCATGGATTCTCCCGGGGACGTGGCCGGTCCTGATGGCGGAACTCTGTTGATCGTCGCGCAGATGCCGAGTGACCGCCTACGCCCGGTTCACACCCTTTCCCCGATTCGACGCCGACCGCCGGTGCGGCGCTGTCCGGTCGCGGGTCTCCCAGCCGCACCCTCGCGTCCGAAACGAAAGAGAGCGCGGTGCAACACAACGGACAGAGCGGGCAGAGGTGGCTGCTGACCCAGGGCCCTTGAGAAGTTTTGAGGTGGGCGGTTCGCTTGCTGGGCATCGGATGTGACGTCTTGTCAGCTTCTGTCAGCAGCGGCCCTGGACGCAGAACAGGCATGGATGCTGGAGATCATGACTTGAGTGAACCCGGGAGCATCACCGGACTGGCCGACTGTGGCGTGGATGGCCAGTGGCGGACAGAGGTCTGCCAACACCTCCACCACCACACCGAGCAACCATCGTCTGCCTCTTCATGTCTTGATGAGCGTGAGACAACGACTCCTCAATAGCAATCCGTTACGGGCACTGCTCCTCGTAGCGCTCGCCATGGCCACGATGGCCGTATCACTCACCGCCATCGTCCTCACCGCACCTACCGCGCAGGCGGACGGTCTGGACCGAAGGACGGTAATCACCTGGAACATGCAGGGCGAAAGCCTGGCTGGTCAACCCGGCGCCAAATGGGAGCAGACCCGCCGATATATGCGGCAGGCGTCCGTCCTGCTGTTGCAGGAGGCAGGCGCTGGGCCGCCGTCCAGCCTGGTGGGCGACAACAACGAACGCATCCGATCGTTCACCCACCGCGACGCTGACGGCAACGAGTACGAGAACAGTACGTGGAACCCAGACCGACCGGACTCAGGACGCGGGGGCCCGTACGAGGTCTACTTCCTTCAGACCGACAGCAATGGTGGTACCGGGCAGGGCGGCCGTGTCAACATCGCGGTCATGACGCGTGGCGTGCCGGACGAGGTCCGCGCCGTCGCCAACCCCGTCTCGGCCGGGCGACGCGCCTTGGGCGTGCGCTTCGACCAGCACTGGTACTTCACCTTCCACGGCCTGTCCGGCGGTGGCGGCGACTCGGCGAGCATGCTCAACGCGATTGACAACGCCGTCGAGCGCTGGGGACACCAGGCAGGCCGCAGCTACGAGTGGGCGGTAGGCGGCGACTTCAACGCCCAACCCGACGACCTCGCCGGCCGCAGCCACTTCCCCGTCGCGCGGATCTACAACTCGGACCAGCCCACCCATGCCGGCGGCGGTGAACTGGACTACCTCGTCGCCGACCAGTTTCTCAACAACGTGCCGGTCACCCGCCTGGAACGCGGCGGCTCGGACCACTGGGCGGTACGCATCGGCCCCGACCAGCCTGTGCCGGAGATCTCCCCGCCCGAACCCACGAGGGTCCTGTCGACTGGTGACTCTTTCACCCAGGGCCAGAACAGCTCCCACGGCAACAGCTACCGCGGCGAATTCCGCAACGGCATCCTCTTCAACGGGTACGTCACCGACAGCGGCCTGCAAAAGCGCGACGTGAGCATGGTCGGCTCCCAGCGTTCGGGCAACATGAGCGAGCCGCACCACGAGGGCTACCGCGGCTACCGGATCGACCAGATCGCCCGCAAGGCGGAGTGCTCGGTCAAAAAGTACCGGCCCAACGTCGTCACGCTGATGGCCGGGACGAACGACATGAACCAGAACCACGAGCTGGACGAGGCCCCGGAGCGAATCGGCGCCCTGATCGACCAGATCTTCGAGGACGCCCCGGAGACCACGGTCCTGCTGGCCACGCTGACGCCGTCCGTCAAGGAGGGGTTGCAGCCCAGGATCGACAGGTACAACGCCGAGCTGCCCAGGATCGTGGCCGAACGCCGGCAGCAGGGCAAGCGGGTCAGGCTCGTGCACATGAACGACGTGACGACGGCGGACGTCGACGGTACGCATCCGCACGACGGCGGCTACACCAAGATGGCCAAGGCGTTCAGCGACGCGCTGCTGCTCGTCGAGCGGGAGGGTTGGCTGAACAAGCCCCTCCCCGGGGACGAGAACGCGTGCGGCACGTCGCCGGAGGACCCGGGCGAGAGCGGGCCGGGCGACGGCTGGCAGTCGCTCGGCGTCGTGGCACCGGGCATGACGGACCCCAAGGGCCGCACGGACCTTGCGGACTTCGACGGCGACGGGCGCGACGACTATGTACGCACCCCCGACGCGGGGAAGCTGCGCATCGGCATCAACACCCCCGCGCAGCCCGGGAAACCGCAATGGGTGGATGTGGAGAGCGACTACGAGGTCCGCAGCCGCGACCAAGCTGTGAGCATTCGGTTCGCCGACCTGAACGGCGACGGCCGGGACGACATCGTCCGCCTCCTCGACAACGACGAGTGGATCACTTATCGCGAGAACAAGGGCGTACGCGACGGCAAGGTCGAGTGGGACCCCATCGGGGTGTCCATCAAGGTGGGCCACGGCGATATCCCGAGTGAGGCAATTCGGTTCGCGGACGTGAACGGCGACGGCCGTGACGACCTGCTCCGGGTCGGCCAAGACAGCGCCGTACACGCCTACTACAACCTGCCGACCGGCGACGGCTGGTACCGCTTCGAGGAACACAAGAACTGGGCGCCCGGCGTCCACTACGCCACCCGCGACCGCCTCCGCTTCGCTGACGTCGACGGAGACGGCAAGGCCGACTATCTCGTCGTCGGCGCGCGTGGCGACGTCCACGCCTACATCAACAACGGCGGCCTGGGGAAGGGCGGTTTCACGGAGTACCGCAACTTCGTCCGGAAGACGTACTACCCCGGCGCGAAGTCCACGTTCCGCGATATCAGCGGCGACGGGAAGGCGGATTACGTGGTCGTCTACGGCGGCGGCTCGGTGCGGTGCTGGCTCAACCGAGGCGGCAACATGTAGGGCGGCTCCACGACTCGTACGCGTCCGGGCCCGCCTTGGTCGGGCGGGTGGCGGCCGTCTGGGCGACGAAGTCCTCGTCGTCAGGGGTGAGCAGGCGGGCCTCCCGCCCATCGAGGGTCCAGACAGGCCAGACCGATCTCGTTGAACCGGTGGATCACCTCACGCACCGTGCCTTCGTCGGCCTGGACCACGGTCTCGGGCGACATCGTCAGCGCACTGCAGCACCATCCCGGGGCTGTGTGCTGAACTTCTGGCGCACGTCCAGGCCGCGCGGCCGGACACCGGGCTGCCCGATCCGGGGGCGTAGGGTCTTGGAGGTTCGCATTCCGGGTGTCCCTTTCTCATTGACGGTGGCCTTTGTCCGGCCTGGCTAAAGGGACAGAGCGCCCTGCGCTCTTGCGCCCGGTGCTCGGCAACAACTACCAGCTGCGCCGGCTCCCTACGTTCCTCCAGGTCGCCGGATACCGATCCCTCTCCGAGGCGTGCGCGGCAGGTGGCTATCCACGCACAGCGTCACCAGCCACCTGCTGCGCCTGGACGAGGAGATCGTAGGAGGAGATCGGAGGCCCGCTGCTGGTTCGGACCACGAAGAACCGACCCCTGCAGCCCACCGACCTCGGACACGCCACTGCGGCTCAAGCGGCGCGCAGCCTCCCGTGCGGGCACATCCTCGGCGGAGGCCACGTACACCCGCCGCCGCGGCAGCAAGGCTGGTTCGCCTGCCCCCTCTGCTGCGGCCGGCGGCAGGAACCAAGGCGGACAGTGCCGTCTGCGCCGCTTCCTGGAAGCAGTCCGCTATCCCACCCTGACGACGTTCGCCCGCGACGCGGGCCTCGATCCGGGCACGGTGACCCTGCAGATCCACAAGCTGGAACAGGACCTGGACGGCGAGCTCTTTTCCCTTGCGGAGTCAAACACCTCATGCAGCTCGCTTGCCTTGGCAAGAAGGTTGCGGCCGCCGCGGCGGCGTATACCGACCAGTTCGGTGATCTCCACGGACCACGCCACAAGACGAAGGCCCTTGCCTCGCCCGAGCTGCGATAGCCCGCGGGCTTGAGCAACGGTGAATCTGGGCGGTTCCTCCTGCGCGGGCCGCGAGGAATCTGGATCATGGGAAGGGGTGTTCTTCGCCCGCGTCGAGGAGTTCGGTCACGAGCTGACGGGCGTACGCGGCGTCGAGTCCGGCCGGGCGGAAGAGGATGCGGTACATCATGGGGGCGACCACGCGGTCCATCGCCGTCTCGACGTCGGGAGTGTTCTCCTCGCGGTCGATCGCGCGGGCGAGCATGATGTCGATCTGTTCGGCCGCGTAGGCCGAGCACTGACCGGCGTAGCTGCCGTCCGGGTCGCCGAGCAGAGCGTCACGGATGTATGCGCGGCCGGAGGGGGAGGACATCTCGTCGAGGAACTGTTCGGCCCAGGCCGTCAGGTCGGACAGCAGGTCGCCGTGGTCCTCCGGCGCGGTGTCGGGCCGCAGGCGCTCCACCGCGACGTCCGACAGCAGCTCCTGAAGGTCCCCCCCAGCGGCGGTAGATCGTCGAGGGGGTGACTCCGGCGCGCTGGGCGACCAGCGGGACGGTCACCGCGTCGCGGCCCCGCTCCGACAGGATGTCGCGGACGGCGGTGTGCACCGAAGCCTGGACCCTTGCACTGCGCCCGCCGGGGCGCACCATCGGCTTACGACTCATGACTCCACCTTAAAGCGCAGTTATTGCGTTTAGGGGGAGCGTGTCGGCTCGACGGCCGCGTCAGGGCTCCCTCGCCGGTCTCCTCGCTGCGGGCATCCGGTCCTGATCCCGACCGGAGCCGAACGGCATAGGGGCCGGTCCGGAACCGTCTGGCCCGCACGCAGCTCTCAGGCGGCCGGCGCGAGCGATCGGGCGGGCTGCGTCTGCTCGTAGGCGTGGCCCACCCGCAGCAGCTGCCGCTCGCCGTAGGGCCGCCCGAGCAGCTGCATGCCGATCGGCATGCCCGCCGTGTCGTGGCCCACCGGGACGGACAGGGCGGGCACTCCGGTGATGTTGGCCGGGGAGGACAGACGCACGTAGGCGTCGGAGATGGCCTCGGTCGAGCCGTCGGACCAGGTGACGCTCTCCTGGCCGGCGTTCACCGCGGTCATCGGGACCGCCGGGGCGGCGATCACGTCGGCCTTCTCCAGAATGCGGGCCCATTCCTCCTGCATGAGCGTCCGGGAGCGCTGGGCACGCAGATAGTCGCCCGCGCCCATCAGCTCACCGGCCTCCAGGAGGATGCGGACGTCCGCCTGGTACAGCTCGGGGACGGTACGCAGCGTGCCCTCGTGGTAGGCGGTGGCCTCCGGAACCATCAGCCCCCACTGCGTGGCCTGGATGTATCGGGTCATCGGGATGTCGATCTTGACGAGATGGGCGCCGAGCGTCTCCAGCTGCGCGATGCCCCGGCGGACGGCGGTCTCCACCTCCGGGTCGACATGGTCGAAGTAGTAGTTGCGCGGTACCCCGACGCGCACACCCGCCAGGTCCGGCTCCCGTTCCGGCCGGTGGTCGACGGCGAGGGCGTCCAGCGAGGCGGGGTCACGCGGGTCGTGGCCGGCGAGGACGTTCAGGACCAGGGCCGCGTCCTCGACGGTGCGGGTGACCGGGCCGACGTGGTCCAGCGACCAGGACAGTGACGTGACGCCGTGGCGCGGCACCAGCCCGTAGGTCGGCTTGAGGCCGACGACCCCGTTCAGCGAGGCGGGAACCCGGATCGACCCGCCGGTGTCGGTGCCGAGGGCGAAGGTCGCCGCCCCGGCCGCCACCGCGACGGCGGACCCGCCGCTGGAGCCTCCCGCGACCCGGCCGCGGTCCCAGGCGTTGCCGGTCTGCGGGGTGGTCAGGCCGTAGGCGAACTCGTGGGTGTGGGTCTTGCCGACCAGGACGGAGCCTGCGGCCCGCAGTCGGGCGGCGACCGTGCTGTCGGCGGCGGCGCGGTGGCCGGCCCGGACCCGGGAACTGGCGCTGGTGGGCGAACCGGCGACGTCGATCAGGTCCTTGAGCCCGGCCGGGACGCCGTGCAGCGGCCCCCGGAACATGCCGCGGGCCGCTTCCTGCTCGGCCTCCCGCGCCGCGCCGCGGGCCTGCTCAGCGGTGACCGCGACGTACGCCTCGACGTGCGGGTCCACCTGGTCGATGCGTTCGAGGACCGAGTCCACCAGCTCGACGGGGGACAGCCGGCGGGCCCGGATCTGCTGCGCGGCGTCGGCGAGGGTCAGCTCATACGGCTGCATCGTGCTTCTCCTTTCCGGCGCGGTAGGCGCCGGCGGGCGGGGTGTCCCCGAAGTCCAGCTCACGCAGGACCGAGACGACGGAGTGGATGTGGTCGGCGGTGGCGGCGACCGCGGCGTGGCGGTCATCGGGCAGCGGAAGTCCGGCACGGGCGGCCCAGCGGGCGGCCTCGGGCGGCGTGAGTTCAGCGGAGGACACAGGCTTCTCCTGCTCAGGGGCGTGGCGACGAAGCCCCCCGTAGTAAAAGCTAACGGTTTGCTTTAACTCGACTGTAGGCCCTACGGTCGAGTTAAAGCAAATACATTGCATTTACGGAAGGGGTCCTATGCCCGGCGTCATCTCCGACGTACAAGCGCTGGCCGACGGGCCAGCTATCTCCGACGCACCCGCGGCGTCCGACGCATCCGCGCATATCGCTCATCAGGCCACCCGCACCCGTACGAGGAGGCGCACGGCTTCCTTCGCCCTCGACGTGTCGATACTCGCGGCCCTCCTGGCCGCGTCCAGCGCTCCGACCCCGCTCTACCCTCTCTACCAGGACCAGTGGGGCCTCTCCGCGCTCGCCGTCACCGTGGTCTTCAGCGCGTACGCCCTGGCCCTGCTGCTGGCCCTGCTCACCACCGGAGCGCTCTCCGACCACCTGGGGCGACGCCCCGTCCTGGCAGGCGCCCTGCTCATGGCGGCCGCCTCCATGGTCCTCCTGGCCTCAGCGGACGGCGCGGGCTCCCTGGCCATCGCCCGGGTCCTGCAAGGAGCGGCCACCGGCGCGGCCACCAGCGCCGCGGGCGCGGCGCTCCTCGACCTGGAGAACCCCCGGCGCCCGGGCCGATCCGCCCTGGCCAACAGCGTCACCCCGGTCGCAGGCATGGCCACCGGCGTGCTCGTCTCCACCCTGCTCGTCCGTTTCGCCCCCGCCCCCACGGTCACCGTCTACGTACTGCTGGCGGTGTTGTTCCTCGCCCAGGCGATCGCGGCCACCTTCACCACGGAGACGGCCCACCGCCGTGTGGGAGCGCTGCGGTCGCTGCGCCCGCGGGCCGGCGTCCCGCCCCCGGTCCGCCGCACCCTGCTGGCCGCGGGCGCCGCTGTCGGCACCGTCTGGGCGCTGGGCGGCTTCTACTCCTCCCTCGGCCCGGCCCTCGTAGGCCTGGTGGCACCCGACGCCCCGCAAGCAGCCCGTGGCATGGTCTTCTTCACCCTCAGTGCCACCGCCGCGCTCACCGTATGGGCGCTGCGGCGCAGGCCGCCCCGCGCCACGGCGGTCGGCGGCTGCCTGTCCGTCCTGCCCGCCGCGGCCCTGACCCTGAGCGGTCTGCACGGCGCCGGGCTGCCCGCCGTCTACGGCGGCGCGGTGCTGGCCGGCATCGCCTTCGGCGCCGTTTCCCAGGGGGCGCTGCGTATGCTCCTCGCCTCGCTCGACGAGCGGGACCGCGCCGCGACACTGGCCGCCTACTACATCCTCAGCTACCTCTCCATGAGCCTGCCCGCCGTCGCCGCGGGCGCCGCCACCCAGCACTACGGGCTGGGGGCCACCGCACACGCCTATGCCATCACCGCCGCTCTCCTCGCTCTGGCGGCCCTGGCGGCACTCACCGCGTCACGACACGGAGCGGCCCGACCCGAAGTCGACCGCTCCCACTGATGAAGAACAACCGACCGCTCCCACTGAAGAGAACCAAAGGAAACGACACACCATGCACACCTCTCCCGCCGCCACCCCCGTCCTCTCCTGGACCGTGGGCGGCGTCACCGTCCACCGCATCGACGAAGTCGCCCTGCCGCCCGCGACCGGACCCTGGCTGCTTCCCGACGCCACCCCTGAGGTGGTGACCGCCCAGGACTGGCTGCACCCCCACTTCGCTGGCCAGGACGGGATTCTGCACATCGACAGCCACAGCTTCGCGTTCGTCGTGAACGGGCTGCGCGTTCTCGTCGACACCGGCATCGGCAACGGCAAGGAGCGGGCCAACCCGGCCTGGCACGACCTGCGGACCGACTTCCTGGAGCACCTCACCGCCGCCGGTTTCCCCCGGACTCCGTCGACCTGGTGATCCTCACCCACCTGCACGCCGATCACGTCGGCTGGAACACACGGCAGGTGAACGGCGAATGGGTCCCCACCTTCCCCAACGCCCGCTACCTCACCTCCCGCGCCGAGCGGGAGTTCTGGGCCACGTACGACATGGAGGAGTCTCGCGAACAGATGTTCCGCGACTCCGTGATCCCGGTCGAACAGGCGGGTCTGCTGAGCACGGTCGACGTCCCGCACAAGGGGGCCGAGATCGCCCCCGGCCTGCGCTTGGTCCCGACACCCGGCCACACCCCCGGCCACGTCGCGGTGGAACTGACCAGCCAGGGTGAGACGGCGCTGATCTCCGGCGACTGCGTCCACCACCCCGTCCAGCTCGCCCACCCCGTCATCGGCGCCTGCGTCGACATCGACCCGCGGCAGTCCGAGGCCACCCGCCGCGAGCTGCTCGGCTCCCTCGCCGGCACGGACACCCTCCTCCTCGGCACCCACTTCGCACCGCCCACCGCCGGCCGCGTGGTCGCCCACGGGGACGCTTACCGACTGGATCCCGTCCACGCTTCCTGATTGCCGTTGCCACGCCGTCTCGGTCACCGCAGGTATGGCCCAGCCCTTCGGACCCCACCACCTCCCACGTACTGGGGGATACGCGGCTCGCGTCGATGGGTTTCCCGCGCTGGAGTCGTATCTGGCGGGGATCGAAGTGGACGACGCTGACCTGCAGCCTCAAAGGGACAAGATCGTGAGACAGCGGAGGTGTCCGCTCAATGAGACATACAGAAAACCTGCAGACCACTACAGCGGAACGGGACATCCCGATTGCGGGCCTACAGGTCTGACGCCGCGGTCGCCCACCGTCCGCAACGGAGCTCACCGAATCCGGAGGTGCGGGCGGTGGGGCCGGGAGGTCTGGACCGCTACCGGGAGTCAGGCGGCGAGGAGTTCCTGCTCGCGGTCCGGCGCCTTGACTGTGGGCTTCTTGTTCGGCAGCGAGAGCCGGAAGACCTTGTGCCACGCGGAGAACACCTGCTTGGGCAGCGGCCCGGTGACGTACTCCAGCTCGTACTTCTCGAACAGCGCGCGCACCTTCACCGCGACCTCGGCGTACCGGTTGCTCGGCAGGTCCGGGAAGAGGTGGTGCTCGATCTGGTGGGAGAGGTTGCCGGTCATGAAGTGCATGGCCTTGCTGCCGCTGATGTTCGCCGAGCCCATCATCTGGCGCAGGTACCACTGGCCGCGCGTCTCACCCTTGATCGAACGGCGCTCGAAGACCTGTACACCCTCGGGGAAGTGCCCGCACATGATCACCGAGTGGGTCCAGATGTTGCGGACCAGGTTCGCGGTGAACGTGGCGGCGAGCGTGGGGAGGAACGACGGGCCCGACAGCAGCGGGTGGATCACGTAGTCCTTGAGAACCTGCTTGCGGATCTTGCGGCCCACGGCCTTGGCCCGCGCGCGGAACTCCGGGTTCTTGCGGCGGCGCTTGTTCAGGTTCTTGCCGAGCTCCAGGTCGTACGCTGCGATGCCGTACTCGAAGAAACAGGCGTTGAGGAAGTTCCACAGCGGCTGGCCGAGGTGGAAGGGGTGCCACCTCTGGTCCTCGTCGACGCGCATGATGCCGTAGCCGAGGTCGTTGTCCTTGCCGATCACGTTGGTGTACGTGTGGTGGAGCTCGTTGTGCGAGTGCTTCCACTGCTCGGAGGGCGAGACGTGGTCCCACTCCCAGGTGGTGGAGTGGATCTTCGGATCCCGCATCCAGTCCCACTGGCCGTGCAGGATGTTGTGACCGATCTCCATGTTGTCCATGATCTTCGCCACGGACAGGCCGGCGGTGCCGATCAGCCAGGCGGGCGGGAAGATCGAGAACAGCAGCACACCCCTGCTGACCAGTTCGAGCTTGCGCTGCGCCGAGATGACCTTGCGGATGTAGGCGGCGTCTGTCTCGCCGCGGTCGGCGATCACCTCGTCGCGGATCGCGTCCAGCTCGCGGCCCAGCTCCTCGATCTGCTCCGTGGTCAGGTGGGCGGTGGGGTCGGTGGCGGTCAAGGTGCTCCTACCGTTCGATGTCGCAGGGGCCCGCGGCGGCGGACACACAGGTCTGGATGAGGACGCCCGGCTCGGCCTCGGTGATGTCGCCGGTGCGCAGGTCGCGGACGGCGCCCGCCTTGAGCGGCGTGACGCAGCCGAAGCAGATGCCCATGCGGCACCCGGAGGGCATGAGCACGCCGGCTTCCTCGCCGATGTCCAGCAGCGGCGTGGCGCCGTCCGCGTCGACGGTCTTGCCGGTGGTGCTGAACGTGACCTCGCCGCCGTCGCCGGCGACGACGATGCTGGGGCGGAAGCGCTCGGTGTGCAGGCGCTCGTGGACGCCGTGCTCGCTCCAGTGCTTTTCGGCGGCGTCGAGCAGGCCCGCGGGCCCGCAGGCCCAGGTCTCGCGCTCGGCCCAGTCGGGCACGAGGGCGTCGAGACGGGCGATGTCGAGCATGCCGTCCGTGTCGGTGTGCACCTCGGTGAGCCGCAGTTTCTTGTCCGCGGCCAGGTCGTGCAGTTCGTTGCGGAAGATCACGTCCTGCGGCTGTGGCGCGCTGTGAACCATGACGACGTCGTCGAACTCGGTGTCGCGCAGCATGCCCATCACGGGCGTGATGCCGCTGCCGGCCGTCAGGTAGAGCACCTTGGCGGGCTTGGCCTGTGGCAGCACGAAGTCACCGGTCGGGTGGTCGAGCTGGATCAGCGTGCCCGGTGTGGCCCTGCGGACCAGGTGGTTGCTGACCTTGCCGTCCGGGATCGCCTTCACGGTGATCGTGATGCGGCCGTCCTGGCGGTTGGTCGGCGAGGTGAGGGAGTAGGCACGCCACAGGCGCACCCCGTCGACGTCGATTCCGATCCGCACGTACTGACCGGCCGTGTGGCCGCGCCAGCCCCGGCCCGGCCTGATCACGATCGTCGCGGCGTCACCCGTCTCGGGGTGCACGGCCTCGATGCGCCCACGCAGGTCAGCGCCCGCACGCAGCGGACTGACCAGGTCGAGATAGTCCGACGGCAGCAGCGGCGTCGTGACCATCTCCAGCAGTTTCCACGCCCTGCTGCGGAGGGCTGTACTCGTCATGACTCCAGCTTGCTGCGCCTCAAGGCGTAAAGTCCTGACCGCAGGACGTAAATCTGGCCGACTGAATTGTTCGCAGGGAACAAATACATGAGCCATGCAATCCGGAGGGCCAGCGAACTGGCCCTGGACGAGACGACGGTCACCGCACTGCGGGCCGCGCTGAAGAGCACCGCCGACGAGGTCGTCCAAGCGATCATCGACGAGGTCCCTCCCTACGCCAACGCCCTTTCGGGCCACATGGGCGCCACCATCCGCCGAGCCGTCCGCACCGCCCTGGGACACTACCTGGACCTCGCGAGCGGGAACGCCACCGGCGGCGACGCCGGGGACGCGGCCTACGAGCTGGGCCGCGGCGAGGTGCGCGACGGCCGTTCGATGGACGCCCTGCTCAGCGCCTACCGCGTCGGCGCCCGCGTGGCCTGGCGGTGCCTGGCAGCGGGCGCCGTACCCGCAGGTCTGCCCGCCGCCGAGGTCGCCAAGTTCGCCGAGCTGACCTTCGCCTACATCGACGAGCTCTCCGCCGCGAGCGCCGCGGGCCACGCCGACGAACTGGCCGCCCGGGGCAGGGACCAGGAGCGCCACCTGGAACACCTCGCCCGCGACCTCCTCGCCGGCGCGAGCCCGGACGTGCTGCTGGCCTCAGTGCAACGGGCCGGGTGGCAGCCTCCGGTTTCCCTGACCGCGGTCCTGCTGCCCGCCGCCCAGGCCCGGCCCGCCTACCGCGCGCTCGACCCGAGCACCCTCGTCCTGGACGATCTGCCGGATTCAACCGGTGTGCTGCTCGTCCCCGATGCCGACCGCTCACATCTCCTGCGGCAGCTGACCGACCGCACCGCCGTGGCCGGCCCGGCCCGGCCATGGACTCGTGCGTCCGCCTCGTATGCACGAGCCGCACGCGCGCGCTCCCTCTCCTCCGATATCCGCGACACCGAGGAACACCTGCCCGAGCTGGTGCTGAGCGCCGACGCGGACGCGTTCGCAGACCTGCGTGCCCGAGCCCTCGCACCGCTGCAGACCTTGCCTGTCGCGACCGCACAGCGGCTGGAGGAGACGTTGCGGGCATGGCTGCTGCACCAGGGCAGGCGGGAGGAGGTGGCGGCGGCGCTGTTCGTCCATCCCCAGACGGTCCGGTACCGGATGTCGCAACTGCGGCAGCTGTTTCCGGATCTCCCATCCCCGCACCGGGTCCTTGAACTGACGCTGGCGGTCGGTCTCCGGGCCAGCTGACGCCTACGTCGACCGTCCACGACCGCGTCCGCGAGCGGCCCGGGAATCGTGCCTCGTGCCCGGTGCTGTCAGCCGGCTCGTGCGGCCCGGGGGAGGGCCGTATCAGCTGCCTGGAGACCGGGGGGTGATGCGGAGACCGGACAAGGCCTCAAAAAGCCCGTCGGGGTGCTGTCTCTGAGGAGCTCGGTGGCGGATACGCCTCGACTGGATCCGGTGGACGATACGCACCGCCCCGCTCGTCGACGCGCTCATCGAGCATCTGATCGGTGATCTGGGCCGCTGTGCCCTGGAGAACGGCTTTCATTTCGTCGTGGAGGGCGCTGTCCCGGCACGAGCTGACCCGCGGCGGGCTGCAGCCGGGTGACCGGCGGGGCGTCCAGGCCGGCTCACCAGGGAGAGGGGGGCGGGCCGCTCGCGCCGGGGACCACCGTGGTTCTGCGAGGACCACGGGCCCCCGCATCCCTTCCGGCAGGTCGGCCGGACGACCGACCGGGCCGACCCGGCACACCGCGCGGGGGATGATGGGAATGAAACGACGGAGCGTGAGGTCAGGAGCTTTGATGGCGACGAAGGTCCACCGGCCCCGTGAGGACGCGGAGTTCAATTTCATCCTCAAGTTGAGCAACGTTCCGGTCCTCGCATACTTCACCGGGACATGGCCCAAGGCCATCGAGCCCTGCCGGGTGATGGACCTCGTTATGGGAGGCATCGCCGACCACTACACGGGCCGCCTGACGGCCGTCCGCACCGACATCACGCGTTGTCCGGCCGCAACCGAGCGATACGGGATCACCGCAGCCCCGTCCTACGTCCTGCTGAAGCAGGGAGAGGTGGTGGCGCACGCCACGGGGCCGACGACCACCGCCGAGGTACGAAAGCTCCTGGACGGCCACCTCTGAGCGGCCGCCGGGGCACGTGGTCAGGGACGCCCGTCACGTCTCGTCCATGCGAGCTGCGCCACCTGAGACACCTTGGGGTTGAGACACCCCCACAGGTCACATACGAGCGTCCGGCGCGGTCGCGTCCGGCAGCTGCACGGCTCCGGCCACGACCTCCGCAGACGACGGCCCCGTATGGGTGCCGTGCCTTGAGTGCAGCACCACCCGGCCCGCGCCGACGCGGACGAGAGCCCGAAACCCTTCCCGCTTCGGCTCCGCCGCCCAAGGGCTGTCCCGGAAGTGCCTGTTTCACATGCCCGTGGTCAGGTGACCTTGGGGGCGTCGGTCGACGATCTCGCGACGGGGATGCTTCTCGGGCCGAGCGGGAGGGGCATCACCGCCCCTGACCTGAAGAGTGCCCACCAACCCGTTCCGTTCCTGCGCCAGCACCACCGCTCCAGGCGCTGCTTCTGCGGGACCGTGCGCTGAAGGAGACGGAGAACGTGTCGTCAGCGTATGCGCAGGCGGCCGGGAAGCTGACGGGCCGTCGGTGGGAAGCGGGCGTTTCCGCTTATGCACCCGAGGGGGGATGGCGAGCGCTGGCGGGCACGGTCCGTCAGCGTGATCAGTACATGGGCCTGGTCTACGCGGCCGTGGCAAGGGGCGGCGACATCGCACGCTCGTTCCTGAGGTTGGCCAACCTGCTGGATTCACCCAGGGTTTTGCTGGAGCCCGAGTTTCGCCGGCGCGTGGTCGCTCTGGCCGGTGTGCAGGGATAGGAACGGGTCAGAGGTTGCTACCGTCGGCCGCGTGCGTGGTCGGCGAATCTCTGACCGCTGCCAGGATGCTGTCCAGGAGGCCGGGGAAGCGCGCGTCCAGGTCCTCACGGCGCAGACTGTGCAGGATGATGCGGCCTTCTCGCCGGGCGCGCAGGACACCGGCCTCCCGCAGCACGTTCCAGTGTCGGCTGGCGGTCGACGGGGACACGTCGGGCAGCGTGGTCGAGCACGTCAGCTCCTCCCCGTGAGCGAGACGGTCGATGATCCTCAGCCGGGTGGGATTGGCCATCGCGTCCAGGACGGACTCGATGCGCAGGTCCGCTCGACTGGGGTGGGTCAACGCTTTCACACGCCGATAGTACGCAAGTTTGCGAACCGTCCAACAGTTGTGCTGCACCTCACACCCTCAAGGGTTGGTGCTCACCCGGGCGCCGCCGTTCAATAGTTCACGTATATACAAACTAACGAACTAATGAACTGTAGAAGGGGCATCAGTGAGCGCCTACATGGTCATCAGCGTCACCCCGCAGGACGACGAGAAGATGCGGGACTACGAGTCCAGGACACTCGAAGTGGTCTCGCGCTACGGAGGCAAGCCCATAGCGCGTGACACCGAGTGCTTCGTCCTGGAGGCTGACCAGCGGCCGGGCATCGGAGTGATCCTGGAGTTCCCGGACAAGCAGGCCGTCCTGGACTTCTACCACTCGGAGGACTACCAGCCCCTCAAGGACTTCCGCCATACCTTCGCGACCGCCAGCGCACTCGTGGTCGACTCCGTCTGACCCGCAACATGACTGTCCCCAGGTGGCTGCCTGTTTCACATTTCCGTGGTCAGGTGCCCCTGGGGAGCGGATGTCGGGGTGAGGGCACGCCATCCGAACGGCTTGAGTCAGCCATGCAGCGACTGATCTGTTCCAAGGCCCAGTCGGACGGGCTGGCCAAAGCCCTGCTGCCTGAGCAACTGGCCGGTGCGAGCGCTGAGGAGCACGCCGCGTGGCAGTTGGCTGTGGACGCCGATCAGCTGCTGGAGGACGCCGTTGCAGCGCTCGAATCCGGTGAGTCAGTGACTTCCCTGGGCAGTGCTCGCAGGCAGGGGCGTACACCGGGCCGTACGGACGCGGACTCGCTCGGCGCGGTCAGGCGTGACCGAGAGGTGTTTCGCTTCCGCCGTCGATGAGGTGCGCCTGGGCTTTGCTGCCGTGGAAGTCGCGGGAGCGCTGCGCGGTGCCGAAGCCGCCGTAGGGGTAACCGCCGTGCTGCGGTGCGCTGACGGTGTTGAGGGCGGCGGTGGTGTCGGCGTCGAGGTGCAGTTCGGCCGCACCGAGGTTCTCGGTGAGGTGGGTGAGGGTGCGGGCGCCGACGATGGGAGCGGCGACGGAGGGCTGGTCGGCTGCCCAGGCCAGGGCGACCTGGCTGGGCGTCGCGCCGATCTCGCGGGCGATGCGGTCGACCGCGTCGATGGTGTGCCAGTTGCGGTCGGAGGCGGCGTACTCGGCGGAGACCCACTGGTAGAGCTTGTCTTCGGAGCCGGCGCGGGTGTCGGGGGCGGGGGTGCTGCCGCGCTGGTACTTGCCGGTGAGGAAGCCGCCGGCGAGCGGGGACCAGGGCAGCAGGGAGACGTGGTTGTGCAGTGCGGCGGGGATGACTTCGTATTCACTCTCCCGGGAGAGCAGGCTGTACTGCTGCTGGAGTGTCACGGGCACCTGGGTGCGTATCTGCTGCGCGGTGGAGAGGGCGAGCTGGAGCTGCCAGCCGGTGAAGTTGGACAGACCCACGTAGTTGATCTTTCCTGCGTGGACGGCGTCGTCGAGGAAGGACAGCGTCTCCTCGATGGGCGTCAGGGGGTCCCAGGCGTGGATCTGGTACAGGTCGACGTGGTCGCGTCCGAGGCGGTGCAGGGAGGCGTCCAGTGAGCGGCGCAGTTGTCGGCGGGTGGAGCCGAGGCTGTTGACGTCGGTGCCGGTGCCGAAGCGGCCCTTGGTCGCCAGGACGACGCGGTCGGTGACGTTGCTGGGGCGGCCGGCGAACCAGCGGCCGATGATCTCTTCGCTGTTTCCGCCGCCGTAGACGTTGGAGGTGTCGACCAGGTTGCCGCCGGCGTCCACGAACGCGTCCAGGAGCGCGAACGCCTCCTCCTGCGGGGTCTGGACGCCGAAGTACATGGCGCCGAACGCGATGCGGGAGATGGCGGTTCCGGTGGTGCCGAGCTTGCGGTACTCCATGGTGCTTCCTTGTCGTTGTGCGGCTTGTGCCGCGGTGGGGGAGAGCTGCGGCGGGCTGGGGGCGACCTGGACGGTTCGTGGCGTCGGCCGGAGATGGCGTTTGGCTTCTGCCGGTTCGCAGGGGCGGTGTCACCGCCCCTGCGAACAAACGGGACGTCATTGCCGCGGTGCCGACCCCAGCCCGCCTGGCGGACCGTGGGGTTCCGGGCCGCCTCAGTGGTGCCGGGGGCGCGGGGTGAGGGCGTCGAGGTTGATGGTTCCGCGCTGCAGTTTCGCGTCGTGGGGTGCGTTGAATCCGGCATTGGCGATGTACAGCTGGTTGCCGCGCACGGCGGTGGTGGTGGGTGAGGCGAGGCCGTCGGCGACGGTCAGGGCGCTCTCGTGGGTCCCGTTCGGGTGCACGATGCTGACCCGGTCGGTCGGGTCGTTCTGCGCGGCGAAGACCGTGTCGGAGTGGTTGTTGAGGAAGGAGAAGTCGTCGAAGTCGGGCAGGTTGTCGGCGACGGTGTGGATGCGGCCGGGGGTCCCGTGGGCGGTGACCGGGATCCTCAGCAGCGTGCCCTGGCTGAAGTTGCTCGCCCAGATGGCGCCCTTGTGGAAGCGGACGCCGTTCACGCCCAGCGGCAGAGAGCCGTCGGGGTCGGCTGCGAGCGCCGGGCCCTTCAGCCAGGTTTTCGCCGGTCCGCCGGAGACGGGCACGGCCCATATCGTGCCGTTGTTGCTGTCGGCGGCGTAGAGGGTACGGCCCGCCCGATCGATGGCCAGGCCGTTGGGCAGGCTGTCGTCGGGCAGGGCGGCCAGGCGCTGGGGGTGGCCGTTCGGGGGCAGTTTCCAGGTCCCGTTCCTGGAGGCGTCGTCGGAGTCCACGTTGTAGTAGACGGTGCCGTCGTCGCCGCGGGCGTTGCCGGTGATCTGATCGCCCAGGTGCCCGCCGGCGAGGGTGGTCCGCTGTCCGGATGCGGTGATGCGCACGAGTTTGGGCGGCTTGTTCGCGGGGACGCCCAGCAGGGACACGGTCAGGGAGCCGTCCGGGTTGACGGTGATGTTCTCGGGTGAGTCGCCGGAGGCGAAGTCGAGCGCGGCCGCAGTCTTCACCTGGGTGATGACCGGCTGCGTCCGGCCTCCCGCGGTGGCGGCGGACGCCGAGGAGGTCGAGACGAGAACGGCCGCGAGAGCGGGGACTGCTGCGGCGTGAGCGAATCGCATGCGCATGGGGCTGCTTTCTGTGAAAGCGGCTGGAGAACGACGCAGTGGTGCCGTACGTCCTTCGGACCGAGCGGTGTCCCGGCCGACCGTCTGGTGGCCGGGGAAGGGACTGAGGGTGGGGGACTGCGAGAGCGAGTGGCGGCGCGGCATCAGGTGTCGAACCGCACCCCGCCGAGCCAGGTGACCTTTTCGGGGTCGTGGTGGTCGAAGATGTGGCTGCGGCCCGTGTCCAGGCCGGCGATGCGCGCCATCTCGTCGGCGGTGAGCTGGAAGTCGAAGACGTCGAGGTTTGCTGCCATACGTTCGGGCCGCACCGACTTCGGGATCACGACGATCTCGCGCTGGACGAGCCAGCGAAGGGCGATCTGGGCGACGGACTTGTCGTGAGCGCGGGCGATGTCGGCGAGCACGGGGTTGTCGAAGAAGCCCTGGCCGCCTTCGGCGAGCGGTCCCCAGGACTCGTGCTGGACGCCGTGCTCACGCATCAGGCTCTGGTCGCCCGCGCGCTGGAAGAACACGTGCGTCTCGATCTGGTTGACCGCGGGGACGATCTCGTGGTGGGTGATGAGGTCGGCGAGCCGGTCGGGGTAGAAGTTGCTGACCCCGATCGCCCGGGTGCGGCCGGCCCGGTTGAGTTCCTCCATGGCCCGCCACGATCCGTAGTAGTCGCCGAAGGGCTGGTGGATCAGGTAGAGGTCGAGGTGGTCGAGACCGAGGCGGTCGAGCGAGCGGTCGAAGGCGCGCTTGGTGCTGTCCTGGCCGTAGTCCTGGATCCACAGTTTCGTGGTGATGAACAGGTCTTCGCGGGGGATGTCGCTGGCGGCGATGGCCCGGCCCACGGCTCGCTCGTTCTCGTATGCCGCGGCGGTGTCGAGCAGGCGGTAGCCGGCTTCGAGCGCGGCCTCCACTGCCTGCTGGGTCTGGTCTTGGGGGATCTGGAAGACGCCGAAGCCGAGAATCGGCATCTGCACGCCGTTGTTGAGGGAAACCTGGGGGATCTTGCTGGTCATGGCTGAGACCTTCGCTTTCTGGCTGTGGGGGGGCGTCGGCCGGGCAGTAGCCGTCTGCTCAGCGGTGCTTGACGCCGGCCTGGGCGGAAGGGGCGAGGGTGGGTTCGGTGACGGGGACGTCGCCGAGGGCCTGGTCGACGGCCGCCAGCAGGTCGTCCGACAGCTTCACGCCGGAGGCGGCGGCGTTCGCGTGGACCTGTTCGGGGCGGGAAGCGCCGGTGATGGCGGAGGCGACTTCACCACGGCGCAGGACCCAGGCCAGCGCCAGGGTGGGCATGCTCATCCCGGCCTGCTCGGCGATGGGCGCGAGGCGCTGGACCGCTTCCAGGATGGCGTCGCTGTAGACGAGGCCTTGGGAGACCGTCATCGTCTCGCTGGCGAACCGGCTCCCTTCAGGGACGGGCCGGCCGGGCTTGTACTTGCCGGTCAGGACGCCCTGGGCGAGGGGCGACCAGACGATCTGGGAGATACCGTTCGCGGCGCACAGGCCGAACACCTCGGCCTGGGGTGCCTGCCAGAGCATGGAGTACTGCGGCTGGGAGGAGACGAACAGGTCGGGGCCGGCGATGTCGATCGCGGCCTGGATCTGTTCGGGGGTCCATTCGCTGAAGCCGAGGTAGCGGGCCTTGCCCTGCTCGACGACCTTCTGGAACGCCTCAAGGGTGTCCTCGATCGGCACGGACGGGTCGAAGCGGTGCGCCTGGTACAGGTCGACGTAGTCGGTCTTCAGGCGCGTGAGGGAGGCGTCGATCTGCCGGGCGATCTGGGCGGGGGACAGGCCTTTGTCGGCCGGGTCGTCGGACATCGGGCCCCAGACCTTGGTGGCCAGGATGTAGGAGTCGCGGGGGTGGGCCGAGAGGATCTCGCCCCAGGCCGTCTCTGCGGCTCCCTGTCCGTAGACGTTGGCGGTGTCGAAGAAGTTGATTCCGGCGTCGAAGGCCGCTTCGGTGCAGGCATGGGTCGCGTGGGCCTCGATGCCGCCGGCGTAGGTCAGCCACGAGCCGAGGGAGATCTCCGGGACCTGAAGGTCCGAGCTGCCGAGTGTGCGGTACCTCATCGATGCTCCTTGCTGGTTCGGTGTTCGGTGAAAGTCCCCTGGTCAGCGTCGGTGGGCCGCCGGGTCCAGGGCGGGGTCGGCGAGGCTGTCGGCCGGGTCGATGACCGTGCCGGGCGGCGGGGGCGGCGATACAGTCCAGGACCACGTCGCCGCGGGCCGCTGCGTCTGCGGACGCCGGAGCGTGCGCCGTCCGATGAGGACCGAGACGACCGCGGGATGGTCACCGGATGGGGAGGGCCCGGCCGCCCCGACCGGTGTCAGCTCTGCGCTGATTCCGCCTTGCGATGGGAGGCGGCCAGCAGGCCCAGCGGCAGCAGGGCCGCGAGAGCGAAGGCGAAGCCGGTCAGCGACGGGCCCTTAGAACGCCTAACAGAATGCTGCAACTGCCCTTGGAATGTTGGTGTCTGATGGGTTGTTGGCCTGTGTATGAGAAGGGGTGAGCAGCCGCCG
>NZ_JBVIOL010000032.1:0-58921 GCF_055578825.1 Streptomyces sp. NPDC032822 | reverse complement strand
GAGTTGCGTACGTGTCACACCCAGCGTCCTACCAGGTCCCGTCCCCGCACGGGACCAGAACCCGAGAATGATCACGACCTCACACAGGCCCTAGTAGGACTCCGTTAGGTCGTTCTGGATCTTGGTGTGGTCCTGCTGGGCAGCGGCCGGTGACAGGTGGTGCAGGTGCCGGTCCAGCAGTTCAGCAGGTCCTGGAGGGTGTCGAGGATCTGCTAGAGGGTGAGTCCGCTGTATCGGCTTTTGGGGCCAGGCGCTGTTCGGTGAGGAAGGCGTGGGCGGCGGTGACCAAGGTGGCGTGGTGATGCCAGCCGTTCCAGGAACGTCCCTCGAAGTGGTCCAGGCCCAGGCCGTGCTTGAGTTCGCGGTAGTCGTTCTCGATGCGCCAGCGGATCTTGGCCAGACGGACGAGTTCGGCCACCGGGGTGTCGGCGGGCAGGTTGGACAGCCAGTAGTCGGTGGGTGCTTCGGCGCCTTCGGGCCATTCGGCCAGCAGCGTCACCTCGGGCAGGACGCCGTCCCAGTGGCCGTGTTCGGCCATGGCGGCGGCCCGGGCCAGACGGCGGGCCCGGACGCCGGCCGGGCGCACCCGCAGGGCCACAAAGTGTGAGCGCATCGATCCGCGGGAGCCTTCCCACCAGGTCACCTCGGTGAAGGACTGCCGCCCGTGGCCGGTCGCCAGCGCGGCAACCGAGGACGGCTTGTCGCGGTAGCGGGGCTGCGGCCTGGGGCCGTTGCCGGACCATGCCGGGGCGGCGGGCCGCGCATCGTGCGGGTGGACGCTCACATCCGAGCGGATGGCGACGACATAGCCGATGCCCCGGCCCTCCAGGCCGTCGCGGAAGTCGGCGTTCTGCCCGTAGCCGGCATCCGCCACCACCACCGGCGGTACCAGATCTCACGTGGCCAACTCGTCGATGCTGTCCAGGGCCAGGCGCCGCTTCTCCCGGTGCCCGACCTCCCGCGGCATCCCGGTCTTCTGGCGCCGTCCGGCATCGTCCGCCCACTCCTGGGGCACGAACAACCGCCACTGCAGCGGACAGGACGCGGCATCGGAGACAGCGTGCACGCTCACCGCGACCTGACAATTGGCCCGCTTGCCCAGCGCCCCGCAGTACTGGCGCGCGACCGCCACCGACATCTTCCCGTCCTTGGGGAACGACACGTCATCGACCGCCCAGGCGTCCGGCCCGATTCTCGGCACCATCCGCTCCGCAATCCGGCGCCGCACCGGCACCGGATCCCAGGTCGACTGGTTCACGAACTGCTGCAGGTTCTGCTCGTTGCCATCCGGCAGCCGTTCCGCACGGATAAGGGGGCAGCCTCAGCGAGGCCGCCCCCTTGTCGTTGCTACGCCGGATCGCGCCGGTGCCTCACTCGGTAGCCCAGGGCCGAGGAGCGGCGGGGCCGCCGCCCGGTACGGTCGGGTCGTCCGCTCCCACGTACTCGAAGGTGTGCACGTCGATGTGGCCCCGGGTGCTGAGGACGCCGGTCATGCCGCCCGCGACCTCCGTGGATAGGTAGCGGCCGTCGATCTGGCCCAGTTCGTGGAAGCCGCTGGTATGCGTGATCCCGGAGATGACCCGGTTTGGGCCCCGAGCCGTGGAGAGCTCGTGGCCGTCGGTGGGGAGCATGCGCAGCTCCAGCGTCACCCCGTCGGACGCCTTGTGCTCCCCGAACGGGTACCGGATGCCACCGACGGCTCACACGGCTTGCACGGTGCGGTCCGACACGACCAGGTCGAGGGCGTGCCACGGGTCGACCCGCAGGGAAAGTCCGGCGATGGCCGACGCGACCAACATCGCCGCAGTTCTGCGACACAACGCCCGCAACGCGGACCACCCGCTCGCCTCTGCTCGGCCTCAACTGATCACGAAACGGACGCCCGCCGACTATGCCGAAACCCTGACTCTGAGCCGTGGTGAGAAGGCCTTGGACCACGGCGTCGGTTGCGTGCTGCGTGAGAGAGTCGCGCAGCTGGATCCCGAGCTGGCGCAGTCGGTCGGGCTCGGGCGCGGCGCCGTCGGCTTCGTCGGCGAAGGACTGGGCGTCCTGGACGAGCCGGGCGCGCTGGTCCTTGACCTGGGTTTTTCGGCCTCACCCGAAAAGCCTTTCCCAGTCCCATCCATGAGGACAGAATCAAGGGGTTCTTCTCATCAGACGGGCGCACCCCTGTGAGGAAAGAACGGAGACCGACAAGGGGAAATCGGGCGAGGGCGTAGATGGCTATGCGAACATGCGCTCCGCGCCCTCATTCCAGGGCTACGTCACGAACTGGACAGAGGTTCACTCGATCACGAACTGCCTGTAGCGGAGGCGGGCGTTCCTGGAAACCGATATCTGGGTGCCGCTCGCTGCACCCAGAAACGTGCCCGACTCGTGCGCACAATTGTCCTTCCGCCAACTTTGGGGGCAAGTGAAATGCTGTCTCGAACTCGTGGAAAGATCGTAATATCACTGATAGGCGCTATGTCGGCGCTCGCACTGTCAACCGCACAACCAGCGTCCGCTAGTGCGGCTGACGCGGCACGTCCAGGTAGTGTTCTGGCTGTGGTGTGCGGCTACAACGACGATGTTAACGGTCGTGCAATCTTCCGAAACTGTGGATGGAACACCCTCCACATTCGGACTGTCGCCTGGCTCGGCAGCGAGAGCTGGCAGTGTGTTCCGCCGTATCAGGATCACGACCTCGGCCCGTCATGGTTCATCTCGAGTTCCGAAATCGTCGGAGTCTGCTGATAGTCGGGTTAAGGTTAAGGGCTTTATAGTCCTCGCCGTAACAACCCGATCTGGATTTACGAGCCGCAACGGAGAAGGGCGATTCCGCTGTTCGGGGCCAACGGCATCGCACTGGAGTGAGTGTAGGCACTGGGGCACTGTGGTGGCCCGGGCAGCGGAGGTCCTCGGGCCCGCACAGCGGGCCCGAGGACCTGTCCGGCAGCAGTCAGGCTGCCGCCCACTCCATCCCGAGGCCGGCCAGTGCGGCGACCTTGTCAGCGGTCAGCTTGACCCGGCGGCTTTAGTGTCATGCACCTGAAATGACGGCCTGAAGTCTGTTCCTGGTTTTCAGTTGATGGCGGAGCGATCTTGGTGAGGTAGTCGGCGAGGGAGTTGAGGATCTCGTCGGCAGACTTGGTCCAGGTGAAGGTGTCGGCATACACCCGTATCTGCTCAGGACGGTACAACCGAAGGTGCTCAGCTTGGCCACGACGAGAGGCCCGGCGAAATCCGGAGGCGCTTCGGGCGAGGGATGCGGAACACTTCGCCGGGTGATCGTCATGCAGCCCGTCCTGGAGATCTACACCCCTGACGGCTTCGACCTCTGGCCCATCGCGGAGATCGAGCCGCTCAGCTTCCTGCCTCTCAGCGGTGATCTCTCACCCGCCGAGGTCGGGACGGCGGTGATGCGCGTCGCGGGCTGCAATGACATCGACCCCGAGGGCGACCGCCCGCCTCGTCCGGCCGACGCGCTCAGCTCATTCCTTCACGGACTGCTGACCTTCGAGTGCCTCTTCGCGGCTGGCGGCCTGCGGGTCACCGACAGCTCCACAGGCGTCACCTTCGCACCCGGCTGCTGCGACGGCCTGGACGACTGGCGCGACTGGCACCAGTTCGTTGACGACGGCACCCTGCTCGGCTTCGGTCACGAGCCCGTTTCACCGGTTGCGGAGCGTGCGGGCGACACAATCCGGCTCACCGTCAACGCCGAACAGAGCAACAGCCCGCTGATCGAACTGTCCGACACCGAGCTCCGCCAGCTGCTCGCTGGTGCCGAACGCGACCTGGCCGACTTCCTCGAACTGGCAGCAGACTGGGCCTCCGAACACCTGTCGGCCCACTGCGCTCCCGTCACAGCCGCCCTCGCCCGCGTTCTCGATCTTCCCAGGCCGGCCATACCGGCGGAGCCGTAGTACGGCGGCCCGGCCGTTCGCCAATGCCACAGGCCTGGGGGCTGTCATCGTGTGCGATGCGGTGAGCACGTTCGCGTGTACCTGTCCCTCCCCTCGTAGCGTGAAGACCTTGACTGCAGGGGAAGTTGGGAGTCATGGCGGAGAAGCGACGGAAGTTCGATCCGGAGTTCCGTGAGGGGGCCGTACGGATCGTCACGGAGACCGGCCAGACGATCGCCGAGGTCGCCGAAGACCTGGGGATCAACGAGACCACCCTGGCGAGCTGGGTCTCCCGCGCCCGTCGGGCAGGGACCGCACCGGCCGGCGGGAGCGACGAGCTGGAGCGGTTGCGGCGGGAGGATGCCCAGCTCAAGCGGGACAACAAAGAGCTGGGCATGGAGCGTGATGTCCTCAAACGCTGCATGGTCCTGTGGGTGAAGTAGCCGTGGCGGACCCGACTCAAGTGGTCGGGGTGATCAGCGGCTTCAGGACCGAGCACGGCATTTCGCACCGCGTCTCCTGTCGCGCCCTGGGCGTGAGCGAGTCGTGGTTCTACAAACACCGCACCCAGCAGCCCACCCGGCGTGAGCTGCGCAGACAGCATCTGATCGAAGCGGTGAAGGAGGAGTTCGACACGTCCGGCGGCACCTACGGCTCGCCGAAGATCTGGATCAGGCTGGTGAGGCAGGGCTGGCGGGTCTCGGTGAACACCATGGCGAAAATCTTGGCCGAGCTGGGCCTGGTCGCGCGGAAGGTGCGCAGACGGCGGGGGCTGACCCGGCCGGGCAGACGGCCGGCCGCCCCGGACTTCGTGCGCCGCGACTTCACCGCCGAGGCACCTGACCTGGTCTGGTGCGGGGACATGACGGAGATCGAAACCGGTGAGGGCAAGCTGTACCTGGCCTCAGTCATCGACCTGTTCTCCCGCCGCCTGCTCGGGTATGTGATGGGTGCCCGTCACGACGCCGAACTGGTCGTCGCCGCCCTGCACATGGCCGCGACGACCCGGGGCGGCGACGTGCGCGGCGTCATTTTCCACACGGACCGTGGGAGCGAGTACGCCTCGCGGAGGTTCAGGCGGGCCTGCCGCCGGTTGGGCGTTTTCCAGTCCATGGGCCGTGTCGGATCGTGTTTCGACAACGCCGTCAGCGAGGCGTTCAACAGCGTGCTCAAGGTCGAGTACGTCCACCGGCACGCCTTCGCCACCCGCGCCGAAGCCCGGATCAGGATCGCGACCTGGATCACCGACTTCTACAACACCCGTCGGCTACACAGCGTGTGCGGTTTCAAAAGCCCGATCGACTACGAACGTAACTACCAGGCCAGCCTCACCGAGGAACTGGCTGCATAGGAAGGTCTCCACGTTCGGAGGGGATTGACACGGATGTCACGTCTGCCCAGTGCATGTCGCCATGACTTGCAGTGAAGACCTTGGCCTCGGTCGGCACGGTTCCGTCGCTGACCCAGTTCAGACGGCGGGTCACCAGATCCTGCCGGACTGAGACACGGTCCGTTGTGCGGTTGAACAGCGAGGCGTCCTTCGCCGCGCCTGTGCGGGGTCAGTCCCGTCGAGCGTTCTTCGGGACGCCGGCAGTTTCGTCGTCTCAACCGCGGCGGCGACCGTCAGGCCAACGCCGAGCCCGACCGCATCGTGTTCACCCGTCTGCGGGTCGACCCGCGCACTCAGGACTACTACGAGCGCCGGATCGAGGAGGGCAAGACCCGGCGCGAAACGTCCGTTGCCTCAAACCCTATGCGGCCCGCGAGGTCTTCTACCTGGTCAAACAGCTACAACCAGCACCCCGCTCATAGGGGCTGTGATACGGCGGAGCCCTGTTGGGAACCATCCCGACGGGGCTGCTGCGCTGAGCCGTGAGACGACGAAGTCCCACCGGAACGTTCCGGTGGGACTTCGTCGTCGCGCCTGTCAATGCCCCTGCTTCGGCCTGGGCCTTGCTGCCGGAGCTCGGCGCGTGGCTGCGGGCCGTGATCGAAAGTTTGCCGGAGGCGATCGTCGCCGGTCTGCCCGTCGGTGCCGCCGAGGGCCTAGCCAGGTGCCACACCCGGCGTCCCGCGGGCGGCTGGTCGGCATGTCGTGGATGCGCGCGTACGGCACCATCGCCCTGGTCAGCGCCGCACGAGTCCTGTCTGGGAGGAGAGGGTGCGGTGTTGTAGGAGGAGCGCTGCGAGGTGGGTCGGGAGAGCCACCGCCAGGCCCGCCTGTGCGGCGTCGGAAGACCGGGAGGCGGGCAGTGCCCCGACGCGCGAATCTTACGAGAGCCTGACGAGGCACCCCGAGTTCTCTCATCGCGCCTGTCTCATCCGTAACTCTGGTGACGAAGTCGCAGTGGGGCGGCGGCGCTTGCGGCTTCCGAGGAGCCCTCAGTGCTCACGGTAGTTCGCGGGCGGCGTCCACGAGGCCTGCCGAGGCGGCTTTGCCCCTGTCGGGGCCGGCCGGGGGCCCCTCGCCGGCCCAGCCGGGAGGCGCTTGTGACTTCGTGTGCAGCACCCCCGTAGTGCCTGGCTGTCGTTCAGAGAGGTGCGGAGGGGCCCAGAACCGCGAACGACATCGGCATCGAACACGCAGCTGCGGTGAGCGGAAACGGCACTGAAGCGGCGCACGACCCAGAGATCTCAGAGGAATCCCATGCGACATAACACGCGCAAACGATCGAAGGCGACCCGACGGGCCATCGTCGCCGTGGCGGCGACCGCCCTGGGGGCAGGAGGACTGGTGGCGGCGAACGTGTACGCCTCGGCCGGCGAGAGCGGGAGTGCCAACACGACCAAGAGCTCGCCCCAGGGTCGACCGAATCAGGCCATGGGCGCGGGGGCCGCCACGATCGACTGCCCTGATGTCGGTGCCGAGTTGCGGCAGGTTCCTGGCCAGGCACGGGCTGAGGTCGACAGGGAACTCGCGCTGCTGGACCAGCAGGTGGCGGATGCCTACCAGCGGCTTCAGAACTCGAGCCGGGCCATACAACAGGACAGCAACTTCGCCAACAACGCGATCATGGTCCCGCTCAAGGACAAGCGGACGGCGACCATCGACCGCATCGCCATCGCCATCGGCCGTACAGCCGACCGGCCGCAGGGCCTGGAGCCCCTGGCCGCATGCACCCTCCGTGCCACCGGAGACCTGGACGACACCGGCAACGGAGAGGGCGGCGACAATCAGGACGGCCAGGGCCAGGGGAACGGGCAAGAGGAGCCCGCCGACAACGGGCAGGCCGGGAACGGTCCGGTTGCCGCCGACTTCGTGGACATCACCACCGTCCAGCCCAACGTCAGCAGCCCCCAGCGGCAACAGAACGCCTCGCTCGGCAAGTTCACCACCGAGTGTGGAGTGAACGCGAACAAGCTGTACAACAGCGACAACATCATCGTCGCGCCCGGTGTGGACAACGGGGCGCATCACACGCACGACTATGTCGGCAACCAGGCGAACGACGCCTTCGCTGACAACGAGGACTTCGCGGTGGGCGATACCACCTGCCAAAACCAGGGTGACAGGTCGTCGTACTACTGGCCGGTCCTCCGCCTTCAGGACGGCACCCAGGAGTTCGACGCCGGCCAGCCGGGCGGTGGTGCCGAGGGCAATACGGGCAAGATTCTCACGGCCTCGCAGGTCACCCTGGAGTACGTGGGCAACGCGAGCAGCAAAGTCGTGGCAATGCCCAAATTCCTGCGGATCATCACCGGCGACGCCAAGGCGTTCACCAACGGAACGGCCAACGCCAACGCCGCATGGAGCTGCACGGGCTTCGAGGACCGGCAGCTGACGGAGAAGTACCCGATCTGTCCCGAGGGCAGCAAGCTGGTCCGGACGTCCACGTTCCAGAGCTGCTGGGACGGCCAGAACATCGACAGCGCCAACCACCGCGCGCACGTCGCCTTCGCCGACCCGAGCACCGGTGCTTGCCCGAAGGGCTTCCAGGCCATTCCACAGCTGGTGCAGCGCCTGGTGTACGACGTGGACCCGCCGAGCCTGAACGACAACGGCCGGTCGAGCGCCTTCTACGCGGTGGACGGCTTCCCGGAGCAGATGCACAAGCCGATCACCGACCACGGAGACTTCGTCAACGTCTTCGACGAGCAGCTGATGAACACCATGGTCGAGTGCATCAACACCGGCCGCGAATGCCAGTGACGGTGATGCACTGAGCCACTGCTCGGGCCTGTCTGCGGCGACCACCTTGCGCAGGCGGGCCCGCTCGTCGGCCAGTTGACCCGCGGCTCGACGGTTGAGCCGACGCGGGCAGCGTTGCGACTGGCTCGATGTGCGTCGTACCGGGGGCGGTGTTCGCGACCGTCTGTGGGGCCGTTTTCCCGTTGACTGCCGGGCTTGCCGCCGGGAATACGTCCGTGTTCTGTAAGGGGCTCGGGCGTTCCGAAGGGGCCTGGCGACGGGTGAGATGAGGTGTATGGAACAGCGCTTCTCTCTGCCGGTTTTCAGGGGCAGGCTGCACGATGCCCGGACGGCGGTCTCGATCGGACGCTGGCTCGGCCTCGCGTTCGTGGTGTGCTTCGTCACCGGCCTGATCAGTCACGTGATGCAGCATCCGCCGGGGTGGCTGGCCGACGGCCAGCCGAGTCGCCCGGCGTGGGGCTACCGGTTCACGCAGGGGCTGCACGTCGCGTCCGGCATCGCGGCGATTCCACTGCTGCTGGCCAAGTTATGGACGGTGTATCCGCGACTGTTCGCCTGGCCGGCGTTGCGTTCGGTGAGGCACGCGCTGGAGCGGCTGTCGGTGGCCGTCCTGGTGGCCGCGTCCGTCTTCGAAGTGGCCACCGGCCTGCTGAACACCGCACAGTGGTACCCGTGGCCGTTCTCCTTCGTGCCGGTGCACTACGCCGTGGCCTGGCTGCTGGCAGGGGCGCTGGTACTGCACATCGCGGTCAAGGCGCCCGAGATCCAGGCGCACTGGAGCCGACGGTCGTCAGGGACACTGGCCCTGCCGGAGGAGGACGGGGCCAACCGGCGTTCGCTGCTGACCGCGGTGGCCGCGGCGGTGGGGGCGGTCACCGTGACCACGGTGGGCCAGTCCTTCACGCCGCTGAAGGACCTCGCTCTGCTCGCGCCCCGCCATCCGGACCACGGCCCACAGGATCTGCCGGTGAACCGCACCGCCGCCGCGGCCGGGGTCGGACTGATTCCGGCCGGGCATTACCGCCTGACGGTCGCCGGACCGCGGCCGTACACGCTGACGCTGGAGGAGCTGCGTGCCCTGCCACAGCACGAGGTGGAGCTGCCGATCGCCTGCGTGGAGGGGTGGAGCAAGTCGGCGCACTGGACGGGCGTGCGGGTCGTGGACCTGCTGGAGCGGGCGGGCGCCCCGACGCACGCGCGGGTGCGGGTGGTGTCGTTGCAGACCCGGGGCGGCTACCGGATCTCGGAGTTGGGGCGCCGGCACGCCCGCGACCCGCTGACCCTGCTCGCGCTGTGCCTGAACGGGCAGGAGCTTTCCCCCGATCACGGTTACCCGGTGCGCCTGATCGCCCCGAACCGGCCCGGGGTGCTGCAGACGAAGTGGGTCGGCCGACTGGAGGTGCTGTCATCGTGGCGTTTCTTCGTGGATGCCCCCGGCTTCAGCCGGGGGAGGAAACGAAGCTTCTGCGGAGCAGGGCAGGAAAAGCGGGTCCGCCCCCGGGGGCGGACCCGCGTTGGCCGGTTACCGGCCACCGGCCAACACCCGTTGCCTGTATGGAAGCTGATAGCTTGTGGGGTATGGCGCGGCAGGTCAAGCGGGCGTTCAAGTACCGCTTCTACCCCACCGACGGACAGGCGGCTGAGCTGTCGCGGACGTTCGGCTGCGTCCGCCTCGTCTACAACAAGGCGCTGGAGGAACGCACCCGCGCCTGGCACACCGAGCAGCGCCGGATCTCTTACGCGCAGTCTTCTGCCGCGCTCACGCAGTGGAAGAAGACTGAGGAATTCGCCTTCCTCACCGAGGTGTCCTCGGTCCCGCTCCAGCAGGCCCTGCGGCACTTGCAGACGGCGTTCGCCAGCTTTTTCGCCAAGCGGGCGAAGTATCCGCGTTTCAAGAGCCGGAAGAAGTCTGGTGCGTCGGCCGAGTACACCCGTTCCGCCTTCACCTGGCGTAAGGGGTGTCTGACGCTGGCGAGGATGCCGGGGTCGCTGGACATCCGCTGGTCGCGTCCACTGCCCGGGGGAACACAGCCGTCCACGGTGACGGTCTCCCGTGATGCGGCGGGGCGGTGGTTCGTGTCCCTGCTGTGCGAGGACCGCATCACCCCGGCGCCCGCCACCACGGCGGCAGTGGGCCTGGATGCCGGAATCACTTCCCTGGTGACCTTGTCCACGGGCGAGAAGATCACCAACCCGGAGCATGAGCGGCGTGACCGCGAGCGCCTGGCCCGCGCCCAACGGGAGCTGTCCCGTAAAGCCAAAGGCTCGGCGAACCGGGAGAAAGCCCGGCGTCGTGTCGCCAGGATCCATGCGCGGATCACTGACCGGCGCCGTGATTTCCTGCACAAGCTGTCGACTCGTCTTGTCCGTGAGAACCAAACGGTCGTGATCGAGGACCTCTCCGTCCGCAACCTGCTCAAGAACCACAGCCTGGCCCGCGCCATCTCTGATGCCTCCTGGAGAGAACTGCGCTCCCTGCTGGAATACAAGTGCGCCTGGTACGGGCGTGAACTCGTGGTGATCGACCGCTGGTTCCCCAGCTCGAAGCTGTGCGGGGTGTGCGGCAGGGTTGCGGCGAAGTTGGCGTTGGACGTCCGTACCTGGACGTGTGAGTGCGGTGCTGTGCATGACCGTGATGTGAATGCGGCACGCAACATTCTGGCCGTCGGGCTGACGGTGTCTGTCTGTGGAGCCGGCGTAAGACCTCAACGGAGCACTCCGGGCGGGCAGTCGGCGGTGAAGCAGAAACCCCTACAGCGCGAGCCGTAGGAATCCCCCTCCTTCAGGAGGGGGAGGAAGTCAAGAGGGTGAGCGTGATGCGGGTGCTGACCGGCGCGGCCGGTGTGACGCTGATGGGCGGCGGAGCGTCCCTGCTCCTGGACGTGCGCGACCTGCCGGGTGTGCTGGTCTGGCTGGGCGGGGCCGTGGTGCTGCACGATGTGGTGGTCGCGCCGCTGGTGCTGCTGGTCGGGCTGGTGGCTGTGCGCGGTGGCGTCCGCGGGGCGGTGCGCGGGGCGCTGCTGGTCGCCGGTGCCCTGACGGCGGTGGCGCTGCCGGTGCTGCTGCGCCCGGGGAAGTCAGCCAACTCATCGGTGCTGCCGCTGGATTATCCGCGTAACTGGCTGCTGGCGCTGGTGGCCGTGGCGACGGTGACCGTCCTCTTGCTCGCCGTGCGGGAGACACGTCGCATCCGGCGGCGGTCACCTGCTCAAGTCCCTCCCTGCTGAAGCCTGTTGCACCGTCTTACGGGTGTCTTACGCGTCGTCGGCAGTGGCGGTGCAGGGCGTGACAGGCTCGTAGGGTGGCGCGATGCGAACCCTTCGTATGACGGCTCTGGTGACCGCGCCGCCCCTGCTGCTGGCCGTGGCCGGCCTGACGCATCCGCGCCATCTGACGGCGGCGACGGCCGACCACTGGGCCGGGCTGCACATTGTCCTGTTGCCCGCCTTCCCCCTTCTGGTGCTCGGCCTGCTGGTCCCGCTGTGGGGCAGGCCGAGGCGGGATGTGGAAGGTGCCCTGACCGTTCTCGCATGGGCCGGCTGTTTTGGCTACGCCGCCTACTACACCGGACTGGACGCGGTGGCCGGCATAGGCGCCGGGACGGCGGCGGGCACGGGCGTGCGCGGGGTGGTGGGGCGGCTTTTCGCGACCGGCGATGAGCTGGGCCGGGCAGGGGTGTACGCGCTGGCGGTCGCGGCGCTCGCCACGGGCCTGGTGCTGTTGCACCGCCACGGTGTGCGTGTGCTGCCCGGTGTCGTGGTGGTGCTGGGGGCGTGCTGGTCGTTCGCCGACAGCCACATCTTCTGGCCGCGGGGCGTGTTGACCATGCTCGGCTTCGCCGTGGGATTCGGCCTGCTGATGGTGGCGTCCGGGACCGGTGGCGTCAGGCAGTCGCGGGCGCGGGCCACGGCGGGAAGCCTTACGAACTCCTGACGGATCCCCGCCGCGGGATCCGGGCATGGGCGCGCGGCCGTAGCGTCGGCCGCATGTTGATCCTGGTCACCGGAGGTGTGGGCTTCATCGGCTCGCACATCGCCACCGCCCTTGCCGGCGCCGGGCACGAGGTGCGCGTGCTCGACTCGCTGCTGTCCGCCGCCCACCGCACGGCTCCGTCCATTCCGGACGGGGTGGACTGGCGGCACGCCGACGTCCGCGACCGGCGAGCGGTCGCTGACGCTCTGAGGGGTGTGGACGCCGTCTGCCACCAGGCCGCGATGGTCGGGCTGGGCAAGGACTTCGCCGACGCTCCCGACTACGTGGGCTGCAACGACCTGGGCACGGCGGTGCTCCTGGCCGGGATGGCGCAGGCAGGAGTGGGCCGACTGGTGCTGGCGAGTTCGATGGTGGTGTACGGAGAGGGACGGTACGAGTGCTTCCGGCACGGTGTCGTGCGGCCGGGGCCGCGCAGGGTGGCGGACCTGGCCGAGGGCCACTTCGAACCACCGTGCCCGGAGTGCGGTGACCCGCTCTCTCCGGGACTGGTGGCCGAGGAGGCGCCGGCAGACCCGCGCAATGTGTACGCGGCCACCAAGATCGCCCAGGAGCGTCTCTGTTCTCGGCTACTTGCCCGCCTACCTCCACGAGGAGGGCTACGCACCAGGCCACGTACGGCGCTTCACCCTGCTGTTGCCGGACGCCACCGCCGGAATGGTCGTGGTCGTGCTCCTCGCACTGACCGCCCTGTACGTCTGGCTGCGCGGCGACCCCGCCCGCCCCTGGCGCGGCGCCCTGCTGCTGACCGGCGTGACCCTGCTGCTGGTCTTGCCCGGCTACCCCTGGTACTCGCTGCTCGTCGTCGCTCTCGTCGCCCTGGACGGCCGCTGGGAATGGCTGGCCGTCACCATCGCCGGCACCATCCTGTACCTCGCGGGACGCCTGCTGCCCGGCTTTCCCCTTCAGGCATGGGCCTACGGCGCCGCCGCTCTGACCGTGGCCGTCGGAGCCTGCCTGCGCTCCGACCGGATACGCCGGATGGTGCGGCGCCGGCGCGAGTGGCTGCCGATCGCCGTGTGAGGTGCACCGCCCACCGCGGACTGGCGGCCCTGCTCAAACGGGCCGGAGGCGTTCCGGCCCACGGCAACCAGCGCACCCAGTGGGACGCCGGCTGCCGGGCGGGGGCGGACAACCCCGAGCACCGCTGAGCAGGAATCCCTCTGTTCTCGATCCCCGTCGTTGATAGTGCGACGTAAGGATTCCGTCATCAGCTGCGGGCTGCGGGATGGCCGTCAGTCTCCGTTGAATGGGAGAGAACGGAAAATCTCAGGAGGCGAGCGGGGATGGAGCGCGTGCGAAAGACCTTGACAGGGCCGTTGGCCATCGTGGTGCTGGTGGTGGCGGTCGGTGCAGCCGGCTTCGGGCTGTACTGGTTCCAGCCATGGAAGCTGTGGCAGGACGAGACCGTCCGAGAGGCCCTGCCCGAGGTGGCGGAGACCTCCGCGCCTCCTGCCCTGGCGCCGTCCGACGAGCCCTCCGCGCCGCCCTCTCCGGCCACCGGCCCGCAGATGCTGGCCAGTGGTGAGCTGATCAGCCATGAGCACGCGACATCAGGCACGGTGAAGCTCGTGCGGCTGGCCGACGGCTCCCATGTCGTCCGGCTGGAGAACCTCGACACCAGCAACGGGCCGGACCTGCGTGTCTGGCTGACCGACGCGCCGGTGAAGCAGGGGAGGGCCGGGTGGCATGTGTTCGACGACGGGAAGTACGTCAGCCTCGGCAAGCTGAAGGGCAACAAAGGAAGTCAGAACTACGCCCTCCCCCCTGACGTGAATCCGTCGGGTTACACCAGCGTGAGCATCTGGTGCGACCGATTCGACGTGTCATTCGGCGCCGCCGAGCTCGCCCGCGGCTGACAGCGGCACAGTCATAGCCGGGCCGGGACCCAGCCCAGGGCATCGAGGGCGGCCAGGACATCGGTGGGTTCGGCGCGCCTGGTGTAGTCGGCGTCGACGAAGGCCCAGCGGATGACGTCCTCCCGGTCGATGACATAGGTGGCGGGCAGCGGCAGGGTTCGGGCGTAGCCACCGTTGACGCGCTTGAGGTCGAAGCCGAGCCGGTCGTAGACGGCTGCGAGGTCGTCGGGGAGGTCGAAGGCGAGGCCGTATTGCTTGGCGGTTTCGGAGCCGACGTCGCTGAGGATTCTGAAGGCGAGCTGGTGCTTCGGTTCGTCCATCGGATCCAGCGTCCGTCGACGGTGTGCGTCCAGCCGGCGTCTGTGAGGGGTTTGGTGGCGGCGGTGACGGTCTTGTCAGTGATGGGGCTGCCGAGGGGGGGTGTCCCAGCCGTCACCAATTGCGAAGTGGGTCACCAGGGTCTGGAGTATGGGGGCGGGGGTGGTGTCAGTCGCGGTGAGGTGCCACATGCGTGCAGAGACGGGTGTCTCGTAGGCGGCCACGGTCCAGGCGGTGTCGCGGGGGTGGGCGTCGTGGACTGGCTCGATGCGCAGGGTCTGCGCTCGGGCAGGTGGAGCGCGGTCGCCAGGTGTCTGGCGGGGTGGCGAGCAGGGAGCCGGCGATGCCGTCGGCGGTGGTGGCGACGATGACGGTGGAGGTGGCGCGGGCGCGCTGGTGGGGCGCGGCGAGGTCGGCTCCGGCTTACCGGGCTTGGAAGTTGGACGTGGTGCCGGCGCCGTAGAGGAAGAGGAAGAGGGAGACGAAGAGCAGTGCGGGGCTGTCGAGGGCGGCCGCAACGACGACGCCTGCGCCGCCGAGCGCGCCGGTGAGATATCCGGCGGCCAGTCCGGGGCGACGGCCGAGGCGCTGGGAGAGGCGTCCGATAACGACGGCGGCGCCGGGTCACTCCGGAATCCCTAGCGAACCCGGAACGGTTCAGGCCGAACCCTTGAAAAACCAAGGTGTTGACGCGCGGCGCCGTGGGATACGTTGACCGCGCTTGCTGGACAACACAAGAGTGGAGCTGGGCATTTTGCGGAATCTGTTGCCGAGAGCGGTTGCCACGGCGCTGGTGATCGCCGTGGTGAGCGGTTGCACGTCATCAGCAGGCAACGAAACCGACGGGAAGAGGAGTTCGGGGCTGCCGAAGGCCGGCGCCTCGACCGCGGCCAAAGGGACAACCGGCAGGACGATCGGCGCGGCACGCACGCCATGCGCGTCGATGCCTGTCTCGTTCAACATCGACGTCGGCTGGAAGCCCGACGCCGTGGAGGACGCCATCCTGCGGCAGGGTGGCGTTACGGCGGTCTGTGAGGTCGACGCGAAGCCGGCAGGGCACCTCGGGTTCCTTCGTGTCTGGACCGGGGCCGGCAGGGCCGAAACGTCACGCGCGGCACTCAAGGCATTCGTGGCGGACTCGGGCGACAAACCTTCGAAGATGGTCTACACCGACGTCAAGGCCGGCGGGCTTGAGGCCACCGAAGTCTCATACGAGGTGTACAGCGAGCTCATGGAGGAGGGGAGGAAGCAGCGGGCGTTCGCCGTCATCGCCGCGGGCAGCGTGGTCGTGGTGAATATCGGCGGCCTGGACAGTGGGGAGCACGATGCCATGCTCCCTGCGTACGAGCTGGCGAAGAGGACTCTGAAGGCCGGCTGAGCAGGCGCAGCGACGGTGTCTGCTGCCTGTATTCCTGGACTGTGTCGTCGTCGTTGCGGCCGCAGGTGATCAAGGCTTGTGGCTCGCTCCGGTTCAGCGGTGATGTCGGTTCGGGAGCTGAGTCACTGGGCGTCGGTAGTCGACACCAGCAGGCGCATTCTCGTCATCGTCACTTGTTATCCGGCCAGTTCCTTGAGAGGCCGCAGCGTCGACCTGGCCAAACGGTTCGTTCAGGACGGCTTCGGGGGCGCGTACCGCTCCACGAACTGCTGCACCTTTTCCACGTAGCCGCGTTGAACTGCCGGGATTCCACCGGCCTCGTTCACCGTGCTCGCGGACGTGCGGTAGGCAGCTGCCAGCACCAGCGCAGGGTCGTCGTGGAAGTCGCCCCGGAGGCGAAGGGGGGAAGCCAGCACAGCATCCTCCCGACTGCGGGAATAGCCACTGCGGGTGAGAAGGCCGCGTCCGGTGGGCTGTTGGGGGAGTGGAACTGGGGCACGCGAGGGGTCCAGCGAGCGATGCCGAATTCGTCCTTGGCCGGATCGCTGAGGGCAGGATCGAAGTTGCTCTCGACCTTGAGCATGGCGGCAATCAGGGCCGGGCTGACGCCTGCTGTATCGCGTGCCGTACCTGCTTGCGCGATCAGCTTGCGGTACTTCGACGGTATGCCTGTTCCGGTGCTCAGCAGGTCGGGTCGGTATGCCGTGGGGCTCGGTGACGACGCCGGGCCGCGATCCGGTCCTGATTCGGCAGCGAGGATCGCGGCCGTCGCTAGGACGGCGGCGGTGGTCAGTCCAGCGACCCCGAGTAGTAGTCGTTTTGGCAGAGCCCGCCGAGCGGCCGCGCCCTCGACCCACTTCTCGCGCTCGCCCGTTCCCGTCGTCAGCGCCGTAATGCGTGCGAGCAATGAGGGAGCGTCGTGCCGGGCACGTCGCTCGTGGTCTGGTTGGAGGCAGTCCTCGATGAGATCGCGCCAGCCGTCGGAGATGCTGTGGGCGAGTTTTATTTCGCCGGCCCCCGAGGCGTAGGCGGCTGCCGCTGTGGCGCGGGCAGACCCGGTGGAGCCGGGGAAAGGCATCCGACCGGACAGCACTTGGTGGGCCGTAATGCCGAAGGCCCAGATGTGTGCTGTAGTGCGAACGGCGGTGCCGTGCTCGCCCAGCCCTTCGGTCCAGCGCTCGGGCGGGACATAGTCAGGGGAGCCGGCAGGAGGCAGATAGGCGTGAGTGCCGTCGAGTTCAGCAGCAAGACCGAAGTCGGCGAGTTTCGCTGAGCCGTCCTCCATGACCAGTACGTTCTGGGGTTTCAGATCCCCGTGCACCCAGCCTGCACCGTGCCTGTGCGCCAAGCCTTCGCAGATCTGCTCAAGCAGGTCTGCGCCGTTGTCCAGTGGAGCAGTTCCGCAACGGTGTGGCAGATTCGCCAAAGAGTCAGCCGCACGTTCCATGACAACAGGGACAGCTCCGTCGAGCCGTGGGCGTGCGGGGGCATCGATGACCAGCGACTGGAATGTGCGGATCAGCCGTGCGTGTCTGAGGGACCCGTGGACGCGCAACTCCCTGCTGACCATGTCCTCCAGGTGTTGGAGGTGACGAGTGGTCAGGGTGCCGGTGGGGAGGAACTTCAGAGCGGCCGACCGCCGCAACTCGGGCGCGGCTCTGTCAGGCTGCCGGGTGCGTTCAGCGCCGCACTGAGTGGGCTTTGGTCGGTCGACCGTGCGCTACCGGAGAAGGTGTGGGCGGTTTCTCTCCAATCGGCGCAGGCCGACTGCATAGCGTAGCCAGGCGACCCCCACGACGAACGGGAATGCCAGTCCGCATGCGGCCTGCACGATCCCCAGCGCGATGCCGAGAGGCCCGTAGTCGTCGAGGTCGAGCTCGAAGCCGAGTACGGGTAGCCAGAAGAGTCCGACGAAAGCGGCCCAGGCGTGCACCATCCACGCTCGGGTGGCGATGCGACGGGCAGCCCGAGCTTGTTGGAGGTGGCCGTACCCGTAGACCAGCCATACGACGCCCAGCCCGCCGACTGTCAACCACATGGATTCTTCTGTCCAGGCATCAGACCGACCGAACGCAAGGGTGCCGCTCACCGCCGCGGTGAACTGCAACAGGCCACCCGCCGCGAACGCCCGGGCGGCTTGCGGTCCTTCGACCCGAGCAAGGGCCCTGCCCATCACCAGTGAGAACAGAGCGTTAACCAGGGCAGCACTTCCGAGGAAGATGACAAGGCCGATGAACAGGTGCACCTGGTCATCGGAAGACGAGGTGGAGATTCCGTCACCTACCAGGGCGGCGGCAGTGGGCAGCAGCAGCAGCCACAGGACGCCGTTCACCATTACCAGGCGAGGCAGGACGCCGAGCTGCCTGCTCGCTGGAGTTGTCGGCGGCACGGGAGCTTGCGCAGCTGGGGATCCCCCACTGACGTGCATGGATGTCTGCCTTCCCGGGGCGGCTCGTAGCGCCTTAGCCCAGGCGGCATCCTAGGGCGGGCCGGGCCACTACGCACCCTGAGCGCAGCGAGGTTGACACAAGAGAGGACACGTGTATTCAGGCCCGTGGGATCGTCCGGCCCGCGCCTGGGGACGTGCGGAGGGCAAGGCAGTTGCGCCACCCGATGGTGTCCTGGTCCCGCTCGCGGGTCCGCGTACCCTGTGACGCCATAGGGTCCCTTGAGGACTCCGAGCTGCCAGGACCTCCTCGACCCGGCCGAACTCCCGGTCGCCGAGGACCACGTCACCGCCAACCTGCTCGGCACGATCCGGATGACGTACGCCTTCCTGCCGCTGCTGGTGGGCAAGGACGACGCGGTCGTCATGAACGTCACCTCGGCGCTTGCGTTCGTCCCGTATCGGAGCACCCCGACCTACAGCGCGACCAAGGCCGCGCTGCACTCCTTCTCCGAGAGCCTGCGCATCCAGGTCGGTGGTGGCGACGCAGGCATCCAGGTGATCGAGGTCGTCCCGCCGGGCGTGCGCACGACTCTGCTGGGCCAGCAGGACAGCGACCAATCCATGCCGTTGGACGACTTCCTCACCGAGACCCTCGACCTGCTGCGCGAGCAGCCCGACGCGACAGAGCGTTTCGTCGAGCGCGCCAGGTTCATCCGCGACGCGCAGGCCAACGGCTCCTACGACGACGTCCTCGCAATGATCAGCGGCAGCTGACCGACCTGTTGTTTCCGACGGGAAACAACAACACGCGAGTCCGTCGCCTTGCGGGTGTTTCACGGCTGGCCGATTCCTTGATCAGGTGATGCCCGACGATGGAATCGAGCGCGAACAGCGCCGAGCGCATCGGGCGGCTACCTGTGCCGAGCCAGTGCGGCCCAGGCGCCGGGCGATCGCGGTGGACGGCAAATGCCTGCGCGGCGTGAAGCGACCGGATGGCAGCCGGGTCTTCGTGCTGTCCGCGGTCCGCGGTCCGCGACGGCGACGGCGACGGCGTCACGCTCGCCTCGAGCGAGGTCGGCGCGAAGACCAAACGAGAGCCCCGAGTTCGCACCCTGCTCGATCAGATCGACGACACGGATCTCGTGGAGAGCGCCGTCACCGCCGATGCCCTCCACGTCCAACGCGACCACACCACCTATTCGCACGTCCATGCCCTGGCCCTGGAAGGACATTCCCGTGGTCCACCGCGACGATATGCGAGGGCACGGCCGCAACGGGGAACGGATCGTCCAGGTCGTCACCGTCGCGGGCCTGCTCTTTCCGTACGCCGTCCAGGTCCTGCGGATCAAGCGCCGTCGCCGTCTCTACGGCGCGAAGAAGTGGTCCAGCGAGACCGTCTACGCCATCACCGACTTGGCCGCCGAAGAGGCGAACGCAGCCGCGATCGCGTCCTGAGCTCGCGGGCACTGGACGGTGGAAAGCACCGTCCGCCGGGTCCGAGATGCTGTCTCGAATAGGACAAATCCCAGCTCAGAACCTGCAACGTGCCCGCCGTACTCGCTGCCGTCCGTGAGCTGATCCGCAGCGCACTCAAGCTCGCCGGATACATCAACACCGCCACCGGACGCCGAGCCCATACCGACCGCCCGCGTCCTCACTCTCTACGGCATCACATGATCAAATCGGACGGGGCCGGGCAAACGCCGGGGCTCTGGCACCACACGTGCCCGCCGCCTCGCGCGAATTCCGGTGTGCGATGGCCGCTCCTTGTGGGGCGAACGACCGGCACACTCAGTGACCGGGCCGGGCTACTGTGCCCGTGGCTGGGGCTGACACCGACCATGACGGGCGGGCGCCACCTCACTTTCGCATTCCCGTTCATGCCCTGGACGGCAGACATCGGCAAGGCCATTTGATCAGTCAGGGGCGACGGAACCACCGACCACAGCGGAAGTCTCTTGAGTACGGCACTCGCGCCAAACACGGGAAGGGCGGACCTCGGATGAGGCAAAAGATCCCCATTGCTGTCGCCGCCGTGGTGGCCGGCTGCTTTATAGCCGGCTGCGACGTCACATCGCCTGACCGGTCGCATTCCGCCGATCCGGGGCAGGGGAAGGCAGCAACTGTTGCCGATGCGGAACTCCGGGATCTCACCGTCGAGGACGAGATCGAGGTGGAGCGCGCCGAGCAGAGACTTGTCAAGGCGTGCATGGCAGAACAGGGTTTCCCCTACTGGGAGTTCCCGGTGCCCGGCGTCGATGAGCGCAGAGCGGGCCGCTATGTGACGGACGACGTCAGGTGGGCCAAGAAGTACGGGTACGGCCGCCTCTTCGGTGAGAAGGCGAAGGAAGTTCGTTTGACGCACCCGACCGTCACCTACCAGAACAAACTGGCCAAGGAGGAACGGGCCGCCTACTCGAAGGCGCTGGACGGCGACTGGCGTGACGCGATGACAGTCGAACTTCCCGGTGGCACGGGCACCATTGAGACCCCTCGCGGAGGGTGCTCCAACGAAGCACGAAAGCAACTCTACGGTGACCCCGAGACCTGGTTCACCGTCCGTAGGACCATCACCGGCCTGATGCCGCTCTACGTGCCCGACGTCATGAAGGACAAGCGCTTCACGGAGTCCCTCGAGAAGTGGTCGCGCTGCATGGAGAAAGCCGGCCGGCCCTTTGACAACCCGGACAAGCTCCGCGCGAAGCGGGATGCTCTTACCGAGGGGATGCCGTCCACAGAGGCTAACAAATTCGACACGGAACTGGCCGTCATCGATGCGACCTGCGCCAAGGAGACATCCCTGGGTGAGATCGCACGCTCACTCGAAATCACCTATCTGGAAAAGGTGCTGGAGCGGTACGGCAAGGAAAATGCTGAATATCGAAAGATGCGCCTGAACGCCTTGATGCAGGCCAGGAAGACCCTTTCCTGAACAGAACTTCCACAGACTCGAATCTGCGGATTAAAAAAGAAAAATCAAAGGAGACTTGCCATGCGCAAACTGCCCTCACTCGCAGCCATCGCGACTCTGGCCGGCGTCGCGGTTGTCGCTCCCGCCCCCGGCGCTTCGGCTGCCCCCTCGTGCTCCGACAACTACCGCAGTGCTGAGGCCGGCTATATGTACGCCTACAATGGTGCCTACTGCGAAGGGCTTCTCGGCCGCGCCGTCGGGGACGACAGGGACTGGGGCGACAGCGCCAGCAGCTT
Organism: Streptomyces sp. NPDC032822; assembly: GCF_055578825.1. Classification (NCBI taxonomy): domain Bacteria; kingdom Bacillati; phylum Actinomycetota; class Actinomycetes; order Kitasatosporales; family Streptomycetaceae; genus Streptomyces; species Streptomyces sp. NPDC032822. The sequence continues at coordinate 37,743 of NZ_JBVIOL010000032.1, read as the reverse complement.
CCAGGGAAGCGACGACAATAGGGCCGGCTCCATCCTGAACAAGGGTGAGTATTCAGTGGTGAAGTTCATGCAGTTCCCTCGCTCCTTCGACGGCTTCAACCCGCACGTCTGTCTTACTCGCTCCGAGGGCTACGCTTCGAACCTCAGCGACGACTACTGGATGGAAGACAGTTCCCACCACGGGAGCGTCAACAACGACATCAGCGCTCACCAGTGGGTCGGCCTGGACTCCTGTTCGGCCTTCGCGAAGTAACCCACACCCCAGGGCTTCGGCATAGTCGGTTGATGCCCGGTTGCTGACGTCTCGTCGTGTCGGGTGGAGTCCGATGCAGAACAGGCACGGACGTCCGTGATCATGGAGCTCTCTGCGCTCTGTAACCTTGGACTCCCCGTGCCTGCCGACGCGACGCAGCCGTATAAGGCGTCCACGCAGAGAGTAGTGGGGAATGAGTGTGGTGGAGAGCTGGTCCCGCGTGATGAGTCTTCTTCGGGAGCACGCCCCGGCCGATCATGCGGATCTGCCCGGGCCGGCCACGGAAAAGATGCTCGCGGCCGCCGAGGAACGGATGGGCATCGCGCTTCCGCGGGACCTGCGGGCGTGGCTGCTGCAGAACAATCTGGATCTTCCTGAGGAAGATGTGGACGACGATGTGCAATCTTGCGGTTTCGCCGGGTTTCCGGACGAGGGAAGCTTCTTTCTGGGCATCCGGGCGATGGAGAGGCTCTACGCGAACCGCTACATGCCCGGTGGGGTCAACCCTCCGGATCAGCCGGACAATCCGTTCTGGCGCAATGAGTGGATCCCGTTTCTGTCGGACCGGGACGGCTGGATGGGGAAGTTCATGGACGTGCGGGACGGGCGTGTCGGCAGGTGGTTCGTGGGTGACATCACGATCACGGGCGAGTACCCATCACTGGCTCACTATTTCGACTCCGTGGCAGAGATGCTGACGAAGGTCGCCGATGGAAGCCATCCAATCTGCTCGGTCGCTGAAGGACGACTTGTCTGGTCGTGAAGCCAAAGCACCCCCCGGTTGTTCCGGGGGAGGCAGAGCTTCAGCGTTGTCCGGCCTCACCGTTTTGATCATGTGAGGCCGAGGAGGGCGAGAGTCCGGGTTTGGTCCCGGGCTGCTCGTCGGGGTCCGGAGGCGATGTTCCGGGCGCCGGCCAGGCGAAGGGCTCCGATCGTAAGGTTCCTGTTGCAGGTGGCCATTGCTCTGGGTGCGTTCTCGGTCCGCACCTGGGAGGCGTCCTCGGCGAACGTGACGTCCCTGACGTGGTGCAGGGGTCAAGGCCCGCACACTGAACAGACAACGGAGCCCCCTCGGACCGTGACCTCGACACTCACAGTCCGCGCAGGGCTCCGTTCCCCATGTCAACCCACCCGACCAGACGCAACAGCCTTAACTTCCCGGTCTTGGCCTAAAGGTCGTGCCGGTCCGGGGAATTCGACGCACGCCGCTTCCGCCCGAACCTGGTCGTGGACACCCTGGGAGGGCCGGGTTTCCCGGAGGATGCCTGGCTGGGGTCACGACTGCGGGTGGGGGAGGCAGGCCCTGTTCCGGGTCGTGATGCCCACTCCGCGCTGCGTGATACTTACCCTCGGTCACGACCAACTGCCGCCGGACCTCGGCATCATGCGCGCGGTCGCCCGCGACCACCGCATACCGGTCTTCTACCTGGGCCGGCTCTCGTGCCTCGGCGTGTACCTGGATGTTCTGGAAGCAGGGACGGTCAGAGTGGGCGACCTGATCTCATTGCAGGAGACTCACTGACCAGCTGCCGGAGCCAGGTTCCTCGCCGCCAGGACGGGCTCCTCGTGTTCGACGGCAAGGGTGCTCACGAAAGTGAGACCGCACCACCTGGTGGGACACCAGCTGGGTGTGGGCTGCGCTGGCGCGCTCCCGAGGACGAGAGGCGAGCCCTCCCCGTGGGGCCTCCGCGCCGACATCCGCGTAAGGAGGTCGACAGGAGGTCGACAAGACATCCAGCGAGACGATCAAGAAGGCGTCAGGGAACGGTTTGCGGCGTTCGCGCCGCCGTAGCGTCGTGAACGGTCCGGCTGCTCCGTGCTCCGGGCTGTACGTCTGTCCGAAGGAAACAGTGAGCAACATGACGACAACCACGCCCGGCGCCCCCACAACCGCTGCGGTCGACAGGAACATCGATGCCCGCGAGAAGGACATCATGCGCTTCCGCACCGTGTCCGGGCCCGACCTGACCACCCGCAACGACGCGTACCTCGCCTGGCAGCAGGATCGTGAACAGGCGGAGCTGTGGCCCTACTTCCGCCGCTACGACACCTCCCTCACCCCGCGCGCTACCGCCGTCTCGGACCGCGGCGTGGTCACACGCGGCCCCAACTTCGGTGGCCAGGACTATCTCTCGCTCACCACGCACCCCGCGGTCCACGAGGCCGCCCACCAGGCGCTGCGCGACTACGGTCCGATCACCGCCGGGTCACCCGCCCTGGTTGGCGCGAACCCGCCGAGCAAGGCGCTGGAGGCAGGCCTCGCCGAGGCGCTGCGTACCGAGCACGTCATGCTCTTCCCCACCGGCTGGGCCGCAGGTTTCGGCACGATCCGCTCCCTGATGCACCGCCGTGACCACATCCTGCTGGACAAGCTCTCGCACGACTCGCTGCGCCAGGGCGCCGCAGCCAGCGGGGCCACCGTCGAGTTCTTCCGGCACCTCGACAACGGGGCCGTCCGCCGACACCTCAGTGGCATCCGGGCCACCGACACGAAGAACGCCGTCCTGGTGGTGACGGAGGGCGTGTTCTCAATGGACTCCGACACCCCGCACCTGGCGGAACTCGTCGTGCTCTGCCGCGAGTTCGACGCCAAACTGCTGGTGGACGTGGCGCACGACTTCGGGGCGATGGGCGAAGGCGGTGGCGGCCAGCCTGAGGTGTACGGGGTGCTGGGGCAGGTGGACTTCGTCGTCGGCGCGTTCTCCAAGTCCTTCGCCACCACGGGCGGCTTCATGGCCACCAACTCGGCATCGGCGCGCGAGTTCGTCCGGATGTTCGGCGGACCGCAGACCTTCTCCAGCGCGATCACCCCGGTGCAGACCGCGGTCGCCCTGGCCGCCCTCGACATCATCCGGTCGCCGGAGGGCGTTCGGCGACGGGAAGCCGTCACCCGCAACGCCGCCCGGCTGCGCGACGGCCTGACGGCCCGGGGGCTGGAGGTCATGGGTGACGTGATCTGTCCCGTCGTCCCCGTCCTCATCGGTCACACCGCCGCCGGACGGATCGCCTCCGGGCTCATCGCGAGGGCCGGGCTGATAGCCCACCTCGTCGAACAGCCCGCGGTCGCCTCCGACGCGGCCCGCTTCCGTATGCAGGTCATGGCGGAGCACGCCGACGCCGACATCGACGCCGCGGTCGACATCCTCGACACCTGCATCCGGCAGGCGCGTGAGGTTCTGGACACGACGCGCTGACGGGGCTGTTCCGGCGCTCGGCGACCTCCACCGAACAGGTGGGCCAGCCGCCGAGCGCCGAGGGCCGGACCCGGCGGTCAGCCCACGTGCACCCGCGGTCGCCGGGCCCGGTCCGGTTCGGCCTCGCGCAGGACCTCTCGGGTGACCGGGGCGACCTCGCCCTGGCCGAAGAGGAAGAAGCGCAGGAAGTTGGCGAAGGGGCTGCCCTCGGTCCACTCGAAGTAGATGTGCGGGATGCAGCCGGTGGTGTCGCGGACGTGCAGGACGAGGGCGGCCAGGGCGTTGGGAATGGAGGACGACTGCAGGGTGAGGACGCGGTAGCGGCCGTGCAGGACCTCGCCCCGTACGGTCAGGTCCGCCTCGAACTCGGAGGGGTCCAGGACGGTGACCTCGACGAAAACGAAGTCCTCCTGGGCGGGGACGTCGTTGTCGTGGCGGATCTGCTCGATCTTCTCGCGGTACTCGGCGATGTCGCGGTTGTCGGGCTCGTTGGCGATGAACCGGATCCGGCGGCTGGCGATGTCCCGTACGAACCGCTGGGCCATGTCGTCCAAGGTCACGCTGGTGACGCGGAGTTCGAAGGCACGGGCGAGGCGCGAGAGGAGGGAGACGAGGATGATGCCGGCGATGAAGCAGGCGCCGATCTTCACGCCGTCCGGACGCTCGATGACATTCGCGACGGTGACGTAGAGGAACACCACCGAGATCACGGTGAAGCCGATCGTCCAGTTGCGCTGGCCGGCCTTGCGGGCGGCGATGGTCACGGCGATCGCGGCGGAGCTGATGAGGACCAGGACGCCGGTGGCGTAGGCGCCGCCCTGGGCGTCGACGTCGGCGTCGAAGATCCAGGTGACCAGGAAGCCGATCAGGGTGAAGACGATGACCATGGGGCGGACGGCGCGGGCCCAGTGCGGGGCCATGCCGTACCGGGGCAGGTAGCGGGGCATCAGGTTGAGCAGCCCGGCCATCGCGGAGGCGCCAGCGAACCACAGGATGGCGATGGTGGACACGTCGTAGACTGTGCCGAAGGTGTTGCCCAGGTACTCGTGCGCCAGATACGCGAGCGCGCGTCCGTTGGCCTCGCCGCCCGACTCGAACTCCTTCTCCGGGATCAGCAGCGTGGTGATGAAGCTGGTCGCGATCAGGAACACGCTCATGATGAGCGCGGCCGTGGTCAGCAGCTTCTTCGTGCCGCGGATACGGCCCTTCGGGTTCTCCTCGGTGTCCTCGGGATCGCCCTCGACGTGCGGCATGACGGCCACACCGGTCTCGAAGCCGGACAGTCCGAGCGCCAGCTTCGGGAAGACCAGCAGCGCCACACCCACCATGGCGAAGACGTTTCCGTGCTCGGCGGTCAGGGCGGTGGACCAGTCGCTGATCACATGCCCCTCGGTGGCCACGTGCCAGAGCCCGGTCATCACGACCACGACGTTGAGCGCCAGATAGAGGCCCACCAGCGCCACGGCGGCACCGATCGCCTCCAGGAAGCCCTTGAGGAACACCGCGCCGAGCAGGGCGACAAGGATCATGGTGATCAGCACCTGCCTGTCATGCAGCGCATCGGCCAGATGCGGGTTCTCCACCAGGTGGGTGGAGGCGTCGGCGGCCGACAGAGTGATGGTGATCAGGAAGTCGGTGGCAGCGAAACCGAGCAAGGTAAGGACGAACAGCTTGCCCTTCCAGAAGGTCAGCAGCCGCTCCAGCATGGCGATCGAGCCCTCGCCGTGCGGGCTCTCCTCGGCGACCCGCCGGTACACCGGCAGAGCGCCCGCCAGGGTGACGACGACCAGCACGATGGTGGCCACGGGCGACAGCAGCCCGGCGGCGAGAGCCGCGATGCCCGGCTGGTATCCGAGCGTGGAGAAGTAGTCGACGCCGGTCAGGCACATCACCCGCCACCAGCGCTGGCCCTTGTGCACGGGCTCCGGCTTGGCGGGCCGCGGCGCCGCCTGCCGGCCCTTGCCCATGTCTGACAGGCCCTCCAGCATCCAGGCGCGCAGACGACTGGGAGGAGGGTGTTCGGTGGTGGCCATCGGCGTACTCCTGATGTCCGGCTCGGCGTGCGGTTCCGGCCATCACACGGACGGCGGCATCAGCGTATGCAGAGAGTGACGCGCAGGCCCACGGATGAGTCCGCTGAGGGCGTCAAGCTTCCGTTAAGAGGGGCGGTGTGACCATGGGTGGCACGCCAAGGTGACGACGTCCCGGCTTCGGGGAGCGGCCTGGGCCATTCGGGGGACATTGCGGGCCGCAGGTCGGCCGCGGACACCCAGCGTCATCGCGTACGCCCGTTTCACGGGCCCGGGGGCCTTGCGCATGCCTTTCTGTTCGATCACCGACACCTCTGCGCGTCGCTGAGGGGACAGGGAAGGGCGGGCGGGGACGGCGCGGCCGTATGGCCGGCCCTGTATCTCCGCCCGTCCTTCCGGTCGGGTCAGCGCCGGCCGGGCCTGTGGCCGTGGTTCGACTTCTTCTTGCGGCGGGCCCTCTTCTTCCGGGCGCGCTTCGACATGTGCATCAATTCCTTTTCGTACGGGGAGAGTTCAAGCAGCGCGGCCGACGAGCAGGTCGGCCAGTTTGCTGAGACGCCTCACCGTGCGGTCCTCCGCTGCGGCCGGTGCCGGGGCGACCCGCTCGCCGCGGTCGTAGTACGCGCCGTTGACGATCTCGACCGCCGGGTCGCACAGGCGGACCACGGATGCCGCTCCCTCGGCCGGCGTGACGCCCTCGTGGGAGTAGAGCCGGAGCAGCGCCGTGTCGCAGACGCCCGGGTGCACCGAGACCGCTGTGACACGCGGGTCGGCCGCGAACACCGTGAGCGCGAGCTGGGACTGGGCGTACGCGGCGAGCCTGGAGTAGCGGCGGGCGCGGTTCGGGTCGCTCCACTGGATGGACCCGGTGCGGTGCAGCGACGAGGAGACGTTGACGACTCGGCCGCCGGGGGAGTTGGTGAGTGCCGGTTCCAGCAGGCACGTCAGCAGGTAGTGGGCGAGGAAGTTGACCTGGAAGGCGATCTCGTTCCCGTCGGCCGTGACGGTGTGCCGCTCGGGCGCCGCCATGCCCGCGTTGTTGACGAGGACGTCGAGGTGCGGGTGGTCGAGGACGATGTGGTCGGCCAGGGTCTCGACCTCGTCGAGGTGGGTGAAGTCGGCTGCGTACGTGTGCAGTTGGGTGGCGTCGATACCCGCTGTGGCGACGAGCAGGTCGGCGGCGGCACGCGCCTCCTCGGCGATGCGGCCGTGCAGCAGCACGCTGGCGCCGCGCTCGGCGAGCTGCCGGGCCGTCTCCAGGCCGATGCCGCAGGTGGCGCCGGTGACGAGGACGATACGGCCGGAGAGAGGGGAAAGGGTGGCGTCAGACATGGTCCATCCAGGAGTGCGCGTACGGAGTCACGTACGGGTTCGGGTCCCCGTACGACTGGCGTACGGGCATGAGAAAGGGCGCCGGACAGGTGTCGCGGCGCCCCAGGGGCTACGGAAGTCGCGTCAGCGGACGGCGGACGCGGGCGTTTCCGGGCAGCGGGGCACATGACGGGACGCCCGATGGGGCGGCCGGTCAATGAGGAGCCACTCGCTGTTCATGCTGTCGATGGAACCCGTGCGAGCCGTCCCGGACAAGCCCAGCTGGCCATCCCTTACGCGCCCCTGACGTGCGTGGACGGTTCCTTGACGGGGTCTTGCTCCTTACCCCGGTCCGGGCACCCGCGATATCAGCAGGTCGATGAGCTTGATGCCCAGGAAGGGGAGTAGCGGCCCGCCGAGCCCGTACAGCATGAGGTTGCGGCGGAGCAGGTCGCCCGTGGCCGAGGGCAACGCTCGTGAGCCATGCGTCTCTAGGTGTCCGTCAGCCGTGTCTCCTCCAGGTCCAGGGAGCGTTGCAGCCGACGGCGGGTCGTGTCGCTGATGCGGTGGTCGTGGTACAGGCGCTGGAGTTCAGCCTCCTCGACCGTGATGAGGTCGCGGCGGAGCTGGCGGTAGGTGAGGTCGGCGGATTCCGTCGGCGCGCCGTCGCCGTCTACCTGGGTGAGGCGGTCGCGGGCGGCGTCGAGACGGGCCGTGAGCCCGCGGCGGAGGCGGTCGAGGACGACGTCCGGGACCGCCTCCAGCTCGGAGATCTCGTCCAGGCGGCCGGGACCCGCGTTCGCCAGGCTGCAGCGGGCCTCGGCCTCCTCGCGTTCCGTGTGGTCGGGTTCGAGGGCGATGCCGGAGCGGCGTACGACCGGGGCGAGGGTGAAGCCCTGGACGACGAGGGTCACCACGACGACCGAGGTGGTCAGTACCAGGACGAGAGGGCGTTCCGTGAGCGCGGAGCCGTCGTCCGTCGTGACGGGGATGGACAGCGCGGCCGCCAGCGGGACCACGCCCCGGGTGCCCGCCCAGGTGAGCACCATCGGCACCCGCCGGTTCATGCGCTGGATGCCGCCCTTGCGCTGGACCACCGCGGACAGGGGGGCCAGCCACAGCATGCGCATGGCGATCAGCGTGGCGGCGACGGCGAGCGCGTACAGGGGCCAGGCTCTGTCGTCGTCGGACAGGGCCCGCACCTGGGCGGGCAGTGCGAGTCCGACAGCTCGCGCCACGACAGTTCCTCGGCGCTCGCGTACAGCAGCGGGGGCAGGACGACCAGGCCGATGATCTCGAGGTCGATCCCGATCTCGGGCGTGCCGGGCAGCAGGGCGACGGTGAGGCCGGCGACCACGAGGAGGGAGGGGGCCGGGATTCGCCACCGGCGGGCGAAGGTCGCCACCAGGGTGGCGAGTACGACGAGAGCCAGGACCGTTCCTACGCTGCGCATGCCGTCCCCTTGGCCGAGATGAGGAGACTTTGTGGCTCCCCGCCGACCAGACTTCCCGGCACACCTCCTTCACCCTATCGGGCCATCGCCCGTCAAGGCGGTGTCAACGTCCTCGTGACCGGCGCCAAGGATGCGTCAAGGAACGCGCCGAGGACCTCGGACAAGCGCTTCGGTAGGGGCAGTAACCCCTTCCCCCCGGGGAGTTGATCGCCAGTGAGCGGAGCACGTCGGCTGCGATGAGTGACGTACGGACCAATACCAGTGAGGTACGGACCGGCAGAGGTGAGGTACCGGCGGGTGTGGGTGACGTACGCCCCGGACGCCTCAAGGTCTACCTCGGTGCCGCCCCGGGGGTGGGGAAGACCTATCGCGTGCTCGACGAGGCGCGGCGCAGAGCGGCACGCGGCGCGGATGTCGTGGTGGGGTTCGTCGAGTGCCACGGGCGGCCCGGCACGGAGGGGATGGTCGACGGGCTGGAAGTCGTCGAGCGGGCCTCCTGCGTCTACCGCGGCGGGGAGTTTGAGGAGATGGACCTCGCCGCGGTCCTCGCGCGCCGCCCGCAGGTCGCGATCGTCGACGAGTTCGCCCACAGCAACGTCCCCGGCGGCGGCCGCAACCCCAAGCGCTGGCAGGACATCGAGGAACTGCTCGCGGCGGGGATCGATGTCATCAGCGCCCTCAACATCCAGCATCTCGCATCCCTCAACGACGTCGTCGAGAAGATCACCAGGGTGCCGCAGCACGAGACGGTGCCTGACGAGGCCGTACGACGGGCCCATCAGGTGGAGCTGGTGGACATCCCGCCCGAAGGGCTGCGTCGCAGGATGGCGCATGGCAACATCTACGCCCCCGAGAAGGTCGACGCGGCCCTCGCCAACTACTTCCGCCCTGGGAACCTGACGGCGTTGCGACAGCTCGCCCTGCTCTGGGTCGCCGACCGCGTGGACGAGGCCCTTCAGTCGTACCGCTCCGAGCACGGCATCGGCGGGGTGTGGGAGACCCGGGAGCGAGTGGCCGTGGCCCTGACGGGCGGACCGGAGGGCGACACACTGATCCGCCGGGCCGCCCGGATCGCCGACAGGTCGGCCGGCGGTGATCTCCTCGCCGTCCACGTCACGCGCAGCGACGGCCTCGCCGCCGGCACCTCGCATGCTTCCCTGGCCCGGCAGCGGCGGCTGATCGAGGACCTCGGCGGCAGCTACCACTCCGTGGTCGGAGACGACGTCGCCAGCGCCCTGGTGGAGTTCGCGCGCGCGGAGAACGCCACCCAGCTCGTCCTCGGCACCAGCCGCCGTGGCCGTCTCGAACGCTTCGTCACCGGACGCGGCACCGGCGAGACGGTGGTCGAGCTCTCCGGCGACATCGACGTCCACAAGGTCACGCACGAGCGGGCGGGGCGCGGCACGCTGCTGCCCTCCCGGCGCCGGACCCTGTCGACCGTACGGCGCACAGCGGGCCCGGTCGCCGGACTGCTGCTGCCCGTGGCGCTCACCTTCCTGCTGGACCTGGACATCGCCAGGGACAATCTCAACCTCACCAGCGAGGCCCTGCTCTACCTGCTCACCGTGGTGGGGGTTGCCTGCATAGGCGGGGTCATGTCGGCGGTGATCGCGTCGCTGACGGCGTCGGTGCTGCTCAACTACTGGTTCATCCCGCCCGTCGGACAGTTCACGCTCGACGATCCGAACGCGTTCGTCGCCCTGTCCGTCTTCGCGGTGGTGGCCGCCGTGGTCGCCGCCGTCGTGGACCGCTCTCTACGCCTGTCCCGGCGCTCCGCCCGCGCCACCGCCGAGGCCGAGACGATGTCCTCGCTCGCGGGCACCATCGTGCGCGGCGGCGCGACGATACCCGCGCTGGTGGAACGCACCCGCGAGACCTTCGGCATGACCTCGGCGGAGCTGGCGGACGAGCCGCCCGGAGAGGACGGCGTGACGGCCGTACCCGCGGGCCCCGGCGCCTTCCTGGTCCTGCGGGGCCGCACCCTCCCGTCCTCCGAGCGGCGGGTCCTGGCCGCCTTCGCCGCGCACGTGGGGTCGGCGGTCGAGCGGGCCCGCCTCGCGGAGGCCGCCGCCGAGGTCGAGCCGGTCAAGGCCGCCGACCGGATGCGTACGGCACTGCTGCGGGCCGTCGGCCACGACCTGCGCACCCCGCTGGCCGCCGGCTGGGCCGCCGTCACCTCGCTGCGCAGTCGCGACGTGGAGTTCTCGCCCGAGGACCGGGACGAACTCCTCGCCACCGCCGACGAGTCCATGGCCCGGCTGAACCGTCTGATCGAGAACCTCCTCGACCTCAGCCGCCTCCAGGCCGGCGCCCTCCCTCTGGACCTGCGCGCCACCACTCTGGAAGAGGTACTCCCGGCCGCGCTCGCCGACACCCCCGAGGTCGAGGTGGCGGACCTGGAGGAGGTCCCGGTGATGCTGGCCGACCCGCCGCTGCTGGAGCGGGTGATCGCCAACCTGGTCGGCAACGCCGCCCGCCACAGTCCGGCGGGGCGCAAGGTGCTGCTGACCGCGAGCGCCCACGCCGGCCGGGTGGAGGTCCGGGTCGTCGACCGGGGCCCCGGCCTTCCACCGACCGACCGCGACCGACTCTTCGAGCCGTTCCAGCGCCTGGGCGACACCGACAACACGACGGGGCTCGGCCTGGGCCTGGCACTCTCGCGGGGCCTGGCGGAGGCCATGGACGGCACCCTCACCCCGGAGGACACTCCCGGCGGCGGCCTGACCATGGTGCTGTCCCTGCCCTTGGCCGAGCGGGCGGAGCATCACAGTGGTACGCAGACCGTAGGAGGCGGCGTATGAGCTCCGGAAGCGGCGTACGAGGGCATGGGCCCTCAGGCGCTGTGGTGAACGCAGGAGGAGACGGTGTGATGACCGGTTATCCGCTCCGGGACAGGCTCGCCCTCGCGGCGGGGCTCGTGGGACCGTTCCTGGTGGCACTCGCACTCGTGCCCTTCCGTACCGATCTGTCCCGCACCAACGCCGCGCTGATTCTCGTCGTGGCCGTCGTCGCGGTGGCCGCTCTTGGGAGCCGGGTGGCCGGCGTGCTCGCCGCGCTGTCGGCGACGGCCTGGTACGACTTCTTTCTCACCCGCCCGTACCAGACCTTCGACATCAACGCCTCCGGCGACATCGAGACGGCGGTGCTTCTGCTGATCGTCGGCCTGATCGTGTCCCAGCTCGCGGCCCGTGCCCGCCGCCTGGAAGTGATCACGGTGACGGATGCCGACCACCTCCGGCGCATCCACGAGACCGCCGCACTCGTCCAGTCGGCCAACTCCGCGGACACAGTGGTCGACCACGTCAGGGGCCAGCTGACCGAATTGCTCGGCCTGCGCGCCTGCCGCTTCGAGTACGGCACCCTCATGGGCCGGCCGCCCCGCCTGGAGCAGGACGGGAACATCACGGTCGGCCGCCGGCGCTGGGACGTCGACGCCGGCGGCTGGCCGGACGGCGAGATCGAACTGCGCACGTACGGCAACGGCCACTACCTCGGCCGTTTCATGCTCACTCCTGGCCAGGGTCCTGTCCCGCCGCTGCAGGCCCGCCTCGTCGTGGTCACCCTTGCCGACCAGACGGGCGCTGCCCTGGACACGGCAGGGCCGGTTCAGGACGGCTGACGCCTGGGCAGGCAGACCGACGGCAGGACATCAGGGAAACCGGCGGCTCCGGAGCCGCTCCGGCGGCGACGGGCTCAGTCCAGCCCAGAGATCCTGAACACCGTCAGGGCCGTCGCACGGTCGATCTGCTCGGACAGCCGACGCAGCGCTGTCACCCCGCAGAGCAGTGACCCGCGGGCTGCCGACTTGTGGGCGTCCTCGTGCAGCTGGCGCCACAGCTCAGGATTGTTCATCAGAACCTGGGGATCGATCTCGACCCGGCCGCCGAACTCGTCCCGCAGGACGAGTCGCTGGGAGACGCCGTCCAGGCAGCGCACCGACACCAACCGGTCGGTGCGGACCCGCCGCTCGCGCAGCAGCGCGCGCGAGGACAGCCAGCCCTGGCCCGCGGCGACCCTGGGCGGGAAGAGGATCACGAACAGGAGCGCGGCGAGACCGGCCCACAGCCCGCACCGTACGGTCGCGAGGCTGCCGTCGCCCCAGTCGATCAGCAGGAGAAGAGCGAGAAGCATGGTCGAACACTGGACCGCGCCGCGTAGCTCCCCGGCCCAGCGGCGGTCGTACGTCACTTCCGCGGCGGGCTGTGCGTGTGAGTGGACCGAGTCGTCCCGCGCGTCATGGCTGCGTCCCATAGGACCGACGGTAGGCATCCGGGGGGCCGGGATCCCGCCCTTTGACGCGACGCTGACGGGTGCCCTGCTCCTCCTTGACGCCCGCAGCGATGCTGGCCGAGGGGCGGGACATCACCGCGACGGAAGTCGCGCGGGTCACATGGCCGTCAAGGCAGCGTCAAGGTTGGGGGCTTCGGCGCGAAGAAGGCGCAAGGAGCGGTCCCACACGGCGGGAATCGGACAGAGCCTGGGCACACCCGCGCATCGCCTCCCCGCGTGCGCGGGCCCTTCGTCCAAGGAGCACGCGTCCATGTCTGTCCTGACCATCGAGCCGGGCGAGGCCCCCGCCACCGAGGAACCGCCCGATACCGGCGAACGGCACCGGCTGACCGCTGTCACCGGCCTGGCCGCTCTCTCGCTGGACGCGATGGCATCGGTGGCGTACGGCCCCGAGGCGATCGTCTTGGTGCTGGCCGCCGCCGGCGCGCGCGGGCTCGGGTTCACGCTGCCGGTGACGCTGGCGATCGCCGGGCTGCTGGCGGTGCTGGTCGCCTCGTACCGGCAGGTCATCGCGGCCTTCCCGGATGGCGGGGGTTCGTACGCCGTGGCGAAGACGCACCTCGGGGCGCGCACCAGCCTGGTGGCCGCCGCCTCCCTGGTCCTGGACTACGTACTCAATGTCGCCGTCGCCGTGACTGCCGGTGTCGCCGCCCTGACCTCGGCGTTTCCCTCCCTGTACGGTGACCGGCTGGTGCTGTGCCTCGTGGTCCTGGTGCTGATCACCGCGGTGAACCTGCGCGGGATCGTGGAGTCGGCGAAGGCGTTCATCGTGCCGACCGCCGTGTTCGTCGTCTCGATTCTGATCCTGATCGCGGTCGGGCTGTTCCGGTCGGCGCCCGTCAGTACGGCCACCGCGGCCGGGCATGCCTCCGTCCTCGCGGACAACGCCACCACCGTCGGGGCCCTGCTCCTGCTGAAAGCTTTCGCCTCGGGCTGTTCGGCGCTCACCGGTGTGGAGGCCCTCGCCAACGCTGTGCCGTCCTTCCGGGTGCCACGGGTCAAGCGGGCGCAGCGTGCGGAGGTGGCGCTGGGTGCCGTGCTAGGGGTGATGCTGATCGGGCTGTCGGTGCTGATCTCGCGCTTCCACCTTCAGCCGGTCGAGGGCGTCACCGTCCTGGCTCAGCTCGCGGACGCCTCGCTCGGGCACAACTGGGCTTTCTACGTCATCCAGTTCGCGACGATGATCCTGCTGGCTCTGTCCGCGAACACCTCGTTCGGCGGTCTCCCGGTGCTGCTGAAGCTGCTCGCCCGGGACAACTACCTGCCGCACGTCTTCGCGCTGAAGGCGGACCGCCAGGTCCACCGGCACGGCGTACTGGCGCTCGCCCTGATCTCCGCCGCGCTGCTGGTTTTCTCCGGCGGTGACACCAACACCCTCGTGCCGCTGTTCGCCATCGGTGTCTTCGTCGGCTTCACGATCGCCCAGGTTGGCATGGTCCGGCACTGGCGCGGGGAGCGTGGGGGAGGTTGGCGGGGCAAGGCGCTGCTGAACGGCTTCGGTGCCGTCCTGACGGGCGTGTCGGCCGTGGTCGTGACGGCGACGAAGTTCGAGGAGGGCGCCTGGCTGGTCGTGATCGCCCTGCCGCTGCTGGTCGCCGCCTTCACGGCCGTGCACCGCGCCTACGGCCGGATCGGCGAACGGCTGGGCCTGGGCAGGATCCCCGAGCCGCCGCACCGTGACCGTTCCGTGGTGATCGTGCCCGTGTCGAACCTGTCCCGGCTGACCTGCGAGGCCATCAACGCCGCCGCCTCCCTCGGCGACGAGGTGCGCGCGGTCACCGTCTGCCACTCCGACCCCGAGGACCGTGCCCACGCGGCCGCCCTGGCCCGCGACTGGGCGCGCTGGGACCCCGGGGTGCCGCTGATCCCGCTCACCTCCGAGCGCCGCTCCCTGGGCCGCCCGATCGCCGTCTACGTGGGCGAGACGGCCGCTGCCGAGCCCGGTGCCCGAGTGACCGTGCTGATCGCCGAGGTCGAGCCGGACCGACTGTGGCAGCGGCTGCTGCAGAACCAGCGCGGCGCCGTGGTCGCCCACGCCGTGCGCAAGGACACGGACGCGGTGATCTGCCGACTGCGATTCCGTATCTGATCCGTCGCCCCATGGCCCGCACCTCACGGTCGTGGCCGACGGCACGTTCAGGCGCCCGGGGGATTGGTTGCCGCAGATGGATCAGCCCGCCGTAAGAGTTCCGTCAAAGACGCACGAACCTGCGTATGGGAGGCGTCAACGACAGCCGAATCCGGCCAGACAGGCGCTTTCCTCTAACAGTCCGCTCGATCCGAACCTCATCTAGGAGCTCACGATGGCCGATCTGGCCTTCGTCGTCATCACGATCGCGGTGTTCGCGCTGGTGGCTCTCGCCGGCAAGGGGGTGACGAAGCTGTGACCGCCGAGAACGTCGTCGGCCTGATCGTGGCCGTCGCCCTGCTGGGTTATCTCGTCCTCGCCCTGATCTTCCCGGAGAGGTTCTGAGACACAGATGGGTCCCGTACTTGCCGGCGTTCTCCAGCTGCTCGCTCTGATAGCGGCACTGGCGCTCGCCTACGTCCCTCTCGGCGACTACATGGCCAAGGTCTACTCCTCCGACAAACACTGGCGCGTCGAGAAGTGGATCTACAAGGGCATCGGCGCCAACCCGAACACCGAGATGCGCTGGCGCGCGTACCTGCGCGGTGTCCTCGCCTTCTCAGCCGTTTCGGTCCTCTTCCTCTACGCGTTGCAGCGGCTGCAGGGTGTGCTGCCCGGGTCGCTCGGCTTCTCCTCGATCGACCCGGACCAGGCGTTCAACACCGCCGTGTCCTTCGTGACCAACACCAACTGGCAGTCGTACTACGGCGAGCAGGCCATGGGCCACGTCGTGCAGACCGGTGGTCTGGCGGTGCAGAACTTCGTCTCGGCGGCCGTCGGCATCGCCGTCGCCGTGGCGCTGGTGCGTGGCTTCGCACGCTCCCGGACCGGTGAGCTGGGCAACTTCTGGGCCGACCTGGTACGCGGTGTCGTACGCATCCTGGTGCCGTTCTCGCTGATCGCGGCGATCGTGCTCGTTGCGTGCGGCGTCATCCAGAACTTCTCCGGGATCCACGAGGTCGGCCAATTCATGGGCGGGTCCCAGCAGTGGAACGGGGGTGCCGTCGCCTCGCAGGAGGCCGTCAAGGAGATCGGCACCAACGGCGGTGGTTACTTCAACGCCAACTCGGCGCATCCCTTTGAGAACCCGACGCCGTTCACCAACCTGTTCGAGATCTTCCTGCTGCTGGTGATCCCGTTCTCGCTGACCCGCACCTTCGGCCGCATGGTCGGCAGCCTGAAGCAGGGCTACGCGATCCTCGCCACCATGGCGACCATCTGGGTCGGTTTCGTCGCGCTGATGATGTGGACGGAGTTCGCTCACCACGGCCCGGCGTTCGACATTGCCGGGGGTGCGATGGAGGGCAAGGAGACCCGTATCGGTGTCGGCGCCTCGTCGATCTTCGCGGTGTCGACCACGCTGACCTCGACGGGCGCGGTGGACTCCTTCCACTCCTCGTTCACCGGTCTCGGCGGCGGCATCACGATCCTGGGCATGCAGCTGGGTGAGATCGCGCCCGGCGGTACCGGCTCCGGCCTCTACGGCATGCTGATCATGGCGGTCATCGCGGTGTTCATCGCCGGACTGATGGTCGGCCGTACGCCCGAGTACCTGGGCAAGAAGATCGGCATCCGGGAAATCAAGTTCGCGGCCTGCTACATCCTGATCACCCCGGCTCTAGTCCTCGTCTTCACCGCTGCGGCGATGGCGCTGCCCACCCCGGGCAACTCGATGACCAACAGTGGGGCGCACGGCTTCTCCGAGATTCTGTACGCCTACACCTCCGCGTCGAACAACAACGGCTCGGCCTTCGCCGGGCTGAACGCGGACACCCAGTGGTTCAACACGACCCTGGGCCTGGCGATGGTCCTGGGCCGTTTCCTGCCGATGGTGTTCGTCCTCGCGCTGGCCGGTTCGCTTGCCGAGCAGAAGCCGGTGCCGGCGAGCGCGGGCACTCTGCGGACCGAAAAGCCGCTGTTCACCGGGTTGTTGGTGGGCGCGATCCTGATCATCACCGGTCTGACCTACTTCCCGGCGCTCGCGCTGGGGCCGCTGGCCGAGGGGCTGGCGTCATGACCACCCGCATAGAGAAGCAAGAGGACTCGATGTCCACAGTCACTCCGACCCGGGCGCCGCACAGTGATGTGCCGACCGGCCACAAGGACGAAGGACGCGTCGGTGTGGGTCTGTTCGACCCGAAGCTGCTGCTGAAGGCGCTGCCGGACGCGGTCCGCAAGCTCGATCCGCGGGTGATGGTCAAGTCGCCCGTGATGTTCGTGGTGTTGGTCGGTTCCGTCCTGACCACGGTGTTCTCCTTCAAGGACCCGGGTGACTGGTTCGGCTGGACGATCAGCGCCTGGCTCTGGCTGACCGTGATCTTCGCCAACCTGGCGGAGGCGGTCGCCGAGGGGCGCGGCAAGGCCCAGGCGGACACGCTGAGGAAGGCCAAGACCGACACGATCGCGCGGCGGCTGGCCTCGGACGGCAAGTCCGAGGAGCAGGTGCCCGGCACCGAGCTGCGCATCGGCGACCTGGTCGTCTGCGAGGCCGGCGACATCATCCCCGGCGACGGTGACGTCGTCGAGGGCGTCGCGTCGGTGGACGAGTCTGCGATCACCGGCGAGTCGGCTCCCGTGATCCGTGAGTCCGGCGGCGACCGCAGCGCTGTCACCGGCGGTACGAAGGTCCTCTCCGACCGGATCGTCGTCAAGATCACGACGAAGCCCGGCGAGACCTTCATCGACCGCATGATCGCCCTGGTCGAGGGCGCCGCCCGGCAGAAGACACCCAACGAGATCGCGCTGAACATCCTGCTGGCCTCGCTGACGATCGTCTTCCTGCTGGCCGTGGCGACCCTGCCGCCGTTCGCGGACTACGCGGGCACGCATCTGACGATGGTCGTGCTGGTGGCCCTGTTGGTCTGCCTCATCCCGACCACGATCGGCGCGCTCCTGTCGGCGATCGGCATCGCGGGCATGGACCGGCTGGTGCAGCGCAACGTGCTCGCCATGTCGGGGCGTGCCGTCGAGGCCGCCGGTGACGTCTCGACCCTGCTGCTCGACAAGACGGGCACCATCACGCTCGGCAACCGCCAGGCGTCCGAGTTCGTGCCGGTGAGCGGGACGACGGAGGCCCAGGTCGCCGATGCCGCCCAGCTGTCCTCGCTGGCCGACGAGACGCCCGAGGGACGCTCCATCGTCGTCCTGGCGAAGGAGAAGTACGGGCTGCGCGAGCGCCACCAGGGCGAGCTGGCCGGTGCCGAGTGGATCGCCTTCACCGCCCAGACCCGGATGTCGGGCGTGGACATCGACGGCAGGAAGATCCGCAAGGGCGCTGCCGGATCGGTCGTCGCCTGGGTGAAGGAGCAGGGGGGTGCGGTGTCCGAGGACGCCGGCGCGCTCACCGACCGGATCTCCGAGGCCGGAGGCACCCCGCTGCTCGTGGCCGTTGACGACACCGACGGGGCACGGGTGTTGGGCGTCATCCACCTCAAGGACGTCGTCAAGGAGGGTATGCGCGAGCGGTTCGATGAACTGCGCCGCATGGGGATCAAGACGGTCATGATCACGGGTGACAACCCGCTGACCGCCAAGGCCATCGCAGAGGAGGCGGGTGTCGACGACTTCCTAGCGGAGGCCACGCCCGAGGACAAGATGGCGCTGATCAAGCGGGAGCAGGCCGGCGGCAAGCTGGTCGCGATGACCGGTGACGGCACCAACGACGCCCCGGCCCTCGCGCAGGCGGACGTCGGCGTGGCGATGAACACCGGCACGTCGGCCGCCAAGGAGGCCGGCAACATGGTCGACCTGGACTCCAACCCCACCAAGCTGATCGAGATCGTCGAGATCGGAAAGCAACTCCTCATCACTCGGGGCGCGTTGACGACGTTCTCCATCGCCAACGACGTCGCGAAGTACTTCGCGATCATCCCGGCCCTGTTCGCAGCGGTCTATCCGGGCCTGGACAAGCTCAACATCATGGGTCTGTCCTCGCCGGACTCCGCGATCCTGTCGGCCGTCATCTTCAACGCGCTGATCATCATCGCGCTGGTGCCGCTCGCGCTGCGCGGCGTGCAGTACAAGCCGATGAGCGCCGACAAGATGCTCCGCCGCAACCTCGCGATCTACGGCATCGGCGGCCTGATCGCCCCCTTCATCGGCATCAAGATCATCGACCTGATCATCTCCCTCATCCCCGGAATCGGCTGATCCCATGAACAACTCGGTTACCAACACCGCCCGGTTGCTCTGGGCCGGCCTGCGCGCGCTCCTCGTGCTCACCGTGGTGACGGGCGTCATCTACCCCCTGGCCGTCACCGGTGTCGCCCAGGCCCTGTTCAATGACAAGGCGAACGGCTCGGAGATCAAGTCGGAGGGGAAGGTCGTCGGCTCGTCGCTCATCGGGCAGTCGTACAACCTGCCGTTGAAGAAAGGCGAGGAGACCCCGGCCCCCGACCTGAAGTGGTTCCAGGGGCGGCCGCAGAACGGCCTCGGCAGCAACAGCGTCAACACCCAGTACAAGCTGATCCTCTCAGGGGCGACCAACCGCTCCGGCGACAACAAGGACCTCATCGACTGGGTGACCGCCGCCAAGGCCGCCGTCATCAAGGACAACTCGGTGGGCGGCTACACGGTCAAGCCCACCGACGTACCCGCCGACGCGGTCACGTCCTCCGGCTCCGGCCTCGACCCGGACATCTCCCCGCAGTACGCCGACATCCAGGTCCACCGGATCGCCGAGCAGAACGGACTGACCGTCCCTCAGGTGCAGAAACTGGTCGACGACCACACCGGCGGCCGCACCCTCGGCTTCATCGGCGAGCCGCGGGTCAACGTCCTCGAACTCAACATCGCGCTCAAGGAACTCGTGGCGAAGAGCTGATGGCCTTACGCGCACCACGCGGGAGTTGGCAGACCGGACGACACTCCGATTCGTCAACTCCCGCAGCCATGAAGCTTGTTCCGCACGGCTCCGGCCCTCCGCACGACAGGAAAGGCGTACACCGATGACCCGGGTTCTGGTGGTGGAGGACGACCCTCAGCTCGTCCGGGCTCTGGTGATCAACCTGCAGGCCCGCCAGTACGGAGTGGACCCGGCGCCCGACGGCGCCACCGCGCTCCGCCTCGCCGCCGCTCGCCAGCCCGACGTGGTCCTCCTCGATCTGGGCCTGCCCGACATGGACGGCGTGGACGTCATCAAGGCTCTGCGCGGCTGGACCCGCGTACCGATCCTGGTCCTGTCCGCCCGCCGGGCCTCCGACGAGAAGGTGGCCGCTCTGGACGCGGGCGCCGACGACTACGTCACCAAGCCGTTCAGCATGGACGAACTGCTGGCCCGGCTCCGCGCGGCCGTCCGCCGCACCGAGTCGCCGCCGCTCGCTCCCGAAACCGTCCTGGTGACGACGGACGACTTCACCATCGACCTGCTTGCCAAGAAGGCCACCCGGGACGGACACGACATACGACTCACTCCGACCGAGTGGCACCTGCTGGAGATCCTGGTCACCAACCCCGGCCGGCTGGTCACGCAGAAGCACCTGCTCCAGGAGGTCTGGGGGGTCACACAGAGCAACAAGACCAACTATCTACGGGTCTACATGGCCCAACTGCGCCGCAAGCTTGAGTCGGACCCCTCTCACCCCCGCTATCTCATCACCGAGCCCGGCATGGGATACCGCTTCGAAGGCTGAAGTGGGCGCGGTCACCACGGACCGGCCCCGCACTTCACCGCCCCCCCGGCACCTGTACCGGCCCCGCCCGCAGAGACGAAGAGACGAGAAGATGGCACGCGGCAAGCTTCGGATTTACCTCGGTGCGGCACCGGGCGTCGGCAAGACCTACGCGATGCTGTCCGAGGCGCACCGTCGCGTCGAGCGGGGCACGGACTGCGTGGTCGCCTTCGTGGAGCACCACCACCGGCCGCGCACCGAGGTGATGCTGCACGGCCTGGAACAGATCCCGCGCAGGGAACTGGAGTACCGAGGAACCGTCTTCACCGAGATGGACGTGGACGCGGTGCTCGCCCGGAACCCCCGGGTGGCCCTCGTCGACGAGCTGCCCCACACCAACATCCCCGGCTCGCGCAACACCAAGCGCTGGCAGGACGTCGAGGAACTCCTCGCGGCCGGCATCGACGTGATCTCGACCGTCAACATCCAGCACCTGGAGTCGCTGGGCGACGTCGTCGAGTCCATCACCGGCATCCGGCAGCAGGAGACCGTACCGGACGAGGTCGTACGACGGGCCGACCAGATCGAGTTGGTCGACATGTCCCCAGTGGCACTGCGCCGGCGTATGGCACACGGCAACATCTACAAGCCGGACAAGGTCGACGCGGCCCTGTCGAACTACTTCCGCCCGGGCAACCTGACCGCGCTGCGCGAGCTGGCGCTGCTGTGGGTCGCCGACCGGGTGGACGAGTACCTGAACGAGTACCGCAGTGAGCACCAGGTGTCGAAGATCTGGGGCTCCCGCGAGCGGATCGTCGTCGGGCTGACCGGTGGGCCCGAGGGGCGGACGCTGATCCGGCGGGCCGCGCGGCTCGCGGAGAAGGGCGCCGGCGGCGAGGTCATGGCCGTCTACATCGCCCGCAGCGACGGCCTGACCTCCGCGTCACCGAAGGAACTGGCCGTCCAGCGCACCCTCGTGGAGGACCTGGGCGGCACCTTCCACCACGTCATCGGGGAGAACATATCGACGGCGCTCCTGGACTTCGCGCGCGGTGTGAACGCCACACAGATCGTCCTCGGGGTGTCGCGCCGCAGGGGCTGGCAGTACGTCTTCGGCCCGGGCGTCGGCGCGACGGTGGCCCGTGAGTCGGGGCCCGACCTCGACGTCCACCTGATCACGCACGACGAGGCTGGCAAGGGGCGCGGACTGCCCGTCGCCCGGAGCGCGCGGCTCGGCCGGTCCCGGGTCATCTGGGGCTGGCTGGTCGGCGTGGCCGGACCGGCCCTCCTGACGCTGCTGCTCACCGGCGTCACGCCTTCTGTCGGCCTGGCCAACGACATGCTGCTGTTCCTGACGCTGACGGTGGCCGCGGCCCTGCTCGGCGGGCTCTACCCGGCGCTGGCCTCGGCGGTGGTGGGATCCCTGCTGCTGAACTGGTTCTTCACCCCGCCCGTCCACACCCTGACGATCGCCGACCCCAAGAACATCGTCGCCATCGCCATCTTCGTCGGCGTCGCCGTGTCGGTGGCCTCCGTGGTGGACCTCGCCGCCCGCCGCACGCATCAGGCGGCGCGGCTGCGCGCCGAGTCGGAGATCCTCTCCGTGCTGGCGGGCAGTGTGCTGCGCGGGGAGAACAGCCTGGAGTCGCTGCTGGAGCGGGTCCGGGAGACCTTCGGGATGGATTCGGTCGCCCTGCTGGAGCGGGCCAGTGACGTCGATCCGTGGACCTGCGCGGGCAGCGTGGGCACGCGAACGGCGGTCGCACGCCCGGAGGACGCGGACGTCGACATGCCGGTCAGCGACCGGATGGCGCTGGCGCTCTCGGGGCGGGTACTGCCGGCCGAGGACCAGCGGGTGCTCGCCGCGTTCGCCGCACAGGCCGCGGTGGTCCTGGATCGCCGGCGGCTCCAGTCCGAGGCCGACCAGTCGCGTGCGCTGGCCGAGGGCAACCGGATCCGCACGGCGCTGCTCGCCGCCGTCAGCCATGACCTCCGTACACCCCTGGCGGGGATAAAGGCCGCCGTCACCTCGCTCAGATCCGATGACGTGGCGTGGTCCGAGGAGGATCAGGCGGAGCTGCTCGAAGGCATCGAGGAGGGCGCGGACCGTCTCGACAACCTCGTGGGCAATCTGCTGGACATGTCCCGGCTGCAGACCGGCACGGTCACCACGTTGATCCGCGAGATCGACCTCGACGAGGTGGTGCCGATGGCACTGGGCGGCGTACCCGAGGACAGCGTGGAGCTGGACGTCCCGGAGACGCTGCCGATGGTCGCCGTCGATCCCGGGCTGCTGGAGCGCTCGGTCGCCAACCTGGTCGAGAACGCGGTGAAGTACAGCCCCACCGAGGATCGGGTCCTGGTGTCGGCGTCCGCGATGGCCGACCGCGTGGAGATCCGTGTGGTGGACCGTGGCCCGGGCGTACCGGACGACGCCAAGGACCGCATCTTTGAGCCGTTCCAGCGGTACGGGGACGCGCCGCGCGGGGCCGGGGTGGGCCTGGGCCTGGCGGTGGCGCGCGGCTTCGCGGAGGCGATGGGCGGCACCCTCGCCGCAGAGGACACCCCCGGCGGCGGCCTCACCATGGTTCTGTCCCTGCCGGCAGCGTCCGGCATTCACCCGGTCCGCCCCGAGCTTCCGGCGACCACCACTTCCTGAGTGTCCCTGATCCCGGGTTATTCCGATCGCTGCCCCACCGCCGAGGGGGAGTCCGGCGGAGGGGCAGGGGAGAGGACCGGTGCTTACAGGCCGATGTCCCGGCGGCTCATGTCGTCGAGCGACTCACGGCGGACGAGCACGCGTGCGATCCCGTCCGCCACCGCGACGACCGGAGGCCGGCCGACCAGGTTGTACGCGGAGGCCATCGAGAGGTGGTAGGCGCCTGCCGCCGGTACGGCGAGGAGGTCGCCGGGGTGTACGTCATCCGGCAGTGCCACCTCGTCCGCGAGGACGTCGCCCGCCTCGCAGTGCCGGCCCACGACGGTGACGTAGCGCGGCGGGGCGGCGGAGTGGCGGCCGATGAGCCGGGGCGCGTACCGCACTCCGTACAGTGCGGGCCTGGGGTTGTCGCTCATGCCGCCGTCGACGGCGACGAAGACGCGCTGCCCGGTGCGCTTGACCGCGAGGACCCGGTAGACGACGACGCCTGCGGGGCCGACGATCGCCCGGCCGGGTTCCAGGGTGAGCCGGGGCACGGGAAGGCCGGAGCGCGCGCAGCCATCCTCCAGCTCGGCGCGGACCCGGCCGGCCAGGACGCCCACGTCGAGGCTCCGCTCGCCGGGCCGGTAGGCGATGGCGTGTCCGCCGCCGATGTTCAGCTGGGGGAGGGAGAGATGATGCTGGTCCCGGATGCGGGCCATCAGCCCGACCATGCGGCGCACCGCGGTCACGTACGGCTTCACGGAGTCGACCTGCGAGCCGATGTGGCAGTGCAGGCCGACGAGTTCCAGGCGTGGCTGGTCCAGGATCCGGGCGACGGCGTGCTGTGCGGATCCGTCAGTGATCGACAGGCCGAACTTCTGGTCGTCGGTGCCGGTGCGGACCTTCGTGTGCCCACCGGCGGCGATGCCGGGTACGACCCGCACCATGACCTGCTGGCGGGTGCCAACGGGTGTGAGCGCGGCCAGCCGGGCGATCTCCGAGGTACTGTCCACGACGATGCGTCCCACACCCAGCCGCAGGGCGGTGCTCAGGTCATCGGGGCTCTTGGCGTTGCCGTGCATCACGATCTTCTCCGGCGGGAAGCCGGTGGTGACGGCGAGCGCCAGTTCCCCGGCGGAGCAGACGTCCAGGCCCAGCCCCTCCTCCATCACCCAGTGCGCGACCGCGCGACACAGGAACGCCTTCGCCGCGTAGACGATGTCGGCCTCGGGGAACGCGCTGCGGTACATGCGGCAGCGGTCGCGGACCTCCTGCTCGTCGAGGAGGTACACGGGGGTGCCGAAGCGGTCTGCCGCCTCGGCGAGGGAGACACCGCCGACCGAGAGGTCGCCATCGGCCTCGGGGCGTGTGGAGCGGGGCCAGAGCGACAGGCCGTCGGCGCCGCCGAGGAGCCGGGACAGGGACTGGGGGTCCGACGGCAGGGAGGAAGGAAACGACGGGGGAAGGGAAACGGTCATGGCGGGCGCCTCCTCAGCCGATCAGCAGGTTCAGACACGCGACGACGGCAGCGGCACCGGTCACCCGCAGGGCGCCGACGTGCCGGGGATGCCAGCGGCGCCAGGAGTTCTCGCGCTCACGGACCGCTGCCGCGGTGCGGTCGGCCGAGGGGGCGGAGAAGAGCGGGTCGACGGTGAGCGTGGTGATGCCCAGGGGTGCGGCAAGCGCGCGCAGTGCGGGCTCGGAGAGCCTGATGCTCGGCTGGTCCGTGCCCAGCGTGGCGGCGAGCTTCGCCGCAGAGGTGAAGCCGACGGCAGTACGGCCGCCCAGGGGAGTGCGGAAGAACCGGGCCGTACAGCCGGCGGGCCCCGACCGGACGGGGACGAAGAGAAGTCCGGCCGGGACGCGTTCGAAAGGCTCGGGATCCTCGGAAAGGACGACTGCAGACACGATGCTGCTCCTCGAAGTCGAAGAAGACGACATGCGCCGCTCGGTCGGATCGGCCGGGCGCTCCAGTGACGCTATGCCCGCGTGGCGGGGGACCGGCCAGCCGCTGACGGATGCTTGACGGGAAGCCCGGCACTCCTGACGCGACGCTGATGAGTACAGGGCCGTGCGGGTAGCCGGAAACCCGGTCACGTCAGAACATGCCGTTCGTCGGCTTGCGGGCGGCGAACGGCAGCCACCGGCTCAGCCGGCGGTGTGCCGAGGCCGGATCCTGCTCCGCGGCGAGGGCGGCACGACGAGAACCGGGCAGGCGGCGCGTGCGACGCAGTACCGGTCGGCCGAGGGGAACAACATGTGTCTCAGTCAGTCCCGCCGCCCCGCCCCGATCACCAGAACGACCCCCGCCCGGTCGGCTGCCTCCACCAGTACGCGCCCGGGTGCGCATGCCGGCCATGCCCGCCGACATAGGGCGGCGGGGTCACTTCCTGGCCGTTCCGGGTTCCCCGCTGATGGATTCCTGGTAGACGTCCGCATAGGTGGGAGAGTCGTTGACTAGGCCGTCGCAGAACGCGGCGACGTCGTTGCCGATGAGTTCCAGGACCCCCTTGCCTGCGGCGACGCCTTCCTCGAAGAAGTCGACGATTCCGGGGAGCAGGGGCCCGTCGGGCAGGTCGACCGGCCCGACCTTGAACAGGTACCTCTGCATCTCCTTGTAGACGATCCGGTAGTCCTGCGGAAGTGCCTTGACCCGGGCCGTGTGCGCCCGCCACTGCTTCTTGCCCTCGATGATGTCCTGGATGCCCACGTCAGCCTCCCAGCCGGCTCAGTTTCCTTGCGACGTTCCTGTTCAACTGCTCGCGCCACCGGTCGCGGTAGGTCCGCGCTCCATCTCCACCGGCGAGCGCCGTGCAGAAGCCCCGGATGTCGTCGCCGAGCACCTCGTGGACGCTTTGCCCGTCCGCCGCTGTTTCTTCGAGCAGCCCCAGGGCGGCGTCGAGGATCGGCATCAGGTTGCGGCCGGTGAAGTCCCCATGGGGAAAGAGGTGGGCCTTGATCTGTTCCCACGCCGCCCGGTAGTCGTCCGGCAGGGCCTCGGCCCGGGCCTCGAACGCCTTCCATTCCCTGGTGAGATCGCTACCTGTGATGGTCTCCCAGAAGTTCATCTCCCGCCCTCCTTGAGCTTGTCGATGCGTGATGAGACGTACTGCCATTTCGTCCAGAACTTCGCGAGTTCCTCGCGTCCGGTGTCGTTGAGCGCGTAGAACTTGCGCGGCGGACCGACCCCGGACGGTCGTTTCGTCACCTGGACGAGGCCGTTCCTCTCCAGCCGCATCAGGATGGTGTACACCGTCCCCTCGATGA
This sequence comes from Streptomyces sp. NPDC032822, assembly GCF_055578825.1. NCBI lineage: Bacteria > Bacillati > Actinomycetota > Actinomycetes > Kitasatosporales > Streptomycetaceae > Streptomyces > Streptomyces sp. NPDC032822. Next base: position 11,567 of record NZ_JBVIOL010000032.1, on the reverse strand, counting down.
CGTCGGCGAAGCCGAGCTCGTTGAGCTGACGGGTGATGGCGTACCCATAGGTTTCCTCGCTGCCGATGATTTCGAGCACGCACCCTTCGAGCGTGCCCTTCAGCATCTCCGTCAGGTCGTCCATCGCGATTCCTCCTCAGCTCCATCAGTACTGCGTGATACCGAGTACCGCTATACGGTACCACCGAGTAGCGGAGGTTGGCACTGCCTCCTCCGGGCGGGGGAGTGGTGGTGAAGTGGTCCGGGTCGTCGAAGTCGGCAGTGTGCGGCCGGAGGTCGCGAGGCATATTTGCGTAATGACGCAACAAGGGGCACACTCCTGAGGTCGGAACCTGTGTGCGTGCTGGGCATGCCGCAGGGCGGAGCCACATCGCGGATCGGAGGCAGCCATGGGTGCCGACCCTCCCAGTCCGCGCTGCCTCCTGGGCAATCGCTGACTTCTGAGTTCTCGCGCCGGAACAGGTCCTCACCGCATCGAGCGGCGACGGCCACGGCGGCGCGCTTCCCCTTCTTCGACTTTCCCATGCTGGCCGGGTGAGCCCTGCCCCGCCGTCGGCGCTGCCGCCACGGCCGGGTCGTGGCGGCCTGCCCAGAATGTGGGTGGAGGTCTTCGTGATGTCGTTCCCTACGGACAACGAGACGGGCGCCAAGCCCGTCGACACCGCGCTGCGCACGCCCTTCGCGGCACGGCTGTCCCAGTTCTCCTGGGTGGACGTGGCGGTCGCCGCCGCCGTGCTCGTCCTGCTGTACGTGGTGCTGCGCGTGGGCCACGGAACCACCGTCGCCTTCAACACCCACGCGAACGTGAAGGTCGACACCGATCCCTCGCGACTGCCGTACGACGCGGCGCGCTCGCTGCTGCGGATGTTCGCCGCGCTGGCCCTGTCGGTCCTGTTCACCTTCGTCTACGCCTACGCCGCCGCCAAGAGCCGCCGCCTGGAACGGATCCTGATCCCGGCGCTGGACATCCTCCAGTCCGTGCCCGTCCTGGCCTTCCTGACCGTGGCGGTGACCGGGTTCATCGCCCTGTTCCCCGGCTCGATGCTGGGCCTGGAGTGCGCGTCGATCTTCGCGATCTTCACCTCCCAGGCGTGGAACATGACCTTCGGCTTCTACTACTCCCTGACCTCGTTGCCGCGCGAACTCGACGCGTTGTCACGGTCGTTCCGCTTCACCAGGTGGATGCGGTTCTGGAAGGTGGAAGTGCCCGCCGGGATGATCGGCCTGGTCTGGAACGGCATGATGAGCTTCGGCGGCGGCTGGTTCTTCCTCGTCGCCTCCGAGGCGATCAGTGTCAACAACCAGGACTACACGCTGCCGGGCGTCGGCAGTTACGCCGGAGCCGCCATCACCGACGGAGACCTCGGCAAGGTCGGCTGGGCCATCCTCACCATGGCGATCATGGTGATCGGCGTGAACTTCCTGTTCTGGCGGCCCCTGACCGCGTGGGCGGAGAAGTTCAAGAACGAGCAGTCCGAAGCGAGCGAGGTCCAGCGCTCGTACGTCCTCGACTTCCTGCGGCGCTCGCACTGGCCGCGGCTGCTCGGCCGTGTGCTGCGCCCGGTGGGCCGTGTGCTGAGCCGGGCGGGGCGCGTCCTGGGCACCGACGACCGGCCGCTGTCCGTCGGCCCGTCCCGGCAGCGTGCCGGCGACATCACCTTCGCCGTCGTCGCGGGCGGCCTGATCCTCTGGGGCCTGCTCGACCTGGGCCGCTACCTCTACGACCGGACCGGCCTCGGCGTCTTCGGTGAACCGCTGCTCCTGGGCCTCGCCACCCTCACCCGAGTGATGGTGCTGGTCACCCTCGCCACCCTGGTCTGGGTGCCGATCGGCGTGAAGATCGGCTTCTCGCCGCGCCTGACCCGCATCGCCCAGCCGGTCGTCCAGGTACTGGCGTCCTTCCCGGCCAACTTCCTCTTCCCGCTGGTCACCTGGTTCCTGCTGAAGACCGGCCTGTCCATCGACATCGGCGGCACGCTGCTGATGGCACTCGGCGCCCAGTGGTACATCCTCTTCAACTCCATCGCGGGCGCCATGGCCATCCCGACCGACCTGCGCGAGGCCATGGACGACCTCGGAGTCGTTGGATGGCAGCGCTGGAAGCGGCTGATCATCCCGGGGATCTTCCCCTCGTACGTCACCGGCGGGATCACCGCGTCGGGCGGCGCCTGGAACGCCTCGATCGTCTCCGAGATCGTCACCTTCGGCGGTACCACGCTCACGGCGACGGGGCTGGGCGCGTACATCGCCAAGGCCACGGAGACCGGCGACTATCCGCACCTGATCGCCGGAGTGGCGGTGATGAGCCTGTACGTCGTCGGCATCAACCGCCTGCTGTGGCGACGCCTGTACCGGCTGGCCGAGGCCCGCTACTCCCTCTGAACTTCTCTGTCTTCCAAGCGACTTGGAGCACGTCATGGTGCTGAACTCCCTGCGCGGCCTGCGCGCACCCCGCAACACCCCGCCCACCGACCGGACCCGCGCCGCGGACGGCGACGTCCTGCTGGAGACCGTCGGACTGACCAAGTCCTACGCGGGCGCCGACGGCGAGCTGCCCGTCCTGTCCGGTATCGACCTCCAGGCGCGGGCCGGTGAAGTCGTCGCGCTGCTGGGCAAGTCGGGCTCGGGCAAGTCGACGCTGCTGCGCTGCCTGGCCGGTCTGGTGCCGGTCAGTTCCGGCACTGTCGCCTACAAGGGCGCCCCGCTGACTGGCGCCAACCCGGGTACGGCCATGGTGTTCCAGACCTTCGCGCTGCTGCCCTGGCTGACCGTGCAGCAGAACGTCGAACTCGGCCTGGAGGCCAAGGGGGTCGGCGCCGCCGAACGGGCGGATGCGGCCCGGCAGGCCATCGACCTGATCGGTCTGGACGGCTTCGAGTCCGCCTACCCCAAGGAGCTCTCCGGCGGCATGCGCCAACGCGTCGGCTTCGCGCGGGCGTTGGTCGTGGAGCCGGACGTGCTGATGATGGACGAGCCGTTCTCCGCCCTCGACGTCCTGACGGCGGAGAACCTGCGCGGTGAGCTGATGGAGCTGTGGGAGTCCGGGCAGTTCCCGACCCGGGCGATCGTGCTGGTCACGCACAACATCGAGGAGGCCGTGCTGATGGCCGACCGGATCGTCGTCCTCGGCTCCCGCCCCTACGGCACCATCCGCGAGGTCTTCGAGGTCGGCCTGGACCGTCCCCGTGACCGGAATTCGGCCGCCTTCGAGGACCTCATCGACCGCGTGTACCGGACGATGACCGGTCGGCACAAGGAGGGCCGCACACCTGGCCGGGTCGAGCCGGTGGACGCCGTCGAGCTGGAGAAGTGCACCCCGGCCAACACCCCGCTGCCCACCGCGAGCGTGGACGGCCTCTCCGGTCTGGCGGAGATGATCGCCCACCGCGACGGACGCGCCGACCTCGCCGACCTGGTCGACGACCTGGGCCTGGAGGTCGACGACGTACTGCCCCTCGTCGACGCCCTCGACCTGCTCGGGTTCGCCGTCGTCCACGGCGACGACCTGCTGCTCACCGACGCCGGAACCGCCTTCGCCGGCGCCGACGTGCAGAAGTCCAAGACCATCTTCGCGGAGGCCGCGCAGGGCGCCCCGCTGGTCAGGCTGATCATCAGCAGCCTGCGCCAGAACCCCGACGGGACCCTGCGCGCCGGGTTCTTCCGCGACGTGCTGGCCCACCACTTCACCAGCGAGCAGGTCACCCGCCAGCTGGAGACGGCCACCGACTGGGGCCGCTACGGCGAGCTGTACTCCTACGACGCCGAGCCTCAGGAGTACCGCCTCGACGACGCCGACGCCGACCCCGACGCCGTACGGGAGGGACAGGTCCGGTGAACACGCTGCACTTCGCCGTCGGCCTCGGCTCGGGTCTGGCCGCCGGCGCGTTGATCGGCATCGAGCGGCAGTGGCGCCAGCGGATGGCCGGGCTGCGGACGAACACCCTGGTGGCCACCGGTTCCGCCCTGTTCGTGCTGCTGTCCAGTTCCTTCGGTACGGGCGATCCCAGCCGGGCCGCCGCCCAGGTGGTCTCCGGCATCGGCTTTCTCGGCGCGGGCGTCATCATGCGTGACGGCGTGAACGTCTCCGGCATCAACACGGCGGCCACGTTGTGGTGTTCGGCCGCGGTGGGGTCCCTGGCCGGGGCCGGACTGCCCGGTTACGCGCTCGCCGGGGCGGCAGCGATCGTCGCCGTCAACACCGCCGTACGCGGACTTGCCCAGCGACTGGACCGCCAGCCCGGATCAGGCGACGAGGTTCCGACCCCGTACTGCGTGGAAGCTGTGGTCGACGCCCGCGACGAGGCACACGTCCGCACCCTGCTCGTGCAGTCGCTGGCAGGCTCCGACAGCCGCCTGCACGCGGTCGCCTCCACCGGCCACGGGGGAGACGGGCAGGTCCGGATACGCGCCGAGATCACCTCCGAGGGTGCCGACAGCACCCCGGTGGAGAGCGCGGTCGCCCGCATCAGCATGGAACCGGCCGTCGTCTCCGCTCTGTGGCGACGGACGCCCGTATGACGACGGCGGCTTCAGTGCTCCGTGACCGGACGGTGCCGTGCCCGTGCCGCCGCAGGGCGTTCCTGCGCGACCGCCTCGGGCACCGCGCCCGCCTCGGCCGCGGCGTCCAGGGCCTCGGCGGCGTCACCGGCCAGCACCGCGCTCTCCAGCAGTCCCCGTACCTGGCGCCCGGCGGCCCGGTAGTAGATCCGCGTGCCCTCACGACGAGAGGTGACCAGCCCGGCCGCGCGCAGTTTCGCGAGGTGCTGGGAGGTGGCCGCGACATGCGCGCCGATCAGCTCCGCCAGTCGGCTGACCGGCAACTCCCGCTCGCTCAGCGCCCACAGCAGCCGGTAGCGCGACGGATCGGCGACCGCCTTGAGCACCGCCACCGACCGCTCGGCCCGCTCCTCGTCCCATGACGCTACTTGCGCTTCCATGCAAATATGCTAACCGGTGGCCCGGACGACATCCGCGCCCCGTAAGGAGGTGAGCCATGACGGTCCACGACACGCCCTCCCAGTCCGTGTCCGTCGTCGACTGCGCCCTGTACGAGTACGGGCGCCGCCGACCAGGGCACCTCCCGCTCGACCAGGCGATGGACGCCGCCCGCACCACCCCCGGCGCCTTCGTCTGGACCGGTCTGCACGCCCCTACGGCCGAGCAGCTCCAGGCCGTCGCCAGCGCGTTCGCCCTGCATCCGCTGGCCGTCGAGGACGCCCTCGAAGCCCACCAGCGCCCCAAGCTCGAACGCTACGACGACACCCTCTTCCTCGTCCTGCACACCGCCGTCTATCTCGAACACGACAGACTGACCCCCACCACCGACATCGTCGGCACCGGCGAGATCATGGCCTTCGTCGGCCGCGACTTCATCGTCGTCGTCCGCCACGATCCCTCCGAGCCGCTCACCGGCGTCCGCCGTCGCATGGAGGCCGACCCCGAGCGCCTCGCCCATGGCCCCGTGGCCGTCCTGCACGCCATCGCCGACACGGTCGTCGACCAGTACCTCGACGTCGTCACCGCGCTGGAGGCCGACGCCGAGGAGGTCGAGAACGACGCCTTCTCCCCGGACGCAGGCCACGACATCGGCCGCATCTACCAGCTCAAACGCGAACTCGTCGAACTCAAGCGAACCGTCGCGCCGCTCGCCCGGCCGCTGCGCGACCTCGCCGAACGCCGCGTGCCCGGCGTGGACAAGGAACTGGCCGCCTACTTCCGCGACGTCGCCGACCACCTCACCCAGGCCAGTGACCGCTTGGAGCGGCGCCAGGTTCCTCCTCTGCCTGTCTGCCTGTCTGCCTGTCTGCCTGCCGGGATACGGCACCCCCTCCGGTCATCTGATCCAGCTGCCCGCCGCGCATCCGGAGGCGGTGACCCACTGGTGAGACCCGATGCGGTCGTTCACGGTCTGGCTCGACCTGTTGTAGAAGTAGTGGGCCGTGAGGTCGTAGGCCCAGAGGTCTCCCGGGGCGAGGCAGACGTAGCCGTTCTGATACTGGTAGTCCTTGTCGTAGTAGAAGGCCACGACGTCCCTGCCCCCGAAAAACCCGCTGTTCATCACAGAGGACGCCAATATGTTGGCGGGTGCGGTGAACGGGCCGGCGCTGTCGCCCCAACTGCGATCGTCTCCCGGTGTCACGCCGAGAAGCACTCCGCTGCAGCCGGGGTGCTCCCAAGCCCTCACATTGCCGTCACGGCCCGGCCATTCCTGCAGACAGCGGTACTCCTGTGTCGCGGCCGCGGCAGAGGTGGTCGGTGCCACGAGTCCGCAGGATGCCAGGGCGATGACGACGGCGGCTGTGCCTGATCTGCGCATGAAGTACTCCTTGGTGTCCGCCTCTGGGTGAGGCATGCGGTTCCACGGATGAGCCGTTGAGGTGATGGGTGGTCAGGCCCGGGGGCCGACGATCTTCTTGGCGCCGTCCAGCGCCCGGTGCTGCAACCGGTTGTACGTGTCGAGGGCTTCGCCGTAGAGGTCGCGCAGCTGGGCAACATAGTGGCTCTCGCGCTCCTCACCAATGGAGCCAAGGCCGGTGTCCCGGGCACAGGTGGCGTCGGCCACGGCGAGCTTCAGCTCGGCCTCGAACACCTCGGGCTCAGCCGTCCGGTCGGACTGCGCGACCGCTGACTGGCGGGAGGCCCCCGGGTCCTTGTAGGCGTAGCCCGCCCGTTTCATACACCGCGACCAGGCGTTCTGCGCTGCCGAGAACCGCTGGTCGGCCAGTATCCGGGGCACGTAGAGAGACCGGAGATGTCCGGTGACCTTCTGTGCACGGAACCAGGCCCGGGGATCCCCGTACAACTTCGTCTCGGACTCGGCAAGACAGCCGCCCGTCCGCTTGCGCAAGGTACCGCCACCGGGGATCTCGACTGCGATCACCGGCGCGTCGATCCCCTCGTCCAGAGCCTCGTCATAGGCCTTGCGGCGCTGCTCGGACAGGCTCTTGCGGTAGGCCAGGTTGGGGTTGGCAGCCCGGGAGGCCGCCTCCTTGGCCAGAATGCGGCTGCCATATCCGTACTTGCGGGCCCAGTTGACATCGTCCAGCACATAGCCGAGCGTGCGGCTTTCCTCCAGGCTGAGCCGCTGAGCCTCCCAGAACTCGAAGCCCTGTCGTCTCATGCACGCGCCGATCAATCGCTGCTGTGCGTCCGAGATCCGCAACTGTTCCGCATCGCTCAGTTGCCGGCCCAGTCCGGCCGACGGAGATGCCGTGCTCTGCTCGGGGTGCTGGGCACTGCCGCAACCGGTCATGACGACCGACATAAGAAGCAGGCTGATCGCGGCCTTACGCATGACGTCCTCTCGCGTTGGGTGTGAACGGAACCGAGAGCGAGGGGGAGGGAAAGAAGTGGGGGAGGGTGAGGGCTGGAGGGAGAGCGAAGCGGTCCGCCGCGCGTCAACCCCTGTGTCTCACTGCGTACATGGGTGGCGGCTTTGGTGGGCCGACATCCAGTGCGAACGGGACTCGTACCGACAGCCTGATTCATTCATGAGTGAACGCGCCACGACTTTCAGCGCTCTCCGAAAGAGACACGTCAACATCGCGCACCCGCATTCCGGTCACACAAATCACCCAGACCGGATGTTGCGGGCGCCGTCCAGGCGCCCGCCCGCGGGCGGCATCCAAGAAACAGGGGGAACGTCCGTGCTGCGTATCCACTTCACCACTGAGGACATGGGCAACACGTGCCTGGCCACCGAGCCGGACGTACTGTGGGAGGTGCTGTTGAGCCTGCACGTGCTGCAGAAGCGGCCTGGCGCCAAGGAATTCGGCCTTTGGCGCGACGCCGCCCGCGACAGGCTCCTCGGCGGTACGGCAGACCTGTCACGCATGCTGTGCGAGCTGGCGCCGCCCGTCGGCTACTCAGCGGACTTCCTCACCCCTACGGTGGGCATCGCCTGTCTGGAAGAAGCTGTCGACATCCTGCTCTCCACCCCGCGGACCCAACTGCGCGCGGATCTCGGTGACCTGGCCCCTCGGCGAACCCCAGCCACGTGGCTGGGTGCGCTGGCCGACGGCGACCAGACAGTCCTCAGGGCACTGGGGGAAGCCGTCCGGCGCTATCACCGGATCACGCTGGCACCCTACTGGCGCTCCATCCACGCCCAGATGGAGGCCGATCGCGCCACCCGTCTACAGGCTCTGTCCACGGGAGGTGTCGCACAGTTACTCACCCATTTGCACCCGCTGGCCCGCTGGCAGCCGCCCGTACTCGAACTCCCCTACCCCGTGGACCAGGACCTCGTCCTCAACGGCAGAGGGCTGCTGCTCCTGCCGTCGTTCTTCTGCTTTGGCACCCCCATCACACTCAAGAATCCCGAGGCAACCCCCGTACTGGTGTATTCCGTCGTGCGCTGTCCTGGCTGGGCGACAACGGGCGGCACCGCCCACGACAAACCGGTCCGCCGCCCCTGACGGCGCTGCTGGGCCGCACCAGAGCGACGGTCATGCTGTTACTCGTTCACGCGCACACCACCGGTGAGTTGGCCCGTCGCGCAGACATCTCGCCGGCATCGGCCAGCCAGCATGCCACCGTGCTGCGCCAAGCCGGACTGATCTCCACCCGCAGACAGGGCAACGCCGTGCAGCACACGCTCTCCCCCCTCGGCGCCGAACTCCTCAACGCACACCGCACACCCGCTGACCTCACCCCCACGCCGTTCCAGGCACATCCGATGCGCCGAAGCGGGGGCACTGCCTGATGGCTTTGTTCACTTTCAGCAGCAGCGTTTGTCGGCATGTTTGGGAGGCACTGGGTGATCTGAGCGACTGTTGTCGTTCCGATCTTGAGCAGTGTTGGTCGAACGGGAGTCTCGTTCAGGTGATCGCGGCGAGCGCCGGGTATGGAGAACAGGGCCCCTTGGTAGCTGGATGGGTGCCTACGCCAACAAGCTGAAGTCGCTCCGGCTGCTGCGTGACAGACCCGCCCGGTGACGGGGACCGGTCGGGCTCGGGATCTGCCGGGCAATCTTGATTTCTCCGGGGCGGTTGGGCCGCAAGGCGACCCGACGCAAGCCCCGTCGAGAGGCTCGCGGAAGAACGCCGGCAGTTTCACCGTCTTCCGCGACGCCCATTCACCACTGCGCGTCAGGTGACCTGGGAGTCCACGAGAGTGGTTTCTGGCCAGCTCAGCTTTGCGTGCCGCGGAAGCCGAGGGGGCTCTTGCCCGTGTGCCGGTGGAAGAACTTGCTGAAGTTGGTGGCGCTGGAGAAGCCGAGCTGGGCGGCGATCCGGGCGGCGGACTGGCCGCTGTGGGCAAGCAGCCGCTTGGCCTCCAGCAGGACGCGGCGGTCGATGAACTCCTTGGCGGTGACTCCGTCGGCCGCGAGCGTGGCGCGGGAGAGCGTGCGCGCCGAGCAGCCGAGGGCGTGGGCGTAGTCCTCGACGCGACGGACAATGGCGAAGTCGCGGTCCACCGCGGCATGGAACCGCACATACGGCTCGCCCGGGTCGGTGGCCGGGCTGCCCGGGGCCTGGATGTGCGCGGCGCTCAGGACGAGCGCGCCGCCGCACGGCGCGAGCCCGGCCGCGCTGCGCGACCGGGCCCTGAAGCGGTCTGTGGTGTTCTCGACTTTCTGCTGAGCGTCCCGCCGAACCGGGCGGCTGTCATCACCCACACGGGTGGCGCCCGCTTACACCGCGGCGGCCTCCTTCTCCTGCTGTTCGGAGAAGACGCCGAGGGAAACACGTCCGCCCCGCATCCCTCAGTGTGGGACGGACCATCGGATGTGGGTCAGCAGTCGCGGCTCGTCGCCGAGTTGGGATGCCAGGTCTCCGAGCCGGAGCTCGCGCCCCTCCAGTAGAACGTTGCCACCGCGCGGAAACTATTCGGTGGCCCGCTGCACGGGTCGATGGTGCTGGTGCCGGCCAGGTCGCTGACGGCATGCCAACTGTCGTTATCGTCTGCTTGGCGCACCGTCACCCAGCCAGTGGAGGACATGTAGCGCTGGAGCCTCACGTTGTTGACCTTGACCCCGTAGTTGCCGCCACCGCTGGCGTCGGTGATCTTCGCCCGTGCCCGGAAGGTGTCCGCATCCGCGTCCCACCAGATCATGGTGCAGCGCTTGACCTGGGTGCCGTGGCAATCCCATGTGCCTGATGCGGATGCCGACGATGGAGTGAGGACGATCGACGCGCCGAGCGTCGCGGCGACCAACGCGCCGGTGGTGCCGACTCGGCGTACACGCTTGACCCCCATGAGAGCCCTTCCTGAGTTTCCAGACACCAAGGCGGCAGGTTCGCTCGCCTCGCATCTGATACCGGATGCCCCTGCCGGCTCCGTACGACGGGCACAGTAGCCCGGCCAGGTCGCTGAGCGTGTCGGTCGTTTGCCCCACAAGGGAGCCGTACTCCCATTCTCGTGGCCCGCCCGGAGCGGGCAAAAACAATTACATAGCATCTGAAAATCTGTCAATAAACTTTAAATGTGCGCAAATTGGACTCATTCGCTTGGATCCGCGCCCGCGTACGTGAGGGGAAAATTCACCCGCGTGGTCAACTCGGCAGCGAGTAGCGTCCTTGGTCATGTACAGCGATCTCGACGCCGATGAGGCGTGGGAGCGGCTGCGGGCCAGCCGCTCCAATCCATCGGTCGGAGGCGACACCGGCTCCCGCCGCGAAGCGCTTGACCTCTCTGTTCTTCGCCTCCGCGCTTGCGCTGGGAGGTCTCACGGGTGCTGGCATGCTGGCACCCACGGCTGCGTCTGCCGAGCCCGTCTGCGGCGGCTCCATCGACGACTGGAGGAACCTCGACGCGGCGACCACCTACAAGGGCACCCCCACCACTGACCGCACCGGCACGACAGCGGAGCGCACCGTTTCCCTGGAGAGTGACACCGTGTGGGTTCCCGGCCAGACGGACACGATGGCGTACACCGTCGCGGACGGGAAGGTGAGCTGGTAGAAGGGCGACGAGCACGGCGGTACGACCTTCACCCTCGGCTCGCCGGAATGCGCTGAGCCTGAGGTGTCTTCCAAGCGTGGGTCTGAGTTGGTCATTCGCAAGATCGGCGGACCCAGGGGTTCCGGGTATGGCTGTGAGCTTGTCGCCGTTGTATGGCTCAAAGAGCTTGGCCGCCCGGAGCCCCGCGACGACTCGACCGCTAATTGGGATACGTGACTCGATCTTCCCGTATGCGTTCCGGCACACGTTCTGCCAGCGCTACGCGGACGCCGGAGTCCTGCAGCACGTCCTCCAGGCACTTATGGATCACAAATCGGCAGACACCACGGCGGCGTACTTCCAGGTGTCGAAGAAGATGAAACGGGAAGCGGTGGACACCCTTCGGGTCCTGACGGTGGACCGGCACGGCAACCCCGCGCCAATGGGCTCAGCAGACGCCTACGAGATGCGGGCAGCCGCGGTGCCGTGGGGCAACTGCGTCGAGCCGTCGAACGTCAAGGCAGGAGGCAACGCCTGCCCGATCCGCTTCCAGTGCCCCGGGTGTGCTTCCTACCGCCCCGACCCGTCCCATCCCTTGTTCTTCGCAGGGAATCCCGGCCTTCAGGCCGGGCGGGAATGTGATCCTCGGTTTGGAGGCGCGAAGCGCCGGAGATCACTGCGTC
>NZ_JBVIOL010000031.1:0-66224 GCF_055578825.1 Streptomyces sp. NPDC032822 | reverse complement strand
CGCCACACACGACACCGACTGAACACCGGCAACCCAGACCCGGTGGGTCAGAACTCGACCGCCCACACCGGGTCAGGATTCAACCGCCGCCGACAAAGACTGGCCGACGCAGGAAATGGCCACGTTCCTGAGACACAAGCATGGCCATCGGCGTGAGAAAGGCCAGAGAGCTGCAGGCCACAGCGTCGGCATGTGACAAGCGTTCTGAGATCCCACAGGCCAGTCGTCGCCGATCCGCCCGAAGACCGGCGAGAGAGGTGGATCCGTGAGGCCGTGGTCGCCCGTGTACGGCATCACGTTGTGGTGAGTCCGGGGCCGTCGCCGGAGGGGTCGTTGACCATGCGCTGTCGCCGGAAGAGTGAGGTCGACGGCTGGTCAGTTCAGTACGGCCGCGCAGGCCATCGGCAGCCCCTTCTCCTGGAGTCGCATGAGGATTGCGGCGCGTCGATAGGCTCAGGTGACCGGTGGACCGACCGGGCCGTTTCCTTACCTTCGGAGACAGGGTGTCGATGCGTCTGCGACCCGGCGAGACCGAGGCCGTTGGCTGGCGGGCGATGAACGTGCTCGACGCCGTCCGACGACTGCGCGACGCATCACCCGACGTCACCGGACGTCCGCGGGTGATCGCGATCGACGGGCGGGGCTGCGCCGGCAAGACGACCCTGGCCGAGCGGCTGCGCGAGGCGGTCCCCGACTCCGCCATCGTGCACACCGACGACATCGCCTGGAACCACGCCTACTTCGACTGGGGCACCGTCCTCGTCGAGAACGTCCTGCGCCCTCTGCACCGTGGTGATGCGGTGGACTTCCGCCCTGATGCCTGGGTCGCCCACGACCGGCCCGGTTCGATCACCGTCCCCGCCGGTGCCGACGTCATCTGGGTGGAGGGCACCGGCATCATCCGCGCAGAGCTTTCCCCGTGGCTGGACGCCTCGGTGTGGATGCAGGGCGACATCGATGAGCAGGAGCGCCTGTCGGTCGTCCGCGACGGTGACTCCCCCAGGCAGTTGGAGCACGTGGCGAACTGGCTGCTGGAGGAGTTGCCGTTCATGGTGCGAGAACAGCCGTGGGCCCGAGCCACCATGATCGTCGCCGGCCCTCCGCAGCTCGACCACGACCCGCACACCGAATTGATCGTCGCTCCGCCGACCAGCCTCTAGACGGGCCGACCCATCCGCATCCCGTGCGACTCGGTGTCGACGCCTGGCCATCGCCCGCCGTACACCGAACCGTCCCGCGCGAAACGACACCTGGTGGCCGAACGTCGTTGGCGAAACAGTACGGCGGGAGGCTCCGGCGACTACGACCCGCAGAGGGGCACGGCGGCCAGGATCTGTTCGGGGAAGTGCTGGTCGGCACGTTGCGCCAGGGGCTCGGACGCAGCCTGAGGGCTGTCCCGCAAAGGTCTTGGCTCCGAACTGAGCTGAAGCGCGATAGGTGTCGCAAAGGCGGGCTTGGTGTCACCGAGGTCGGCGGCTCCTCTCCTTTTCCGGAGAGCCTTGACCGCTGAACCCGGAGTCGTGTCCCTTGGCGGGCCGATGTGGTCGGCGTTCCGGAAGCCGTGTGATCGCGGCGCTCACTGCCAGCCCGAACGTGACACCGACAGCGGAGCCAACGCTCTGCGCCCAGGCATCGTCGAGGGAGCCGGGCAGGACAGCTCTTGTGAGCCCGCTGGCAGCCGACAGGACTGTCACCGCGGCCAGTATGGCCGTCCAGCGGTACCGCACCCCCTCGATGATGTCGCCATAAAAGAGGAGCAGCAGTACCATACCGAACTCTTCGTCCCAGCCGATCGCGGTGAGCGCGGCCCCGAAGGCAAGCGCGAACAGCCAGAGCCCCACCAGTTGCCGGGCGAACGTGGGCGGCTGCCGTCCTGCACCACGCGGGGGCCGGAAGAACCGTGTGAGGTGCTGGACGATCGCGTACTTCTGCATGACTCACGTCCCGATCCCCCGGGGTAGCCGGCTTCTGCCGACGCTCAGTAGTAGGACGCACAGGAGCGGGACGCGGTTGTGGTGAAGTGACGCCGTATGTCGTCTCGGGAAGCCCGCGGCTGTCGATCTTCGCTTCTGGTGACAGAGGGGCTGCCGAATGAGCATGTGTGACAAGCCACGTGCCTTGCTTGTGACAACCAGGCCGCTTCAACCGGTCCTGTACACCGGACCTTCTGCATCCCCTGGTGGCAACTCCCGTCCTTCGGCTCACGAGTACGGAGCAGCCTGAAGAGCTGGCGAGGTGCTCAGCCGGTGGTTCGTGACCTGGAAGATTCTCCGCGACTGCCGCCTGAAAGGCGACGGCGTTCACCACGCCATGCTCGGCATCGCCCGGATGCACAACCTCGTCCTCGCCCAGTAGCTCGACAGGTGGCACGTTGGCCCGCAATGCCCGAGGCGACTCAAAGATCTTTACGGGACAACCCTTGCCCAGGGCCGATGTGGAGCAGTTCGGGCCGCGCTTCTTTGGCCGGCTCGACTATCTGATGGGGAAATCGAAATAGGTGTCCGGGTAAGGTTCGTCTTTGAGACTGTAGTGCCACCACTCGCAATCGTATGCGCTGAAACCGCACGTCTCCATGATGGATCGAAGGTATTGACGATTCCTCGCTTCGGTTTGCGTGATCCCCTGTGCCCCATGATGCGAGATGGAATCCATCAAGTCATGATCACCGCCCATAGGAGCGAGCTCACCCGTGGCCAACTCATAGAGCGTCAGGTCAACCGTGCTGCCTCGACTGTGGCCCGACTTGACGGACACATATCCCCTCTCGAACATCTCGGCTCTGCGGATACTCGGGTAGTGTCGTGACTTCGTCCGACCATCCTCGGGCCGTTCCGACCAGCGCAGAAAGCAGTCGACGGCGCGCTGCGGGCGATAGCCGTCCCAGAGCAGCAAGCCGAAGCCGAGGGATTCGGCCTTCTCTCGCGCTCGCTCCAGGGCTGTACATAGAGCCCTCGTGCCGACGATTCGATTGGCCAGGTATCCGTCCACCGGTTTCCCGGTGAAGTTGTCCCAGGTGGCGTACTTGGCATCCCAGCGCATCCCGGATACAAGATCGTCCACGTAGACGAAATCGTCCTTCATCGGCTTTTCCCCGCCAACGCCAGCGATATCAGCCGGTCGATCACTTCGGCAAACGGCAACTCTGCGGCTGCCATCATCCTCGGATAGCGGCTGTACGATGTCATACCGGGAAACGTGTTGACCTCGTTGAGGACCACTGCCCCGTCCTCTGTGAGGAACAGGTCCACCCGTGCCAGTCCCCTGCACCCCAAGGCGCGGTACACGGCCATGGCCGTCTCCTGGACGAGCGAGCGCGACTCCGCTGGAATGTCGGCGGGGACGATTGCGGTTGAGTTGTCAGAACCGGTTTCAGGCTGATCCTCCTGATGGATTCGGAAGAAGCCGTGAGAGAGGGCGATTCGATCCACCTCTCCTGCCATCACATCCAGTTCGTTCCCCAGGATCGCGCATCCGACCTCGCTGCCGACGACGGCCGTTTCGATCAGCACCTTCGAGTCATACCGCCTTGCGGTTTCCAACGCGCTCGGCAGCTCCTCTGCTCGGGATACCTTGGTGACACCGAAAGATGATCCCGACCGCGCCGGCTTCACGAAGACCGGATAGGTGAGCCGGTCGGGATCAATGGTCTCGTCCACCGCGACGGTCCAGAAATTTGGCGTAGCGATTCCCGCGCTCCCGGCGACGATGTAGGCAAGGGTTTTGTCCATGCACAGAGCGGAACTCTGCACATCGCAGCCCACATAGGGGATGCCGGAGAGCTCCAACAACCCTTGCATCGCACCGTCCTCACCAAGTCTGCCGTGCAGCACGGGCAGCACGACATCCAGAGGTATCGTCTCCCACCGCCCTTTCTCCTGGACAAGCAGTCCGCGCACGCTACTGTCCGGCGACAGCACGGCCGGACGGGAATCTCCGTTCTCCCAACCCTCTTCGGGACCGTCACAGAGCTTCCAGGCACCGTCCTTGGTGATGCCGACATAGAACGATTCGTACTTCTCGACATCCAGATTTCTGGCGACCTCTCGCGCAGACTTGACGGATATGGGGTGCTCCTCGGAGCGCCCCCCGAACACGATCCCGATCTTCAGCTTATCCATGTCGGCTCCCGCTTTCGAATTTAAGGCAGTTGGTGATGGAGTTTTCGACCATGTCGCTCAGAGAATGGTCCGTGTAGTAGGCGGTGTGCGGGCTGATGAGAACATTCGGCAGCTCTTGCAGCCGCAACAGCACCTTGCTTTCAATGGGCTTATTCCGACGGTCGGCATAGAAGACGCCTTCCTCACCTTCGATGACGTCCAGTGCCGCACCGCCCAACCTGCCGCTTGCCAATGCGGAAGCAAGGGCATCGGTATTGATGAGCGCACCGCGTCCCGTATTGACGAGGTACGCGCCGTGCTTCATCTTCTCCATACGCCGCCGATTCAGCAGATGGCGGGTATCCGCGGTAAGCGGGGCGTGGAGCGTGACGATGTCGCTCTGTTGCAGAAGTTCATCGAGCGGAACGTAGTCGACAGCGGCCTTGGGGTGATTGTCGTGGGCGAGTATTCGACAGCCGAAACCCCGCAGTCTGTCGATGACCGCGGCGCCGATGCGGCCGGTCCCGACAACCCCGACGGTCAGATCACGCAGCTCTTTCCCACGCACTTCACTCAGTCTGTAGTCGTGTACGTCCGCGCGACGGATGATGGATTTCGCCTCTCGCACCGCCATCAACATCATCATGAGCGTGTAGTCGGCCACACTGTCCGGCGAGTAGGCGACGTTTTCCACCGAGATTCCGAGGCCGGCCGCGTACTCCACATCGATATGATCGCATCCAATACTTCGCGTGGAGATGTACGTCACGCCGACTTGACCTAGTGCCAGAAGAGTGGCGTTTGTGACGGGCGTTTTATGACCGACACTGATGCATCGGATTCCGGATGCCAGCTCAACGTTGGCTTCGGACACCGGTACGTCCGTGATGGTCGGCGTCACGCCGAAGCGAGGTGCCAGCTTTCGGAACAAGACGGCCTCATCCGGGCCGCACCCGTAGATGGCGATTCGGGGCGGTTCGCTGTGGGTCATGCCTACAGTCAACGGGGCGTGGTGTTGCCGAACCGTATGTGGTTTTCGATATGCCGGCGATACGCTGCGGCGCCTTGAATGCAGGCATGACCCACAGGGAAAGAACATGATCCCCCTCAGCCTCGGGGAGATCGCCGAGGCCGTCGGCGGGAAGGTCGAGGGCGAAAGCTCCGTGACGGTGACCGCGCCGGCCGTGATCGACGGCCGGCAGGCCAGGCCCGGCGGCCTCTTCGTCGCCTTCACCGGTGAGCACGACGACGGCCATGACTACGCCGGACAGGCCGGCCGGGCCGGCGCGGTGGCCGTCCTCGGATCCCGGCCGACGCCCCTGCCCACCGTCGTCGTCGAGGACCCCCAGGCCGGCCTCCAGGCGCTCGCCGCCCACGTCGTGGCCCGGCTGCGCGACGGAATGACCGTCGTCGGACTGACCGGATCCCAGGGCAAGACCAGCACCAAGGACTTGTTGGCGGCCGTGCTGTCGAGCACCGCGCCGACGATCGCCACGATCGGCTCGCTCAACAACGAACTCGGCGTGCCGCTCACCATGCTGCGCGCGGACACGGCAACCCGGTTCCTCGTACTGGAGATGGGAGCCCGCCATATCGGCGACATCGCCGAGCTCACCGGTCTGGTCGCGCCCGACATCGCCGTCGTCCTCAACGTCGGCCAGGCCCACCTCGGCGAGTTCGGGTCACGCGCGGCCATCGCCCAGACCAAGGGCGAGCTGGTGCGGGGGCTGGCACCCGGCGGAACTGCCGTCCTCAACGCCGACGATCCCCGGGTGGCCGCGATGCGCTCACTCACCGACGGTCCGGTGCTGACCTTCGGCCGGACGGAGGACGCCGACGTACGGGCCGTCGACCTGACCCTCGACCGGCTCGGTAGGCCGTCCTGCACGCTGCGGACCGTCGACACCTCTGCTCCCTGCGCGCTGCCCCTCGTCGGCGCCCACCAGGCGCTCAACGCGTCGGCTGCCACGGCGGCGGGGCTGGCCGCAGGCGTGCCTCTCGGCGTGGCCACGGCTGCGCTGGCCACCGCCTCGCTGTCGAAGTGGCGCCTGGAGCTGCGCGACCTCGTCTGCGGCGCGACCCTGCTCAACGACTCCTACAACGCCAACCCCGACTCGACCCGCGCCGCCCTGGACGCGCTGGCGGCGATCGAGGGCGGGCGTCGTATCGCCGTCCTCGGCGAGATGCTTGAGCTCGGCGACGGCAGCGAGGCTGAGCACCGTGCGGTCGGGGCGTATGCCGCCTCCCGGGCCGATGTGGTGGCCAC
The DNA here is from genome assembly GCF_055578825.1 of Streptomyces sp. NPDC032822. Taxonomy (NCBI): domain Bacteria; kingdom Bacillati; phylum Actinomycetota; class Actinomycetes; order Kitasatosporales; family Streptomycetaceae; genus Streptomyces; species Streptomyces sp. NPDC032822. The sequence goes on along the minus strand of NZ_JBVIOL010000031.1, from coordinate 59,861 downwards.
AGTGGGCGAGGGTGCCCGGTCGATCGCCGACGGCGCGGGCGAGCGGGCGGTGGCGCTGGCCGACAACGACGCGGCCCTCGACTGGTTGCGCGGCCACCTCGTCGCCGGCGACGTGGTACTCGTCAAGGCATCCCGCGGGGCGCGCCTCGACGAACTCGCCGCCGCGCTCGCCTAGCCGACCGGGGCGAGGTCCACCTTGCGACTCAGCGCCCGCGCCGTCTCATGTAGAGGTCGAAGGCCCGGTAGACCATGGGCCGCAGCGGCAGGTCCCACTCGCCGACGTACCGCACCGCCTGACCGCCGGTGCCGACCTTGAAGCGGATCAGTCCGACGTGCGCGTCTTCGGCGTCGAGGGTTGGGGTGATACCGCGCAGGTCGTAGACGTCGCAGCCGGCCGCGAGCGAGTCGCGGATCATCGCCCACTGGCAGGCATGGGAACCGCGCACCTCGCGCTTTTCCGTGGAGGAGGCACCGTAGGCGTACACCGCGTGGGCGCCGACGCGGACCAGGACGGTGGCGGCGACCAAGTCGCCCTGATGATGGGCCAGGTAGAGCTTGATCCGCTCGGGGTCCTCGGCACGCAGCGCCGCGAACATGGTCTCGAAGTAGCGCAGGGGCCGGGGCGTGAAGTGGTCGCGTTCGGCGGTGTGGACGTAGAGGTCGTGAAATGCCTTCAGGTCCTCACCGACCGTGACCTCGACTCCCTGCTTCGCCGCCTTCCTGATGTTGCGGCGCCACTGCTGATTCATGCCCCTGAACAGGGCGTCCTCAGTCCTGCCGACCAGCGGAATCTCGTACTTGAACTGCGGATGCCCGACCCCGAAGCCGTCCTCCGGGTTCTGGGGCAGCCAACCGGCGTCCCTGAGTCGACCCGTCAGTCGGGCGCCGACCGACCCGTCCTCGTGGTGGGACATCTCGGTCAGCCTCGTGAGGCACGGGTCGGCGATGCCCTCCTTGACCTGGGCGGCGCTCCAGGTGTCCGTGCGCATCGGCGGGCCGAGCCGGATCGCGAACGCGCCGTGCGCCTTGAGATACGCCGCCAGCGGATCGAGCCATGGGTCGATCTCGCCGGTCCAGTCGATGACCGGGCCCTCGGGCAGATAGGCCAGCGTGAAGCGGTCGAACCGCGGCACCGGGCGGTGCAGGACAAGCCCGGCACCCACCAGGCGCCGCCCGTCGAACCAGCCGAGCGACTCGCTGCGCCACTCGGTCTTCACGCGACCCCATGCCGGGGTCTGCAGAAAGCTGACCGACCGCCGCGTCCGCACGAACGCCAAGTGCTCGGCAGCGCTGATCGGTTCGACGGTCAGCCTTACGCCCGCTGTTCGTGCTGGTTCGCTGTAGGACATGCCTCCAGCCAAGGCGGCGTGGTGTTGCCGGTACGTATGCGGTTTTCGATATGCCGACGATAGAGGCATTCGATTCCGCGTACCGACTGCGGTTCCCCGGCTTGAGCCGTGTCCCACGGGTGAGAGGCAGAGAGAACACGCAGGCCGCCATCACAGAGCAGGGCATTCCCGTTACGGACCCACAAGTTGCTCGGCGGCGCGAGGGCAGTTCGGGCCGCAGGTCGTGCACGCACGTCTGCGCGGCGATCGTGCCGACCCCACGCTCTCGACACGGTCCGGCGCCGTGGTAATTCCGTTGCCGGAACAGCAACATGTTGGATCGAATGGCTTCATGACACATGACGGGCCGGCGGACCATGTGGAGCAGAACCAACGGTTTTGGGATGAGGAAGCGGCGGCGTGGCACGAGCCGCTCGCCCGCGATCACTGGGCGCAGAGAGAACCGACCTGGGGACTGTGGGCCACCCCCGAGTCACAGGCCGGCGTGCTGCCCGACGGCATCGACGGGATGCGCGCCATCGAACTGGGCTGCGGAACTGCCTACGTCTCCGCTTGGCTGGCCAGAGCAGGAGCCCACCCGGTCGGGATCGACCTCTCGGAGAGGCAACTCGCCACGGCTCGCGCGATGCAGGCGGAGTTCGGCATCGACTTCCCCCTTGTCCTGGGCAATGCCGAGAAGGTGCCCTACGAGGACAACACGTTCGACCTGGCTATCAGCGAGTTCGGCGCCTCGCTGTGGTGCGACCCCTACCAGTGGATCCCGGAGGCAGCCCGGCTTCTCGTTCCTGGAGGCCGGCTGGTGTTCTCGCGCTACTCACCGCTGTTCGCGCTGTGCGTACCGCCCGAAGGGCCGGCGTCCAGCACTCTTTCCCGACCTCAATTCGGCCTGACGCGGCTGGACTGGGGCAATCACGTGGAGTTCGTCCTGCCGCACGGTGAGATGCTCCGTCTGCTTCGGTCCTGCGGCTTCGTCGTTGAAGACCTGATGGAGATTCAGGCGCCCCAGCCCGCGCGGGACTACCCAGAGGTCTCCGCCGACTGGGCCCGGCAATGGCCCAGCGAGGAGATCTGGAAAGCCCGGTTGGCAGGCTGACGGCACCGACTCATCCCGCAGAGCCTGTGCGGTCACGGGGTGAGGTCATGTTCGTCCACCACCTCATGCTCTGCATCACCCACCTGCGTGACCTCACCCTCGCCGGATGGCCGGCAGCCGACGGGCAGGCAAGTCAGCACGTGAGACATCTTTCTCGGGAGAGCGAAATTGTGGGGCGGCCACCGACGTTGATCACGTCATGACTCAAGGACCCGCACCTCGCCCCCTGTCGGACGAAGCCCTCTCCCACCTTCTTGGCAAGCAGCAGTTCGGCACGCTCGCCACCATCAAGCGCAGTGGCCACCCCCACCTCACCACCATGCTGTACAGCTGGGACTCCGAGGCCCGCATGGTGCGGTTCTCGACGACGGCCGACCGCACCAAGGTCGGGCATCTGCGGCGCGACCCGCGTGCGGCGCTGCATGTGCAGGGCGGCGACGTGTGGTCGTTCGCCGTCGCCGAAGGCGAGGCCGAGGTCTCCGGGATCACGTCGGTTCCTGGCGATGCGGTGGGCCGGGAACTGCTCGGTATGATCCCGCCGGCCGCGAGGCCGGAGAATGAGGAGGAGTTCCTGGAACAGCTGGTCGCCGAGCGTCGAGTGGTCATCCGGTTGAAGGTGGACCGGCTGTACGGAACAGCCCTGGACATCAGCGGCTGACGACGTCGCCCGCACATGGTGCCGCAGGGTCGGCCATGGGCGTTGTCACGTCCGTACACCCCAACCGGCGACGGGAGTTCACTTCGAGACGGCACCGTGGCTCTGTGGGATGTCCTTCACGAACACGATGCCGTCGATGTCCGCCAGATGGGCCGGGTCGAGCGTCGCGTAGCCGAACCAGGGGGATACCCGGGGCGCGGGCCGTGCGTCGCCCAGGGCCGTGGCCAGCCGCGGCGCGTCGATGACGCAGCGGTCCTCCGGGAGCGCGTACAGGAGCCCTTCGAGGGTCTCCGGGGGCGGCGTGTCCACTCCCCGGTGCCGGATCGTGCCGAGGGCCGTGGCCACGAAGGCGTACTCGTCGCCGAGTTGGGCGCTCACCAGTGCACCGGCGCTCCACCACTCCAGCGGCATCCCGCCCATCCGCATCGAGCTCTTGGGCCGTTGGAGATGGGCGTTCTGGGCGTGGACGAGTACCGGGCCGCGTTCGGCGACGGCGAGGAGGTTGTGGGCCATCATCTGGTCCCGGACACTCGCCAGCCGGGTCATGCGGGCCGGTGAGGTGTCGGCCATCCAGTGGTGGTAGCGCAGCAGGCCGGGCGCGGTGCGCGCGGACAGGCGCGCCCGGTGCCAGTCGTCCGGCGAGGTCGTCACGAGCAGGTCCGGCGTCTGCTGGTCGAGCAGAGCGACCAGATCGTCTGCGAGCAGCCGCAGTCGGCCGGCCTCGGCCGACTGCCCCGTGGACCGGGAGGGGTCCATCATCGCGGCGGGCTCGGTCCATCGGTCGTCCGGACCGAGCAGGCGGTCGAGTGTCTCCGCGGTGCAGGGGAGCAGGTCCGCGTCCACCCGGGCCGCGAGGTAGCCGTGGAGTGCGGTGAGGGCCTGCCGGGGGCTCGCGGCGTGGGTGATCTCCAGCGGGCCGTCGAAACCGGCGAAGCGGAGCCGCTCCGATGCGGGGCGGCCGTCCTTGGCGGCGCGGACGTTGTGGGCCCGCATCCAGCGCACGAGTTCGCGGTTGCCCGCAAGGGCTCCCCAACCGTGGCTGATTCCCTGCTCCATGACCTCGTCGAGGGTGCCTGTGCCCGAGGTGACGTAGTCGTCGACGAGCAGGCCCGTCATGCAGTCGCTCTCGATCGCGATCGTCCGGTAACCCTCCTGCTCGACGAACTGCCGGAAGAGCTCGTTGCGCAGGTCGAGCAGAGCGTCCTCGCCGTGGGTCGGCTCGCCCAGGGCGAGCAGCCGGGGCCGGGTCGGGAGCAGCCGCATGACGGCGGCGGCCTCGACGGCATGCGCGGTGTCCTTGATGTCGGTAGCCATGGCTTCAACGGTATCGTTGAACTTTCGGTTGAGACTTCTTGACGATATCGGCAGGCGTATGGGAAGAAACCTTCAAACGGGCGGGCGTCTCAGGCCTGTTGACCTGGCGCGCGGGCACGGTCTGTCCACGCAGGCGATCAGGAACTACGAGGAGGCCGGCATCCTTCCGGTCGCCGGCCGCACCCCCCACGGCTATCGCACCTACACTCCCCTGCACGCGGGGGCCCTGCGCGCGTTCCTTGCCCTGGTGCCCGGCCATGGCCATCAGAGGGCGACGTCGATCATGCGGGCCGTGAACCAGGGCGCGATCGATGAGGCGTTCCTCCTCATCGACGAGAGCCATGCCCAGCTCCTCGACGACCGGCGGACCCTCCAGGCCGTGGAGAGCGCCCTCCGTGACCTGGAGCCCGGCACGACGTCCGGGCCCGGTGCCGGGTCCGCGCCTGCCGCGCTGTCCGGGCCCGGCGGCACCTTCATCGGGCCGCTGGCGCACAAGCTCGGAATCCGGCCCGCGACGCTGCGCAAGTGGGAGCACGCCGGGCTGGTACGCCCGCGCCGCGACCCCCTGACCGGGTATCGCGTCTACGACGGAGCCGACGTACGCGACGCCCTGCTGACCCACCAGCTCAGGCGGGGCGGCTACTTGCTGGAGCAGATCGCCCCGCTGATCGCCCAGGTGCGGGCGGCCGGCGGACTGGAACCACTGGAGGGCGCCCTGCGCGACTGGCACGGCCGGTTGTCCGCCCGCGGGCGGGCGATGCTGACCGGGGCCGCGGAGCTGGAGGCCTACCTCCGCGCGCGCGGCTGAGACTTCGGTCGCCGCCCGAAGAGAACCGGACGGGCAGGCGTTGTAGTGGATCCCGTTCGTGCTGCACACCGGGAAGGAGCGGGCGCACCTGTCCCTGGGGGCGGGGCTTCGGCCGGTCCTGACGTCCCGGCGCTCTCACCCACCGACAGGCGATCCCGCTCCCGGCGCCGCTGTCCGACGGGAACCGCAACGCCGTTACGTGCTGGCCGCGGTCGTACGGCAGCAGCGGCCTGCGCACCTCCGTCATGCGGCCGAGCGCACCAGCGCATGCCTCTACGGCTTCCGCCGATGGGAGCGAACGTGTATCACCTGAGCGACAACTGGCGGCGGGTCCCCGACAATCCCACCGTCCTCAGCACTCAACGCAATGCGGCCACTGTCGAGTTCGGTCGGAAACTCCGCCGACGCGCTATCGGGCAAATGCTACGGGTGTTCTCGTCGGGGCCCATGCGATACGTTTACGAAACGCAGGTTGACCAGGGGGGCCTCTTGTGCTGTACATCCACTTTTCGGCGGCGGATCTCAGCCGAGTGCGGGTGGCCGCAGAGCCCGATCTTGCCTGGGAACTTCTCCTGAGCCTGCATGCCCTCCGAACCTCCCCCGATCATGCGGTGTTCGGCTCTTGGCGCAACGCAGTCGTGACGACGCCTGATTCCGCCACCAGTTCCCTGCTCGCTTTGGCGCCACCACGCGGCTATTCACCCGACTTCCTCACCCCCACCGGCGCCGACGGCGTGAAGTCGCTGGTCGACGCCGTAGTCGGCACCGCCGGTCAACGGCTGCGCTCCGAAATGGGGTTACTCGCCGCGGGACGTCATCTTCCCTCGTGGATGCGAGGGATGGCCGAGGGCGACTCGGACTCCTTGTGTCAACTCGGTGTCTCACTGCAGCGGTATCACCAGCGAGCGCTGGCCCGGCACTGGAGTCGAATCCGGACCATCACGACCGCAGAGCAGGCGATGCGGGTCCGCGATCTCGCCGACGGCGGTGTCGAGCGCCTCCTGAGCAATATCCACCCGTTGGTCCGCTGGGAACCACCGGTATTGCGAGTTGCCTACCCTGTTCATCAGGAACTGCATTTGAATGGTCGCGGGCTGCTTTTGGTCCCCTCGTTCTTCTGCTGGGGCCAGCCCATAACGCTACGAGACGGACAACTGCCACCGGTGCTGGTATATCCAGCCAATCGCGGCTCCCTCCCCCTCGTCCCGTCCGGCTATGCGGAAAAGTCCACGAACGTGGACCTGGCTCGCCTGCTGGGGCGCAGTCGCGCGGCCGTACTGCAGGACATCGCTGCTGCGGGTTCCACGACCGGTGGGGGCGTGGCACATCGGCTCGGAATGTCGGCGGCCTCGGCGAGCGAACACGCCGCCGTACTCAGGAGCACGGGTCTGATCTCGACCCACAGGGTCTCCAACGCCGTTCGGCACACGGTGACTCCGCTCGGGCAGGCACTCCTTCATGGGCATCAGCCCATCGACGACCCGCGGCGTGCGGAGTCGATGAGAGTGTCGATCCCGAGCGCGCCATGCGATGTTCCCCAGGGACGAGCAGGGTCGAAGGTGTGTGCCTGTTGAACCACGGTCTCGGGTGGGGCAGAGCCCATGAAGCCCACCGCCGGACAGGCGCCCCGGCGGGCCGGGCACGAGAGTCGCTGTGCCCGGCCCGACCGTTGCTCAGCAGTCCGGTACGCCGTCGATCCAGTTGGTGGCGTTCTGAATGTAGTAGCTCGCCATGTAGCCACGCTGACCGCTGGTGTTGAGGACCCACACCCAGTAGGGGTTTCCTCCCACCACCTGCGACCCTTCCTCCTGGCAGTACACGTACACGGCCTGCGGGGCGCTGACGGTGCCCGTGATGGTGGGGCAGTTGGCCACGGACGGGTACAGGTAACACCACTCGCCGCCGGTGCGCAGGTTGACTCCCGTGCCCCACACTCCGTACCAGCCCGGTCCGTTGCCGTCGGCCTGAGCGCCGCCCGCTGTACCCAGGACCGTTCCACAGGCGGTCAGGGCTACGGCGGCAACGCTGACCGCCAGGCGCGCGAGGGAACTCTGTCGGTTCTTCCGTCTGGGGCCGCTGAAGATCTTGTTCATGCGCCTGAGCCTTTCTGAGGTGGTGTCGGTGGTGTCCGGTTCACTACGACCGGTCGTTCCCTGGGCACCGGAGCAGTGGACCGCGCGCGCCCGGAAGGGCAGCGGTCCGCTCTGTGACGGTGGTGGGGACGACGGCGGTTCAGGAGGTCTGGGAACGCTCCAGGCGACGGGCCTTGGTACGGCGTGCGGGTGCTGCCGGATCCGTGACCGCACCGGCTGTCTGGGCCCGGGACCGGGGGCGCCGGCGGGTGTCGAGACGGGCCGCGACCCGGGTCAGGGCCTTGTCGCCGGGCCGGGCGGCGATGTGGAAGTGCGAGACCTTCACGGGGGTGAGGTCGCCGCCCCAGACGACTGTGCCGTCACAGTCCGCGAGGATGTCCCGCACGATCGCCTCCTGGTGCGGCCAGAGACCCTCGACGCCGTTCAAGGGGTAAGCGGTGGGGTGCAGGGCGAGAGCCGTACCGGAGAGGTAGTTGGACTCGAAGTCCGCATCGACGGTCCGACGGGTGGTGTACGCGGTGACGCCGCCGCCCTCGCCCGTGTCGAGGCCGGCGATCTCGTAGTGCCACCGGCGCGCGACATGCAACAGCACCGCGGCAGCGTCTCCGTGGCGCAGCGCGACGGATACGGCCGCTCCTTGGAGATCGTGGTCGGCGATGGCGTCGGGGTCGATCCGCCAGCCGTTGGCGGACAGTTCGCGGGTCCACCGTCCGATGTGGGTGTCGGCGGTCGCGGCCGCTGCGGGGCCGCTCTGGAGACTTGATGCCGCGGCGAGCATGCCGGTGCCCGCGGCGGCGCGCAGGAGAGTGCGTCTGGAGATCATCGATTTTCCCTACTCGCCTTGGCTGAGGGCGGAAACGCCCGGGTCGCTGCCCTGGCGCCAGATGTTGTGGTCCAGTCCCCAACCGGCCTGGAACTCATACTCGTGGATCTGGTTGAACGACCAGTTCTCCGGCAGCGGGAAGCCGAGATTCCCCGAGAAACCCCAGGACATTCCGGAGACGAACGACCAACGGGCGCCGACGCCGAGGGAGATGCGGGTGCAGACGTTGCGGGAGCCGTAGACACCGAAGTCGTATCTGCCTCCCAGTTCGACGAGACCGGCCTTGACACCCCTGAAGTACGGCGCCAGGTGGCTGACGATCTCCTCGTCCGTCGCGTCGTAGTCGACCCCGAAGTAGATGCACGTGCCGGGGCCGATCCGGTGCTCGACGGCCTTCTGGTGGGCCTTCTTCCCTTGGTCGTACCCCTTCTCGTAGGTGAAGTTCATCAGCTCTGTGCCGTTGTACTGGAAAATGGGGAAGAACCTCAGCCCGGCGTTCAGAATGGTCTGCGGCTCACCGGGTTTGAGAGCCTTGCCACGGTATCCGTCGTCGCCCGGGTTGAGATGCTCGTCCAGATACCGCCCGACGATCTGGTATCCGTTGGCCTTCAGCAACTGCCCGCGCTGAAGGGTGATCTCGGTGATGCAGTCGCAGCCGGTGGCATCCCGTGAGGTGTCACCGGACGACACCAGGAGTTGGGCCCAGGTGGTGTAGTCGTTGTGGCCCGTCACCGGGATCTGGGAGAACCTCTGAAAGGCCTGCAGCCAGCCCAGATGGGTGCCGGTCTGCGCGTCGATGCCGATGTCCTCCGCGAGGTACTCCTGCCTCCCCTGGGCCGTGTACGTCGGGGAGTTGAAGTAGCAGGCGGCGCGGAACAGGTAGCGCAGGTCTCCGGTGAGACCGGTGGAACCCTTCCCCTTGAGTGCGGCCTGCGTACCCTGGCCGAAGTATCCGTTGATGGAACTCGGGGCGATACCGATCTCGTACTGAATGGCCATCGTGAGTCCCTGCTGAACGTCACGGGAGTAGATCCCGTCACAGGGCACGAGGCCCATCGCGGGGATGCCCACTCCGGCGACATAGCGCGAGTTCAGCCGCTGCTGGATGGTGCGGACATCGGCATCGCCCCCGGGGACCAGGCGGAACTGGTCCATGCGCAGCAGCGCCTTCAGTACATGGGGCCACATGTTGTAGGCCGCTGCGCCGTCCCAGTACGAGAGACCCAGGTCGTCGTAGACCTGGATGATGGAGTCCTCGGAGTCACTCGTCCACAACTCCCGTTCCATCGACGCCCAGTAGCCCTTGCACCACAGTGCGCCGTTGTAGAGCTGGATCAGGTTCGCGTTGTTCTCGTCGACGGGCATTTTCCGGCGGTTCTTGACCGCGTCGAAGGTGCCGGGGCCGAAGACCTGGACCGTCGGTGATATGCCAATTTCCTTCTGGAGGGCCTGGGTGAGTGACAGCACGGTGGACCAGCCGGTGCGCCCGTCCTCCGGACACTTGATGTATCCGGCCGCGTCGCGGTAGGTCTTGTTCACCCACTTCTGCGTCCGGTACACGTGGATGTCACCGCTGAGACCCGTCCACGGTGCGGACGGGTCGATCGTCGAACCCGGGCGCGCGTACATGCCGAGGTCACCGGGGCATTCGGTCTCATATCCGTACCGGTGCGGGAATATCATCCCGCCGGTCTTCCGGGGAGCCTCGTGCCGCAGGTGATCGATGAGATCTCTGATGCCGCGCAACATGTCCTGGCCCACGGCGTCATTGGAGCGGACCATACCCACGATCGAGTAGAACCCGGCGTTCCGTCCCACGCCTTCGATGGGGTCGGCCGTGCCGCCGTTCCCCTCACCTCGTTCGTACCCACGGCCTTCGTAGATGTAGCCGTGCGGGCAGGCGAGGAAGTTGTAGGCGATGTCCCCTTCGAATTCCCCGCCGGATACATGGTCGTCATAAACGGCCGCGATCTCCCGCCGGCAATCCTCCTCGGTCTCCAGATCGCTGGTGCTTCCGCCACCGAGATAGTGGATGAACACCCCCATGTGCCCTGTCCACGGCTCTTTGGGAACGGGATCCGCCGAGGCGTGTTCTCGTCTCGACCCGGACACGTACTGGCCCCAGGTACTGCGCTTGTGGATGGTGAGTGGCATGGTTCCCCATTCAGCGACGGCGTGGAAGCGGGTGTGCGCGGTCGTGGCCCCGCGGCTCGGCCCTCCACTGCGCTGGGAAATGTGGTGACTGCACGCCGCTCGGTCACCGTCAGCCTGACAACTCCCGCCACGGGACCGCACCCCTTTTCGGCCTCACCCGAAAGACCCGGATGCCGGACCCGGCAAGACAGACGGGGCTTCGGCACGGTCGCATGATGTCCGGTTCGTGATCATGCGAGGGCTCAGAAGGGTGAGTGGGCGCCGTGGGCCGGGTGGCGGCGAGATCCCGGTCGACCGTGCCATGTGCGACGCCGCAGAGCGGTGCGGGCCGATCGCCGCGTTGACGCAGACATCACACGCAGCCCATGCCCTCCGCGACGATGGAGCGACGGAGACCACCAAGGCCAGAACCCGAACACCTTCGGCGCCCTGGGGGCGACGACGTTGACCCGTGGCGTGGTCGCGGGTCTCCACCGGCCCGGCCGTGGGCGGCGTAGTCCTGCCGTTCGCCCCGACAGCGGTCGTCTCATCGTGGCGTTTCTTCGTGGATGCCCCCGGCTTCAGCCGGGGGAGGAAACGAAGCTTCTGCGGAGCAGGGCAGGAAAAGCGGGTCCGCCCCCGGGGCGGACCCGCGTCTGCCGGTTACCGGCCACCGGCCAACACCCGTTGCCTGTATGGAAGCTGATAGCTTGTGGGGTATGGCGCGGCAGGTCAAGCGGGCGTTCAAGTACCGCTTCTACCCCACCGACGGTCAGGCGGCAGAGCTGTCGCGGACGTTCGGCTGCGTCCGCCTCGTCTACAACAAGGCGCTGGAGGAACGCACCCGCGCCTGGCACACCGAGCAGCGCCGGATCTCCTACACGCAGTCTTCTGCCGCGCTCACGCAGTGGAAGAAGAGCGAGGAATTCGCCTTCCTCACCGAGGTGTCCTCGGTCCCGCTCCAGCAGGCCCTGCGGCATCTCCAGATGGCGTTCGTCAGCTTTTTCGCCAAGCGGGCGAAGTATCCGCGCTTCAAGTCGCGGAAGAAGTCTGGTGCGTCGGCCGAGTACACCCGTTCCGCCTTCACCTGGCGTAAGGGGTGTCTGACGCTGGCGAAGATGCCGGGATCGCTGGACATCCGCTGGTCGCGTCCACTGCCTGGGGGAACACAGCCGTCCACGGTGACGGTCTCCCGTGATGCGGCGGGGCGCTGGTTCGTGTCCCTGCTGTGCGAGGATCACATCACCCCGGCCCCCGCCACCACAGCGGCAGTGGGCCTGGATGCCGGAATCACTTCCCTGGTGACCTTGTCCACGGGCGAGAAGATCACCAACCCGGAGCATGAGCGGCGTGACCGCGAGCGCCTGGCCAAAGCCCAACGGGAGCTCTCCCGTAAAGCCAAAGGTTCGGCGAACCGGGAGAAGGCCCGGTGCCGTGTCGCCAGGATCCATGCGCGGATCACTGACCGGCGCCGTGATTTCCTGCACAAGCTGTCGACTCGTCTTGTCCGTGAGAACCAAACGGTCGTGATCGAGGACCTCTCCGTCCGCAACCTGCTCAAGAACCACAGCCTGGCCCGCGCCATCTCTGATGCCTCCTGGAGAGAACTGCGCTCCCTGCTGGAATACAAGTGCGCCTGGTACGGGCGTGAACTCGTGGTGATCGACCGCTGGTTCCCCAGCTCGAAGCTGTGCGGGGTGTGCGGCAGGGTTGCGGCGAAGTTGGCGTTGGACGTCCGTACCTGGACGTGTGAGTGCGGTGCTGTGCATGACCGTGATGTGAATGCGTCACGCAACATTCTGGCCGTCGGGCTGACGGCGTCTGTCTGTGGAGCTGGCGTAAGACCTCAACGGAGCATTCCGGGCGGGCAGCCGGCGATGAAGCAGAAACCCCTACAGCGCGAGCCGTAGGAATCCCCCTCCTTCAGGAAGGGGAGGAAGTCAAGAGGGATCACCACGCCGACTAGGCTGCGCCACCAGGCTGAGGCGGACCGACGGGAGCCATGTGGATGTCACTGAGCGCGAGCTGACCGATCCCTGGGAGGGCGTACTTGTCGCTCCCCGCCAGGGCAGTGAGATCGGTGTCCTGGTGCTGGCGGGATCCAGCGGACGCATCGAACGGCAGAGGGCACACATCCTTGCCCAGCACGGCATGACGGCCGTGTCGATCCGCTGGTTCGGCGGTCCGGGGCAGTCCCCGGGAATCTGCGAGATCCCCTTGGAGACCTTCACCAGCGCCGTCGACCTCCTCCACTCCAACGGAGCACGACGCATCGGCATCCTGGGCACGTCCAAGGGGGCCGAGGCGGCGCTCCTCACGGCCGTGCACGATCCGCGTGTCGACGTTGTCGTCGCCGTGTCGCCCACGTCCCGGGTCTGGTGCAACGTCGGACCAGGGCGCGACGGAGTCCACCACCCCTATCGGTCCTCCTGGGCCTGGCGAGAGCAGGCGGTGCCCTTCCTCCCGCTGGACGACTCCTGGGCTCCCCCACCGACGGACGGCGGGCCCGTCGCCATCCGCGGCTGGTACGAACAGAGCGAGCGGACGTTTGCCGGTCTGCTGTCCGAGGCGGAGATCCCCGTGGACAAGGCGCGGGCCGATCTGCTGCTGGTCGCAGGCGGCGACGATGCGATGTGGCCCTCTCTGCCCTTCGCCGAACAACTGGTACAACGCCGGCGTTCGGCCGGGGCCACGGCACGTCTGATCACCCGACACGACGCCGGCCACCGCCCACGTTTTCCCGGCGAGAGCCCGGCCTCGCCATCCCCGCGCTTCCGGTACGGAGGCACATCCGAAGCCGACGCCCTCTTGGGGAGTGCTGCCTGGCCCCACGTCCTCGACACACTCACCACCACAGGCTGACTCTCCTTCCTCTCCGCTCCTGAGGTCCTGGAGGGCTTCCCGTTCGAACGTTCCCCGCTCCGCCCACCCTTCGGCCGGACGCAGAACGCATTCGACGGCGACGCGTACGAGTACGGCGACGGCGGCAGTCCGCACCTGGTGCCCGCCGGCCCAGGCAGACTGATCACAAGGCCCGGCGCCCAAGGCAGCCGACCACCTCCTCTTCCAGCGCCGCCCGTAGCCGTTGGCATCGACGCTCACGGGAGCAGGGTCGCACTGTGCCTGTGCCGCATGCCGGTCCGGGCATCCCGCGAGAGTCTGCACCCGACTCCACCACCCGGCACCTCGGTCTCCGGCTGTGCCGGCCAGGCCCAGGGTCCCGGGGAATGGACCGGCCGCTACGAGAAGTTGCAGCTGGCATGACGACCGACCAGCGCACGATCACGAACCCGGACGCCCTCCACGATCCGACTCCGTTCGGCTACAGCCACGCGGTCTCGGCACCCGGCGAACTCGTCTTCATCGGCGGGCAGTACGCCTCCGACACCACTGGCGCTCCGGTCCCCGGGGACTTCACCGCCCAGGTGGACCTGGCCTTCGACCGGCTGCGGTCGGCGCTGGAGGGAGTCGGCCTTCGCTACGAGAACGTCGTCCGCCTCGGCACCTTCGTCGTCGACCACGACCTCGACAAACTGGAGATCCTCGGCAAGGCGCTGCACGCCCGTTTCGGGGAGCGACTGCCCGCTCAGACCTTGAGCGGTGTGGCCTCTCTCGCCCTGCCCGGCATGCTGTTCGAGGTGGATGCGGTGGCGGTGCGGCCGTAGCGGACCGTCCGGCTGTCCCGTCCCCTGCCAGGCAGGCCGGGATGCGCCGTCGGCGAGGATGACACCGCTCATCTCCAGAGCCTCCCCGTGCCGGTGATCTCCCGGCGGTCGCGCACGTGCCGCCCTCGCACTGCCACGCCGGCGCACCGATTCCCCAGGCTGCGGGGATGGTGCTGCTATGTCAGGTCGACGAGCGTGGGCGTGGGGTCGTTCTCCAGGTCGTATTCGGAGAACTCCCAGGTCAGGATGGTGGCGTCCTTCGGGACTCGGTAGACGTACCGCATGTCGTCCTTGAATCCGGGCTGCAGTTGGGCATTGCATTCCGGATTGCCGGCGATGTCATAGAGATCGTCGATGGTGTCGGAGCGTCGGTCCTGGTCGTCGATGAGGGCGTTGACGATGGGCAGCGAGCAGGTGAGGTCCATGCTGCTCTTCGCCTTGTTGGTGACGACGGCGTACACGGTCACGTACTTGGCTTCGGCGCCGGCCTTCTTGCGCGCCCCGGCGAGGGTGATCGTGTCGCTCTCCTCGACCTTGGAGATCTTGACGACGGCTCCGCCATTGCGGGCCTGTTCGCCGATCGTGTAGTCGGTCTGCCGGGCGGAGGCGGCGGCGGTGTCTTCTTCGGAGGCGTTGTCGGCGGCGGCTTCGGTGACCGTGACGGTCACGGTGGGGGCCGGGCCCGCCTCGCTGTCGCCGGTGTTGGTGATGATGACGCTGCTGCCCACCACGGTGGCGATGATCGCGGCGGCAGTTCCGATGACGATCGCGTTGGTGTGGCTCCTCTGGGGCGGCGGGAGCGGTCTTCGGGAGGGCACGGGTGGTGGTGTGCCTTCGGTGTTCATGATCCCCCTACGCGGTTCTGTTGAGGGATGAATCATTCCGGTTCGGGTGAATGCATGGAAGTCGCGTGATGGAACTGTGCCCTGACGGGTGAGTGTCTCCGCCGATGCGCTCAGCGCGGGCTGTGCGGTGATCTCCGATTGCCGTGCGGTGTCGGTTCGCCGGCCGCTGGGCGCGACACCATCGGGTGAACCCCTTCGGGTTCCACAACCGGACGCGTCCTCCGGGAGTCGTATCCACCACACGACACCATCAGCCCTCGGGGGAACCGTGCATCATCAGCAGTCCTGTCCGCCTCGGCACTTGGGGAGCGGCTCCTCATGACGCACCGCTTCAACCCTCCGCCCGACTGGCCCACTCCGCCGTCGGGATGGGTTCCTCCGCCGGGCTGGCAGCCGGATCCGTCCTGGCCGGTGCCACCCGGATGGCAGCTGTGGCTGCCGGAACAGTCTTCGGCGCCGCCCGATCTCACATCGCCCTACACCGGCACGGGCAGTGCCGCTCCCGTCGGCCTGTTCGGACGACGACGCAAGCAGGCCGAGGCGGATGCCGAGCGTCTTGCCGCCGAGTTGGCCCACTCCGAGACACGGGCACAGACACTCCAGGCACAGGTGCGTCAGCTGACGGAGCAACTGGCCCGGGTGATCGGCGCCGACAGTGCGCAGATCGCCGCGGAACAGGAACAACTGCGGCAGGCGCACGCCGAGAAGGTCTCCGAACTGCAGCGAATCGACGGCCTGCTGGATGCGAAGGTCGAACATGCCGCGCAGCGGGCCGCCCACTCACTGGTCGATGTGCGCAGGGAGGCGGACGCGCTGGCACAGCAGGCACACCAGGCCCGGCAGCAGGTGGCGGCCTCACAGGCGGACCTGGTGGTCATCGATGAGGTACGGATGCTGCAAGAGGCCGGCATCTACGAATACCGGCATCCGCTGGCCGACGCGGTGTCCTGTGCACGGGAGTTGGAGGGGCTGAAGTCCCGGTACAAGCAACTGGCCCGTGACGACCGTGCGGTACTGGCCGCGCAGGACTGGTCCGTGAACGGTTCACTCGCGCAGGGCCGCAAGATGGTGCGGGACTTCTCCAAGCTGATGCTGCGCGCCTACAACGCCGAGGCGGACAACGCGGTGCGCGGCATGCGACCGCACCGGCTGGCCTCGCTCATCGACCGGCTGGGCAAGACGCGGGAGACCATCGCGCGGCTCGGGACCACGATGCACATCAGGATCAGCGACGACTACCACCACCTGCGGGTGCGGGAGTTGGAGTTGACCGCCGACCACCTCGCGCGCAAGGAAGCCGAGAAGGAGGAGCAGCGGGAGCTGCGGGCCCAGCAGCGTGAGGAGGAGCGGCTCCAACGCGAGATCGAACGCGAGCGGCAGCGTCTGGAGAAGGAGCGCAGCCACTACGAGAGCGCGCTGCGGCGGCTGCGGGCCGGAAGGGCCGATCCGGAGGGCATCGCCGAGCTGGAGGAGAGGCTTCGGCAACTGGACGGCGATCTGCAGGCGGTCGACGCCCGCGAGGCCAACATCCGAGCCGGTTACGTGTATGTCATCTCCAACATCGGCGCGTTCGGCGAACGCATGGTCAAGATCGGACTGACCCGGCGGCTGGACCCCATGGACCGGGTCAACGAACTCGGCGACGCCTCCGTGCCGTTCCGTTTCGATGTCCACGCACTGATTTTCAGCGAGGACGCCGTCGGCCTGGAACGACGCTTGCACCAGGAATTCGAGGACCGCCGCGTCAACCGCGTCAACGCCCGACGCGAGTTCTTCTACACCACCCCCGCCCAGGTCCGTGACGCCCTGCAACGCCTGGCCGGCCAACACCTCCTCGAATTCACCGACACCGCCGAAGCACCCGAATGGCGCGCCAGCCACCCGCCCACGGCCACCTGACACCCCGACTCCCCTACCCCTCACCCCTCACCCCGAGAGGAACCGCGTGCCAAGGGCCGCCCGGGCGATCACCGGGCACACTGGCCGACATGCCCTTGTCGCTGCACCACATCGTCATCGACGCCCACGACCTGCCCGCCCTCGCCCGGTTCTGGGCCGGGGTGCTGGGCTGGCGGATCCTTTCCGAGCGGGAGCGGGAGGTCGTGATCGGGCCGGACGAGACCGCGCCGGTGGGCATCTGCTTCATGCCGGTGACGGATCGTAAGGTCGTCAAGAACCGTCTGCACCTCGACCTGACGTCCGCCGCGGAGGACCGGGACGCCGAGATCGAGCGCATCCTCGCACTCGGCGCCCGCAGGGCGGGCGTCGGACAGAGCGGCGACGAGTCATGGACGGTACTGGCCGATCCGGAGGGGAACGAGTTCTGCGTCGTCCGCCCGAAGGCGACCCTCATCGGCTAGGCATCACGGCTGCTCAGTGCCGTGACCGGCGTGCGAACCTGCCGTCGCGTGTCGGCGAGTCGAGGAGCGAGACTGGCGCGGGTGGGGCAAGAGGGCTTGCGCTTGCCGATGCTCTGACGTCCTTGACCAACGCCTGCACTCCGTCGCCCCCTGCCGGACCACAGGGGAATCTGTGATCGAGACGTGGAGGGTGAGTTGAGGTTCCGCAAGGCGTTGATGCCGGGGGAAGCCTCACGCTCGCCCGCCAGGTCACGCAAGGTGGCTTTCGCGGCCTCGTCGTCACCACAATCACCAGCATGGGCGCACCCGTGACCGATGCGGGCGCGGTCCCGGCCGCGTGGGGACTGCGGTGTGCCGTCGGCCGGCGGGACCGTTCCTCCTGGCGGGCGGTCGTCGTGGCGGCGTTCCGCTCGATGCCCCAGCAGCCGCTCGTGCCCGTACTGTTGGCGGGGTCGGCGGTCGCCGTCGCCGCGCTCCTGGCCATGTCCCCCGTCCTGCTGGTCGTCGTCCTCGGGCCGCTCGCCCTCGCCGCCACCGCTGCCGAGATCTGGCGACCGCTGTCCCTCACCTCCCCCTCCCCCGAGTTGTCCCCCAACCGATCGGAGACCGTATGCCTGCCGACACCGCACGCCGCCGCTGCGCCGTGGTGGGACTGGGCGCCCGCGCCCGGCTCTTCACCCAGGCGCTCGCCGGTCCCTACGCGGACCGGATCGACCTGGTCGGCTTCTGCGATGTCAACCCCCACAGAATGGCGGTGCACAACGAGTGGATCGGCGCGTCGGTACCCACGTACGCCGCCGAGGACTTCACGGAGATGCTGCGCCGCGAACGCGTCGACATCGTCGTCGTGTGCACCGTGGACGGCACCCATGACCACTACATCGTCCAGGCCCTGGAGGCCGGCTGCGAGGTGGTCACCGAGAAGCCGATGACGACGGACGCCGACCGCGCCCGCCGTATCCTCGACGCCCGGCGACGCACCGGCGGCCGCGTGCGGGTCGCGTTCAACTACCGGTACAACCCGGTGCATTCGGCCGTACGGGAACTGATCGCGGCCGGGGAGATCGGCGAGGTCGGCTCCGTGCACTTCGAGTGGCTGCTCGACCTGCGCCACGGCGCCGACTACTTCCGCCGCTGGCACCGCGACAAGGCCAACTCCGGCGGCCTGATGGTGCACAAGGCCACCCACCACTTCGACCTGGTCAACTGGTGGCTGGGCACCGAACCCGAAACCGTGTACGCCCAGGGCGGGTTGTTCTTCTACGGCGACGAAGCGGGCGCGCGCCGGGGCCTGGCCCGTGACTACGCCCGGGCACACGGCTCCCCCGCGGCGGCGGACGATCCCTTCGCCGTCCACCTGGCCGACTCGCCGCTGCTCTCCGCGCTGTACCTCGACGCGGAGGCCGAGGACGGCTACCACCGTGACCAGAACGTCTTCGGTCCCGGGGTGACGATCGAGGACGACATGGCGGTACTGGTCCGCTACGCCTCCGGCGCCAGCCTCACCTACCACCTCACCGCGTACGCCCCGTGGGAGGGATACCGGATCGCCTTCAACGGCAGCGAGGGGCGCCTCGAACTGCTGGTCGAGGAGTCCACCTGGACCCGGTCCGAGGTGGCCGTGCCGGGTGACAGTGCGGTTCTGCACGGGGAGTCGGTGGGCGACACGGCGGGGCGTACGGAGCTGATGCTGCGTCGGTTCTGGGAACCGCCGCGCGAACTCAAGGTCCGGGCCGGCGAGGGCGGACACGGCGGCGGCGACGTACGCATGCTCGCGGACCTCTTCGGTGAGCCCGCACCCGACCCACTGGGACGTGCGGCGGACGCCGCGGACGGGGCCCGTTCACTGGTCACCGGCCTGGCCGCGAACCAGTCCTTCGAGTCGGGCGGCCCGGTGCGGACGCGAGACCTGCTCGACATCTGAGTACGGCCGGCTCACCGTGCTCAAGGCCGTCGGTGTGCCTGCCGTCGGTCCGCGAGGACAGTGGGCCGCGAGGTCGAGTCCTCTCGACGTCGTGGCGCCGGAGCAAGGGCTGTTCGCGTACTCCGGCGCCCGACACAGAACAGTCGCCGTGGCCCGGAGCCGGGGGCGAACCGCGTGTGCTCAGCCTCCGACCGCGGTCAGGCGGTCGGTGATCTCCTGAGCCGTGGTCAGCACCCTCTGAGCCAGTTCCGCCTCCGCTTCGGGAAACACCCTGGAGGTGAGCGCGGCGACGCTCACCGCAGCGACCACTTTCTGCCCGTCGTCGCGGATCGGTGCGGCTACGCCCGTCACATCGGGGTCGGGTTCACCGCGTGACCGAGTACCCGGCCCGACGAATGTGCGCGAGCCGGTCCATGAGCGTGTCCACGTCGGTGAGCGTGGCCGACGTGAGCGCTTCAGTTCGACTGCCTCCAGCCGTCGTCGCGCCTCGTCCTGCGGGATCCAGGCCAGCAGGACGAGCGCGGAGGCACCGGCGTTGAGCGGGAGCGTGCTGCCCCGCTCGTAGGAGATGCGCACGGCCCACGTGCCGGCCTCCGCCCGCTCGACGCAGACGACCAGTTCCCCGGCACGACGGGTCAGGAGCACCGTCTCGCGCACGTCGGCGGAGAGTTCGGTCATCGCCGGAACGGCGATCTCGGTCAGTCCATAGCTGCGCCTGGCCAGCCGGCCGATCTCCAGGACACGCAGCCCGAGCCGGAAGCCACCGCCCGGCGCCTCCTCCAGGAACCTGCTTCACCAGTGACTGCAGGTATCGGTAGGCGGTCGACCGGGCGACCCCCAGACGCTCGGCGACCGCGGTACCGGAGATGACGAGTTGGGTGTCGTCGAACATCATCAGGATGTCCAGGGCCCGGTCGGCCGTGGAGTTGCGTTCGCGATAACCGGGGGAAGCTGGAAACGTTTCAATCACCTGCTTGCAGGCGCGATCCCGGTCCCGTTCATGGCGCCATGTCAACGGTTGTGCAGCCAAGTTCTCGCGAGCGACCCGATCACCCGGGGAGATCGCCGCCGCCAAGGGGGCGAGCGAGGAGGGCCTTACCGCCACAAGCGGACACGGGTGTGAGTGCCGGGAGGCAAACTGGCCAGTTCCATTGACGCGCCCCTGATCCACATCTATCTTCTGCTCGAACTTGCGAACAGTGTTCGATTTTTCGAACCATGGCCGTCAAAGGAGACCGCCTGTGTTGCGCACGCGTCGCCGGTGCACTTCCGAGACAGCACTGCCGACCCTCTCCGCCGCCTTCGTCGCCCGGCCCACCACCGCGCACACGGGAACCTCGATGCGCCGGCCACTGAACACACATTGCGCGACGTCCACCTCCCACGGGAGACCGCCCCGTTCCCCACCCCCTGCCACGAAGGCCAGGGCCCGACAACCCTCGACCTCACTCGCGTCCGATCACGGCACTACAGAGAGACAGGAACGCATATGCCAAAGGTCGTCCTTGTCAGACTGGCGGCGGTATTCGTCGCCGCCTGCCTGCTCTTCACCGCCCAGGTCGTGACCACACCCCAGCGGGCCGCAGCCGCCGACCCGGGGTACCTGATGACGCACTTCATCGGGGAGGGATCGACCGGTCAGCAGATGTACTTCTCGTACAGCGCGGACGGTCTGAACTGGACCGATCTCAACGGCGGCGGGATGACCCTGCGCTCGACCGTGGGCACGCGTGGGGTGCGTGACCCCGCACTGGTCCGCTCGCCCGACGGCAGCAAGTACTGGATCATCGCGACCGACCTGTGCATCGACTGCGGGCAGACGTGGAGTCAGGCCATCAACGACGGCAGCCGCAACCTCGTGGTGTGGGAGTCGACGGACCTGGTCACCTGGTCGGCGCCGTGGCTGCTCAACGTCGCGGGCGCGATCCCCGACGGGCGCAACGCCTGGGCACCGGAAGCCATCTGGGATCCGGCCGGCAACGACTACGTCCTGTACTGGGCGACGAACAAGCCCCTCAACGGCGCGACGAAGCACCGCATCTACTACGCCCGCACCACGAACTTCCGCACGGTCAGCACCCCGCAGATCTACATCGAGCGTCCCGGCACCCAGGAAATCATCGACACCCAGATCGTCGAGGTCCCCTCAGGCGTCGGCAACTACCGCTACGTACGGGCCTCCGGCGACGGCCAGATCACCCTTGAGGGCAGCAACTCGATCCTCGGCACCTGGACCAACCTCGGTAACCTCTCCGGCATCGGCCTCACCGGTTCGCAGGTCGAGGGCCCGATGTGGATGAAGTTCAGGAACCGCAACGAGTGGACCCTCTACCTCGACCAGTACGCGGCCGGAAAGGGATACATGCCGGTCGCGACGACCAACCCGTCCGCCGTCGGCACCTACCACCTCCCGGCGTCGGGCACCTACTCCATGGGCGGCACCAAGAAGCGCCACGGCTCGATCCTGAACCTGACGGCCGCCGAGGACACCCGGATCCGGGCACGCTGGGCCAACGTCCCGGCCAAGCGGCTGCAGTCCTTCAACTTCCAGGACCGCTACGTGCGGCACAGCAACTTCGACGTCCGCATCGACCAGAACGTCACCAACGACGACGCCCAGTTCCGACAGCGGCCCGGTCTGGCCGGCACCGGCACCGTCTCCTTCGAGTCGGTCAACTTCCCCGGCTACTACCTGCGCCACGACGGAGCCGACTTCCAGCTCGTCCACAACGACGGCACCACCCAGTTCGCCGCGGACGCCACCTTTCGGCAGGTCGCCGGACTCGCCGACGCGACATGGGCGTCGTTCCAGTCGTACAACCACCCCGACCGGTACATCCGCCACTACGCGTACCAGCTGAAGCTCGAAACGATCAGCACAGCGACGGGACGCAGCGACGCCACCTTCCGGATGACAGGCTGACCCGACGAGGTGGTCTGCGGACGGCGCCGACGTACCTGTCCCGCCCGGCACGGCCGCGATGCCGAGAAGGCCATCAGGCGTCCGCCACTTCGGCGCACTCGACCACGGTCGCGTGGAATCCGCCGGTATCCGTCCCTCGGCTGGGCAGAGGGACGGATACCGGCGGTCACCACCGTGTCAGCAGGTCATGACAGCGGCGGGTAGGCGTTCTGGACCAACTGCTGGAACTGGGCGGAGAACCAGCGTCCCGCCAGCGGCGAGTTCGGCAGCGCGCCCGTCAGGTTGTTGCCGTTGCGGGCGTTGCCGCCGTATGTCGGGTCGCACATCCGGTCGAAGCCCTTGCCCTCGTCGTTCGGGATGGCGGTGCTGTTGCCGTCCGACTCCCCCGGGGGCTTGACCCACACGTAGGCGTCGATGCCGGCGGCCGGAGCCGCGGTCGGCCGTTCGCCGATGCCCGCGCCGCTCTGGTTGCACCAGTTGTTGGAGGTAGTGCCCAACTGACTGCTGGGTTGGCTCCTCCGTCCAGACACCCCTATGGGGTGGCAGGGACGCGTGACTCACGCCCCGCATTCCACACGATCTCGCCGCGTTGGCCGATCACGTGGGAAGCATTCCCGACGTGGGCAACGACCCCGCAGCTCCGGCAGACAAAGAGGGCCTGGCCGGCCCGGTTCTTCTTCTCAATGTGATGGCACTCGGCGCATTCCTGGCTGGTGTACGCCGGATCGACGTACACCAGCGGGACGCCGGCCCGCTGCGCCTTGTACTCGAGGAATGCGCCGAGCTGGGCGAAGGCCCAGGAGTGGAGCGTGACCCGTTGGGGCTTCCTCAGCCGTACCCTCTGCCTCAGTCACGATCTTCTTCGAGATGATGTGGTTGACGTTCGCAGCGTGCCGCTGTTCCTTGCGGCGCCGGCTCTTCAGGCGGCGCTTGGCGGACTTGGTTCGCTTGGCCTGGAGTTTGCGGCGCAGGTCACAGCGGTGCTTACGGCGCCTGTTCAGATCCCGCCCGGCCGCTCGGTAGCCCGTGCTGGTGGTGGCGATGTTGGCAATGCCAAGGTCCACGCCGATAAATCCATCAGGCTCATACCGATCGGCCTTGAGTACCTCGCAGGTGGCGATCAGCAACCACATGCCGTCACGGTGGACGAGATCACTCTCGCCCTCACGGTGCTCGGCGAGGAGCTTGCGGGCCTGCCCGGAGCAGGTGAACCGCACACTCCGGATACGTCCGGCAGTGGTCCAGATACTTACGGTCTGCTTGTCGATCTCCCAGCTGAGACAGCGATCGTCGTACGGCTGCGCCGCATCCGGCCGGAAGGTGACGGGCTTCGACTCGGCCTTGCGGCGGCGCTTGGAGCCTTCCTTGCCGAGGTTGACGTTGCGGATGTTCGCCTTCAACGTCGCGCAAGCCCTCCCGGAACGGGAGCGCTCCCAACTCTCGGGGCAGGACGACCGCCTGCTCCCGTGCCCCTGGCGAAGTCGTGTGCTCGGTTGCCTCCGGCCGGTAAGATCGGTGATCTCGTGGGGGAGGCGGTCATGGGCAAACGGCGCCCGGGCACACCGACGCTGGAGGAGGTGGCTGCCCACGCGCAGGTGGGAAGGGGCACGGTCTCCCGCGTCATCAACAACGCGGCCGGCGTGAAGGAGTCGACGCGCCGGACCGTCCAGCGGGCCATCGAGGAGCTGGGGTACGTGCCCAATCTCGCGGCCCGTTCCCTGGCAGGCCGGCGGGCCGACGCCGTCGCCCTGGTCATGACGGAGCCGGACTGGCGGCAGTTCGCCGAGCCCTTCTTCTCCGAGATCGTCCGCTCCCTCGGGGACGCGCTGACAGACACCGGGATCCAACTGCTGCTGACCCTGGTCCGGTCGGACGCCGAGCGGCAGCGCTTCCTTGAGTACGCGCGCGGCGGCCGGGTCGACGGAGTACTGCTGATGTCCGTGCACGCCGGTGATCCGCTGCCCGACATGCTCGCCGACGCCCGGTTGCCGACCGTGCTGCTGGGACGCCGCTCAGGGGAGGAGTACGTCAGCTACGTCGACGCGGACAACATCGGCGGAGCCCGTAGTGCCGTGACCCACCTCCTGCGACAGGGCCGCAGAGTGATAGCCACCATCACCGGTCCCCTCGACCTGTACGCCGCCCAGTGCCGGCTGCGCGGCTACGAAGAGGCCCTGGCGTCGGCGGGCCTGGCGGGCGAGCCGACCCGTGTCGCCCAGAGCGACTTCACGGCGGAGAGCGGACGCCGCGCCATGGCCGAGCTCATCGAACGGCATCCGGACATCGACGGCGTCCTCGCCGCGTCGGACACCACGGCCGCGGGGGCGCTGGAAGCCCTGCGCGCGGCCGGACGCCGAGTGCCCGAGGACGTCGCCGTGATCGGTTTCGACGACTTTTCGCTGGCCCAGCGGACCGAGCCACGGCTGACCACGGTGCGGCAGCCGATCGAGGAGATCGGGCGGGCCATGATCCGGCTGCTCCTGGAGGAGATGGAGGAGGGGGCCGTGGCCTGGCGTCACGTCATCCTCCGTACCGAGCTGGTGGTACGCGAGTCGACCTGACCCCTCGTCGGCACACCGGTCCGGAGAAGGCTCCCGGATCCGACGAGCCGCCTCGCGGCGCCCGGGGCTGACCTGCGGATCCGAAATCGGGTCGACACGTTTCGTGCCGACAGTCTTGTCAGGTACCTGAACCATCCCTACAGTCCCAGCCGAAGCCTCGTTTGGGAGCGCTCCCATACACGATCTCGTCACAGCGCTTCCGTCCCCACCCTCTGACACCCGCTGAAGAGGATCCGCATGCGTCCTTCCCCGCACCATGCCCGCAGCACGCGTGGCCTGCTCGGCGCGCTGCTCACCTCGCTCGTCTCGCTTGTCGCGCTTCTGACCACAGCGCCAGGGGCACAGGCCGACACCACGATCTGCGAAACCTTCGGTTCAACGACCATCCAGGGCCGGTACGTGGTCCAGAACAACCGCTGGGGCACCAGCGCCACTCAGTGCATCACCGCCACCGACTCGGGGTTCAGGATCACCCAGGCCGACGGATCCGTCCCCACGAACGGCGCTCCGAAGTCCTACCCCTCCGTCTACAACGGCTGCCATTACACCAACTGCTCGCCCGGCACCAAGCTTCCCGCCCGGCTCAGCAGCATCTCCAGCGCCCCTTCGAGCATCTCCTACAACTACGTGAACGGCGCGGTATACAACGCCTCGTACGACATCTGGCTCGACCCCACGCCCCGCACCGACGGCGTCAACCGGACCGAGATCATGCTCTGGTTCAACAAGGTCGGATCCATTCAGCCCATCGGCTCCCCGGTCGGCAACGCCAACGTGGGCGGGCGCACCTGGCAGGTGTGGTCCGGCAACAACGGCGGGAACGACGTGCTGTCGTTCGTCGCACCGTCGACGATCACCAGCTGGAACTTCGACGTCATGGACTTCGCCCGGCACGCCGTCTCGCGAGGCCTCGCCCAGAACAACTGGTACCTCACGAGTATTCAGGCAGGGTTCGAGCCCTGGCAGAACGGGGCGGGCCTTGCCGTCACCTCGTTCTCCTCCACCGTCAACACGGGCGCCTCCGGTGACCCGGGCACTCCCGGAGGCTCCACCGCCTGCAAGGTGGCGTACGGGGCGAGCTCCTGGCAGGGCGGCTTCACCTCCGACGTCACCGTCACCAACACCGGCTCCTCCCCCATCAGCGGCTGGAAGCTCGCGTTCACCCTCCCCTCCGGGCAGCAGATCACCAATGCCTGGAACGCGACCCTCTCCGGTTCGTCAGGAGCGGTCACCGCGAGCAACGTGGCCCACAACGGCGAGGTCGCGGCCGGCGGCCAGGCGACCTTCGGGTTCCAGGGCACCTCCAGCGGCACCTTCGCCAAGCCCTCCGGCTTCAGTCTGAACGGCACCGCCTGCGCCAACGCGTGACACACGTCCGGCCTCCGGGGCACGCCCGCTTCCGCCACTCCCACGGGCGGGCCCCGGAGGCCGCACGGAACGCACCTGCCGGTACGGAGCCCCTCGGCACATCGACGAACACGCACCCGTTCTTCGGTGCCGCCAAGCATTAAACGACAAAACGGACATGCATGATGACCCGGAGTGATCACGGGTGTGGGCCAGTCACCGATCCGCATCGTGGACACGCCTCACCTCCCCAGCTCCACAGATTGAGGTATGTCATGCATGGGTTCGATCTGAGTCGGCGCTCCGTCCTCGCCGGGACCACGGCCGCTGCCGCGCTCGCCGGCCTCTCCTCCTTCCAGGGCCGTGCCCAGGGCGCCGAATCCGCCATCGGCGCGGCAGCCGAAGCCTCTCCCTACGGCTGGCGCAACGTGGTCATCGGCGGCACCGGATTCGTCACCGGAGTGGTGTTCCATCCCGCCGTCCAGGGACTCGCCTACGCCCGTACCGACATGGGCGGCGCCTACCGCTGGGACGACGGCTCGGCCCGCTGGATCCCGCTGCTGGACTGGCTCAGCCAGGACGACTCGAACCTCCTCGGCGTCGAGTCCCTGGCCATCGACCCGGCCCGGCCGGACCGCGTCTACCTTGCCCTCGGCAGCTACACGCAGTCGTGGGCGGGCAACGGCGCGTTCCTGCGCTCCGACGACCGCGGGGCCACCTGGACCCGTACCGACCTCAGCGTGAAACTCGGCTCCAACGAGGACGGCCGGGGCACGGGCGAACGCCTTCTCCTGGACCCGCGCGACAGTGACACCCTGTGGCTGGGCACCCGGCACGACGGCCTCCTCAAGTCGACGGACCGGGGCGCCACCTGGTCCGCCGCGAAGGGCTTCCCGCCCGTCCCCAGCGCCTCCGGCCAGGGCGTCACCGTTCTCGTCTCCGCCGGGCGCACCCTGTACGCCGGCTGGGGTGACGGCGACGGCTCCGCGACCACGAACACCCTCTACCGCACCACCGACGGCACCACCTGGGTGCCCGTCCCCGGGCAGCCGACCGGGCCGACGGCCAAGATGCCGATGCGGGCCGTGTACGACACCCGCGCCGACGAGCTGTACGTGACGTACGCCGACGCTCCCGGCCCCAACGGCCAGTCCAACGGCAGCGTGCACAAACTGGCCGTCGCCGACGGTACGTGGACCGATGTCACCCCGGTGAAGCCCGGCGGCTCCGACAGTTTCGCGTACGGCGGAGCCGCCGTCGACGCCCAGCGCACCGGCACCGTCGTCGTCTCCACCAACAACCGCTGGTCGGGGGGCGACACCCTGTTCCGCACCACCGACGGGGGCCGGACCTGGACCTCCCTCAAGGACTCGGCGAGCATCGACGTGTCGGAGACCCCCTTCCTCAAGTGGGGCAAGGACGCACCGACGTTCGGCTGGTGGATCCAGATGGTCGCCGTCGACCCGTTCGACTCCCAGCACATCGTCTACGGCACCGGCGCCACCCTCTACGGCACCCGCGACCTGAAGAAGTGGGCCCCGCAGATCCGTGGCCTGGAGGAGACCTCGGTGCTCTTCCTGATCTCGCCGCCGACCGGCCAGGCACACCTGCTCAGCGGCTCACGGGACATCGGCACGCTGTACCACGACCGTCTCACGGCGTCTCCGGCCGGCGGCCTGGCGACCAACCCCCTCTTCACCACGGCGGCGGGCCTCGCCCAGGCCGCGAACAAGCCGTCCTATGTGGTGCGCACGGGCACGGGTGACAACGGCAACGGCGCCTTCTCGAACGACGGCGGGCAGACCTGGACCCCCTTCAAGACCCAGCCCGCCATCGCCAAGGAGGCACCGGGGCCGATCGCCACCACCGCCGACGGCAGCGTGCTGGTGTGGTCTTTCGTGCACTGGGACGGCACGAAGCACCCCACCGAGCGCTCCGCCGACAACGGCGCCACCTGGTCCGAGGTCTCCTCGTTTCCCACCGGCGCCACACCGGTGGCGGACCCGGCCGATTCCGAGGTCGTGTACGCGTTCGACACCGCCACGGGAAAGCTGTTCGCCAGCACCGACAAGGGGCTGACGTTCGCGGCCCGGGCCACCGGACTGCCCTCCGGCGACGCCGGGTTCAAGCTGGTCGCGACACCGGGACGCTCCGGTGACCTGTGGCTCAGCGCCAAGACCAACGGGCTGCTGCGATCCACCGACGGCGGCCGAACCTTCGCGAAGGTCGCCGGCTGCGAGGCCTCGTACACGCTCGGCTTCGGCGCGGCCGCCCACGGCGGCGACCATCCCGCGATCTACCACGTCGCCACCGTCAGCGGGGTCACCGGCGTCCACCGCTCCGACGACGCCGCGAGGACCTGGCTGCGCATCAACGACGACGAGCACCAGTGGGGCTGGATCGGTGAGGCCATCACCGGGGATCCCCGGGTCCACGGCCATGTGTACCTGGCCACCAACGGCCGCGGTATCCAGTTCGGGCAGCCCGCCTGACACACGAACACCGCCCGGCCGGCGGCGGATGAAGCGATACCGGGTCCCTCCGAGTGTTCCGCTCGGAGGGACCCGGTATCAGTGGCGGGGTCAGTGCCGGGCGAACTGGAGCCCCGTCGACTGCACGACGTCCGGCCGCAAGCCGATCCCGTCGACGGTCAGTTGTTCTCCGTAGATGTCGGTGAGCCTGATCGCCTTGCCGCACCCGCCGCCGTCGGGAGAGAGGAAGTAGTTGTAGTCGGTGCGGGCCAGTTGGCGCCAGCCGCCGCCGGTGCGCACCTCTAGCCGGGCGAGCGGGTTACGGTGACCGATCGCCTGGATGCCGCACCAGTAGGGGCTGGACCCGTCCTTGTAGCGGATCGAGATCGTGCCCGCCGTGCTGGGGCTCAACAGGCTCCAGGTGATGGCGAGTCGACCGGTCGAGACGGGGGCCAGTTCGGCGAAGGCCTGTTCACTGAGGTCGAGTTGGCCCGGCGCGCAGGGCAGGGGGCATTCGTTGGTGATCCGGACCGTGACGGAGGCGCCGTTCGCCGCGCGGACGAGTACGTACGCCCCGCATGCCTTGGACGTCTCGTAGTCGGTGGTGTTCATCGCCGCGATCATCATGTCGCCGCTCGGGCCGTACGAGCAGGCGCCGTCCCCCACCCCGGCCTTGTAGACCGTGGCGACTCCCGGGTAGGTGATGTTGTTTCGGATCCGTCCGGCCAGGGACGACGAGGCAGGCGCCTTCCGCGGGGAGGCCGCTGGCGGCGTCTCCGACGCGGATGCGGAGGCCTTCGCGGGGGTGGCACTGGCCGACGGGGACGCGGAGACCGTGGACGCGGAAGGTGTGGGGGATTTCTTCCCGGGCGGCGTCGGCGGCTGGGTCTCCTGGGAGTTGGCGACCGCGGTGGCCGGGGCCCGCCCGGCATCGTCCTCGCGGTCCGGCTGCAGCGCCATGACCAGGCAGACGAGGAGACCTGTGACGACCAGCCCTGTGGTGCTGCCCACCATCAGCCGGCGTCTGCGTCTGCGCTGTCGCGCGGCCTGGCGTGTTTCGTGCATGTCTGTCCGTTCGAAGAGCGCGTCGCTTGCGCTACTCAGTGGCCGCAGGAGGCGAAAAGGTTGCCGTCGACTCTTCTCTCGGACCGGGCAGGGAAGTTGAGCGCGGCCTCGGGGCCGCTCAGCGACCTCGGCCATGTTCCACCGCTGACGGAGCGGGCCGTATGCCGGGGTACCAGGCACGGGCGGCGAGAGCAGGCCCGTGCCCCGACCGGAGGCTGTCCTGCGGCCGGGGCCTGATGGGGGCTCTGACAGGTGGGCGCCGGTCAGCGGACTCGCTCGGGCTCCTTGGACTCCCCCTCGGGGACCTTCCGCAGACGTGTGCCCTCGACGTCGAGGTCGGGCAGGACGCGGTCGAGCCAGGCGGGGAGCCACCAGGCGTGCCGTCCGGCGAGGGCGAGGACGGCCGGCACGAGGGTCATGCGGACGGCGAAGGCGTCGATGGCCACGCCGACGGCCAGCGCGAAGGCGATGGGCTTGATCAGGGCATCGTCGAGGGGGAAGAACCCGGCGAAGACGGTGAACATGATCAGGGCGGCCGCGGTGACCACCCGCACGCTGTGCCGTGCGCCGTCGACCACGGACCGGCGGGCCATGCCGGTGTGGACCCATTCCTCCCGCATCCCCGACACCAGGAACACCTCGTAGTCCATCGCGAGTCCGAAGAGCACTCCGATCAGGATGATCGGCAGGAAGCTGACGACGGGACCGGTGTGGGCCAGCCCGAAGACGTCCGCCAGCCACCCCCATTGGAACAGGGCGACGACCGTGCCGAGCGAGGCGGCCACCGACAGCAGGAACCCGACAGCGGCCTTGAGCGGGATGACCAGGGAACGGAACACCATGGTCAGCAGGATCAGGCTCAGGCCGACGACGATCGCCACGAACGGCAGCAGGGAGTCGCTGAGCCGGTGGGAGACGTCGATGTTGACGGCGGTGGTCCCGGTGACCGCGACGGAGGCCCCGGTGGTCTCGTGGATGCCCGGTGCGGCGGCGCGGAGGTCGTGGACGAGCCGGGCGGTGCGGGCACTGTCCGGGCCGGTCTCGGGGATGATCTGGATGACGGTCTGCGCGGGGTCGCTGGTGGGCTGCGGCGGCATTACCGTCTTGACTCCCTTCAGGTCGCCGAGCTTCCGCGCGGCCTGAGCACCCGCCTGTGCGCCGGACTCGTCGTCGGTCTCGGTCAGCACCAGGAGCGGGCCGTTGAAGCCGGGGCCGAACTTCTCGCCGATCACGTCGTACGCCTTGCGCTCGGTGGAGCCGACCGGGGCCGATCCGTTGTCCGGCAGGGCCAGGCGCAGATCCGCCGCGGGGAGGGCCAGCGCGGTGAGGATGCCCGCGACGGCCAGCACCGTCAGCAACGGCTTGGCGACGGCGGCCTTCACCCAGCGGGCGCCCAGGGTGGCCCTTGCGGTGGATCCGCCCGGGCCGGCGGCCCGCTGAGCCGCCTTGCTGCCGGGCCGGGGCGTCAGCCGGGTACCGGCGAACCCGGCGACGGCCGGGAGCAGGGTGATCGCGGCGAGGACGGCGACGAGGACGGCTCCGGCGGCACCGAGGCCCATCGTGGTCAGGAACGGGATGCCGATGACGGCGAGTGCGGCCAGGGCGATGATCACGGTGCTGCCGGCGAAGACCACCGCGCTGCCGGCCGTCCCGTTGGCCAGGGCCATGGACTCCTGGGGGTCCGTTCCGCGGGCGAGTTGCTGCCGGTGGCGGGAGAGGATGAACAGGACGTAGTCGATACCGACGGCCAGACCCAGCATCAGCGCGAGGGTGACCGCCGTGGACGAGATGCTGACCGCCGGGGCGAGGGCGAGCAGCCCGGTCAGTCCCACCGCCACTCCGAACAGCGCGGGCAGCAGCGCCATGCCGGCGGCGAGCAGCGAGCCGAACGTGACGACGAGGACGAGCACGGCGACGGCGACACCGATGATCTCCGACGGTCCGATGTGGACGCCGTCGCTGCCGAAGACGCTGCCGCCCACCGAGGTCCTCAGCCCACTGCGTTCGGCCGCCTCGGCCGACTGCCGGATCGCCTCCAGGGACGAGGCGTGCACCTCGGCCCGCTGCACCGAGTACTGCACCTGCACGATCGCCGTGGTGCGGTCGGCCGAGACGGCTCCGGAGGCGCTCGGGCCCAGGACGGCGCTGACCTGGGGCGCCTTCGAGGCCGCCGACTCGACCGCGGCGATGGCCGCCCCGTAGCGGGCTTCGGTGACGCGGTGGCCCTCGGGTGCGGTGAGCACGATCTCGGCGCCCACCCCGGAGGCCTCGGGCAGTGTCGTGCCGAGTGTGTCCAGCGCCTGCTGTGACTCGGTGCCCGGCACGGTGAAGCGGTCGTCGAGTTTGCCGCCGAAGACGCTGACGCAGGTGATGAGCGCGGTGAGGACCACGAGCCAGATGCCTAGCACCAGCTTGCGGTGACGGTAGGCACTGCGGCCCAGCCGATGGAGCAGGACAGCCACGACTGACTCCCAAGGTCGGTGAGGGGATTCCCGGACGTCTCGACGCGGACGGGCGAACAGAGGATCGGCGGCCGTCGCGGCCGAGCGGTTGCGGGCAGGGAGGTGTCCTGGTGCCGCGGTCGACCTCCAAGTCGCTTCGAGCACTGGACTTTATCAGTCGCTCAAGTTGACTGAACCGGTCAACTGAATGACTTAACTCACCTCGGCAACAAAACCCACTTCCACCTGCGACTTTACCGGCATCAAGCGACCCGATCGCGCGACAAGGCCTATCGACCTTGTCGCTTGACAAGGTCGCCTGTATGGTCGGGGCAGCCGGGACCCACGACAGGGAGTGATCATGAGCAGCACGCAGCACGCGAACGTCACCACGTCGGTGCACAGCCGCAGGGCGGACGTCGTGGTGATCGGTGCGGGGCTGGCCGGTCTGGCCGCGGCACGGAAACTCGTCGCGGAGGGCAGGTCCGTAGCCGTCCTGGAGGCCCGGGACCGGGTCGGCGGCCGACTGCTCAACCACGACCTCGGCGACGGCCAGGTCACGGAGCTCGGAGGACAGTTCGTCGGCCCCACCCAGGACCACATCCTGACGCTGGCCGAGGAGGTCGGTGTGGACACCTACCGGGCCACCGTTCCCGGCGCGACCGTCTACGTCCACGACGGCAAGGCCAAACGCTTCTCCGGGCACACCCCGCCGGACCTGTTCGCCCTGCCGGACATCGGAATCGCCCTGGCGCGCATCGCCAAGGAGGCCGCCAGGGTGGACCCGACGGCCCCGTGGCGGGATCCCCACGCCCGCGAACTCGACGCCATGACCTACGAGACCTGGCTGCGCAAGGCCGAGATCACCGGCGACGCCGTCGACATGGTCAGCCTCTTCCTCAACTCCGCCTACGGCGGCGAGGCACGCGACGCGTCCGCCCTGTTCAGCCTCTGGTACGTCGCCACCTTCGGCAACGAGACCCACCCCGGCACCATGGAACGCGGCACCGGCACCACCGGCGGCGCCCAGGACAGCCGCTTCGTCGGCGGCTCGCAGCTCGTCGCCCAGCGGCTGGCCGAGCAACTCGACGGCCGCGTGCACCTTTGCGCCCCGGTACGGCGCATCAGCCAGGACGCCACCGGTGTCACGGTCGTCTCCGACGCCGGAGACTGGCGAGCCGACCGGGTGATCGTCGCCGTCCCGCCGCCGCTCGCCGCGCGGATCGTGTGGGACCCGCTCCTGCCGCCGCAGCAGGACCAGCTCTTCCAGCGGCTGCCGTTCGGCACCCTCATGAAGTGCGTCGCCGTCTACGACAAGCCGTTCTGGCGCGAGGACGGCCTGTCCGGCCTGGGGCTGCTACGTGGGGGCTCCCCCATCCGCGAGATGTTCGACAACACCCCGCCCGACGGTGGGCCGGGCGTCCTCATGGGCTTCCTCGGCGGCCGGGAATGGCGCAAGTGGGCCCACCGCGCGGCCGCCGAACGCCGTGGCGCGGTGCTGCGTTCCTTCGCCCAGGTCGTCGGGGAACGCGCCTTCGACACCGTCGACTACGTCGAGCAGGACTGGACCGCCGAACCATGGACCCGGGGTGGCCCCACTTCCGTCGCCGCCCCCGGTGTGCTCAGCGACTTCGGCCGGTGGATGGGGCAGGTCTTCGGCCGTGTGCACTGGGCGGGCGCCGAGTTCTCGCCGTACTGGAACGGCTTCATGGACGGCGCCGTCCGCTCCGGCCGGCACACCGCCATCGAGGTCATGGATCGGGACTGAGCGCGAGAAGCGCCGACGAGAGACACGACGAGAACCCCACAACAAAGGAAGCATGATGAACACGTACGTGGTCACCGAGCAGACTGTCATCAACGCACCCCTGGGACGCGTCTGGGACGTCGTCGCCCGCACCGACCGGTACGCCGAGTGGGTCGCCGGAGCGGTCGAGGTCACCGACCACCACGGTGTCGCCACCGTCGGCAGGACCTACGCCGAACGCAACCACACCCTCGGCCCTCTGAAGACCGACTCGGTCTGGACGGTCAGAGAGGTCGAGCCCTTCAGACGCCGCGTCGACACGGGCACCGGATTCGCCCCGCTCCAGAACCTGACCAACGTCTTCGAGTTCCGGCCGGCGCAGAGCGCGGAAGGCCGCGAGACGACGGAGATGGTCTACCAGGTCGAGTACACCATCGGGCTGGGACTCCTGGGGGACCTGCTGAACCGCATCCAGGAGCCGTCGATGCGGGCCGGGATGCGCACCTCCATGATCAACCTCGACAGACTGCTCCGCTCGGAGAATTCGGCGACCGCCCGGTGACGCGCTTCGCCTGCGATGGGCCGGCGGCCACGTACCGGACGTCAGCGACCGCGCGCCCACAGCGTCCACGTCATGGGCAGCCGAAGAGAAATACATGCCATGTCTGCTCGTCAACAAATGACCCAATGCACTGCATAGCCACCAACTGCCCCTCCGTGCACTGCCTTTCATCCCTCCAAACGGTTGACAGCGCTGTGTCACATGCCCGAGCTTCATGCGTAACATCTGGCGCCCGAGACCCCTGAGTGTCACGGCACCTGTGGGCCTTGTCCGTACCGGGAAGTGCTCATGGACGTCGCCGGGTATGCGCTGTCTCCTTCCTCATGGTCGGAGAGGGCTGGGCTGCGTCAGAACGGTTTTCCGGATCCGGAGCCACAGAAACGGGAGTGCGAGCATGTCGCCAGGAAACCTGTCCCGCCGGACGCTGCTCGGTGCGGTCGGCGCCGCCGGCGCCGCGACCGCGCTGCCCGTCGTCCCCGCCTTCTCGGGCCTGGTGTCCGAGGCGGCGGCAGCCGACCCCCAGACCAATCTGAGCAACATGGTCGACCTGCGGTTCGGCATGTTCAACCACTTCAACGTGGGCACGTTCACCGACGAGGAGTGGGCCGCCCCGAACCAGGACCCCGCCCTGTTCGCCCCCAGGGCCGTGGACTGTGCCCAGTGGGCGGCCGCCGCCGCGGAAGCCAAGATGAGCTACGGCGTGCTGACCACCAAGCACCACTACGGCTTCTGCCTGTGGCCGACCGCGTACAACGACTACAACGTCGCCAACAGCTCCTACAAGCAGGACATCGTCGCCCAGTACGTCGACGCCTTCCGGGCCGAGGGACTGAAGGTGGGCCTCTACTTCTCGATCTGGGACCGCACCTACAGCGTGCAGGCGTACGACACGCGGCACGGCGTCGGCGCCGACCAGACGATCCGGCCCGGCGATCTCCCCTACATGCTGAACCAGATCACCGAACTGCTGACCGGCTACGGCACCATCGACATGTTCATCACTGACGGCTACGGATGGCAGATGGGCCAACAGGCCGTCTCCTACCAGCGGATACGCGAGCATGTGAAGTCGCTTCAACCGGACATCGTCATGATCGACCACGGTGGGCTGTCGGTACCGTTCCTCGGCGACGCGATCTACTTCGAGGAACCGCTGGGCATCACCTCCCCGACCGGAAACACCTACGCCTCCATGCAGGGGCAGACCATCAGCAACGGATGGTTCTGGCATCCGTCCACGCCGAACCAAGCCCTCATGAGCAAGGCGTCGATCCTGTCCCATCTGACGGACCTGGAACCGAAGTACACCTCGTTCATCCTCAATTGCCCGCCCAACCGCGACGGCAGGCTGGATACCAACGTCGTCACGCGGCTCACCGAGGTCGGGGCGGCATGGAGCCCCGACACCTCCCGGGCTCCGCTGCCGACGCAGATGCCACGCGCCGAGCACCCCGTGACACCCGTCAGCGCCTACGCGACCGGATTCCATACCGGCGAGGGCCCCGTCAACGCCATCGACGGGCTGAGCGACAAAGGCTTCGAGACCTGTTGGTCGACATGGGGCCTGTACCCGTCCCTCCCTCACTCGATCACGATCGACCTGGGTGGCGTGTGGACCGACGTCTCGACCCTGGAGTACCTGCCCAAGCAGTGGAACCGCAGCAACTCCACCGACGGGGACATCACTTCGTACACCATCTCCACCAGCACCGACGGCACCACCTTCACCGAGGCCGCCACCGGTTCCTGGGCGGGCGACCACGTCACGAAGGTGGCCGAGTGGAGCGCCCGGAACGTTGGCTTCGTGCGGCTGGAGGCCACCTCCGGCACCGGCGGCTACGCGAACGTGGGCGGCATCCGGATCGGCGGCAGGACCGCCGAGCCGGTCCTGATCTCGCGTGTACTGCCGGGCGACGGCACCGTCTATCGCCTGGTCAACCGCAACAGTGGCCATGTCGCCGACGTGAGCGGGAACGGGACCGCCAATGGCACCGGCATCCTCCAGTGGCCCTGGCTGAACCAGGCCAACCAGAAGTGGACCTTCACTTCCACCGGCGACGGCTACTACAAGATCAAGAGCGTCAGCAGCGGCACACTCATGGAAGTGGCCGACCTCTCGCGTGCGGACGGCGGCAAGGTGGGCATCTGGTCGGACGACAGTGTCTTCCAGCAGCACTGGGCGGTGACGCCCACGGGTGACGGCTCCTGGTACCTCACCAACCGGCTCAGCGGACTGTCACTCAACGTCGACGGCGCCTCCACCACCCAGGGCGCCGGCATCGAGCAGGAGACGTACAGCCGGGCAGCCCGGCAGCAGTGGCAGATCATCGCGGTGTGACGGCTCGGTCGGCTCCGCCTCCCGACTGCCTGCGCCTCACGGCTCAGAGGCGGTGTTGTCGTCAGGGTGAGGACCGTTGCGGCGGGCAGCCACCGTCGGCGTTGCCGCGGTTCGGGATCCGGCCGGCGGAGACCCCGCCGCAGAGGTTGCTGCACATGGCGGGGGCGGCGTCACGAGGATCTGGTCTCCTCGCGTGGCGCACGCCTGTCACGTCCGCGCCGGCGCCCCGGAGAGCAGGGCTTCGCCTGAGTCCAGGTACTCCCTGAGCCAACGCTCGGTGTTGCTCACGTGCAGCAGTGCCGCGGCCTGGCTGAGGGCTGGGTCACGGGTGGACAGGGCCTCGAAGATCGCCTCGTGCTCCGCGAGGGTGCGGCCCGCGGCCCGGGTGTCGACCAGACCGCGCCAGATGCGGGCGCGCAGCGTGCGGCCGGAGATGGCTTCCAGGACCGTGAGCAGCGTTTCGTTGCCCGTGGCCGAGACGACGGCATGGTGGAAGGCCGCGTCGTGCGCGTTGAGCCGTTCCACGTCCTCACGGGCCTCGCGCATGGCATCCAGATGGTTCTTCACCTCGGCGAGCTGCTCGTCGGAGATCCGGACGGCGGCGAGCGCGGTGGCGACCGGTTCGAGAAGCCGGCGTACCTCCATGAGGTCCTGCAGCGCGCCCGAGTCACCCTGCATCAGCTCCACCGCTCCGCCGAGCCCCTCCAGGAGCAGGCTCGGCTGCAGGCTGGTCACATAGGTGCCGTCCCCCCGCCGGACCTCCAGGACCCGGGCCACGGCCAACGCCTTGACCGCCTCACGGGCGAGGTTGCGGGACAGGCCCAGCTGCGCGGCCAGGTCCGGCTCAGGAGGCAGCTTCGAGCCGGGCGGAAGGGCACCGGTCCGGATCAGCTCGCGGATCTGCTCGATGGCCTTGTCCGTCAGAGACAACGCGAACTCCTTCTGTGACCGTTCCGGCGGGCCCGTCCGACCTGATCAGGTGCTGAGTACGAAGACCTCCCGGAGACCCCCGGGACGTGCCGACGACGAAGTTCCACGATCCTTGCCACCTGCTCGGGATTCCGCACACCCAGGGTGACGTTGATGATAGACGGATGCGCGCAAAGGCCGTGGCTGCGGCCCGGAGAGCAGGGCCGCGCGGGTCCCATGCGTGGGTGAGCGCGTGAGAGGGCCGGGTGCGGTGAGTGTGGCGATTCCGCTCGGGAAGCCGGGCAGCGACGTGATGAGACGGTTCCCTAGCAGGCCCTGCACGGTTCCCAGGCTCCGTACGGCTGCCGCGCCCTGTACGGCCGGGAGGTCGGTGACGTCAGTGCGGATCGCTTACGGGGCACGGCCTGCCCGTGCGTTCGCCCTCCCCCGCTCCGGCCCGGACCACGTCCCGCGTGTCTGCGCGGGCGCGGGCGGAGCGTGACCGGGGCGGAACCCCTCCGACCGTGCCCTGTGATGACCGAACCGTGTCCCGGTCAGCCCGTCTCGGCGGGAGTCACGGTGGGGTTCAGCCGGCCGTCGGCGAGTGCCAGTACGCCGGAGACGAGGGCTCGCAGGCAGATCTGTTCGGCCTCTTCGTCGGGCAGCGAGAGGTGCTGCATCGTGAGGCCGTCGAATCCGGCGAGGAAGTAGCGGGCAATGGTCTCTGCGGGCTGGGCGAGCTTCTGACCCGTTCGCCCGGCCGCCTCGGACACAGCTCTCGCCGCCACTTCGACCACATCGCGGTAGTGGCCTTGCAGTGTCTCCCTCAGTGAAGGCGTGCGCAGGGCGAACATCGACAGTTCCGTCAGCAGCTGATGGCTCGCCGGCTGCTCGTGCACGGTGTGCCAGAGGGCAGCCGCCAGAGCGCCGATGGTCTCCTCGAATCCCCCCGTCTCGGGCGTGGCCTGCTCGACCTGCGCGACCAGTTCCGCGGTGAGCTTCTCCATGACGGCGCGGTACAGGTCCTCCTTCGTGCCGAAGGTGTAGTGCACGGTGGCCTGTGCCACTCCGAGCTCGGCCGCGATGGCCCGGGTACTCCCGGCCGCGACACCCTCCCGGGTCATGAGGTCGATCGCCGCTTTGATCAACTGAGGGCGGCGCTCAGCCGCGGAAACGTGAGCCATGCAGGGAGTGTATCGACTTAGTCTCTCGATCAAGTTGCGCGACCATGTGCCGGTCCGGCTGTTCGGTGGTGCGGGCACGCGGCCGGTGACTTCATCCGCGTCGGCTGACCCGTCGTAGCGAGCCGAAGCGATTGAAACCGTTCAATCGTCCGCGTCACGATGCATCACCCCTCGCCGAAAGCGCATGCCCGCCCGCTGGATCTCCCAAGATAATCCCGCACGGTCATTGACCCCTTTCCCGTCCACCTCTACGTTCACCGCCGTGAATCGATTCATCATTTCTGAGTGAGGAGTCGTCATGATCAGCAGGAGGAACATCCTGGGGGCCGCGGCGGTCACCGTGGCGGTCACCGCCGCTGACGCCGGATCAGCAGCCGCCGCACCGGCCCGGCCGCCTGTCCCGAGCGGCACCCTGCGCGTCACCGCACCGACCGTCGAATACGTACGGCATCCCCTGGGGCTGGACGCACCGCACCCTCGTATGAGTTGGACGATGACCTCGGACGAGCCGGGTGCGCGGCAGAGCGCCTACCAGATCCGCGTCGCCTCCACCGCGTCGGGCCTGTCTCGCCCGGACGTCTGGGACAGCGGAAAGGTCACCTCCGGCGACTCCGTCCTCGTCCCGTACGCGGGCCCTCGACTGAAGCCGCGAACACGCTACTTCTGGTCCGTGCGCGTGTGGGACGCCGCGAACCACGCCTCCGGCTGGAGCACGGCGGCGTGGTGGGAGACCGGCCTCATGGACGTCTCCCAGTGGTCCGCCCGATGGATCACCGCTCCCGCGGCTCTCACCGACGCGCCTTCGCTGGAGGGCAGTGCGTGGATCTGGTTCCCGGAGGGCGAACCGGCCAACAGCGCGCCCGCCGCCACCCGTTGGTTCCGTCGCACCGTCGATCTCCCGGACGGGATCACCGCCGCGACCCTGGCCATCACCGCCGACAACGTCTACGCCGTCTCCGTCAACGGCACCGAGGTCGCCCACACCGACCTGGCCACCGACAACCAGGGCTGGCGCAGACCCGCCGTCGTCGATGTCCTCGACCAGGTGCGGTCCGGGAAGAACGTCCTCGCGGTCTCGGCGGCCAACGCGACCGTGGGACCCGCCGGTCTCGTCGCCGTCCTCACTCTGCGTACCGCATCCGGCGAGCAGAAGATCGTCACCGACACGTCCTGGAAGTCGACCGACACGGAACCCGCCGCCGACTGGCGCGAGGCCGGCTTCGACGACAACGGCTGGCCTGCGGCGATGGTCGCCGCCGCGTGGGGAGCCGGCCCCTGGGGCAGGGTCGTCCCGGTGCTGTACACCGCCGGCCAACTGCGTCACGCGTTCCGGCTCCCGCGCAAGAAGGTGGCACGCGCCCGCCTCTACGCCACGGCTCTCGGCTTGTACGAAGCCCACCTCAACGGCCGCCGCGTGGGCCGCGACCAGCTCTCCCCCGGCTGGACCGACTACCGCGAACGCGTCCAGTACCAGACGTACGACGTCACCACACTCCTACGGCCCGGACCCAACGCCATCGGCGCATACCTGGCGCCGGGCTGGTACGCGGGCGACGTCGGTATGTTCGGACCCCATCAGTACGGTGAACACCCCGCGCTGCTCGCCCAGTTGGAGGTCGAGTACGTCGACGGGACGAGTGAGCGCATCGCCTCGGACACGCACTGGCGGGCGGCCTCCGGGCCGATCGTCTCCGCCGACCTGCTGGGCGGCGAGACGTACGACGCGCGCAAGGAGACCCCCGGCTGGACCTCGCCCGGCTTCGACGACCGGACCTGGCTCGACGTCAGCGCCGCCGTCGACGCGACCCCCGCCGCGATCGTCGCGCAGGTGGACGGACCGGTCCGCGTGGCCGAGGAACTCCCCGTCAGGCAGGTGACCGAACCGGCGCCGGGCGTCTTCGTCCTCGACCTGGGCCAGAACATGGTCGGATCGGTACGGCTGCGCGTCTCGGGCGAGGAGGGAACGGCCGTACGTCTGCGGCACGCCGAGGTCCTCAACCCCGACGGCACCCTCTACACCGCGAACCTGCGCACCGCCGCGGCCACCGACACGTACATCCTCAAGGGCGGCGGAGAGGAGACCTACGAGCCGCGCTTCACCTTCCACGGCTTCCGCTACGTCGAGCTGACCGGGTTCCCCGGCACTCCCTCGGCGAACGCCGTGACCGGTCGCGTCATGCACACCTCCGCCCCCTCCACCCTCGACTTCGAGACCGACGTCCCGATGCTCAACCAGCTGCACAAGAACATCACTTGGGGCCAGCGCGGCAACTTCCTCTCCATCCCGACAGACACCCCCGCCCGCGACGAACGCCTGGGCTGGACCGGAGACATCAACGTCTTCGCGCCCACGGCCGCGTACACGATGGAATCGGCCCGCTTCCTCACCAAGTGGCTCGTGGACCTGCGCGACGCACAGACCGCGCAGGGCTCGTTCACGAACGTGGCGCCCGCGGTCGGCGGGCTCGGCGACGGTGTCGCGGGGTGGGGCGACGCCGGCGTCACCGTTCCCTGGTCCCTGTACCAGGCGTACGGGGACCGGCAGGTACTGGAGGACGCCTGGCCGTCCGTCCAGGCCTGGCTGAAGTACCTGCAGAAGAACAGCACCGACCTGCTGCGGCCGGACGCGGGTTACGGCGACTGGCTGAACATCTCCGACGAGACGCCCAAGGACGTCATCGCCACCGCCTACTTCGCGCACAGCGCCGACCTCGCGGCCCGGATCGCCCAGGAACTCGACCAGGACCCCGCTCCCTACCTCGACCTCTTCACCCGGGTACGCCAGGCGTTCCGCAAGGCCTATGTCACCGACGCCGGCAAGGTGAAGGGCGACACGCAGACGGCGTATGTCCTGGCCCTGTCGATGAACCTGCTGCCGGACGCGCTGCGCGAGGCGGCGGCCGACCGTCTCGTCGCACTGATCGAGGCGAAGGACTGGCACCTGTCGACGGGATTCCTCGGGACGCCGCGACTCCTGCCCGTCCTCACCGACACCGGCCACACCGACGTCGCCTACCGCCTCCTGCGGCAGCGCACCTTCCCCAGCTGGGGTTACCCGATCGACAGGGGCGCCACCACGATGTGGGAACGCTGGGACTCCATCCAGCCCGACGGCGACTTCCAGACCCCCGACATGAACTCCTTCAACCACTACGCGTACGGCTCGGTGGGCGAGTGGATGTACACGAACATCGCCGGCATCTCGGCGGGCCGGCCCGGCTACCGCGAGATCGTCATCCGCCCCCGCCCCGGCGGCGACGTCACCTTCGCCCGCGCCACGTTCACCTCGGTCCACGGCCCCGTTTCCACCCGGTGGCGGCAGAAGACCGGCGGCTTCGTCCTGACGTGCGCCGTGCCCGCGAACACGACCGCCGAGGTGTGGATCCCCACGGACGACCGGGACACCGTCACCCACACCCCGGCGACGTTCCTGCGCGAAGAGACCGGCCACATGGTGTACCAAGTCGGCTCCGGCACCCACCACTTCACCACCGCCTCAAGCTGACGTGGCGCGTCGAGGTCGATCGAAGGCGGGACCTCGCCGATTCGCCGACCGCACCCAGCCTCTACCCGTCCAAGCCCGGCCCGGCCGCCGCTCGTTGGCCGCTCGCGGCACTACGGGTTCGTCGGCGTCACCGGTGCGGGCAGGGCCAGGGCGCGGCCGAGGGCGGTGGTGACAGGGGTGGCGTAGTCGGGCAGGTGCCGCGCGGCCCAGGCGGCGGCGAGTCGGAGGAAGTCGACCAGGTCGCGCTCGGCGCCGGCGAGCAGGCGACGCAGGTCGGTGACGGACAGTTCGATCACCGGGCTGTCGTCATGCTCGGTGTCGACGGTCAGTCGGACGCGTTCGCCCTGGCGTTCGGCGAGCGGCGAGGGGTCGTGGCCGAAGGAGGCCCAGCCGTCGCCTTCGACGACCTCAAGCCAGTCGCGACGCTCTTCCAGACCGTTGCAGCAGCCCGGCACCAGCGTGACGCCGGTCGCGGTGTCGGTGATCCGCAGGCCGCCAGGGGCCAGGAGGTCCTCCATGGTGAGCAGTCCGTGCAGGAAGCCCGCGAGTGGGTCGGCGGGCCGCGAGGGGGGACCGTCGTCCTCGGGATCGGTGGTGTTGTAGTCGGCGAGGCGCATCACCGCCGTGCCGACCTCCGTCGGCCCAAGTGCGCCGCTGAGGGGCAGGAAGTCGTACGGCCCCAAGTCGGCGACGGGCCAGAGGGTGAAGCCGTCGGGGGCGCACACCTCCAGCACGGGATGCAGAACGATCACCCGGGAAGTCTGCGGCACGCCTCCTCGCACCGCACCTCGTTTTGCCCGAGGTCGAGATGCGGTCGGAGTGGTGATCACATGGCTGAGAAAGGGTTGGACGGGTTGATGCTCGGGCTTGTAGCTTGCAGCCGACCGCGACACCACCCGAGGAGGTGAGACC
Organism: Streptomyces sp. NPDC032822; assembly: GCF_055578825.1. Taxonomy (NCBI): domain Bacteria; kingdom Bacillati; phylum Actinomycetota; class Actinomycetes; order Kitasatosporales; family Streptomycetaceae; genus Streptomyces; species Streptomyces sp. NPDC032822. The sequence goes on along the minus strand of NZ_JBVIOL010000031.1, from coordinate 16,831 downwards.
CATGAACGCTGTATCGACGTGGGTGCTCCCCCTTCCCGTCACGGCCGGCGATTGACGTAGGTGTCGCCGGGAGCGCCCAGCCAACAAGGCACTCCCGAAAGGCAACACCTGTGCACGCTTCTCAGTTCACCCCCGAGCCGTCGTCGAACGACGCGGTCGAGCGCGACCTCACTGGGGGTGACGTCCCCCGACTCCGGTCGTCGGCCGCCGGCGCCGATCGCGCGCCCCTCATGTTCGACGTGATCATTGCCGGGTGCGGGCCGACCGGCGCGATGCTGGCCGCCGAACTACGGCTGCACGATGTGCGGGTACTCGTTCTGGAGAAGGAAACCGAGCCCGTGTCCTTCGTCCGCATCGTGGGTCTGCATATTCGCAGTATCGAGCTGATGGCCATGCGCGGACTGCTGGATCGCATCCTCGAACACGGACGACAGCGTCCGGCCGCCGGCTTCTTCGCCGCCATCAACAAACCCGCGCCCAAGGATCTGGACACCGCGCACGCCTACCTTGTGGGCATCCCGCAGCCGGTCATCGTCCACCTCCTCGAAGCACAGGCGATCCACCTGGGCGCGCAGGTCCGGCGCGGTTGCTCGGTGGCCGGTTTCGAGCAGGACGACCAGGGAGTGACCGTCGAGCTGGCCGACGGCGAACAGCTGCGTGCGCGCTATCTCGTCGGCTGTGACGGCGGGCGCAGTACCGTGCGCAAACTGCTCGGCGTCGGCTTCCCCGGCGAGCCCTCGCGGACCGAGACGCTGATGGGCGAGATGGAAGTGGGTGTGCCGCAGGCGGAGATCGCCGCCAAGGTGGCCGAGTTCCGAGGGCCCCATCAGCGATTCTGGCTCCGGCCTTTCGGCGAAGGGATCCACAGCGTCGTAGTCCCGGCGGCGGGAGTCAGTGACCGCGCGGAACCGCCCACCCTTGAGGATTTCAGGCGACAGCTGCGTGCCTTCGCCGGAACCGATTTCGGTGTGCACTCCCCGCGCTGGCTGTCCCGCTTCGGGGATGCCACCCGGCTGGCCGAACGCTATCGGGTCGGGCGGGTGCTGCTGGCCGGCGATGCCGCACACATCCATCCGCCCATCGGCGGACAGGGCCTCAACCTGGGCATTCAGGACGCGTTCAACCTCGGCTGGAAAGTGGCCGGACAGATCCGCGGCTGGGCGCCGGAAACACTGCTGGACACCTACCAGAGCGAACGTCATCCGGTCGCCGAGCAGGTGCTGGACAACACCCGCGCCCAGACGGAACTGCTGTCCCCCGAACCGGGCCCGCAGGCGGTGCGCAGGCTCCTCGCCGAACTGATGGACTTCGACGAGGTGAACCGCCGTCTGATCGAGAAGATCACCGCGCTCGACATCCGCTACGACTTCGGCGCAGGCCCCGACCTGCTCGGCCGCCGCATGCGCGACATCGACGTGAAACAGGGCCACCTCTACGGCCTGCTGCACCGCGGCCGCGCCCTGCTGCTGGACCGCACCGAACGACTGACCGTCGGCGGCTGGTCGGACCGGGTCGATCACCTCGCGGATCCCACCGCCGGACTCGACGTCCCGTGCGTCCTGCTGCGCCCCGACGGCCACGTCGCCTGGATCGGCGACGACCAGCAGGACCTGGACGACCACCTCTCCCGCTGGTTCGGCAAGCCCGCCGACTGACGCCGACTGAGCTGTCGACAAGGCCTGCGGAGAGGATCGAACGGCCCGTAACGACTTGCCATCGGGAGGCTGGAGCAGCATGCGCCGTGGTGCTCCGGCGCCAGGGTCGGCCCGCGAGGAGGGCCGGTCCAGGGATGCCGAAGCACCGACCGATCCGCGTGGGCATCCCCACCGCCGCGTCCGCACCTCTGGACATCAGCCCGGATCGTGCCGGTACGCCCTACCCCGCACGCTCACCGTGGCGACCATCGGCGTGCGTCGACGTGTCCCGTGCGGCCCCCACGGGTCACGTTGACGAACGCCGTACGACCTGCGGGTCGACCGAGGCGACGGTGAGGTGGGGTTCGCGGCCCGACAGGCTGGCGATGACCGCTTCGGCGCGTTGGCGGCCCACCTCGTGCAGGTCGAAGCGGATAGTGGTGAGCGGTGGCGTGGTCAGTGGCGCGGTGGGGATGTTGTCGACTCCGATGACGGCGAGGTCGTCGGGGGCGGTGAGGCCGTGTTCGCGCAGCCCTGCCAGTACGGCGATGGCGGTCTCGTCGTTGAAGGCGCACACGCCCGTCACCGACTCGCTCGTCCAACTCGTCACGGCCTGGGCCGCGTCGGCGATCTCCAGGCTGGTGGTCAGCACGACGGGCGGGGCGAGGCCGAGGTCGGCGCAGGCGTCCATGACGCCGCGCAGGCGATCGTCGGCCATCTGCCGATAGCCGCGATGCGCGGGCAGGGCGTAGCCGATCCGCCGGTGTCCGAGGCCGATCAGGTGCTCGGCCTGCAGGCGGCCGATCGGCCGCATGGCCTGGGAGTGGTCCGCGGCGACCGGCAGCATGACGGTGACGCCCTGCCGTTGGAGGGCGTCGATGGTCTCCTGATCGAACGGTTCGATCCCGAGAACCGCCGAGGCGTCGACACTCGCACACACCTCTGGCAGGGAACGCCCGTGTGTGCCCATGACGCGGATTGTCTCAGGACCGCAGAAGGCGCCCATAAGCAAAGGCAAGGAGGTTCTCCACTCCTTGCCACTCTCAAGGTATAGCGCACCAGGGGGCTTGCGGCAAGGCCCCCGTCTTGCCTCAGAATGGTCGGCCAAGGCCCGGACCTGCGGAAATGGAAGATTCGAACCGCCGTTGGCACTCGTACCGCGCGGAACGGTCCGGCCTGATTCCACATCTCGTTGAATGGGTGTTCTGATGATTGACGTGATCGTGGTCGGCGGCGGACCGACCGGTCTGATGCTGGCCGCCGAGTTGCGGCTGCACGACGTGCACGTCGTCGTGCTGGAGAAGCTGACCGAGCCGACCGGGGAGTCCCGGGGTCAGGGCCTGCACGCGCGCAGCGTCGAGTTGATGGACCAGCGCGGTCTGCTGGACCGGTTCCTCGCGGTCAGTGAGAAGTTCCAGGTCGGCGGTCTCTTCGGCGGCATCATCAAGCCGTGGCCCGACCGGTTGGACACGGCTCACCCGTACGGTGTCGCCACCCCGCAGCCGGTCACCGAACAGTTGCTGCACGAACGCGCCGTCGAACTCGGTACCGAGATCCGGCGCGGGTGCGAAGTGGTCGGGGTGAGCCAGTCCGATGACGGGGACGGCGCCGGGGCCGGGGCCGGGGTGAGTGTCGAGCTGGCCGACGGCACTCGGTTGCGCTCGCGCTATCTCGTCGGGTGTGACGGCGGTCGTAGCGCGGTGCGCAAGCTGCTGGGCGTCGGCTTCCCCGGCGAGGCGTCCACGGTCGAGACGCTCATCGGTGAAATGGAGGTGGCCGAGGATCCGGCGGTGGTCGCCGCCGTGGTCGAGGAAGTCCGCCGGACCCAGCTGCGGTTCGGTGTCGCCGCCCCCACCGAGGACGGGGTGTGCCGCGTGGTCGTGCCCGCCGACGGCGTGTCCGAGGACCGTGTGACCGCGCCGACCCTGGAGGAGTTCAAGGAGCGGTTGCGGGCCACCGCGGGCACCGACTTCGGTGTGCACTCGCCGCGTTGGCTGTCCCGGTTCGGCAACGCCACCCGGCAGGCCGAGCTCTACCGGGTGGGCCGGGTGCTGCTGGCCGGCGACGCGGCACACATCCACCCGCCGGCCGGTGGCCAGGGGCTCAACCTCGGCGTGCAGGACGCGTTCAACCTCGGCTGGAAGCTGGCCGCCGTGGTCGACGGCTGGGCACCGGAAGGGCTGCTGGACACCTACCACGCCGAACGGCACCCGGTGGGCGCCGCCGTGCTGGCCAACACCCGCGCGGGAATCACGCTGCTGGGCAGCGATCCGGGGGCCACGGCACTGCGGGAGCTGTTCTCGAAGCTGATGGACTTCGAGGAGGTGAACCGGTACGTGACCGGGATGATCACCGCGGTCGACGTCCGCTACGACTTCGGTGAGGGCACCGAACTGCTCGGTCGGCGGATGCGGGACGTGGAGTTGAAGCACGGTCGTCTCTACGAGCTGATGCACGACGGCCGCGGGCTTCTCCTCGACCGGACCGGCCGGCTCTCGGTGGCAGGCTGGGAGGACCGGGTCGACCACGTCGTCGACGTCAGCGGGGAACTGGACGCGCCCACGGTGCTGTTGCGGCCGGACGGCCACGTGGCGTGGGTCGGCGAGGACCAGCAGGATCTGCTCGGCCGGCTGTCCCAGTGGTTCGGCGCGGCCACCAGGCAGTAACCGACCGACGGCCCGACCCGACCGCCCCGACGACCGACATCGGGTAGTGGGCCCCGGTCAGCTGGATTCACCTGGCCGGGGACCCAGGGAGCCGGTGGGCGCCGGCTGGCTGGCCCGGTCGCCTGAAGTGGGCGTAGGGCGGATACGGCTTGAAGCAGACCAGCACCTCGAAGGGGTGCCCGCCGCCGGGCCTCTGGACCAGATCCGGGAGGGCCGTCATCATCGCCGAGTGGCCTTCGGCGACACGCTTCTGGTGTGGCCCCCAGCCCGCCGCGTAGGCGAGCGACGTGGCCGTCTCGGCGAAGACGTCGCGACCGCCGAACAGGAAGAACGTCCGGGCGTAGGTGGCGTGCCTCAGCTCGTGGCGGAAGTCGGCCCGCTGCCAGTGCTGTTGACAGGAGGTGGCGTCCCGGGCGGTGCGTGCCTCGTCGGTACCGACCGTCAGCGAGACTCCGTTCACCAGCTTGCGCCGCAACTCCGGCCATTTACTGGGGCGCAGACCGAGCGCGTGGTGGACCAGGACGAGGTCCACCAGCTCACCGACGCCCTCGTCGGGCGGCAGACCGGCCCGCAGCGGTACGTGGACGATGGTGTGGCGGGAGTAGGCGGCGAAGGAGAACAGGCCCGCGAGCCGGTTCAGTCCGTCGTGGTCGCCGAGGAGCATGCCGATGGGCTCGGGGGCACGCAGCGAGGTGTGTCGAAGCGGCTGCCGGGGCTGGACGACACGGTATGCGTGAGGCCCGCTCCGGGGCCTGAACTGACGCAGCCTCAGCCGCATGGGGAGTTCCTCATGGCCTCAGCATCGCGGGCGCCGAGTCTCCTCGGCAACGGAGATTCACCCGGGCGGCGACAGACGGGCATGCCCCTGGTCACGGCGACCGCTCGACGGCCTCTCGCCGGTCGGTACAGAGCGGGCTCCGGACCGGTCGGGGGCACAGTCGAGGCGAGCAGCGCGGCCGGGGCAGCGGCCGGGCGGGCGGGAGCAGCGGTCACGGTCCCAGCTCCAACTGCGCGACGACCGCCACCACGTCGGCCACAAAGGCCGCGCGGGAGACGTCGTACGGATGCCGCTCGCTGGCGCCATACCCACGCTGATCGACCGCGACCACCCGGAATCGTGGAGCCAATTCCCGTGCCAGGGCGTCCCATTCACCGGCATGGACGGCCAGGCCATGGAGCAGTACGACGGCCCGCCCCGGGCCACCCCGGCCGCGGCAGGCCAGCCGGACACCCTCCCGGACGACCACGCGCTCAGACCACGGCATCTCCGCCTCCGACAGCGTTCCCCGGTTCCCGATCATGTCGCACGGCGGGTGGTGGCAGGCGGGATCGGACGACCGCGTGGCGCAAGGGTGGTGGCGCCGGCCGGGACGAACCAGGGCATTGGAGGGCGGACGGCCTCCTCGCAGTCGCGCGGAATGGCACAGAGGAAGCGGAACGAGCCGGCCGTCAGACAGAAAGTACGTCCGAGACCAGCTCTCGGACGCGTCGCTCGATCGCGTCACGGATCGGCCGGACGGCGTCCACGCCCTGCCCGGCCGGGTCATCCAGCCGCCAGTCGAGATAGGTCTTGCCGGGGAAGACGGGGCAGGTGTCACCGCATCCCATGGTGATCACCACGTCGGATCCCTGTACAGCCTCGACGGTGAGGATCTTCGGGCTCTCGGCGGCGAGGTCGATGCCGACCTCGGCCATCGCCTCGACGACCGCGGGGTTCACATGGTCGGCGGGCGCCGATCCGGCGGAGCGGACCTCGATGCGGTCACCCGCGATGTGGGTGAGGAAGGCAGCGGCCATCTGGGAGCGGCCGGCGTTGTGGACGCAGACGAACAGGACGGAGGGGCGAGGCGCGGTGGCGCTCATGGAAGGGGTCCTCACAGACGGAACACGGAAGGCGGAAGGCAGTAGGCGGTCAGCGGGAGGCGAGTTCGGGTTCGCCTTGCGCGAGGGCCTCGTCGACTCCGACCTGTGCGGGACGGCCGTACACCATCGCGACGGCGCCCAGTCCGATTGCGGCGCCGACCAGTTGGGCCGCGACGAACGGCAGGACCGAGGCGGGGGCGATGGAGGCGACGGTGTCGGTGACCAGCAGCCCGGTCCCGGCCGTCTCCGCTGCGGCGCGGCGACCGAGGCACGCACTCACGCGGTCGTCGCGGCGGCCTCAGGGGCGGCCGGGGTGTTCCGCGGGGTGGCCGTGGTGTGGTGCGCAGTGGCCAGGAAACCGGCGAGGCGGTCCAGGGCACCGGGCAGCACCCAGTAGTACACCCACGTGCCACGACGCTCGCAGTCGACCAGTCCGGCCTGACGCAGCAGCCTGAGGTGGTGGGAGATCGTCGGCTGGGACAGGTCGAACGCGGGCGTCATCTCGCACACGCAGACCTCGCCACCCTCCCGGGAGGCGATCATCGACAGCAGCCGCAGCCGGACCGGGTCCCCGAGAGCCTTGAACACCTTGGCCAGCTCCGACGCACGCTCGTCGTCCAGCGGCGCGGACGCCAGCCCGTCGCAGCAGGAACCGGCTGTGCTCCGGCCGATCACCTCACGCTCTTGTTTCGACATACCTCTATGTTGACGTTTTTCGATCCAAGGCGCAAGGTTGCATCAATGAACGTCAATACAGGCCGTTCCGGGGCACCGCCATGCCCCGCCACGCCTCATCACCCGGGAGCCAGACATGAGCGAGCAGTCCACCGACCTACGTGAGACCGTCCGTCGCCGGTACGCCGCCGCAGCCGTGCAGGTCACCGAAGGCGGCACCGCCTGTTGCGGGCCCCAGCCCGTCGAGGTCGACGAAAACTTCGGCTCCGCCCTCTACGCCGCCGCAGAGCGCGACGGCCTGCCCGCCGACGCGGTGGCCGCCTCCCTCGGCTGTGGCAACCCCACCGCCGTGGCCGAACTCCGCGCGGGTGAACGCGTCCTCGACCTCGGTTCCGGCGGCGGCATCGACGTCCTCCTCTCCGCGCGCCGCGTCGGGCCCAGCGGCAAGGCCTACGGCCTCGACATGACCGACGAGATGCTCGAACTCGCCCTGGCCAACGCCGAGAAGGCGGGGGCGACCAACGTCGAGTTCCTCAAGGGCACCATCGAGGCCATCCCCCTCCCGGCGCGCACCGTCGACGTCGTGATCTCCAACTGTGTGATCAACCTGTCCGTCGACAAGTCCGCCGTCTTCGCCGAGACCTTCCGCGTACTCAAGCCCGGCGGTCGCATCGGTGTGTCCGACGTCGTCGCCGACGACGTCCTCACCACGGAACAGCGGGCCGAACGCGGCGACCACGTCGGCTGCATCGCCGGCGCCCTCTCCTTCGCCGAGTACCGGGACGGTCTGCGAGCCGCGGGATTCACCGACATCGAGATCACCCCGACCCACCCGGTCGCCGACAGCATGCACTCCGCCATCGTCCGCGCCACCAAGCCCTCCACGGGCCCGGAGGTCACCGCGATCCGCACGGCGGCCGACGGCTCCTGCTGTGGCTCCACCGGTTGCCACACGCCGACCGAGCAGGAGACCGACTCGTCCGTGACCGCGGCCGATCCCGGCGCCCGGTAACGCCGCCAACCACCGCGGCCGGAGGCGGCCAGGCCGTCCCCGGCCGCGCTCTCCGCGCCCGGTCCGGCCCGTGGTCTCGGCGGCTCGTCGGCGTCCACCTCAGGGCGCCCGCCGCAGCCCTCGGCACGCCGCACGACGGACAGGCCCCGGCCCGGGCGCGGCCAGTGACCGCCGGGGGCGGCATCCCGCAAAAGGCTGCACCCAGGCGGCTGTTGGGGAGACAGGAGGCCACGTCGGGGCCGATCAGGGCTCCCAGATCCTCGACACACCGAAACTCACTGGCGGGCGTGGGCTCTCACGGACGACGATGGCACGCATGAGTGACCAACCCGCACGGTGGAGCCAGGCGACCGTCTACCCCGACATGTGGGCCGACCCGGGAGACGACCCCCGCGACAGTGAGGGAGCCAGTCCGGACGGCGAACTCGGCACGCTGCAGGACTTCCTGACGAACTACCGCATGACGCTGCGGATGAAGTGCGAGGGCCTGGACCCGGAGCAACTGGCCCGTCGGTCGGTTCCGCCGTCGACGATGTCGCTCCTCGGCCTGATTCGGCACCTCGCCGAGGTGGAGCGGGACTGGCGCAACTGGATCAGCGACGACGCCCCACTGCCGACGCTGTACGCGGAGAATGACGGGGACTTCGACGGAGCTGTCGCCGAACAGACCGTGGTCGACGCCGCGTACGCCGCCCTGGAGCGCGAGCAGGCCGCGACCGACGCCGCGCTGGCCGAGCACCCGGATCTGGGCGAACGTGTGGGGAAGGACGGCATCGCCGTAAGGGAGTTGATGGTGCACCGGATCGAGGAGTACGCCCGCCACTGTGGGCACGCCGATCTGTTGCGCGAGTGCGTCGACGGAAGGGTGGGCCAGTGACCAGGGCCGCGGACCGCCTCCGGTGCCGGGGGCGCCTGCGGGGTTGCGCCTGACATCCCTGGCACCGCATGACGAGTCGGGCCTCGCCGAAGCAGTGGGCAGTGAGGCTCTCGGGCGGATGAGCCCTTGGGGGTGTCCTCCTCGCCCCTGGTCGCCCCAGCCGTCCCCGGATCGCCGTCACCGTCGAACGGGGCGAGGACGAACCGGCGTTCGGCCTCCCGGTCCAGGCAGCGGTCACCCCAGACGCGTTCGATGCCGACCTCCGCGTGCGCGTCCTCGTATTCCATCGGGCCCTGGCCGGGCACCGCATGGCCGCCACCCGGCCACCGACATCGATCCGCGTCCCCGCCTCAGCCAGTGCCACCGAACCGTGCCTGGTCGGCGCGGTCGGAAGCGGTCGGAAAATGGGCGTGATCAGGCGGTTGCGACGCAATGCGTGCATGAGGAACTCGGGTGGCACAAGGTGTGTGAAGGTGGGCACCAGCTTGGGCCCGAAGATCTGCTGTCCGCGCCAGGGTGTCGGTGTCGTTGCAGGGGGCGCTGTCGTACGGGGTGAACGTGTCTGGACGGGCACTGGTGAAGGGGTACGTGTATGCCCGGCGGAGGGCAGCCCAGGGCTCGGGGCGGGCGACGTAACGGACCGCTTGCGGGTCTGAGCCGGGAGGGCGACGCGCTGGCCGCCTGGCTGAGGGAGATCACCGCGGACCGGACGCTGGACGAGCTGGTCACCGAGTTCGGCGCCTATCAGCGCGCCACCTGGGGGGAGTTCCGCAACGGTCACAAGCCCATTCCTCTGGGCTTGTTGCGCACCGTGGTCACCGCGTCGGTCACGGACCCCCGGCGGCAGGCCGTGGAACTTGAGCATGCCCGCGCTCTGCACCGGGCCGCCCTGGCCGCGGCCACCGGGAAGGACCGCGGGGTCGGGGAGGTGTCCGGACTGCCGGTGCGTGAACTGCAGCTGCGGCTGGACGAAGCCCGCCGCGGCCACATCGAAGTCCAGCAGACCCTCCTGGACAACAAGGACACGATCCGCGTGCTTGAGGCCACGATCACCTCGCTGGAGGACCGCTGCGCGCAGTTGGAGAGCGAACGGGACCTCGCACTGGGCCAGGCACGTTCGGTCACGGAGACGGAACGGGATCTGCGGGCCTTCGTCACCGTGCTGGAACGAACCGAGCGGCGCCTGGAGTTGGCCATCCGGGATCGTGGTTCGGCCGAGGTGCTCCTCGTGGACGTCCGTCGCCACGCCGAGGGATACCGGCGTGAACTGCAGGCACTGCGGCAGGCGGACCCGTCTGGTGCGAGTGCGAGTTCGCGCCCGGAGAGGCCCGGCCGTGAGCGGCAGGAGGACCCGGAGGCGCGTACGGCTCCCGATGCTCGCCGGCAACCGCAGCAGTGGGAGTACGAGTTGCTGCTGGAGAAGGTCGACGACAGCCGTGAGGCACAGCATGAGCGGTTGTCCGGGGTCCGGCGGCGGATGGGGATCGCCGGACCGCCCGAGCGGGACGACCGGGGAGCAGATGTCGTCAAAGGGATGGTCCGTGTTGTCCAGCCGAAGACACTGAACAACACGGACACCACCGCTGACAGCGGTACGCCGGCCCGTGCCGACGAGGCGGAGCGAGCATCCGGCGGGCGGGGCGGCGTAAAGGAGCGCGTGGAGGAGCGTCTGGAGGACGGCAGTCGGCCCTCGCTCGTGCGCGAGAAGCGGCGGCGAAGGCTGTCGGGCCGGGTGGCGGCAGAAGCACTCTCCGCTGCGGCCTCGGGTCCGAGGAGGGTGCTGCGCGGCGCGGCGGACATCGGCCGGCGGCGCCCCGGACGGCGAACCGTGCGGGCTGGTGCACCGCGATGGCTGCAGGGACTGTGCGCGATGATGCTGATCGGGCTGACCGTCAGCACCGCGGCACCACCCCTGACCGGCCCTTCCGAGGCCGGCGGCAATCCTGGACCCTCACCGTCGCCGTCGACGAAGGGCACCGAGCCCGTTCCGCCACTGCGGTGGACGGGCTCCCTGAGCGACTTCGCGCGCCTCGGACCGGCCGACGACCGCACCCGGTTCGTCATGGACAGCAAGACCGTACGAGCCATCGACGTCGGCACTGGCACTGGCACTGGCAAGACTCTGTGGAGCCGGCCGTCCCCGGGCACGACCGGCGGGACGATGACCCATGGCGGCAACACCCTTTACACCACAGACGACTCCAGCACCGTCGAAGCCCGTAACGGCACCACCGGGGCGTTGCACTGGAGCAAGGATCTGGCGAGCCTCCTGCCGGACACCGAAGAGGGCAAGCAGCGTTACGTCTCCCTCTCCGGCATGGACGCCCCCCTGCTGAGCCGCACGGCGCCGGGTGTCGTCTTCGTCAGTCTCTGGGGGGCGCAGTGGGCCACGAACGTCCCGCAGGCTTCGGAACCGGGTATCGTCCCGTCCCTGTCCCGCTCCCGACCGGGCGTCTGCTTCACCCCTGGATGCGCCGACAGCTCACCGCGGAGCTTCATCGCCTCGCCCGTCGACCGGGTGACGGCAGCCCTCGACACACAGACGGGCGCCGTGATCTGGCAGACGGACGGCAGGTTGCTCGCCGAGGCAGGACAGACGTGCCTGGTCTCGGACAGCGACGGGACGAAGGGCCTCGACTGCCGTACCGGAACCGTCCACTGGGACATCACAGCGGACTGTGACGTCACCGTGGTCATCGACGCGGGCACCGCGGCCGTGTGCACCGCGCACGGGTTCGTCCACCGGATCGACGTCTCTTCCGGCCGCCAGACGTGGACGTCCAGCGACGTCCCCCGGCCCCAAGGTCTGCTGCGAGCCGCGCACGGGACGATCTACCTCACCAGCGGCAACGGGCGCCTCTACGCACTCGACCCGGGCACCGGCGCCATCCGCTGGTCCACGGCCGTCGGCCACAGCACCACATCACCGGTCACCGACCGGTCGCAGGTCTACGTCGCCGGCGCCGACGGACGTCTCTACGCCGTCGACGCCGCCACCGGCGCACGTGCCTGGTCCGCGCCCGCCGGCCGCGACATCACCACGGAGCCTCTCGTATCCGGTGCGACCGTCTACGTCGGCGCGCAGGACGGCCGGGTGTACGCCCTCAACCGCACCGACGGCGCAAGGCGTTGGAGCACGTCGGTCGGTGGCGGCCCCGTCGCCGACCTGCATGTCGCCGGTGGCCGTGTGACGACCCTCACCGACCGGCACACCGCTCAGATCCGATAGCGCCGCCCACCGGCCGTCCGGGTCGCTCACCGAATGCCGGGGGGCGGAGACACGCTCCATGCCGGTACGACTCGTCCGGCTCCTCGACAGACCGTCCCCGGCCAGTGCCCCTCCGCAGGGATGTCGCGCAGCCGCTTGAGGAGATCCCGTTTCCGAGCCGACCGAGCGGAAGGCCGGATCGCCTGCGTCACCCGGCGGGTTCGGAGTCCCGCTCGCCGGGCGCCGTCGTCGCGGACTGCCGCGGCTGCCCGTCGTGTCGCTCATCGTGTTGCGCGAGGACCGACAGTAGCTCCGCCACGGTCAGGCCGGCCTCGGCCGGATGCCGCAGGATGGTCCCGGACTCGATGCGGTAGGCGTTGGTGCGCCCCTGCCGGGTGTGACTGAGATAGCCGTCCTGCTCCAGATCGGAAATGATCTTCTGGACGGCCCTCTCCGTGAGTCTGCACCGCGCGGCGATGTCACGGATGCGAGTGCCCCGGTCCTCTGCGATCGCGGCCAGCACCCGGGCGTGGCTGGTAAGGAACGTCCAGCCCGTGTGTGTCTCGGAAACTTCACCCATGCACCCCATCATAGGGGGCGGTATTCACGTATTCATAGGCACGATATTTATTTCATGTATCTCTTGACGCGTTACGTGCGGAGGATGACACTGAAGGAGGCTGCAGACAGACGGATGTCTCAGGAGCGACCGCCATGCCTGACCACGAACTTTCCGTCCCACCCGGGAACAGCGGCGGGACCGGCCGTGCGCCGTCGGAACCGGCGTTGTCGGCCCCGTCAGGGCTCCTGAAAGCGACCGCCCGTCCGGCCGGAGACCGCGTGATCGTGGCACTCTCCGGCGAGATCGACATCGAGACGGAGCACGCGGTACGCAGCGCGCTCAAAGAGGCGCTCACCCGTTCTGCCAGCGGTGTCGACCTCGACCTGACCGGTGTCGTCTTCTGCGACTGCTCCGGCCTCAATGTCCTGCTCGACCTCCGTCGACTGGCCCTGGCCGACTCCAAGACGCTCGGCATCCGGGCCGTCAGCCCGGTGGTCGAACGACTGCTCGCACTCACCCGCACATCGTCACTGTTCGACCCCGTACACACCCCCGCAAGCGGGCGTGCCGACGTCCGGAACGAAACCTCCGCCACCTCGGACCAGCCCATGGAGGAGAACGGGGAGCCGGACGACGCCGAGGAACTCCGCATCGAAGTGGTCCAGCTCAAACGGGCCATGCAGACCCGGCCGGTCATCGACCTGGCCCGCGGAGTCCTGATGGCCTCCTTCGGACTCAGCGCGGACGACGCCTGGAACGTCCTGGTCGACGTCTCCCAGCGCACCAACACCAAACTCCACCACCTGGCCGAACACCTCGTGGACACGGTCAACGGAACACCCCTGCCCGAACCCCTGCAACACCAGCTCTCCACGGCGGTCGCCGTGGTCTCCCGCCCGGCATAGAGACACCCCGGGTCGCGGGTCGCGGGTCGCGAGGCGCCGGGCGCCGGCCGGGCGGTGCGTTAAGCAATCCGCGGCACGGGAACCCGTCATGCGTTCACCAGGACGCCGACGCGAGAGGAGTTACGCGATGCCGGCCGGATCGAACAAGAAGCGGGAACGACAGTACGAGCACATCAAGGAGAGCGCCGAACAGCGGGGCGAACCCACACCGCGGGCCAAGGAGATCGCTTCCCGCACCGTGAACAAGGAACGCGCCCGCTCCGGCGAGGCCAAAAACCCCGGCAAGACCTCCACACGCGACCCGAAGTCCGCCTCCCAGCGCGGCGGACAGCGTTCACACAGCGGCGCCCAGGGCCCCACGAAGGACCAGCTCTACGCGGAAGCGAAGAAGCGCAACATCGAGGGCCGCTCCTCCATGAACAAGCAGCAGCTGCAGAAGGCCCTCGGCCGCTGACCCCGGACCCTGCCGCACTCGGGTGGCCGCTCCCCATCCGTCCCCAGCGCGGACGGGGAGCGACCAGATCCGCCCGGGCCACGGCGAGGCCCTCGCCCCAGCCCCCGGTGATCTCCCCGAGGGGATGGAAGCGTGCCGACCGCCGTCCCGAGGGGACCGCACCCGCGTCGATGCCGGCACCTGACACCACCGGGACTCCCCCGCCGTCCGGGGCACCGGCCTCCACTACGGCAAGCGTTCCGCACCCGCTGGGCCGGTCGCAGCGTCCGCCTGCACGGCACCCACGGCACCGGAGCGAAACGGTTCCACCACCCGGTGGTTGGCGACCTCACTCCGTCCTGGGAGCGCCTGAAGATGATCGTCGCACCCGGCCTCGCCCTCACCATCTTCACCGTCGAGCCAGGCTCGCCTCCCAGGGAGGGCTGCGCCTGTTCTCCTCCGGAGGCGCCACTCAGGAAAGCTCCTCACCGACACCACCGCCCACGGCAGGCTGACGGCGCCGCCCCGGTCCGGCATCCGCGGCTCAAAGCGGCCACTGTGACGCGGTGGACCACCGGTGGGCGGCATGGGGAAGTCGCGCGAGGACAGGCAGCCGCCGTACCGGCTCGACGAGGGTGTGCCGCCGAGGCTGTCTCGGCGAGCGGTGCCCGTCCGCCCTCACCAGCCGTGAGCCGCTCGGCGCCTGAACGGGGAGGCCGGCCGAGCGGGGGCGGGCCCTCAGGGGGTGGAAGGGCTGCTCGTGAGGTGGAGCAGGATGAGTTGTTCGGGGTGGAGGGTGGGAATCTGGATGCCGACGTGTGCCAGGACACTGCCGGGCAGAGTGAGGCCGTCCTTGGTGCACCAGGCGGGGGTTCCGCGTGCCATGCCGAGGGCGTGGTCGGCCGGGGGCAGTGGGCGCAGGTGGTAGGTGGTGTTCGGGTCGAGGCCGGGCAGCCGTAGTGTGCCGGGGTGGGCGGCGACCGGGGTGGCCGTGGCGGCGAGGGCGAAGACGGCTTCGGCGCGGTCGTGGGAGATGACGCCGTGGGCCCACAGGGCCGGGTCGGCATGGTCGACGCGGACGACACGGCCGGTGTGCAGCAGGCCGCGGAGCTGCTTGTGCAGGGAGACCCAGTGGGCGAGTTCGGTGCGTTCGCTCTCGCTCGCGCGGGTCAGGTCCCATTCGATGCCGAGGTGGCCGAAGAGCGCGGTGCCGGCCCGGAAAGCGAGGTCGTGGGTGCGGCCGGTGGTGTGGGAGCGGGCGGCGCCGATATGGGAGCCGACGAGTTCGGGTGGCACGAGCAGACCGGTCCAGCGGTTGATGGACTGGCGCTCCAGGGCGTCGTTGCAGTCGCTGGCCCAGACGCGGTCGGTGCGCTCCAGGATGGCGAGGTCGACCCGTCCTCCGCCGCTGGCGCAGGATTCGATCTCCAGGCGCGGATGGCGTGCGCGTACTTCGTCGAGCAGGGCGTAGACGGCGAGGGTCTGGCGGTGGACCGCGGGTTCGCCGTTCGGTGAGTGGCCGGCGTCGACCAGTTCGCGGTTGTGGTCCCACTTGAGGTAGGCGATGTCGTACTCGGTGAGCAGCTGGTCGAGTCGCTCCAGGATGTACGCGTACGCCTCGGGGTGGGTAAGGTCCAGGACCTGCTGGGAGCGGCGGTCGGCAGGGGTGCGGCCGCCGGTGGCCAGGATCCATTCGGGGTGGAGACGGGCCAGGTCGGAGTCGGGGTTGACCATTTCCGGTTCGACCCACAGGCCGAACTCCATCCCGAGCACGCGGACACGGTCGATCAGCGGGCGCAGGCCGTCGGGCCAGACGGTCTCGTCGACGTACCAGTCGCCGAGTCCGGCCCGGTCGTCGCGGCGGTGGCGGAACCAGCCGTCGTCGAGGACGAAGCGTTCCACGCCGACTTCCGCGGCGAGGTCGGCGAGGTGGGTGAGCTTGTCGAGGTCGTGGTCGAAGTAGACGGCTTCCCAGGTGTTGAGCACCACCGGTCGGGGCCGGTGTGGATGTCGCGGGCGGGCGCGGAGGTGATCGTGGAAGCGGGCGGACAGTCCGTCCAGGCCCTGGTCGCTGTGGGAGCCGTAGAGCCACGGGCCCGTGTACTGCTCGCCGGGGCCGAGGATCACCTCGCCCGGAAGCAGCAGTTCGCCGGCTGCGAGGGTCGGGCGGCCGGTGGGCAGCCGTTCGGCCAGGATCCGGTGGTTGCCGCTCCAGGCGATGTGCAGACCCCACACTTCGGCGTGGCCGAAGCCGAAGCCTGGTGTGCCGGCCGTCAGGA
The DNA here is from genome assembly GCF_055578825.1 of Streptomyces sp. NPDC032822. Classification (NCBI taxonomy): domain Bacteria; kingdom Bacillati; phylum Actinomycetota; class Actinomycetes; order Kitasatosporales; family Streptomycetaceae; genus Streptomyces; species Streptomyces sp. NPDC032822. The sequence continues at coordinate 717 of NZ_JBVIOL010000031.1, read as the reverse complement.
CCAAGGCGGCGTCGTGGCCGGTGCGTCCGCTGCGGGTCTCGCGCAGCCAGGTGCCGGCGTGGAACGGATGGCGCTGCGGGGCGCGTTCACGGCACCAGCGGCCGGTGAGGTCGAGCAGTTCGGTGGCGGCATCAGGGACCGGCAGCGCGAGCATCAAGCCGTCGAGCGTGTACGGCCGTACGGAGTCGTTGTTACGTATGGCTGCTCGCATCCGCACCAGCCCGGAAGGGGTGAGCCCAGCCTCCAGGACGAGACCGAGCCAGGCGGCGGTGTCGGCGGCCCGAATCTGTACTGAGCGGCCGACAGTATCCACCGAGTCGAGGGTGAACAGAGGTGACCAGTCGGCGCCTTGGCGATGTCCGGTCAATCCCGGCTGTCCGGGCCATCCGGTGCCGTGCTCGGGCAGCAACGCGACCCGCGGCACGACGTCGTGGAACCCGGGCATGTTCGGCAAGGTGACGGCAGTGGCCAGCTGTGACAGCTCCTGCTGGGTGCGGTCGCCGAGATCGGAACCCCAGTGGAGCACCGCAGGCAAGCCGTTGCCCCGCAGGTCGAGCACCAGGCTCACGCCTGCTGCCCGGAGATGGATGAGTCCTTCGGCTACGGCATCGGTGGAAGGCTTCGTGACTCCTCCCCCGGCTGAAGCCGGGGGCTTCTCGCTATGCCGGGTTGGCGTTGCGATGGACCAGCCCGGCCCGTAGAACGTTGATGGCGCCC